>NZ_CP026721.1:1200000-1800000 GCF_004117075.1 Fervidobacterium changbaicum
ACCTTTGTATAGCATCCGCTATAACCTTTTTTGCGTACTTTTCAGCATCTTCTTCGTACCTTGCCTTAATTTGGACAAAAACCTTTGCAATTTCATGTTCGTATTTTTCCCTGGCTTCTTGGAGCACGATCTCTCTGGCTTGCTCGTGTGTAAGCCCTGCGAGTTTGGTAAACTTATCTTGAATTTCCTTTTCTTTTGCTTCAATTTCTTTCGCTTTTGCTTCCAGCTCTATCTTTAAGTTTTCAACGAAACTTTCACGCTTATCGAGCATCTCTTCACGCTTACTTAATAATTCCTCACGCTTTAAAATCCTTTCCTCGAGTTGCTTTATTTCTTCTTCTCTTCTTTTTCTTTCTTTTTCTATCTCTTCGCGAATCTGATGCGCTTCTTCACGCGCTTCGATAATCATTCTTTTCTTTATCTCAGCTGCTTCTTTTTCAGCGTTCTTTATTATACTTTCGGCATCTTCTTTGGCAGCTTTGAGCTTCTTTTCAATCTCTTCCTGTGCCTTTTTTCTACCAACCGTGCTACCAAGGTAGAATCCCAATGCTATACCTGCTATCGCTAAGACTATGTATATCAAAATCTCCATTACCAATCACCTCCGAAACCATTTCTGTATAGTTTTTCTCGCTTTTTGTGTTCGTCTAAACCTTTAGTTAGTTTTTCAATTATCTCCTGGATGTCTACCTCTTCAAGGACTTTCTTTATAGCATCTTCTATGATATATTCATCCACATGTAGTTGCCTGAGTTCGTAACGTATTCTAAAAGGGCCCTTGTAGTGGATCACCAAGCTGTCATAAGCGTAAAGGTACGCAAATTTTTCATCATCTATGAAACCCTTTTCTTTAAGTTTTTCTATTGTTTGACTTATAACGTCTTCTGAAAATCCTTCCCTTCTAAGCCTGTTTTCTACTTCCCACTGAGACCTAGCCCTGAATTTAATAAATCTCAGCGCAACGGTAAGTGGATCATAGTTTGCTCTCTTTTTCGAGCCTCCTTTATGGGTATATTGATTTTGATTTTCTAATCCCTCGCCGTAGACATCGGATCTATCAAACTCGTCAAATTTTTCAAATTTATATTTACTTTGTCGCTTTCTCCGCATTCTTCGTTCCTTCTGTAAGTTCTGTTTCTTCAGCTACTGGTTTAGAAAAGTATTTTTCACGGATCCGTTTTTCGATCTCATCTGCTATTTCCGGATGTTCAACAAGATAGCTCACAGCATTTGTCTTTCCTTGTCCGAGCGAATGCTCTTTTCCATCAAGAGCTTCGTATGTAAACCAACTACCGCGCCTGTCTATGAGCCCTTCATTAACTGCGATGTTGAATAGTTCGTTTTCACGAACGATACCTTTTCCATAGATTATATCCACAGTCGTTGTTTTAAATGGAGGCGCGACTTTGTTCTTAACAAATTTAATCGTTATTTCGTTCCCTATGTGCTCGTTACCTTCTACTATCTTTCCGGAAGATCTGACTTCCATTCTCATCGTCGCGTAGAACTTTAATGCGACTCCTCCAGTTGTTGTTTCCGGGTTTCCGTACATAACGCCTATTTTCATACGCGTTTGGTTGATGAAAATAACTACGGTTTTGGATTTGTTGACATTACCTGCGAGCTTTCTCAGTGCCTGTGACATCAACCTTGCTTGGAGACCTATTTGTGCATCTCCCATCGCTCCTTCTATTTCAGCACGCGGTACAAGTGCAGCAACGGAGTCTATAACTATGAGGTCCACCGCGTTACTCCTAACAAGTTCGTCGACTATATCGAGTGCTTGTTCACCGTAGTCCGGTTGAGAAATCAGAAGTTCGGAAAGGTTTATTCCGAGGTTTCTTGCGTAATTCAAATCGAGCGCGTGTTCTGCATCGACAAATGCTGCAATGCCTCCTTGTTTTTGGACGGAAGCAATCGCATGTAGTGCTATCGTGGTTTTACCACTTGATTCCGGACCATATATTTCTATAATCCTTCCACGTGGGTATCCACCAACACCAGAAGCGATATCGATAGCGAGTGACCCACTGGGAACAACTTCTATGCTCTGGACGAGGTTTTCATCGCCCAGAATCATTATGGAGCCCTTACCGTACTGCTTTTCAATTTTGCTAATGGCCTTCTTAAGTACATCTTTTTTCATTTCATCTGACATTCTTCATCAAACCTCCCTCAAATTTCAGTTTATATACCCATTTGTAAATGGGACCCTGTGGTGTTAATGTAGAGCTGTAAATGGTTACCCCGTCAACTACGAGTGTTATCTTCGGCGTTTGGATATCTTCAACGAGCTTCTCCCAATCGTTCGGATATTCCTTTACCCTGCCCAACGTAACGTGTGGAACAAAGTTCCCTTGTTCATCGTATTTGATCTTGTTCTTGTTGAGTTCAGACTTCATTTCAAGGAACAACCTCTGCAAAGACTTCGTGGGTTCAAGCTTCAAAAACAGCACCCTCGGTGAATGTTTGAATTTAAAATAACCAAAACCTGACAAACTCGTGCTAAACGAAGGAAAACCTTGTAACCTTTTTTGAAGTGCGTGGGCCATTGAATCAACAGCCTTTTCATCCATCTCTCCAAGGAAAAATAATGTTAGATGAAGATTTTCTGGTTTTGTCCACGTGGCTTTGAATCCTATAGAAGCGAGTTTGTCAATGATTTCCTGTCCTACTTCTCGTATCTCCGGATTTATGTCTATAGCTATGAACGTCCTCACAGTAGACCCCTCCAAGTTTCTAAATAAGTATGTGGACCTTTTTCAAAACACACTCATCGGTTCAGATATTCTCGGTTCTGGTAGGTATAGAGCACACCAGATATTACGGTAACAAAAGCTACGAAGTATATCAAAATCGTATTTGCCTTATCAAGCAGACGTTCCAGTTGAAAAAAACTCAGCTTTTCTAAGAAAAGACTTATTGCCAAAATCATCTGAGAGACCGTTTTCATCTTTCCAAATATGTTTGCAGCTATGATGTTCCCAGCCTCCGATGCAATCATACGCACCATACTAACCAAGGTGTCACGGAAAACCAAAATAACAACTAACCAGCCTGGAAGCATTCCAACCTCTACAAAAACAACAAAAATCGATGTTATCAAAATCTTATCGCTCATTTGATCGAGCACCTTGCCAAGCTTTGTGACTTGCCCCAACTTTCTAGCGAAGTAACCGTCTATATAATCACTGAGAGCAGCGAGTAGAAAGAGCAAAAAAGCCCAAATGTAGTTATCCAGGTACATTAAAAGTACGATTGGAATTGTTGAAAGAATTCTCAACCAGCTTATCGTGTTTGGCAAATTAAAAATAACGTTGCCGTGTGCATTTTTTGAATCCTTTTGAGAAGTACTCAAACCAGTTCTCCCTCCAGGTCGTATGTATCAGCTTCTGTAATTTTCACTTTCACAAACCCTTTCTTGTTGCTGCCTTTGAAAAAGACGTTACCATCGATTTCGGGAGCATCCATGTACCCACGTCCTATAAGCACGCCACTTGCTTCTTCATCAATTAACACATTGATAACTTTTCCCACGTACCTTTGATTTCTAAGCAGCGAAATCTCCGCTTGTGCTTCCATTAGTTGGTCCAACCTTTTTTGAGCCGTTGAAAGTCGAACTTTGTGCGACAATTTGTACGATGGTGCATCTTCTTCGTCTGAGTAGATAAAGGCCCCGAGCTTGTCAAATTCAATACGCCTTATGAACTCCAGAAGTTCCTCAAAATCCTTGGCCGTTTCTCCGGGAAAACCTATAATTATCGACGTTCTAAGCACAGCTTCAGGGTACATTTCCCTAATTTTCTCAAACAATCTCTCGAGTTCTTCAGGTGTTTTCGTTCTGTTCATCAGTTTTAAAATCTTCGCACTACCGTGTTGGACTGGGATGTCGAAATACTTGAGTACTTTTTCATGAGAAAACCCAGCAAGGATTTCGTCCGTTACGTGATCTGGGTGCATGTACATAACCCTGATCCAAAATTCTCCAGGTACTTCGTTTAACCTCTTGAGTAACTCTGGAAGCATGGGCTTCCCGTACAGATCAACCCCGTATCCCGTTGTATCCTGTGCTACCAAGATAATCTCTTTCTTACCTTCTGAAACCAAGTATTCAACCTCTCTGACTATGTCTTCAATTTTTCTGCTTACAAAACCCCCCTTGAATTTTGGTATGGTACAAAACGTACATGCACGATCACAACCATCGGCTATCTTTACGTACGCGTACGGAAGGTCGTCATCAACCCTTCCCTCAAAATCGTATACCGCTATAGGATCCGTTATGTACTTTTTTGTTTTTTCTAGGTTATCTGCCAGAACCTTGGGTGGCAAAACTCCAAACCATCCGTCAACTTCCGGAATTTCCACTGGCAAATCTTTAGGGTACCTTTGAACCAGACATCCAGTAACAAAGATTTTGAAATCCTTCCCTTCTTTCTCAAGCTTCTTTTTGTGCTCAACAAACTCCAAAACCGTATCAATCGACTCTTGTTTGGCATCTAATATAAACCCACACGTATCAACAACTACTCCGTCTGCTTCATCTAAATCATCCACAATTTCGTGTCCAAGTTGTCGAATGTGGTGCTTGAACAACGAAAAATCTGCCTCATTCTTGGGACATCCCAAAACAACGATGTATAACTTCAAGAATTCCGCCCTCCTCGTTCCTTACATTCTTTACCTCGAACAGTTCGCATGATGCTTTTTAGGTATTCCTTCCTTTTCTCTAAATACAGGTCTCTAATTTTTGAAAGTTCCGCTTTGTAGACCTCTTCTTTGTAATTCGGGTAAGTAAAATCATAGTCTTTCCACTTACCGTTTATGTACATTAATGTTGGTTCTGCGTATATCCCTTGACCTATATATATCCTGTGAGGCCACATTTTGGTGGTTGCCAAAACGAACTGCATATGGTGGATATAGCCAGGGTCGAGGTTGAACCTCCTGTTCCCTTCCACTGCATGCTTAGCTTCCAATTCGTTTGTTTTAACCTTTATCGAAGCCAGCAGTGATGGATGAATCAACCTCTCAAAGCTGATTAACCTCCCTGTTATTCCGGAGCCCATTTCTTCGTTGTAATAGAGCGTATATTTCTCAAAGTCCAGCTCCGGGCTGATGTAGTCTATCGGTCCGAAAAGTGCTATCAAATCCGGTTTCACAACTTCAAACCAATAATCAAGCTGAGCAGAAAAAATAAATATAACTAAATTAACCGGTTCGACAATTTTCACTTTTCCCATATAACTTCCACCTCGAAGCACGGTATTTTAACAACCTTTACCCGATTACCGTAAAGTCGTAGGACACTTTCCCCAAAAACAACGTATCTACCAACGTCTAAAGGTCGCTGATTGTTGTAAACAGATCCGTTAAGCACATAATTCCCCCTTAAACCTTCTATCGTTACAAGGGGGGCATTCTTTATTGCTTTCACATATTTATAGGTGAATAACAACATCAAAACACTCAGCAGTGTCATACCATAGAACAAGATTCTTATAAACTTTTTAGACATATTTTCACCTTTCGATTATCAGTTACCTGACAAAAATCTTAACTATCAAACCAGATTAATTATACAATAAAATTTCGAAAAATGAACACCAAAAGTTTTGTAACCTAGCCCCATCATGTCGAATTAATTTTCTACTTAGAAAATCAAATCGACAGCTCTAGTTTGTAGCTCCACAAGATATGTAAACTGTACCGAAATATCCGTCTCTACATACCAAATATTGGCTTGCCGGATGTACAGATAAGATTGAACTTCCAACCATCAAGTGAACCGCCTTTGTTTACATCATTTATCATCACAACTTTTTTAGCCAAAACTAACAGCCCGCGCAAGAAAAAACATAGCAAATTTTCATACTACATATTGTTCGTGGTAAAAACTCGACCACAACTTATTGATTAGTGGTAAGTTTTTGGTAAGTTTCTGGTAAGTTTTTACCGCCTCTGGTAAGTTTTTTACCACTGTATCTTGTAGAAAACAAATTTAGCTATCTACTTATAGATTATTGAGAACCGTTCGCAATAAGAAACTTACCAAATTTACCAATAGTGAAAAATTTCACAGCTTTTAGGCTTACCTAATTGTACTTATCCCTTTTATCCATCGGTGTTAGAAAAACTTACCACCTTTTTAGCTGCATGAATTCTAATTTTTTTGAAAAAACTTACCAGGGTGGTAAGTTGTAACAAAAAGGTGGTAAGTTGTAATATACGTCTATAAGATTCATAAACACAACGTTTTTGTGTTAAATCCATGTAAACTTACCAAATTTACCACCCCTATAATATAATACTACTACTAAATACTTTAACGTTATATATATACCTATCGTTAAGGTATGGGGTGGTAAATATCCAAGTTAGTGTAATCACAAAAATGGACTCTTCGAAATATAAAACGTAAACAAAAACGGCCAGGATAGAATTATCTTTGGAAATTCAAAAAACTATCCCGGCCGTGTTAATAGAAGACTAACTTCAAACAGCCCTACGATCCTGCATACGTTTTCTCAGAGAACTGATATCTTCTAAGAGAATAAACATGGAGTACTCTTGCCAAGGCAATTATCAATACAAGACCGATGAAGATCAGTACAAAGGGTGATATCTTAAAAGACCCGTAGAGAATGAACATTATTAAGCTTACGAAAGCTGTGAAAACTGCATATGGCAACTGTGTGTTAACATGATCCATATGATCGCAGCTGGCAAATGTGGAAGATAGTACTGTCGTATCGGATATAGGTGAACAGTGATCACCAAAGATTGAACCTGCAAAGACTACACCAGACATTACCGTTACAGACAACCAAGCGTCTCCCGCAAGCTTGTAGGCAATAGGAATAGCTATCGGCGTTAGAATAGCCATAGTTCCCCACGAAGTACCCGTAGCAAATGAAATGAGAGCCCCGACTATGAAAATTATTCCAGGAACTAATGAAAAAGATGTTCCTTCTTTTATTGAAGATACCACAAATCCTGAAAGATCAACATCTTTGGTCACGCTGCCGATAGACCACGCAAGGACAAGAATAGTACAAGTAAGAAGCATTAGTTTAAATCCATCAACAATTGTTTTAAAAGTCTCTGAGATGTCCATGAGTTTGAAACTAATAGGATGATTTGCAATACAAAAAGCGAAAAGTAAACCGATAGAAGGTATATGATGGAAAGAATTCTTAATTACTTTCCTTTTGAAAGGTTTTCCAGGAATTTCTCTATAAAAGTGTTCATGTTTTCATAATGCGTTCCACCCCAGTACACTTTCCCGCATTTGGAACATTTTGCGAATTTATCATAATTTTCCTTAACTTTCTCAGGTAATTGATCGAGTATAACACTCTTTGAAACACTTATAAGTTCACCGTTACACTCCATGCACCTTGTGAAGGGTCTAAACCACCTTTGAAGGCCGTATCTAAGTGTTACTTCTCTCAGTTGTTCCTCAGGTTTATCAGATCTTACAACATAACCGTAGACAACTTCACTCTTTTTCAGCATACCTCTGTCGCGTGTCAGTATAATGAGATTCTCACTCACCGCTTTTTGAACGATCATCTCATCTTCCACGATGCCGTACTCTGCACTTATCCCTAACATCCTTAGAAGCCTTGCAAGTTTTCCAAGGTGGATATCCAAGATGAACTTCGGAACGCCTGCGTACTTGGGAGTTAAAACGTACTCTTTAGGTATGTCTAAATTGCACTCAGGATAAACAAAGTACGTATCGCCATTTTCAACGATCCTGTCAAAGCGAACAAAGTCTTTGCGCAGGGTTATAAAATACACCTCGGTGTGCGGAACACCGAGGCGTTCTATACAATCTTTGATTGTTTGGTTAATCCCAGCATCAATTTTTACATATCTGTCTCCAACTAAGTCAACTAAACTACCAAAGAATCTAATAGTTATTCTGACTTCGGCTTTATTCATCTTATCATTCTCACCAAAAATTCCTCTGTTATTTATCTTTGCTATCCAAGTTCCACAATATCGCTGACAAGTGCACCAGTGGATATGTAGGTTATCTTTCTTCCAGTTTCCGATTCGATGAAGTTGACGAATTTTTCAAAATTCTTATCATCTAAACTCTTCCAGCCAGGAAATTCTAAGTATTCTACATGCACTTTATTAAGCATGTCTAATTCGTAAGGCGCTTCCACACTCTTTCCCATTTTTCCTCCGATTTTGTATCTGATGCCTATTTTTATTTTTTCCATCCCAGATAGAACATCCGCTTTGGTCATTATCATTTCATAGCAATCGGAAATTTCGATAGCGTACTTGAGAAGCGGTAAATCCAACCATCCACATCTTCTTGGCCTTCCAGTTGTTGCACCGTATTCTTTTCCAGCTTTTCTCAGTTCTTCTGCTTCTTGACCGAATAGTTCGGTTGGGAAGGGACCTTCTCCGACTCTTGTGAGATATGCCTTGAAAACACCTATGCGTTTGTCAATTTTCACCGGATACCCTAATCCAGCTTCAACTCCGGTCACGTTACAG
The DNA here is from genome assembly GCF_004117075.1 of Fervidobacterium changbaicum. NCBI lineage: Bacteria > Thermotogati > Thermotogota > Thermotogae > Thermotogales > Fervidobacteriaceae > Fervidobacterium > Fervidobacterium changbaicum. Next base: position 1,208,521 of record NZ_CP026721.1, read on the forward strand.
TAAGTACCCGTAACGTACGGATAACTTCCCATGTCGACATCAAGCAAAACACCTTGAGTGCCTTCAAACAGAATATTTGAATTGTTTAACTCGAGCTTAATTTCAAGAGGAGAAACAACGTAGTTTTTGAGTTTTTCGTACTCTTCAAAAACGCAATTATAATCGCTCCATTCTATCGAGTAGAGATTTTTGTAGAGCTCGCTGATGAATTGCAATTTTTCAAGGGCAACATCTTTATCTTTCAAATCAACAAGCCTTAGCCCGATTCTGTGAACCTTGTCAGCGTAGGCAGGTCCTATTCCTCTTTTCGTTGTTCCAACGGCCTTACTACCCTTCGAAAGTTCAAACTTTTCGTCAAGTAGCTTGTGAACCGGTAAAACGACGTGCGCTAAACTGGAAATCTTTATTCTTTCTGAGATATCAAAACCTATCTTCTTCAACTCATCGATTTCGTCGTTTAAGACTTTTAAATCCACAACCACTCCGTTTGCGATGTATCCTTTAGTCTTAGTTCTTACATCAAAAGATGGAACTAAGTGGTGAACTAATTTAAAGTCACCGTATTCGACGGTGTGACCCGCATTGCTACCTCCACTGTATCGAACGACGTAATCGTAATCTTTGGAAAGGTAAGTCGTAACTTTTCCCTTTCCTTCGTCCCCCCACTGAAGACCGAAGCAAACTGCTTTCATGATTTTTCATCTCCTCTTTTGGAAAATTTTAAAACTGCGAAATTCTGAGCTCAGAACTCAACATGGAAATCTTTGTATTCCTGCGGTGGTAAGTCTTGTTCGTCGTAATCAGACACATAACTCCAACCGTTTCCTTCCATTATTCTTCTGAAAAGTTCGGACAGTTGTTCTTGATTACCTCCAGCAACGATAGTCACACTACCATCCATCTCGTTTTTCACATATCCTTTAACCCCTATTGCTCGTGCAACATTTTTAACAAAGTGCCTGAATCCTACTCCCTGTACAACGCCTCGTACGTTCCACTTCTTCCACTTAACTTCCATACTTTCGACTCACCACCCTAAGTATCTTCGGTGACTTTAGACCTAAAGATAATTTTTCAAAACACGCTTTTTTTATAGCACAATTTTTCAAAAATTCAATCTTGAAATCTGGAGGTTTTCGTGTATAATTTTTGCCAAAGAAAATCATTAGTCGAGAGGAGAAATTTAATAAGAATGGGAAAAACGAGAAGAAATAACTCAATTTTTAATATTAAGCTTATAAATTCAATAAATATGATGGCTATGATGATGTGGCGTACCGACCGTCCGGTATGCCCGTAGTTTGCTGGAAAGAAAACGGGACGGTCGGGTGAGAGAATCACCCGACCGTTTTTTTATAACCAGAATTTATTCTCAAAGGAGGCGGTTCCATGAGAGAGAATGAAGGATTCGTTGTGGTTAAGTTTGGTGGTTCAAATTTCAAAAGTCCAGAAGGATATGAAGACGTGATAGCGAAGATTAATGAGATACTCAGGTCGGAAAAAGGAAAGACTTTAGTGGTAGTTGTCAGTGCTGCTTACGGTATTACAGATAAACTGATAGGTGCTGTTAATAATTTCAAAAGCATAGATATCCACAATTTCTTGAGAGAAATATACAACTTGCACGCTTCTATTTTAGAGTCTAACGACAGTACAAATCTAACAGAATTGAGTGAGTTAGAAAGCAAGGTCTTTGAACTGGAGAAAGTATTTGATGCTTTGAAATTGCTCGGAAAAGTGCCTGATTTTGCAAGGGATTTGATAGTTAGCTATGGTGAGCGGCTTAATGCGTTTGTATTGCACACCTTGTTGAGAAGAAGAGGACTGAGCTTTGAGCTGAGGCGTCCGGAAGAATGGATAATTACAGACGGAAAGTTTGGAAATGCATCGGTGCTTCTTGAGTCAACTAAGGAATTGTTTGAGAAGAGGCCTAACGAATGGAAGAGTAATCATTCCATAATTCCCGGATTTTACGGTGCGTCCAAGGAAAGAGATATAACCCTTCTGGGGCGTGGAGGTAGCGATTATACAGCCACGGTTCTGGCATATGCGTTAAATGCCGAGTACGTTGTTCTTTTCAAAGATGTCAACGGATTTCTCAGTGGTGACCCGAAGATTGTCGAAAATCCTGTGTTACTTGAGAAACTCAGCTATGATGAGATAGAAGAGCTTTCATACTTTGGAGCGAAAATAGTTCATCCAAACGCAGTTGATCCACTCAAGAACCGTTCAATACCACTTTACGTTTGCAGCTTTTCAGGAAATTTTAGTCTGGAAAATTGTACGGAGATTTCTGCAGAAAAACATCGCACAGAGAAATGTGTGAAGAGTGTTTCGTTCACCGAAGATATAGCGATTGTTCAATTCTTCGGCGCAAATTTGGGGCGTGTACCTGGTGTTTTAGGCGAGATTGCAAAGAGTATCGCTCAAGCCGGTCTGAACATTAAGTTCGTTGTCACTTCACAAACGGCGATAAACTTAATAGTTTCTAAAAAAGACCTTCCCGAAGTTCTTCGAGTCTCGGAGATGCTCAGACTTAAGGAAATAGAAGATATCTCTTATCGAACGGACAAGGCACTTGTTGCCGTAGTGGGTTACGGTTTACTAGATACGCACGGCATTGCAGCAAAGGTGTTTGGGGCATTGGCTAAGAGTGAGATAAACGTTGATATGATTTCTGCAGGTGCATCGGAGGTTTCAATGTATTTCTTGGTTGATTCGCAGAACGTGAAGATGGCTGTTAAGCAAGTTCACAAAGCACTTTTTGAGGAAGCTTAAAAAGTAGAAATGGGGGTGGTTGATTTGGAAAATTTGAGGACGATTGAGGAAATTAACAAGAAGATTGAAAGAGGAGAGGCTGTGGTTCTAACTGCAGAAGAAGTTGTAAGAATGGCAAAAGAAGAAGGGGTTAAAGAAGTTGCAAGGAAAGTGGATGTGGTAACAACAGGAACATTTGCCCCCATGTGTTCCAGCGGAGCGTTTATAAACTTTGGACATACGATGCCTGCTATGCGTATGGAAAAAATAAAGCTGGCTGGTGTAGAAGTGTATGGTGGACTTGCCGCTGTTGACGGGTTCATAGGTGCGACTCAGGAGTCGGATTTTGATAAGACATTTGGTGGTGGGCACGTAATTGAAATGTTGATAAGAGGGGAAGACCTATTGCTTGAAGCGTATGGAAAAGGTACGGATTGTTATCCGGGCAAGAATTTTAGAGGGTACATCAATAAGGATATGATCAACGATTTCTTCCTTTTTAATCCGAGAAACGCTTACCAAAACTACGCAGCAGCTACTAACAGCTCTGGTAAAGTGCTTTATACATACATGGGCAAGTTGTTACCAAACTACGGGAATGTGAACTACTCAACTTCCGGAGAACTCAGTCCATTGCTCAAGGACCCGAAGATGAAGACGATAGGTATAGGAACAAGGATATTTCTCGGCGGAGGAGTTGGATACGTTTCCTGGTACGGAACACAGTTTAGATCCAACGTTCGAGAAAATGACAATGGTGTCCCTCTTGCTCCAGCTCGCACACTTGCATTGATAGGAGACGCTAAGAAGATGGAACCGAGATTTGTGAAAGGTGCGTATTTTAAAAACTACGGGGTGACACTATTTGTTGGTGTAGGAGTACCTATACCTGTTCTTAACGAGGAGATAGCGTTCTACGTCAGTCTTTCCAATGAGGAAATTCACACGGAGATTAAAGATTATGCGAAGTTAGAGAAACCTACCGTTGGAGTAGCGAGCTATGCACAACTGAGGTCAGGAAAGGTTAAAATCAACGGGAAAGAGGTTAGAACAACTTCCCTTTCCAGTTTACAAAAGGCAAGAGAAATAGCAAACATTCTGAAAGAGTGGATATTGGCTGGCAGGTTCTTCTTGACAAATCCGGCGGCTATGCTCGATGAGGAACGGACTTTGAAAAGCCTTTCTAAAGTTACTCAAATCGCTCTTCAATCGGAGGATGAAAAGGTTGAGTACGTTAGAGGAACGTCGCACCCAAAGGAGAAACTCAGCGAACACAAAGAATGTGTCAACTGTGGTGCGTGTATTTCAGTATGCAACTATGGAGCTCTTTACTGGGACGAAGACAAAGTTAAATTTGATGAGTCAAAGTGTGTGTACTGTATGCTCTGCACCGATACCTGTCCTGTTGGTTTGAGACTCCCAGATGAAAAATCAGACTTGAAGTTTGAAATGCCATATTGATGTTGAGGACTTTTAATTTTGCGAGCGGGGGACATACGATGAAGCAGAATGACTACAACCGATGTGGAAGACAATACAACGGGTATGGCGAACGTTTCGATATTTTACTTAGCCAAAGAAAGCTCAACGTCGTGAAAAGATTTTACAGAGATTATTATTCTGAAAACTTTGATAGATTTTACGTGCGTTACAAATACACCGATTTAGCAATTGCAACTGATAAGTTTACACTGGAAATGCTTGATGGTGTCTACGATTTAGTTAAAAAGCACTACGAAGAACTTGAAGAATTAAGAGCGATAAGCAAGGAATTCTTCGAATCTTTTAAGCCTGTAGATATCGTTGCTTTAAATATTCCAGATATTGCCCGTTCCATGTGCGAAGCTACGAAATTGGCAGAAGTTGGTCCTATGGCCGCAGTTGCCGGTGCGTTTGCAGAATCTGTAGGAAATTATCTTCTAAACCTGCACCACTGCGAGGAAGTCATTGTCGAAAACGGGGGAGATATTTACATAAACGTGCGCAGGCCGGTAAACGTTGGCATCTTCGCAAATTTTGAGAGCGAATTCAACAAGCTTTCCATAGCTTTGGAACCGGGCGAATACGGTGTGTGCACGTCATCTGGGAAGATAGGACATTCGATTAGTTTCGGAAATGCCGATGCTGCGTGTGTGATTGCCAAAAGTAGCACGTATGCCGATGCGTTTGCAACAAAATACGGGAATTTGATAAAAAGCGAGGATGACCTTGAAAAAGTCTTAGAATTTGTGAGGAAAGACGTTGATAGAGAACGTTACATACTTGGTGTGTTGTTTGTTGTTGACAAGAAATTGTTTGCTTATGGAAACGTAAAGCTTTCAATTTAAAACTGTAAGTGTGAGAAATGGAGGTGGGGAAGTTGAAGGTTTCTGAAATAGTCAAAGAAAAGAGAATCATATCGATAGAAATAATACCACCAAAGCGTGGGGAAAATGTTGAGAACATCTACAAGAGCTTGGATAAGCTCATGAAATACGATATCTCTTTCATAAACATAACAAGACATCCTGTGGCGGTGGACTACATTGAGCACGAAGATAGGATAATCAAAGTGCAGAAGGTCAAAAGGCCTGGAACGATCGGTTTGACTGCAGCACTTATGAATAGGTACAAAATCGATGTCGTTCCACATCTTGTATGTGTTGGAATGAATAAATTTGAAATGGAAGATACCTTGATCGACCTTGATATAATGGGCGTAGATAATGTGTTTGTTATTCGCGGGGAAACCGACCAAAACAACGGAAGTTATACGAAAGGAGATTACAGATACGCAGTTGACTTGGTGCAGCAGATAAGGGATTTGAACAGCGGAAAGTACTTGTACACGAAAGCGAAACCTACGAATTTTTGTATCGGTGTGGCAGGTTATCCGGAAAAGCACTACGAATCACCGAATGCAGAGACCGATTTGAAATTCCTCAAACAAAAAGTGGATGCTGGTGCAGACTATATTATCACTCAGATGGTCTTCGATGCAGAAGTCTATAGAAGCTTCGTTGAACGTTGCAGAATGGTGGGGATAGATGTTCCAATAATTCCAGGAATTAAACCTGTTGTTAGCAAAAGCTCTGTCTTCAACATCCCGAAGAAGTTTTTCGTAAACATACCTCAAAAATTGGTTGAGGCAATTGATAATGCAAAAACAAAAGAAGAAGAGTTTAGAATAGGGATAAGTTTCACAGTAGAACTTGTTGAAAAGCTTATCGAGTACGGAGCACCCGGAATACATGTTTTTACGATGGGGCGCGGTGAGGAAAGTTGTGAGGTGATTAAGTTCGCACAAAGTATAATTAAGTGAGAATTAGGAAAAATAAGAAACACCGATGGTTTGTCCGATGCTTATCTTTTTCAGCAAGAAAATAGGGTAAAATGTGATAGATTTATAAAAAACTTTGCTGTAGAATTTTCGTAGAATGAGATTTCTACAGATTTTCAAAAGGTGGTGTTCAATGTGGCAGTATTTGAAGAACCAATCGCAGTAGGGAAGATTAGAAAAATAATCAGGGATATATTTTTCGATAATGTGAAACTTTCGTACGGTTGCACAGAGCCGGTAGCTGTCGGGCTTTCTGTGGCCATTGCGAAGGATTATCTAAAAGGGGAACTGAATAGGATAGAGATTTTGATGGATAGAAATACCTACAAGAACGGTTTAGAGGTTGGTATCCCGGGAACGCATCTGCACGGTTTTGAAATTGCAGCCGCGCTGGCGTATTTGATTGGCAAATCCGAGTTCGGATTAGAGGTTTTCAAAAATGTCACTGGTGAGATAGTTTCTAAAGCTTACGAGATGAAGGATAAAGTCAGCGTGAAATACGAAAACGAGATACGTTTGCATATTAAAACAAAAGTTGTAGGAGATAACGAGGTACTTGTGGAGATAACAGATAGTCATGATAACGTGAGCAGAATAGTTGTTGACGGGAATGAAATACTGAACACACAATCGAGCGTGAATTTTAAAAAAGAAGGAGCAAAAGCTGTCACACTCAATGAGATATTTGATTATGTTCAAAAACCTGATGAAGATGTTTTGGAACTTGTCAGGAAGGCGACTGAATATAACATAGAGATTTCAGAAATTGGATTGAATACGGATGGGAATTTCGGGAGAGTCTTAGATGGTATACCGCGGTATGTTGCCGCAGGTGTCGATCAGCGAATGAGTGGAGCACTACTCCCTGTCATGACGGTGGCTGGTAGTGGTAATCAGGGTATTTCTTGTATCGTACCAGTATCGAAAGTTGCAGATGATCTTGGCGTATCGCAGGAAAAGAAAGAAAAAGCGGTTTTACTGAGTATACTTGTAACGATTTATGTGAAGGCTTATACGGGTACGTTAACTCCAATATGCGGGGCTGGTAGTATAGCTTCAGCAGGTGCATCAGCTGGAATTGTATTCTTGAACGATGGTAGCTATGAGCAGATTAAGAATGCCATCAACAACGTACTTGCTACGTTGTTTGGTATGACGTGTGATGGAGCGAAAAGAAGCTGTTCATTAAAAGCAAGTATTGGCACCCAGATGGCACTGAATTCAGCTAAGCTGGCTTTAAATGGTACAAATATCCCTTGCGGAAATGGATTTGCCGCAAGGGATGTGGAGGAAACGATAAGAAGACTCGAAGTACTTACAAATTCGTTGAGAAACTTCGATGAGGATGTCATAAATTTCATCGGACATTGCTGAACTTTGAATTTTTCAGCTTTTGAACTTTTCTTCGAATAATCTTTCAACAAAGGCGATTTCTTGAGAAAGCTTTTCGACTTGTTCAAGGTAATTGAATTCAGCATTTTTATCACGTGCAGCGTATTCGATAGCCTTTGCGAGTTCTCCTATTTCTGCAAAGCCAAGTGAACGTGCGGCACCTTTGATGCTGTGAGCTTCTCGTTGGATGGTTTCAAAATCTCCCATGGATAATGCTGAGATAATTTTGCTTAGTGAATCTTTCGAAGAGGTTACAAACATCGCAAGCAGTTCTTTTTCGAATTCTGGAGTTAAACCGTATTCTTTTTCAGCTGTTGCTAGCTCTTCCTTTAGTTTTGCTATATGTGATCCGATTGTATCTTGTGTTATATCTTGCCTTTTTTCAGCTTTTTTACCTTCAGTTTCGACCGAAACAGCTTGGTCACCGCTTTTTAAAGTTTCTGAGTCCTCTGGTTTTTCAACTAAATGGCCACAGTACGTTTCAAGAACACTCTCTATTTCTTCAAGCTTTATCGGTTTGACGACATAATCGTTCATTCCAGCTGCGAGGACTTCATCTTTTATATTCTTCATTGCATGTGCAGTTAGAGCCACTATTGGAACTTTCAGGTTAAACTGCCTTATCCGTTTAGTAGCTTCTATACCATCCATTTCCGGCATAAGTATGTCCATAAAGATCAAGTCGTAATTGTTTTTCAAAGCCTTCTCCATAGCTTCCTTTCCATTAAAAGCAAATTCAGGTTCTATACCGAACTTTTTGAGTACCTCTGTCATGAGTAGTCTGTTTACCTCGAAACCTTCTGCGATCAAGACTTTTGCTTTGTATTTTTTAATTTCAGAAGGTTTCTTTCTCTCTTTAGCTGGAACTTTTGAACACTTTTTTAATTTGAGTGTGAAATAGAAATTGCTCCCTTTTCCTTCTTCACTCTCGACGTTGATCTTTGAATCCATCAGTTCTACAAGTTGTTTGCTAATAGAAAGTCCCAGCCCAGTTCCTCCGTACTTTCTTGTAATTGAAACATCTGACTGCTCAAAGGGTTCGAATATCTTTTCGAGCTTTTCTTTTGGAATACCTATTCCCGTATCTTTTACCGAGAACTTTATGTACTGGTAGTCGTCATCTTCTCCCACTTTTTCTATACGAACGGATACTAACCCTCCTGCAGGTGTGAATTTGATGGCGTTGTTGATCAAGTTGAACAACACTTGTTGGAGTCTAACACTGTCGAAAATTAAACAATCAGAGATACTTTGGTCTATGTAAATTTCGTAATCAACGTTTTTCTCTTTTGCTTTTGCTTCGTATAACATGAGCGAACTTTGGAGTTCGGCTTTAAGGTTCGACTCGATGAATTCAAGTTGTAATCTTCCACTTTCGATCTTCGCTAGGTCCAGTATGTCATTGATCACTCCAAGCAAAACTTCTGTTGATTTTAGTATCGTTGAGAGGTATTTTCTTTGTTTTTCATCAAGTTCGGTTTCTGCAAGAAGGTTGGCGAATCCAACTATACCGTTTAAAGGGGTTCTAATTTCATGGCTCATGTTTGCAAGGAAATTGCTCTTTGCTACACTTGCCTCCTCTGCTAATTTTTTTGCGAGTATCAGTTCTTGTTCGTACCGTTTCTTTGATTCGATGTTGGCGATGAGAGAAGCCAAGAGTGTGAAAATATTCTTTTCAACCGGGTGCCAAGCTCTCCTTTCTTTAAGAGCGGCACTTACAAAACCAATAACTTCGTTTTCCAGTTTTATTGGAGTAATAAGTGCCGAATAATTTTCCCCAAGAAGGCTTAGAATTAGCTGGTTCTGCGTGCTTTGTTTTGTTATTACAAATTGTTTACCTCTCATGAGATTATCGAGCTCGGGACCTCTTACTTTTTGAAGATCAATCTCAACTTTGGAAGATTCATTTGGATTAGATGAGTAGAACCAGGGATTGATAGAAGTGAATGAATCTTTGTCTTTAACAAACTTGTAGACTCTCATTCTTGATACATTGAGTTCTTTTGCAACAAGTTCTATGGCCCTTGAAATTTCCTCATCAAGCTTTTCAACTGGTAAATTTATAAAGTTTATAGCCAGGTTTACAATTATCTGTTGGTATTTTGCAAGTTTTCTTATTACCTCTTGCGCAACTTTTTGTTTGGTGATGTCTTTTTGTATCGACAGTATTCCCTTTCTCCCGTTTGGCAGAATGATACTTGTTTCGTAAAGTTCTATGTATTTGATCTCACCGCGTTTCCCGACGTTTCTCACCGTATGAATCAATTTTTTTCCTGAAAGTATTTCCTGGATATTTTTTCTGACTCTTTCAGTGTCTTCTTTTGGGGCAAGGATCGTAACATTCCGACCTATAAGTTCTTCCTTAGTCTTCCCGTTTATCTTACAGAATTCGGGATTAACATCGATGATATTACCTTCCTCGTCTTCTAAGAGTATGCCGACGGGGGCAAATTCGAATAGTGTTTTGTAGCGTTCATTTTCAATCATCCTGGCTCGTTCCGAGAGTTTTATGTCTGTTATGTCATGGAAAAATACCACAGTACCATTCTTTTTTCCGTTCTTGCTAACCAGTGGGCTTGTCCATATTTCAAAATAGTGGCCAAACCTTTCAATAACACCTTGCCCTTTTTCAATAGTTCCAATGCATTCTTCGCTTAGAATATTCTGAGCAGGTTTGTACAGTACATCAATATTCCCAAGAAAGTCCTTTGCATATCTTTTGAAATTTTCATTTGCGCTGACTATGTATCCTTCTTTATCAAGAACAACTATCAAGTCTCTTGAAGATTCGTATACTATGCTTTTTACTTCGTTTTCTAAGTCAAACCCGTGCAATCTTTGGGCTTCAAAAAGTATTATGATTATACTTACCATCAATCCGAAAGGTAACAAGTCAATTGGCAAATTAAAGATAATGTACACAGCACTTGCCATAACAGGTATTACAACCGCAGCTAACAGATGTAAGATTGTAATCTTGCGAAAGATAGTTCTGTATTTATGCGCTATTCTTAGAATGATGTAATAAGCAGCAAATGAGACTACGTAACTATATAAAATATGTAAGTAATACAGAGGTCCTCTTATTATGTACTTGTCTTCGACAAGATATGCCTTTAAGAACAAGTGATGTAAATTGTTTGTCCAAACAGATAATGTTGTTGTTATTGGAATTATAAGTAAAAGTATAACTTTCCTCTTTGAAATCTTTATACCTGCAAAGCTTGAAACAAAGAAATACCATAGCACAGGCAAGTATGGAATTGCGAAGTATTGTATTTTGTACCAAAAGAACGCTTGATCGAAGTTGTTAGACAGTATGTTCAGTAGTTCCATTGCGTATCCAAAAGAGTAAAACCCCACGGTGAAAGATGCGATGGCCCCGGTAATTGAGATTGACTTATTACGGTACTTTAAAAAAACTGCTATAGTCTGCAGTGATATTATCGAGTTGTACAAAAGGAGGAAAATATAGGTTGTTGAAACATTAAGCATAACAATCACGCTCCAGATTTAAATATGTTCCGATTGACAATTTTTTTAAATCGATGAATTTATGAAAAAAATGATGTTACAAGAAAGCAAAATTACCATTTTTAGCTTTCACAATGCTAAAATATTAAAGTAGCAATGACATTACACAGAAGCCCTTTGGAGGTGTTTGCGTTGCAAGAGCTCTTAAATGGAGTACTCGCTTTGAACTTTGGAAATGTTACAATGGTAGCAATAGGGCTCTTTCTAATTTATCTCGCCATCTCTAAGGAATACGAACCTGCGCTCTTAGTCCCCATTGGTTTTTCTACGATATTAGTAAATATTCCGTTTTCCTCCGCTATAGATCAGTGGATAGATGGTGTTCTGCACCGTGGTGTTTTAAACGTATTTTTCGACATAGGTATTATAACAGAAATTTTTCCATTATTGATATTCATTGCAGTTGGTGCGATGATTGATTTTGGGCCACTGCTCGAGCATCCAATTATGTTCCTTTTTGGTGCAGCTGCTCAATTTGGTATATTTGCTACGATGGTTGTTGCGACGCTTTTGGGGTTCGATATCAAGCAAGCCGCTTCGATAGGGATAATAGGTGCTGCGGATGGTCCTACCTCGATATACGTTGCTGGAAGATTTGCAAAAGAATTGCTTGGCCCTATCTCGGTTGCTGCTTATTCTTACATGTCGCTTGTGCCTATAATTCAACCACCAGTCATAAAAGCTTTAACCACCAAGGAAGAAAGAAAGATAAAAATGTCTCCGAAAAGTCTTAGGATAAGCAAAAGAGTCAAGATAGTCTTTCCTATATTGGTTACCATTGTTGCAAGTTTGATAGCTCCAAGTGCTGCGGCACTAATTGGTTTTTTGATGTTTGGTAATTTGTTAAGAGAATGTGGCGTGTTGAATTCCATCGCAAAAACAGCTCAAACAGAACTGGCGAACATTGTTACTATCTTTCTTGGATTATCTATAGGTTCTACAATGACGGCAGACAAATTTCTCAAACCTCAAACACTTTACATAATGCTTCTTGGTATCGTGGCTTTTGTCTTTGATACGGCTGGTGGAGTTCTTTTTGCAAAGTTTCTCAATCTCTTTCTTAAAAACAAGATTAATCCAATGCTTGGAGCAGCTGGAATTTCTGCTTTTCCAATGTCTGCGAGAGTCATTCATCAACTCGGTAGAAAAGAGGACCCGACAAATTACCTTTTGATGTATGCAGTTGGTGCAAACGTTGCTGGTCAGATAGGGTCCGTCTTGGCCGGTGGAATACTGATTGCACTGGTAAGCAATTTGTGAAAACTTTTAGTCGATAAGTGACGGGAGATGAGAGTATGGTGAATGAGAATTTCTTGACAGCGATAAGGGTCGGTATTACGGGTTACCTGTCACTCATAGCTGTACTCATTTTATTCTATTTTCTAATAATCTCGTTTGTTAATTTTTTCGCGGAGAGTGATAAGAATGGCTCGAAAAAAGGAAACAAGAGAGCTGAAGAATGAAATCAATAATACGTACTTGCTTTTTAGTCAGTATCTGATGGATACGATTAGAGATAGATCGACTCCGCTAAAGAAAAGGGACTTTGAGCGACTTCTTAAAATAGCCGTTGATAATCTCAGCTTTGTCCACAGTGGAAGCGTCCTATGGCAGGACAGCGATGGAAGATTTTTCTATTTGGCTGCTTATAACCATGATTACGATATTCTAAAAAACGTCACATTCGCTCCACATGAGATGGTCATGAGAAGATTTAAGCACGTCTACGTGATCAAACGTAGAAGTGTTGATATCATTAAGGAACTTGCAAGGAAATTAAACGAAAATGAGAAGCACATTCAAGAAAAGGCTCAAAGCATAGATAATATAAAGGCTTTCATTTCCATTCCCATTAGATCTCAAAGGAAAATTGTTGGTTTCTTTAATTTGGACACCTGGGATCACGAAAATATATTTGCGGAAACTGGATTTGAAAGTGTTGCCGAGTTGATGGGCAACTTACTCTCCATCGTTGTTGAGCGATTTGAATTAATTGATATGGTAAAAGAGAAGAACTCTGAACTTGAAAAGATCAACCTTTTCGATAAACTGACTTATCTTCCCAACTTGAAATTTCTATCGCAGTACTTCGAAAAATACTCGGAAATAACAAAACGTCTCCCTACGAAGTTGTACCTGGTGTATATAGATATAAAGGAATTCGAGAAGATTAACAGAATGTATGGATACGAATTTGGAGACGATTTGATTCTTAAATTGTCGAAAATAATCACAAAATCTTGTAGGAAAAGTGACATAGTTGGGAGAACAAATGGCGATGAATTTATAATACTAACACTTTCCAAAGAGAACCCCAAATCACTGATCAAAAGAATTCAGGAGAAAGTATCAGGTTTCGCTACGAAATCTGGTCTGAATATCGAAATCCAAATAAGCACAGTTGAATATGGAACAGATGGTAAAGACTTCAATACATTAATTTCAAAAGCTCAAGAAAAAATTTACGAGAAAAGGGTTTTTGCTACGTATTGATTTGCTAAGCGTATAAAACGGAGGTGAAAAAATGAACGAAAAAGATAAAATAAACAAAAAAGGTCACAGTTTGCAAAATTCTGAACATTTCGAACATTATTACGTTGAAGAACCTCAAACTCCTTTAAAAGTTAGAGAGGTACAACTTAAACTGAAGAGCGGGCACATATACACGTTTAAAAGTCCCTCAGGGGTTTATTCTTTTGGAGATGTCGATAAAGCGACCCAGATACTCATTAATCACCACGCTCCAGTAAGTGGGAAGGTTTTAGACATAGGTTGCGGATATGGGGTGATAGGCATTGTTCTTAAAAAGGAAAATCCTCAAATAGAAATATTCATGTCGGATATTAACAAAAGGGCGGTTGAATTTGCGAAGATAAACGCCAAAGACAACAATATAGATGCAGATATACGACATGGAAGTCTGTACGAACCATGGTCTGGGATGGTTTTTGATCACATAATCGCTAACCCACCGATTGTCGCTGGTAAGAAGGTGTGGATGGATCTTGTTTCTGGAGCATATGAACATCTAAAACCCGGAGGGACACTCCAGTTGGTTGCCTATCACAACAAAGGAGGAGAAAGGATTAGAAACTACATGAAAGATATTTTTGGAAATGCTGAGGATATTTGGAAGGAAGGCGGGATTCGGATTTATTTATCAAGGAAAGAATAAAATCTGGAAGTCGGTAATAAAGCTTGCGAATTGGTGAGTGGACAAAGATGTTGATAGAGTTAAAGGAAGTCTCTGTGATTTTCGAAGAGAGTACGGATATTGAAAGAGTAGCTCTCAGAGAAATAAATCTTTCTTTTTCATCAAACGAGAGCATTTTACTTGTTGGAAACACTGGTTCCGGTAAAACAACGTTGATTTATCTGATAGACCTACTAATAAAACCCTCTAGAGGTTCTTTATCCTATGATGGTAAAGACCCTTTTTTGTATCCTTACGAATATCGTAAGAAGTTCGGAGTAGCATTTCAGATACCAGAACGTCAATTCTTCAGTGAAATGGTGGAGCAAGAGCTCACATACGCTGCAAAGAATTTTCAAGTCCCGTTTACTCAAAACGATATTGAAGAAGTTCTTGAGCTCGTTGGTTTGAGAAAAAGTGTCCTCAAAGAATCACCCTTTCGGTTATCTGGCGGAGAGCAACGAAAGGTGGCTATTGCTTCTATTTTGTTGCATAAACCTGAGTTTCTCATCTTCGATGAACCAACTGCAGGATTGGACCTCCAAGGCGTGCTTTCGGTTAGAGAAATACTTAAGAAATTTAAGCAAAATGGAAAGGGATTCCTTATAGCTACGCATGAGCCCGAGCTCTTCGAAGATCTATGTGACAGAAAGGTCTTCTTGCACAAGGGCACGATTTTCGAAGATTTGCGTTTATCCACAATCCGTGCGAAAGGTTGGTGAGTTGATTTGGTTTATCAATATAAAGGCATAGACCGAAGCGGTAGAAAATTGAAAGGAATTGTCCAAGCTGATAATATAAAGGAAGCACTTGATAGGCTCAAGGAGCAGGGGATACTGGTTACAGATATTGTTGAAAAGGCTGAAAAGGGTCAGAAAAGCTCAAGCG
The DNA here is from genome assembly GCF_004117075.1 of Fervidobacterium changbaicum. Taxonomy (NCBI): domain Bacteria; kingdom Thermotogati; phylum Thermotogota; class Thermotogae; order Thermotogales; family Fervidobacteriaceae; genus Fervidobacterium; species Fervidobacterium changbaicum. Next base: position 1,223,604 of record NZ_CP026721.1, read on the forward strand.
TACGCACAGTTCAACCTGGGCGTAATGTTCCGAAAAAGAAAACGGTTTTTCAGGTAAGGTTGAAAGATATAGTTCTTTTTGCAAGACAGTTGGAAACTATGATTTCCGCTGGTTTGAGACTCGTTGATGCGATAATGACTTTATCAGAACAAGAAGTGTTTTCAAGGAAGTTTCGAAACATACTTAAAGAAATTGCTTCCGACATGAAAGGTGGTATGTCGTTTTCTGACGCCCTTGAAAGGCAGGGAGTATTTGATTCGATATTTGTAAACATGGTCCGCGCTGGTGAAGAGGGCGGTGTACTGGACGTAACGATGAAAAAAATTGCGAATTACTACGAGGGTATCAATAGATTAAGAGAGCAGGTAAAATCATCGATGGCTTATCCTATGTTTATTCTCGGGTTTGCAGTCGCAGTTGTTATTGTGATTTCTGTATTTATTTTACCAAAGCTTATCTCTGTCTTTGGTGCAACACCTCAAGGTGGAGTATTGGGAATGCTTATGAAACTGAACTATATTTTCACTAAGAAATGGTACATACTTCTGCCTATTGTTATTGGAATCGGTGTCGGATTGAAATTTTTCTTAGATACTGTGTACGGTGCGTACGTTAAGGAATTCATTGGAGGATTAATTCCGCCTATTAGGAAGTTAAGGCTCAAAATGGCCAACGAACGATTTACAAGGACACTTGGGGTTCTCATTGGTAGCGGTGTTCCAATGGTTAATGCTTTGGATATGGCTGCAAAAGCTTCAAATAATCCCAGGTTTTTAGCGATTATTTCGAAAGTTATTGATGAAGTCAAAGCTGGTAGTAGTCTAAAAGAGAGTCTTAAAAGGGCAGGTATTTTTCCACAGATAGTGTACGAAATGGTTGGAACGGGCGAGCAAACTGGTAAGTTAGATGTTGTCATGGAAAAAGTTGCTGATTTTTACGAAGAAGAGATATTGGCAGATACAAAAAAGCTTGTTAACCTTATCGAGCCTATGATGATCGCATTTGTTGGTTTGTTTATCGCATTTATTGCTTTTACAATGTACTCAACGATATTCCAGATGCAGGGGCAGTTTGGTAGGTAGAATTTGCTGGTAAGGTGATTAAGTTTGAACCTTATCGAGTTAATGGTTGTTCTGCTAATCTTAAGTTTGGTTTTTGTTGCTCTTTCAGTCAGTATCTCAAAAATGGCAGACGTTGATTTAAATAAAGAGTATGTAGAAACGGCGATCTATGCTGGTCTGTGGAAATCCCAGCTGTATAAAGATTACAAGGGAAGCTATTGCCGAGTCGCCACGATTAATATGATGGAGTTTTACAGAGTTTCAGAGAACAGCCTTTCTGGGATCGTGGTTGACTCTTTCAGGTGGGTAAAAGGTGGTAAATACTCAGGAGTAGCTGTTGAGCCTATAATTATTAAAATTTCAGGAGGTGCAAAGTAATTTTGGGCATTCTTTCGAACAGAGTAGTGGCTTATAGTCTGAACGACGGGCAAATTAACACTGCAGTTGCAAAATACCGCGGAGGTAAGCTTAGAATAAAAAGCTATTATCCACAGTTCATTCTACCTGATCCAGAAGATATAACAGTCGTAAATGTGCCGTGGGATATTATACAAATGATATTCTTAGAATTACCACCGACGAAGAAAGAAAAGGACCGTATCAGAGCTGCTGAATTAGAAATCAGGAGAATTTACAACCTTAGTGAAGATTTGATCGTGTCGTGCATTCCTTCACTCTTTGGAAAGTGTTTGACCTTCTTTTTGAAAAGGACAGATTTCTTCAGGTACCTCAGTTCGTACAATATTGATTTCATACCTGATGTCGCTTATCCAAATATCATTGCCGAGCTGTTGATTGCCAAGAAGCTTCCGGGTAGATGGATTTACATTGTGCTCAGTGAGTACAGCTCTGGTATAGTGATTATGAACGGCGAGAATATTCTGAACGTTAGGATGATTGATTTTTCGTTGAACGAAGTGAACCACTTGATTAAAGAAGAAACAGGGTTTGAACTTTTTGAAATTGAAAACAGTGGTAACGAAGAACTGATAGGATACGCTAAAAGGATAGTAGGAAGCATAATTTACGACATATTGGCGATAATAAACAGAGAAGTGATAATCACAATCAATACAACGGAACTGGAAAAGCTTAGTTTAGAAATGATCGACGGAATTTCATTGGTATGTCGATCGACCGTTCTCAAAGAGGCGCTTTTATCTACTAACTCGGATTTCAAGTCAAAACTCTCTGAGGCTGTATTTTCATTCCGGCCACATGCAGAGCTAACCATAGCAGACCTTGGCCTTCTATACAGGGGGGGATTAGAACTTGGAAAGGTTAAATCTATCACCTGGTAGGAAGAGAGTTTTGAAATTAAGTTCTTTTCTTGTACTCTTGGTAATATCGCTCGTGCCTTCTATTTCGTTCTTTTCAGCCTCATATTTTCTTAAGGAGCAAAAAGTTTCAAAGTTGTTAGTTAATTACCCCGAGGTTTTTAACAATCTCTCAACTGCGGATTTGAAAAGCTTAGATACCCAAGTAGAGAATCTACTATCCTCTTTAAAAAGCAAGGAATCTCAACTAAGAACCGTGAATGAGGGAATCAGAAGTTATATAATTGAAAAGTACAAAGATACGTACTTCCTGCGCAGGTTTTTGAAGTATGTATCATCAAGCACAAATAGCTACTTTTTAACAGGGGTGCTTTACGACGGGCAAAAATTTTACTTGGAGTTCTATGAATACGGTACGGAAACCCAAATCAGTACCTCAACGGTTTACAATGACTTGGGAAGATTCTACAAAGATGTAAATGTCTCTTTAATGGAACAGAGAAACTTTCTGGGAGATTTAAAGTACTACCACTATATCTGGGAGGGTATGAAATGATACTGATACCACGAAAAGTGGCGGTAACTATTTCCATTCTTACGCTAATCCTGTCACTTGCTGGTAGCTTTCTTTATTTTTCCAACAAAACATATTCGTATATTTCTAAGCTTGAACAGAAGTTTTCTGAAATAAGAAATGTATACCGCACAGTATCGCAATTGGAAGAACAGGGTAAACAGCTAGAAAAAGTCAGATCGCTAATTTACAATATCCAAGGGACCTTTGCTGATGACGAAATGACTTCCGCTGAACTTAAAGCTAAGCTGGAGGAACTTCTTTCTGAGAAGGTGCTGGCAATAGATTACTTGGTTATAAAGTCATCTTTCAATGAACCATTAGCATTTAAAAAGACTGCTGTGAAATATACATTGATCATTCGTAGTTCCGAGTAAGAGCAGGAAATGAGGGTGGGGAGAATAGATGGCATTGAATAAGAGGACTATAATACTTCTTGTATTAGCTGTGGCTATATGGGGCATTGCTATCGTTGTTTTGTATATAAATTACGGGCCAAAAAAGTCCAGTCCACAACCATCGTCTGGATCTTTAAATCAAGCGACACAACAGGCGATTTCTCAGACAAACTTATCTAATTCAACGAGTAATAATGCAGCCAGTAGTCAGAACTCCGGTGATATTTCTTCGGCGCGTGAAACTACTTCAGCAACTATGAGTTTTCCCAGCCAAACGAATTTAAGTATTACAGAGCTAGCTTCACTAGTTGAATACAAGGTAAACGTTCCAAACGTTTTTGAACCATACTTTGTGGATCTTGTAAGTTTGCTCAGTGGAGTTGCTGGAGATCTAGAATCCAAAAGTTCTTCAGTGTTCATTGAAGACATAACTTCAGATAACATTCAGTATCACGGTTACTTGGAAATCAGAGATGGAAAATCGAAAATAACTAAATTGTATCTTACGTTGAATGGTGAAACTAGATCTTGGCTTAGCGATGAGTTGATCGATGCAAAATACAAGGTTATATACATCGGTAGCAAGCATTTGGTTGTTTTGGATACAACAGATGGTAAAATAAAAAAGATAGGAGTTAGCAAAGAATAATTTTTGATCAATAGGGGGGATAAAGCTTTGAAGAGATTGCAGACTTCCTCAATTCTAATTACTGTTTTTCTTTTTTTTCTTTTCTCAAGTTCCTTTGCAGAACTTACAGACCTTACATATGTTAAGACCTCAAGTGAGATAGTGGTCATAGCGTCCTTCACAAAATCCCCGACGGTTCAGTACTATTCAAAAAACGGAAGTAAGACCGTCCATTTCTTAGTGGTAAATGATACATGCATAAGTCCTATTTATCTACCTGTGAATGCAGAAACAGTCGAAGGTGTCCAAGTGATACCGTTTCGTGGTGCTTTAAATATTTTTGTGTACACAATTACCCCCGTTAGTGCAACGTACAATGTTACGGGATCAAAATTGTATATTAGATTACCTTTAAGTACTTCCACAAAAAGAATGACAGCGAATTTTACAAACCTTAAGAGCGAAGTTGCTTTCAAAGATTTGGCGGAATTCTTTGGGATAAATCTTGTCTTGTACGATAGCGCTAAGGGAAAATTTGTAAATACAAAGGCCAACAACTCGAGCATAGAACAAATTTTGAGAAATCTCCTGACTCTTACAGGTTTGTCTTATGCTTACGCTGAAGATCAAACTTTGTATATTGGGGCTCAGGAAGATATTGAACGAACCTTTGCACTTAACTTCCAGATTCCTGGTGGCAAGGTGTCTGTTGAAGAGTTAAGTAAGATGTTTGTGGAAAGTATATATGTCCAACCTATGTCGGATAAATCTAAGTTATTTACATATGGTGGGGTTAATCAATACAAAATACTCGCATCAGCTATAGGCTTAGCTGCAAGTGAACTAACTAAGAAAACAGAACCCAAACTTCCGTGGTATTACATAGATTATTCATCTGACGACAAAGAACTCGAAGAATTCTTGTCAAAACTGAGAAAAATCTACGACTTTGATTTTGTTATCCTCCCGGAGATAAAGAAAGTTGCCCTTTCAGGGGTCGATTGGGACAAAGCCGAGGAAATGATAAGAACACTGAAACCTGCACGAAATCCAACACTAGAAACACAATACAAGACGTTTATTTCTGAGTATCCTCAGCGCGTTGCTGAATTCCTCAGATTACTTTACAAAGATGTGGGTATCCAAGTTATTGGAGATAAACTTTATGTTCCTGCTGATTATGAAAGCGTAGTAAAAAGCTTTCTTCAAGACCCAGTTATTTCACAACCTTGGAAGGTTACACTAACAGATGTGCCGGAAGAGCTTGTAAAAACCACTTTGAGTTATTTAGACATACCGGAAGTTGATTACATTCTCAAGTCGTACGATAACACCGTATATGTAACTTTATTTGTCAGCGAGAAAAAATATAAGGAATTTCTTGAACTTGTAAATTTAATGGGAACTACAACCGCAACGGTTAAGGTCGATGATGTTTTTTTGAAAGCCTTTAATGTAAATGTATTACAAAGTTTCTCGGATGGTTCAAAGCTCGTTAAAGGGAAGATAAAGGAGATAGAACGGTTAAAAAAAGCAGTAGAAGAAAATTTAACGACAGTAATTTTAAAGGCAGACCCGTCTGATCCTTCAAAAGATGTAATGGAAAAACTTACAGGGTACACGGTGGGTCTCTCTACCGATGGATATTGGATCTTTACAGTGCCAAAGCAGGAAGCTTCAAAAGTTCAAGAAAAGGTTAAAAACATCAGGGAAGGTTTTGGTAAGAACATAATTATCCTAAGCGGTAAATACGATGAAAATGCGTTTGAAGTTGTAAAGAAGCTTTATGGAGTTGAGGTTTACGAACTCTCAAACGCATTACTTATCTATGGTTCCCAAGCACTTAGTGCAAAGCAATTTTTAGAAAACTTGACAGTTGAAAACTTCATAGTTCCTGTTCAGATTTCACTTTCTACTTCCCACATCGATTATGTCAAAAAGGTTTACAACGCTGATGTGACATACTTCCAAGATCTTGGAAAAGCAGTGGTATCTGGGCTTACGGAAAATGCGCTAAGGGCTGCTGCATACTTGAAATCACTTAGCCTCCAGTCTGACTTGGTATCCCTAAATCTTTCCGGCACTTTGAAAAAGGAAGATTTGGAAAAGCTGAGTACAATTATGGGGTTGAACGTTAAAGTGGAGATAGTTGGTGATACCGCTTATCTGAAAGGGAGTAAAGAAGAAATAGAAAAACTAATCAAAGAAATTAACAGGCTGACCAAGTCACCGGAGATGAAATACGAAGTTCTTAGTTACGATGACAGTTTAGATGAAGTCTTGAAAAAACTCTATGGTGTACAAACTTACAAAACGAAATTCGGATACATAGTCTACGGAACTCAGGAGCAGATACAAAATGTAAAAACTTTCCTTGGTCAGATAAGGGTAGACGAAGAGGTCAGAGTGGTTACAACCAGTGTAGAGGAAAACTACATAAGGATGATAAAAGAGATTTTCGATAGCACGGTGAAACACTACAAGATAGGTGATAATCTGTACTTAATCGGTAAAAAGGAGAGCCTTGATAAAATTCAAAAAGAGATAGCCATTTTCGATGAAGAGAAAGGCTCGATGGTTATAGATACGCTAAGAGTTAGTGGTAACGTGAAGACTGAAGATATGACCAAGCTTCGTGACTTGCTTGGCTTGAAAGCAGAAGCAATCCAAGTCGGTGACATTGTTTATTTAAAAGGCAAGAAAGAAGAAGTAGCCAAATTGAAATCGGAGTTAGAAAGACTCTCTCAATATCCTGAACTCAAGTACGAGTTGTTGAATTACGACGATGCTTTGGACAACATTATAAAAGAGTTGTACGGCGTTAAAACCTATAAAGTCAAAGCTGGTTATATAGTCTACGGAACTAAAGAACAGATTGCAAGTGTGAAGAGCTTTGTGAGTGGTTTCTCGACGCAGCTTGAGTTAAGGTCTTTAACAACGAAACTTGAACCAAAGGATATTGAGACGATCATTTCAGTTTACGATGCAGATGTTAAATATTACAAGGTTGGTGATAAAGTATATTTGATAGGTAAAAAGGAGAGCCTTGATAATATAGAAAAGGAGATAATGCAGTTCAATATTGATAGTGAGTACAACGTCATAAATGGTAAATTGCTGATAGAAGTTTCAAACAAGAATTTAGCGGAAATAATAATGAAGGTAAGTAACATATTGAAAGAACAAGTTATTTTGGCTGACGAACTAAAAACCAACGTTACTTTGAGATTGTTAGTACCAGATTTTAAAAGCTTTTTGGAGTACTTACAAACGTTTGGTGTTAGCTATAAACAAACAGATGAGGTTTACTTGATTTATTCAAATCTTCCTCAACAAACATCTGTTCGAGAGCAACAAGCAGTATCTCAACTTGCACAGCCGGGAGAAGTTGTAGTTAAAGAAGGACTAATAACTATCAACGCTTCGAACAAAGATGTAACTGATATAGTTTCTCAAGTACTCTCCAAGCTTGGAAAATCTTACAAAATCGATAATGTTCAAGCAAGGATATTCTCTGTGAGTTTGAATAACATAGACTACGAAACTTTTAAGGATGTCTTTTCAGAATGGGTTAGTTTCAGAGAAATTGGTAATGTGGTGTACGTCTCAAAACCTGTTGCGAAGAGTGATTCAAAAGTTGCGGTAAGGGATGGAAAAATTAGCGTGAAAATAGATAACGAACCGTTGGGTAGTGTTATTAGGTCTGTTTTTGAAAGCTTCGGATACTCTGTAATCTTCGCAAAACCGATAACTACTACTGCAACAATGTCGATTTCAAACATTGATTTTGACACATTCACTTCCATACTCTTAAATTACGGCGTTGCTTTAAAGAAATCCGGAAATGTTTACGTCGTAGATACTACGCCCGAAGCCACTAAGACGAAGACCACATATACGTTCAACGTCACACGCGGAGCTGATAGGGTTAAACAACTCATAGAGTTCTACGGAGGAAAAGCTTTGGTGAATACAGACGCTGGAATAATAATTGCCTACGATCTGGATCCGAAAAACGTTGACGATATCAGGAACGTTATAGAAAAAGTTTCCAAAGTGAGGGTTGTTTCTATCGAAGCGAAAGTCGTCGACGAAGCTTTGTTGAACAGTCTTGGATTTGATATCACAACGATTTTGAGCTCAGCTGATTACGTATCGATAGGAACAGGAGGACTTAGCTTGAAATTCAAGATCGTCGACTTTTTGGATTTGCAGGCTCTTTGGAACAAAATAGTTGACGAAGCTCAGATTCAAATCAAAACATCGGGCAGTAACGTGCAGATCCCATATGGGACATATGGAACGGGCAAACTCTTAGCAAGTCCTAACATAATAGCCAAGAGTGGTGAGCAAGCAAGAATATTTATAGGTGATTCCATACCCGTAATAGTAAGTCAGCAAGGTCAACAAAGCGTGACTTACCTGGAAGCTGGTATAGAACTCAAAATAACTCCTAGCGTGAACCTTGATGATACAATAGATCTCGACTTGTTTACCTCTGTAGGAAACTTCGATTACTCTGTAGTCATCAGCGGGCTACCAAAACAGAACAAGAGAGAAGCATCAACTAAAATCACACTAAAAGATGGTCAAACGCTTATCCTTGGTGGCCTTGCCCGAGAGGAAATAAGCAAATCGGAGTGGAAAATCCCGATACTCGGTGACCTGCCTATTATCGGGTGGCTTTTCAAAGGTACGCAGGAAAAAATAGAGCAAAGGAACATTGTGATCTTCCTAACAGCTAAGATAATAGAACAATAACTAAAAAAGACTTTCAAAGCGCCGGTAAAAAACATCCGGCGCTTTCTTAATGAAAAAAGCCTATTTGAAAGAAAAATTGTGGTATACTATAAGCGAGTGGCTTTTCAATTAAGTTTACTCGAAAGTAAGGTGACTGAAATGAACAGAAGACCAGTGGTTGCTGGAAAGTTTTATCCGGGAACTCCGAACCAACTAGCTAGTGTATGCGAAGCTTTTGTAGGTAATGAAAAACCAAAGAATTACCTGAGCCAACCCATAGGTCTTATTTTGCCACATGCAGGTTATGTATACAGTGGGAAAACCGCAGGATTAGGCATTAGGAGAGCAATTGAATTTGGAAGGCCGCGAAATATCATCATTCTTGGTCCGAACCATACAGGTTATGGCGCTGCTGTTTCCGTTTGGCGAGAGGGTGAATGGTATGTTCCAAATGGAAGTGTCAAAATAAGCACCGAAATTGCGGATGAGATAATAGATGGTAAGTTAATTTCTGATGATGAAGCTGCACATCTCTATGAGCACTCTATCGAGGTTCAGCTACCTTTGTTGATCCATGCATTTGGAGAATTTCAATTCGCTCCAATCTGCATGATGGACCAACGGCTTTCTACAGCGCGTTATGTTGCGGAAAGAATAAGAAAAATTTTAGAAAAATACCCGGACACGATAGTTGTTGCTTCGTCTGACTTCAATCATTACGACCCGCACGAAATAACGATAAAAAAAGACGAAATTGCCATCCAGCGAATTCTTGCGAATGACTTGGAAGGTCTCTACGAAGACCTGAGGAAATACGACATAACCATGTGCGGTCCCGGACCTGTTGCGGTTGTAAGAAGCTTGTTTAACCATGCAGAGCTTGTCTATCACACTACAAGTGCAGAATTCTCACAAGATTACTCCTATACAGTGGGGTATGTTTCTTTCATTCTGTGGTAGGCATTGTGGTTAAATTAACAACTAACAGAAAAACAAAAGCCCCGAGTCATTCGGGGCTTTTCGTGTATTTTAGAGCAAATGCTTAGTCTTTTTTCACCTTTTCTTCTATCTTTTTTGCTGCCAATTCGGCAGCTACTTTTGCTTTTTCAGCAGCTTTGTTCATCGCTTTTACCAGTGTGAAAACAATCCAAGCAACTATAAGAAAATCTATCGCAGCGGAGAGAACCTTTCCCCAGTAAATGCCATGCCACTGAATTTCCTGAATACTTCCGAGTTTCATTCTGCTGAGTACCGGCTGAAGAATAGCCGGAGTAATAAGGTCGTTAACAAGGGATGAAACAAGTTGGTTGAGTTTCCCACCGATAATAATTGCGACAGCAAGACCAATTACGTTGTACTGTTTTAAGAAATCAGTGAACTCCTTGAAAAACTTCTTCATCCATCTCCACCTCCAGTGTTTTTTAGAATGAGTATTAACTGAACACTTTGTTTATTCATTCTTTAAAGCAATCTCCAGGGTTTTCCATGGAAGTAGAAAGCATTTAACCCTCATTGGATAATTCTTCACATCGTAAAAATTTATGATAGGTCCAAGAACATTCTCATCAAATTCTTTTCCAAGCATCATATTCTCTGCGTTTTTCATCATTTCAAGTGCTTCTTGTTTTGTTTTTCCAATGATTTGTTCTATCATCACGTTTGTTGATGCCTGACTTATCGCACAACCGTGCCCTTCAAATTTCACATCGACGATCTTGTCACCATCAAAAAGAAAATAAAGCGTTACTTCATCACCGCAGGAAAGATTTTTACCTTCCTCGACCTTGTGAGCGTTTTCTATCTTTCCATGAAATTTCTTTAGTTTTGAATAGTCCATTATGAATTCAGAGTATATCATTCGAACCACCTCCGGATGTATTTTAACCCTTCTATTAAGACATCTATATCTTCTTTCGTGTTGTATAGATAAACGCTCGCTCTAACTGTTGAGTTAGGAAAATCTATCTTTGATCCTTTCGCTAAGACGCCCATTAGCGGTTGTGCACAATGGTGCCCGCTTCTTGTGGCTACACCAAAATTCTCATCGAGTATGTGTGAAACATCATGCGGATGCACACCTTTCACATTAAATGATACCAAAGATTTGTGAGAAGAATCAATTGGTCCGTAGATTTCCACAAAATCAAGTTCCATCATCTTTTCTAACAGGTAATTTGATAACTCTTCAACGTGCTCTTCTACCTTCTCAAATCCGATACTTTCCAGATAATCTATCGTATAACCAAGCCCAACGGCACCTGTGATGTGTTGAGTACCGGCTTCGAATCTGTACGGTAGAACATTGAATGTAACATCTTCAAATGTAACTTTATCTATCATCTCTCCGCCGTACAAAAACGGCTCAAGCTGTTCAAGAAGTGCCTTTTTTCCATACAGAACACCTATTCCCGTCGGGCCAAGCATTTTGTGGCCTGAAAACACGAGAAAATCAACATCGAACTTTTTGACATCAACTTTTTTATGTGGTACAAGCTGAGCACCGTCAACTATCAAGGTTGCATTTTTGAAAGTCTCTCTTATCAACTCTATAGGCATCTCTTGACCTGTAACATTTGACTGTCCTGTAATTGAAACAACTTTTGGGTTTGGAATAGATTCTTTAGTTTTCAAAATTGATTCATTTGTGATAACCCCTTTTTCATCTGCCGTTATGTAAGCTACTTTAAAGCCGTAGAATTTTGAGAGTCTCACCCAAGGTACGAGATTCGCATGGTGTTCTACTTGCGAGATTAATACAGTATCTTCCGTTTTCAAAATCCCGCTTTTCACGAGCGAGTTCACTAAGAAATTTATTCCCATAGTTGTTCCACTTGTGAAGATGATTTCTTCGGAACTTGCGTTCAAAAAATTGGCCACTTTTTCCCTTGCTTGTTCGTACGCGACTGTTGCCTCACCTGCGAGTGTGTGAACAGCTCTGTGGATGTTGGAATAATGATAAAGGTAAAAATCCGTCATCTTTTCGATGACGGATTTGCATTTGAGCGTGCTTGCTGCATTATCTAAATAAACTAACCTCTTGCCGTTGATATTTCTTTTAAGTGCAGGAAAATCGTTCAGTATATTTGAAAACTCCTCATCCGAGAACACCGTTGAGCGCATTCTCAACAACCCCTTCCAGATTGTATCGTTTGAGTTCATCTTTCAGTGTCTCAAAGACCCCGCGTACAATCATCTTCTGCGCATCTTCTCTTGGTATACCCCTGCTCATCAGATAAAATACCATGTTCTCATCTATCGGTGAGCTACTTGCGGCATGTGATGCAACAACATCGTTTTCGTCGACCATAAGACTTGGTATCGCTTCAACTTTAGCCTTTAGAGAGACCAAAGTTGCATGGTTGCTTTGGTGTGCTTCGACTTCTTTCGCACCGCTGATGATATCCATTATGCCTCTGAATACTACTTTAGATTCATCAGAGAGTACACCTTTTGCATCGACATTTCCGTAACTGTTTGGTTTGTAGAATCTCATGAGATAGAGTATGTCTATAATCGTTTTCCTGCTTCCAAGATAATAAGGACGCACATCGGCGTAGGCATTTTCACCACTTATTCTCACACTTACGTATCCAGCATTTATTTTACCACCGAAATAGAAATCTTTGACTACGGTTTTTGAATTATCTTCGACATCTATGAAAACATTTGAAATAAGTAAACTGTCATCTTTGCTTCCTAAGTAAAGATTGTAAAGATTAAACTTCGCACCCTTTCTGACTTTCACTCTGAGATTGCCTACAAAGAAAGGTTTTTCGACAATTCTTACAAGATTAAGTTCCCCGCTTCGCACGTCGATCAACATATTATCGTACTGGGTGATGTCGTTGACTATCAATGTGGTGTCATCTTTGACAGTTACGTAGTCCCCACTCGAAGAGAAAACGTCGGCAAGTAGAACAAATTTTCTATCTGCTCCTTCAAAATCCAGAGATTCGAGTAAATTCAAACCATCGATATCGAGAGATTCTAAACCTTTGTATGGCAAGACGTTTGGTAAAGAAATGCTCTTTAAACCCGTTCTCTTCCACATGGGAAATTTGTACGTAAGGTATTCGGAAAGCCTTTTTATCCTCCATTCATCGAGTAGATTATTTCCGCTGGGTTTGAAGTCTTCCACATTGTAGTCTTGTGCATCTATCGTTTTTCTCTGGGGGACAATCGCCCGTAAGTTTTGATGTTCCAGTCTCAAAGTCTTTTCTATTTTCGTTATGCTCATACTGCTCACCACCCTGATTAGCCTATCGAAGACTCAATTTCCATATCCACGAGCCTGTTCAATTCTATTGCATATTCAAACGGAAGTTCCTGAACAACTGGTTGGATGAAGCCTTTGACGATAAGCCCTTTAGCTTCTAATTCACTTAATCCTCTGCTCATGAGGTAGAAGATCTGCTCATCTTTAATTCTTCCTATCTTTGCTTCATGCCCAACATCTGAATCCGTGTTGTACACTTCAATTATCGGGACGGTGTCGCTTTTTGATTTATTGTCAATCATAAGCCCTGTACAACTCACACTTGCTTTTGAGCCTTTTGCACTCTCCATTATCTTGAGTAATCCTCTGTAGAACGACCAGCCACCACCTATACTGATACTTCTTGCATCCACCGTAGAACGCGTGTTCTTACCTATGTGTATCACCTTAGAACCAGTATCGATATGCTGTCCTGGTCCTGCAAATGAAATCGATACATTTTCTGAAACGGAGTTGTCTCCTTTAAGTATCGTTGCAGGGTACACCATCGTCTTGTAACTACCGAAAGAGCCTGAGACCCAAGTCATAACGGCGTCTTCTTCAGCTATTGCGCGTTTGATTTCAAGATTGAACATGTTCTTGCTCCAATTTTGCATTGTAAGGTACTTCATCTTTGCGCCCTTCTTGACGTAAACTTCAACGGTTCCAACATGTAAGTTCACAACATCGTATTTAGGTGCCGTACAGCCTTCGATGTACGTTACCTCACTACCTTCATCCGCTATTATTATCGTATGTTCAAACTGCCCACCACCAGGATTACCAAAAAGAAAGTAAGATTGGAGTGGTAGTGGTACTTTAACACCTTTAGGTACATAGAGGAACGTACCGCCGCTCCAAAGTGCACCGTGAAGTGCCGCGTACTTGTTGTCAGTTGGCGGAACGAGCTTCATGAAATATTCCTTAACGAGGTCAGGATATTCCCTAACAGCGGTTTCAATGTCTGTAAATATAACTCCAATCTTCTTCAGTTCTTCCTTGATGTTTTTGTATATCATCTCGGAGTCGAATTGAGCACCAACGCCTGCTAAATATTTCCTTTCCGCTTCTGGTATTCCGAGTTTATCAAACGCTTGTTTAATTTCTTCAGGGACTTCCTCCCAAGTGGTAGTCTTTTTAGCATTTGGTTTGACATACGGAACTATTTTTGACAAATCGAGCTCATCCCTGGTAACGCCCCAGTCTGGTTCGTGCCATTTTTCGAATATTTCGAACGATTTAATTCTGTGCTCTGTCATCCATGCTGGTTCATTTTTAGCCTCGGAGATTTCGTATATGAGCTTTCTATTCAAGCCAGCTGGCAGCTTTATCGCCGGCTGGACATTTACCTTTATCTGGAAATCTTCTTTTTTCTTTAGTTCATACAAAAGTTCATGGAGGTCACTCATCTTTATCCCTCCTCATTTAGATGAATTGGCATCTGCAGTGCCGTTTACTATCGCGTATCCTGTTTTTTCTACCTCGTAAGCTAAGGACTTATCACCTGTTAAAGCAACCTTTCCATCGACGTACACATGCACTTTGTCAACATCTATGTAGTTGAGGATCCTCGCATAGTGTGTGATTATCAGCAGAGATGTTCCTTCGGCTCTGAGCTTGTTGATCTGTTCTGCGACAATTCTCAGAGCATCAACATCAAGCCCTGAGTCTATCTCGTCTAAAATTAAGAGCTTGGGCTTCAAAAACCTTGCTTGAAGAATCTCACCCTTCTTTCTCTCTCCACCAGAAAAGCCAAGGTTAACAAACCTTTCTAAAAACTCCGTTGGGAGTCCAACTTCATTTAAAAGCCCCTTCATCTCTTTATCAAGTTGGAAGAACGTTTTATCTTCCCCGTGCAGTTTGCGGTAAGCAATCAAAAGCAGTTGGTCAAGTTTGACACCCTCAATTTCATATGGATTTTGGAACGTCATCATGATGCCTTTCTGGGCTCTTTCGTCAGTTCTTAAATCCAGTATCGACTCTCCTTCAAACAATATATCTCCAGAAACTACTTCGTACTTTGGATTTCCCATAATCACGTTTGCCAGTGTTGATTTACCAGATCCATTTGGCCCCATTATCGCATGAACTTCTCCTCGTCCTATTTCCAAGTTCACACCTTTAAGTATAATCTTTTCTTCTTCTCTCAACTTAGCCACCAAATCTTTCACTTGTAAGAGCATAATCACACCTCCGAAAATTATCTAATATTATCTACTTAGTTTTTCCTAATTTATTATACCATATGGTATTGAGTTGTAAAGTAGATTTTGTACAAATTTTGAAACAGAAGCTGGAGTGTGGTATAATTAGAAAAGAGTTTTTCTACGCTCTGTTTCGTGATTTCACTAAGCACTAACTTAAATGACCTAATTTGTACTCTTTTGTTGCTATTTCATCAGTCTTATACTTGTGAAGAGGATTTTCTCTTCTTTTTCAAAAGCTATTTCGATGGGCTTACGGGAATTTATAGTTTATCAGAGTTGATAGGAAGAAAAATTCAGAAGGGTTGTGAGAAATTGGTTAGAGAACAATTTTTATGGAACAAGGATGCAGAAAGGAAATTTTTCGAAAACTATATCACACAAATTGAGCATCAGATTAAAAAATATAAAAACCAAAAAGATACCAACTTAGAAAAATTAAGAGAAAAACTTCTGAAAAAGATATTTTACAAAGATGAAGAACAAAACACATACTATGCATTTTGGCCTAAAACTGGAAATGTTCAAAAAGGAAATACCGTCGTTCAAGGGAGAAACAGTTTAATAGGAAACTACACTGAGGAATGGACCAAAAATCTTTTAGAAATGGTTTTAGGAGATATCGCAAAGGAAAGTAATTATAAGGAACCTTTCCGTGTTGTTCGCAATGTTGTGTGTGAAGATTTGGGACTTAGTAAAGACTCGCCAGCGGATATTGTCCTGACTATATCGACAGAAGCAAAAAATACGGATCGAAAAACCAAAACAAAGGCTGTAGAACTAAAACCTGAAGAAATTTTGGTCATATTCGAAGTTAAAATGTCAATAGTTTGGAATTGGAAGTATTCACCTAACGGTGTATTGGATTGTATAGGAGATTTTACAAAGCATCAAGGAAATCCTGGTCTTCTAAGATCGGATACGGTGTTAAAAGCTGTAGGGAAATGTATTATGATGAGGGTGAATAATCCGGGGAAACGTAGTGTACCAATAGTTGTGCTTGGAAACACCCCGATCACGAGGAACTATGAAAGAACAGTTGATAACCTTAAAAACCTTGGTTTTATTCAGGGATTTTATTCGCTAAATCCTAAACCTTTTGATGCGGGAAACGAAAAGTTATCAGACCATTATCTTATGGAAAGCTCAGATGAAGGTTTTATCACAGTACAAAACTACGCAGTATTGAAGGATCTGATTACGAAATTAATCAACACTTCCCTAAAGGACGAAAAGATTTTCTTCTCTAGTTGGAAGAGTACGGATGAACTTGGAAAAATAATAAAAGACTCGTGTGGTAAAATATTAAAGGATAGATATACGAAAGAGGACTATAGAAAAATTGCTGAGCTGTTTTTAATGTACGTAAAGGATGGTGTAATTTGACATGGCCAGTAGAAAAATTGGCACAGTTACAAGTGCGTTTGGTGCACCAAGTAGGATTAACCATGACTCCTCGCCTTTCTATAGCAGAAATCTTTATTCAAATCTTCCTAAGGAGCAAAATCTAAGTTACGTAGAGACACCTTTACCGGACGAAGTAATTAATAAAATAATTCTGAAAAGTAGCGAAAATATGGAAGAACTTCCAGATAACAGTATTCACCTGATGGTCACTTCTCCTCCTTACAATGTTGGTAAGGAATACGACGAAGATTTAACTCTCAATGAGTACAGAGATTTTTTAAAAAGAGTTTGGAGAGAAGTGTATCGTGTCCTTGTACCAGGAGGTAGGGCTTGCATAAACTTAGCAAACTTGGGAAGAAAACCATATATTCCATTGCATGTGTATGTTATTGAAGATATGTTAGAAGTTGGATTTTTAATGAGAGGAGAAGTTGTTTGGAACAAAGGTGCAACTGCCAGTTCCTCTACAGCGTGGGGAAGTTGGATGTCGGCCAGTAATCCAAGCCTAAGAGATGTACATGAATACATCCTAATCTTCTCAAAGGGAACGTTTACAAGAAAAAATCCGAAGGGTCGAAAAAGTACCATATCCAAAGAAGAGTTTCTGGAGTTTACAAAAAGTATCTGGACATTTCCAGCTGAGTCTGCAAAAAAGATAGGACATCCCGCACCGTTTCCTGTAGAACTTCCCTACCGTTGTATTCAGCTTTATACTTTTGAAGGTGAGGTCGTCTTAGATCCTTTTATGGGTAGCGGACAAACTGCGATTGCAGCATTGATGACAGGAAGAAATTATGTTGGATATGAGATTAATGAAGAATATTTAAACTTGGCAAATAGAAGAATCTATGATTTTCTTCAGAAAAAGAATACCAAAACACTCTTCGATATTTGAGTAAACACTTTAACGATGTGACAAATGATGCTTTTTATAAAGAGTGTTGTATTGTGATTTTCTCTTTGTACGTACCAACTGGTATAATGTATGAGGTGTGGGGTTGTAGATACTTAACAGACAAAAAATGCTGAGCAAGTGGTCGCTCAGCATTTTTTCCATTTTTTCTCGTTCCCTTTTATATCCTTAGTTGACATTCCCAATTTCAAGGGGAATGGTATCCTTATCAGTTCGAGTTTGCCTTCTATGGAAATTTGTTTACTCCATAAAAGTGGCATTTAACAACTTAGAAACTTGAGTTTAGTGTCCAAAATGCATGTCTTTCGCTTCCATAGGAGAGAAGCTTGCGGGTTTGTCAGGTACTGTTACGTTTGTTTCAGTTTAAGATAACTCAAACCGGGAAATTTTATGGGGATCCATGTTACAATATATATGAGACTAAAGTTTAAGGTTTTCTATAATTTTCAAGACTCTTAAGTTGGGGGGATGTTATTATGGCAAGGTCTTCAAGACTCACAACGATGATAGTTGTCCTGATTCCTGTAGCGGTAGGCATCAACTATGCGGGTAAATTTTTTGCGGAGGCTTTGAAACTACCGCTGTGGTTGGACTCTATAGGTACGGTACTTGCGGCCATGCTTGCTGGTCCAGTCGTTGGTGGACTTAGCGGGGCAATCAACAATATCATCTACGGTTTGACAGCTGGACCTATATCGTTCATCTACGCACTTACAAGCATAGGTATAGGTGTGGCTGCTGGATTACTTTATAAAGCAAAGATGTTCGAAAACGCATTTAGAGCTTTCCTGAGCGGTTTGATCATAGCCGTTGTGGCGACGGTTATCTCTGTACCTCTGAACGTTATTTTCTGGGAAGGTCAGACGGGAAATGTCTGGGGAGATGCACTTTTCGCATTCCTGAGGTCCAAGAATGTAGGTGTTTGGTTGGCTTCTTTCTTCGATGAACTTGTTGTCGATTTAGTAGATAAAGTTCTGACAGTTTTCATCGCATATGGAATTTTCAAAGCACTACCAAAATCACTAGTATATAGCTTCAGGCAAGAACAATAAAGTGAGAGATTGATTTCGGAGGTTGAACCTTTGAGAACGATAAGCCTCTACGTTGAGAAAAACACACCAGTGCATAGGCTAGAGCCCGTTACCAAATTGTGGTACGCTTTTACCTCAGTCATTCTGACTTTCTTATTCCCATCCATGTGGATGGGACTTCTCTTTCTTTTAATTTCCTTAATAATTGCAGTTCTAGCACGCGTTTTGAAAAACATGGTTGGATTCATAAATGCAGCTTTAGTTGTCTCTACGACAATGTTGATAATTCAAGGTATGTTCTATCAGGGTAATGCAACGTTGATTTTTACACTTGGCAAACTAAGTTTTTACAAAGAAGGTTTCCTACACGCAACAGTTCTTATTATACGCGTGATAAACATGATAGTAGCCTTCGGAATGCTTATACTCACGACCAGACCATCTGATATGGTATCAAACCTTGTTCAAAAAGGATTGTCGCCGAAATTGGGCTACATTCTCTCATCCGTGTTGCAAATTATTCCTCAGATGCTATCCACAGCTTCCACGATAATCGATGCCCAGCGTTCTAGAGGACTTGAGACGGAAGGTAGCTTAATGCAAAAACTGAGAGCGTTTTTCGCACTCATAGGTCCTCTTGTCTTGAGCTCGCTTGTTGAAGCCAGAGAAAGGGCGATCGCAATTGAAATGCGAGGGTTTGGTGTTTCAAGAAAGCCAACATTTGTGAAGATAATTCCCGAGACAATGCTTGACAAGAGTATAAAACTTATCATGAAATCAACTTTAATCTTTGCCATCGCGTGGAGGGTTATTTCATGGATAACGATTTAAGTATAGATGAAGCAAGGTTGTCAAAGCAAGAAAAAATAGTTGTCGCGGACCTGAGCTATGAATACCCACTTTCTGGAAAGAAAGTGTTAAACAGCATTTCCTTTTCCGTATCGCGAGGTGAGTTCATTGGTATCATCGGTAGGAATGGTGCTGGTAAATCAACACTTTGTTTTGCCCTAACAGGGCTTGTTCCTTCATTTTTTGGTGGTAAACGTAGTGGAAGCGTTTTAATCGATGATGTAGATGTTCTGCACATTCCAAAAGAACAGCTTGTCAAGAAAGTAGGACTTGTACTTCAGAATCCATTTTCGCAAATCAGTGGTGCAAAGATGACGGTGTTCGAAGAGGTGGCTTTCGGGCTTGAAAATATCGGAATCGATCGTGAAGAGATAGTTGAACGGGTCGAGAATGTCTTGAAAAGATTCAAACTATGGGAAAAAAGGGAAGAAAATCCTTTCGAACTTTCCGGTGGTCAGCTGCAAAGGTTGGCAATAGCAAGTGTTCTTGCCTTAGAGCCTGACATTGTTATTTTGGATGAGCCTACTTCACAACTTGACCCACAGGGTACAACTGAGGTCTTTGAAGCTTTATTGGAACTAAAGGAGCTTGGAAAAACGATTATTTTGGTTGAGCATAAATTCGAGAAGTTGGTAGAGTACTGCGACAAGTTACTGTTCTTGTACAATGGAGAGTTAATAAGCTACGGGACAGCTGAAGAGATCTTTTCTATGCCGGAAATTGACCAGTACCACGTAGGTGAGCCTATATACACTTCTTTGTGCAAGGTTTTGAACCTCAAAAAATCCAACGGATTGTATCCTGTGCATTTCGATGATGCAGTTAGCTTATTGAAGGGAGTTTTTCAAAGGCCATGAGTGGGACTTATAACGATGATGTGATAAGCGTTCAAAATTTGTGGTTTGCATACAAAGACGAAGAGTTTGTACTTAGGGATGTAACGATTACAATAGACAATCGACCTACTGCGATTGTTGGTCAAAACGGAGCTGGCAAGACAACGTTTGTCAAACTCCTAAAAGCATTGTTAACCCCAACGAAAGGGGATATATGGATATTTGGACAAAACACCAAGGATACAACAGCGGCTAAATTGGCAAAGACTGTCGGTTTAGTTTTCCAAAACCCAGCTGATCAGATATTTAAGAGTAAAGTAATCGAAGAGGTTATGTTCGGTCCAATGAATGTTTTCAAGGATAAGCACGTAGCTTACGAAAATTCAGTAAGAGCTCTTGAACTTGTGGGGCTGAAAGGAAAAGAAGAGGAACATCCGTATGACCTCACATTATCTGAAAGAAAACTGTTGTGTCTTGCCTCTATCCTTGCGATGGAACCGAAAGTGATTATTTTCGATGAGCCAACAATCGCACAAGATAGGTACTCCACACAAGTAATTGCTGGGATTATAAAATCACTCGTCTCTTCTGGAAAGTTTGTTATAACCATAACACACGATATGGATTTTGTTCTAGAAAATTTTTCAAGGACAGTGGTTTTTTCAGATGGCATGATAATTGCCGATGGTGAAACAGAACACGTTCTTAGTGACGACGAAATCTTAACCAAAGCCCATCTTGAGGTGCCTTGGTTGATACGCCTGTCACGTGAGTTGAATGTGCCCTATAAAAAGATTAGGGAAATAAAGACCGTAAACTATTAGCGCACGTATTTCAAATAACAATGTGAGAAAGAAAAATTCCAATTTCTAAGGAGGGATTTCTGTGCTTAATACCTTTTTCCTTTTATTCCTATTCACAATCATTCTAAAGTACGTTTGGGAAATTGCACTTGATGTTCTTAACTTAAGATATTCTACAGGTCCGAGTGCAAGAGTACCGGACATCTTAAAAGATAGGTTTTCACCAGAAGATTTTGAAAAGGCAAAAAGGTATTTGAAAGACAAGGTCAGGCTAGCAACGCTTGAGAAAATAACTTCCTTGATACTTACCCTTTTCTATGTATTTTACCTTTTCCCAACTCTTGATAAGTCACTTTCCAGTGGACGTTCTGTGATTATCCAAGCGCTTATTTTCTTTGGTATATACGCTGCGATAGAATACGTAGTTGAACTTCCGTTCAAGGTGTATTCCACCTTCGTTATTGAGCAAAAATACGGTTTCAACACGACAACTGCTAAGCTATTTATTAGAGACCAGATACTACAAATTCTCCTTGCCGTCATCATTGGTGCACCGATAATCGCCGGTATAATCTGGTTCTTAGTTAAGTTTCCCGTTTGGTGGTGGCAACTTTCCATTTTGGCTTTTGTGATCTTAATATTTTTCATGATCATCCAACCGATTTTAATCGCTCCGCTTTTCTTCAAGTTCTCTGAGCTCGAAAACGAAGAGCTCAAATCAAAGATTCGTGCCATCCTTGATAAAGCACGCATTAAAGTTCCGAACATATACAAAATGGATGCCTCGAAAAGAACAAAAAAGCAGAACGCATATCTGACAGGTATTGGAAAATCAAGAAGACTTGTACTATTCGACAATATCTTAAGTTACAATCAAGATGAGATTCTCGCTGTTGTTGGTCACGAGCTGGGGCACCACGCTAAAAGGCATATTCCCAAATTGCTGGTATTGAATGCACTACTGATAACATTTACTTTCTTCATAACAAACGCTATATACAAATTCCTCATGGAAACGCATATATTCGGTGTTTCGCAACCATACACAGTCTTTGCGTACGCGTTCATGTTCGTTTCATCGATAATGTTCTTTTTGGAACCAGTGATGAACTATTTTTCTAGGAAAATGGAGTACGAAGCTGATGAATACTCGGCCAAATTGCTTGGTTCACCGACCTATTTGATCTCTTCTTTGAAAAGGTTAGTAAAAGAAAACCTATCAAATCCAAACCCGATGCCACTTTACAAAATTTGGTACTATAGTCACCCTGCCCCAGAAGAGAGGATTAAAAGACTTATGGAGGTCGGGCAGAATGACCGCTGAGCGAAAAACTCGCAAAACAAAAAGGGTCAAAACCGTATCGCTTGGCAGCTTATTCACTGCAATTTTAGTTATGATAGTGCTATTTTTTCAGTACCAAGGTGAGTACAAACCGTGCTACGTGGTTGAAGTTATCGATGGGGACACGATAAAGGTTGATCTAGGTGGAGAAAAATACAAAGTCAGACTTATCGGTGTGAACACTCCAGAGACAAACCACCCGGTGAAAAGAGTTGAACCGTATGGTCCGGAAGCGAAGGCCTTTACTAAGAAAATACTGACAGGAAGAAAAGTATACTTGGAGTTCGATGTTCAAGAAAAAGATAGGTATGGAAGATTGCTCGCATACGTCTGGCTTGAAAAACCAAGTCAAATAACAGACGATGAGATTAGAACAAAGATGTTCAATGCGATACTTCTTCTCGAAGGTTATGCTCAGGTTATGACGATTCAGCCAAACGTGAAATACGTTGACTACTTTTTGCGGTACCAACGCGAAGCATTGGAAGCAGGTAAAGGTTTGTGGGGACTTTCGGTGTACCGGAAAAGCAAATAAAGAAGATGAAATTTAGAAAAACATATAACCATCTTCTACTTTTT
The DNA here is from genome assembly GCF_004117075.1 of Fervidobacterium changbaicum. NCBI lineage: Bacteria > Thermotogati > Thermotogota > Thermotogae > Thermotogales > Fervidobacteriaceae > Fervidobacterium > Fervidobacterium changbaicum. The sequence continues at coordinate 1,246,501 of NZ_CP026721.1, forward strand.
AATCTCTTCCTTTGTGCAAAAGCTGTTTTTTATTTCTCCACCTAAAGAAAAAAAGCAATCAGTTTTGAACTGAGAAGAAAAGAAACAACAGGAGCTATAAATTAACAAAATTCACAACTTTCTTAACTCATATCCGATATTTTGAAACAACCAAAACTTTGTGATATAATTATCACGACCCACACTATTCCAAGGGAGGGGATTGGGTATGAAGAAACTGATGGTATTGCTTGTAGCGGTTTTGTTTATTACATCACTCTACGCTGCTCTCGGTTTTAAGATAGGCGTTGTCACGGGAACTGTTTCACAAGGCGAAGATGAGTACAGGGGTGCTGAAAACGTTGTTAAGAAGTACGGTAAAGAAATCATCCATGTGACATATCCAGACAAATTCATGCAAGAACAAGAAACAACGATAGCAAGGATCGTCGAACTGGCATACGACCCACAAGTTAAGGCAATTGTTATATGCCAAGGTGTACCCGGAACAACGGCAGCAATCAGAAGGGTCAAAGAAATGAGGAAAGATATCGTTTTCGTCGTTGGCGTGCCACACGAAGACCCAGGGGTTATTTCACCTGCGGCAGATGTTATTCTCGAAGTAGATACTCCAGGCCGTGGAAAAACAATAGTTGAACTCGCAAAGAAGATGGGTGTCGAAACGATAATTCACTACTCATTCCCAAGGCACATGAGTTACAAGCTTCTTGCGGAGAGAAGAGATATCATGGAAAAAACAGCTAAGCAAATGGGAATTAACTTCGTGTTTGTTTCCGCTCCAGACCCACTTGGTGAACAAGGTTTGACTGGTGCTCAGCAGTTCATACTTGAAGATGTCCCAAGACAACTTGCGAAGTATGGTCCAAAGACAGGATTCTTCTCAACGAACTGTGGAATGCAAGAACCTCTCCAAAAAGCGATTCTCAAACACGGTGGATACTATCTTGAACCATGCTGCCCATCGCCAACACACGGATTCCCTGGTTCACTTGGCATTTCCATTCCAGAAGATAAAAAAGGAGATATGACCTACATACTTAGAGTTGTAAACCAGAAGATCATAGAAATGGGTGGCGCAGGAAGGTTTGCAACATGGCCAGTACCTATGAACATGCTCTTTGTTGAAGCAGGTGTCGAAATTGCTAAGGCACTTGTGCAAAAGAAAGTCAGCCCAACTAATTTGAATGGTATCAAACTCATCGTGACAGAAGAAGCAAAGAAGAAATATCCAAAGGCAGAACTTCAAGTTAGAACACTCGATCCATACAAGAATTACTACATGTTCATCCACAAATCGGTTATATTCGGAGTTGACAAATTCTGATACGTTTTTTTGACTGCACGAATTGGGGTGTCGGCACTCGCCGACACCTTTAAATTAAGTTTAAGCCTTTGAATAGGGGGATGAGCATGAAAATGGTTTTAGAAATGAGAAGTATCTCTAAGTTTTACTACGGTAACCAGGTTTTAAAGAACGTTTCTATCTCAGTCGGTGAGGGCGAAATATTGGGATTAGTTGGTGAGAACGGTGCTGGTAAATCAACACTCATGAATATCCTTTTCGGGATGCCTGTGATACATTCCACAGGAGGCTTTGAAGGAGAGATTATTTTCGATGGACAAAAAGTTGATATAGACTCTCCTTCTAAAGCGATGTCGCTTGGAATAGGGATGGTACATCAGGAATTTATGTTACTTCCCGGATTCACAGTGACGGAGAACATAAAGCTCAACAGAGAGATTACCAGACCAAACATACTCAGTAAATTACTACGAAAAAATGGAAAAAGACTCGAAACTTTAGATATACCTGCTATGCGTAAAGATGCAAGGCAGGCACTTGATACTATTAAAATGTACTCAATTGACGAAATGGAATATGTGGCATCCCTTCCGGTTGCACACAAGCAATTTGTTGAGATAGCTCGTGAAATCGACAAAAAGACGTTGAAGCTTCTTGTTCTTGACGAACCTACTGCCGTTTTGACGGAATCAGAGGCGGAGAACCTACTGAATATTATCAGATTGCTTTCTGAAAAGGGCATTTCTATCATATTTATTTCACACCGTCTCCATGAAATTTTAGAGGTTGCTCATAGGATAGTTATCCTACGAGATGGACAGGTTGTTGCTGAAGGGAACAAAGAAGAGTTCACCGTCTACGAAATTGCGGAAAAAATGGTTGGTAGAAAAATAGAGAATGTGGAGCTCCCACCGAGGAAAAAGGAAATGGATGAGAACAATATTATAATGTCGATAAGGCACTTGAAAGTTCATATGCCCGGAGAGGAAGTGAAAGACTTTTCAATTGATATCAAAGAAGGAGAAATTCTTGGTATTGGAGGACTTGCAGGGCAAGGAAAACTTGGCATTGCAAACGGTATCTTTGGACTTTACCCTGCCGAAGGTGATGTAACCTTCATGGGACGAGCGTACCAATTGAACTCTCCAATGTACGCTTTGAAAAGTGGTATAGTTTATGTCTCTGAGGACCGAAGAGGGGTTGGATTGCTTCTTGATGAATCTGTCGAGATGAACATAGTCGCCACCGCTATCACCGCATTTGGAATGTTCACAAAGAAGTTCCTGGGTTTAACCATATACGACAGAAAAGCTATCAGAGAGCATGCCGAGAAGTTAATAAGGGAATTGGATATACGATGCAAAGGACCCACGCAACCAGTAAGAAGGCTCAGTGGTGGTAATCAGCAAAAGGTATGTCTTGCACGTGCGTTTACACTCAATCCGAAACTTCTGTTTGTCTCAGAACCGACACGTGGAATAGATGTTGGTGCGAAGAAGCTTGTTCTTGATTATTTGGTGAAACTCAACAGAGAGCACGGTATTACCATTGTACTTACCTCAAGTGAGTTGGCAGAGCTGAAATCCATATGTGACAGAATAGCTATCGTTGCTGAAGGTAAGCTCGCTGCAGTGCTACCACCAACAGCGCCAGATGTTGAATTCGGCTTGGCTATGGCTGGCGAGCTAAAGGAGGTAAAGGCAAATGGGTGAGGCTATGGGTATTAAGAACTTTCTGACACAGATTTTCAAGAAGGTTGATATTCCTATACTGGTCATAATTCTTTTCTTACTATCCTTGTTTGTTTTGGCTGCGTTTACTTCGGTTTCTATAACTGGTTTGATAAATGATTCCTTGGTAAGAATTGGTATGAACGGTGTTTTGGTCCTCGCTATGCTTCCGACAATTAGGGCCGGCATAGGTCCAAATTTTGGTTTACCTGTCGGTATCATTGGCGGCTTATTGGGGATGCTTATCGTTATGGAGAATCACATAACAGGCCCGATAGGCTTTTTTGTAGCAGTTGCCATCTCGATAGCTTTCAATTTGGTTCTTGGATGGATATATGCTTGGTTGCTTGATAAGGTGCGCGGACAAGAGATGATGGTTGAAACGTACGTTGGTTATTCAATCGTCGCATTTATGTCCATCATGTGGTTGGTGCTCCCGTTTAAAAATCCTGAGATGGTATGGGCCATCGGTGGTGTTGGACTGAGGTATACGTTAACGTTACAAGGGTATTTTGATAAGGTTCTGAATAACTTTCTAAGGTTCAAAATTATCGGAGACCTCTACTTCCCAACAGGTTTGATTCTGTTCTTTGCTTTTATGTGTTTCATCATATATCTATTCTTCAAAACAAAAGCTGGCTTATCTATCGATTTAGTTGGACAGAATGAAATGTACGCAGTCAGTTCTGGTGTTAAACCAAGAGCTGCACGAAGGAATGCAGTGATTTTATCAACAGTTTTAGCAGGCATAGGAATTGTTGTTTATGCCCAAAGTTACGGTTTTGTTCAACTTTATCAAGCACCGCTCTTCATGACATTTCCTGCCGTTGCTTCTATTTTGATAGGTGGAGCGTCGATAAGGAGAGCTACGATAACAAACGTAGTAATGGGAACGATAATTTTCCAAACTCTTCTGACAGTCGCGTTGCCAGTGCTGAGCCAAGTAACACGCGGTGATATCACCGAAGTTATGAGGCTTATCGTAAGTAATGGTATGATACTTTACGCACTGACACGCGCTCCAAAGGAGGCAAATTGATATGGAAAAGAACGTAGTAAGCAGAATAAAATCAATCCTTTTGGGTAATATAGTACCGATAGCTTTCTTCCTACTAACTTTGGGAGCGGTTATCGCAGCAAAGATTCCACCTTTGTTCTTATTATCCGAAGTTGTCCGAAGGTTAAGCCGAAATACATTTCTTGTCCTCGCTCTTATCATCCCAGTCATTGCAGGACTTGGTTTGAATTTTGCTATAGTTCTTGGGGCTATGGCTGCTCAGGCTGCGCTTTTCTTTGTTGTGGATTGGAACGTCACAGGTCTAAAAGGTATTCTACTTGCGATGGTTATAGCAAGTTTGATATCTGTCTTCCTCGGTTGGCTCGTTGGATTAACACTCAACAGAGCTAAGGGGCGCGAAATGATAACATCCATGATACTTGGCTTTTTTGCCAACGGTGTCTATCAGTTAATATTCCTGTTCTTTATTGGTTCGCTCATACCTTTTTCGAAAGCAGAAATGCTTTTACCACAAGGTGTTGGTTTGAGGAATACCGTTGATCTGTACGGAACAGTTGCCGGTGCGTTGAATAATATATACGTTGTGAACATAAAGTTCATAAGCATATTTGTAGTACCTTTGCTATTTGTAGTTGGGCTATGTTTATTCATCACATTCCTCCTGAAAACAAAGCTTGGTCAAGACTTTAAAGCGGTTGGTCAAGATATGCACATCGCCAGAACAGCTGGTATCGATGTGGACAAGACAAGGATCATAGCGGTTATATATTCAACTGTTTTGGCAGCAATAGGGCAGGTCATATATCTCCAAGATATAGGAACGGTGAACACGTACAACAGCCATGAACAAATAGGCCTGTTCTCAATAGCAGCCTTGCTAGTTGGTGGCGCCTCTGTTCGGAAGGCTTCTATATGGAACGCAATAATTGGTGTTTTGCTCTTCCATACGCTTTTCGTGGTGGCACCAAGTGCAGGTAACAGATTGTTTGGACAACCACAGATAGGTGAATTTTTCCGAGAATTCATAGCTTATGCGGTCATTGCATTTGCACTCGCAATGCATGGTTGGAAAGCAAGAAAGGCAAAGCATTGAAGCAGGCGGAATAATTAAAGGGGGACTCTTCCCCCTTTTTATTTTCTGTACCAGTACGCTATCATTACATTTCCAGAAGGATTTTGTAGAGCCGTTATTGCAAAGAAAACATCTGTGCCTGACAGAATAATCAAGTGCGAGATAGAAGAACTTTTTGCAAGGTCGAATCTGTACCTATTTTTTCCAATTTTCTTTACCGTAACGTTTTCAGCCTTAAAGGTTAATCCTGAAGTTAACTCAAGTTCGACTTCTATACCTCTCTTACCCTTTGGATACTTTACCACAATATCATGCGGATGTTTTTTAGGTTTTGGTAATTTTATTTCTTTTCCTTCGGATATCTCGTAATTCACAGAAACACCAAGAGAAAAATTTAAACCAAAGTTTTGAGTTAGATAAAGCGATAGCTGCAATGATACATTTGGTTCTTTTGAGTCTTTTGGACCTGCAAAAAGCAGAGAAAATAATAATACACATACAAGTAAGACGTATACTCTTTTCATTTCGACACACCTCCTACACAAACGAAGTAAAACCATGTTTTCACTTTTTAAAATTATAGCACACAAAGTGTCTTATTTGAAAGGAGTTGATTAATCATGGGAAATACTTTCATAACAAGCGATGGCGTTGGAATAAAGTACGAGTATTACATCACCAAAGCTTTTGAACATACCAACAAAATTCCATTAGTGTTCCTCAACGGAATCTTTATGCACTACGAATCTTGGAAACTTTTTACGAAAGACATTTCAGAAAAGATGCCTTTGCTTTTCCACAATTTCCGATGTCAGTGGGATTCTGATTGCGAAGAGACTAAAGAATGCTCGTTTGAAAGACACGTGCAGGATTTGAAAGAATTACTCGACCATCTCGGGATAAAGAAAGCAAAGTTTGTAGGGACCTCTTATGGTGGAGAGGTTGCAATGCTTTTTGGGGTTTTTTATCCACAATACATTGAATCGATGATGATTATAACCTCAACCGCTCGTACGGACAAAGTTATGGAAAGCAAAGCTATGAGATGGAAAGATGGCGCAAAAACAAGAAATCCGGAGAGTTTTGTTCACAGCTGGCTTACCGATGTGTACAGCGAAAAGTATATAAATTCCTTCGATAACTTAGTGCAAATCATTTCTTCAAGACTTAATGGCTTTAACTATCGTGGTGCGGAAAGATTAATTGATGCTTTTCTGAACCTGAATAGCTATGACCTTCTCAACAGGATAAAGGATGTAGAATTTCCGTTAGTCGTTGTTTCTGCGGAATTTGACAGAATAAAACCAAAGAGTTTTAGCCAAGAAATACACAATAGTTTGAAAAAGGGAGTGCATATAACCATTCCAGACTCAGGTCATGCGGTCGTTGTCGAAAAGCCAAAGGAAATTGGATGGCTGATTAGGAACTTTGCCTTTGATTTCTGGAAATAGCCTCCTGGCAAATTAGAGAATGGTAGCTTTTTGGAGGGGTGGCAGTGAAAAACGTGTTTAGCTTGATTTTGTTAGTTTTTTTCCTTCCGAATTTGGTTCTATTTGCGCATGCACCTATTGTTTCAAATCTTTCGGGTTCAAACATGGCTGAAGCTATTCCGATAAAGAATATCGATATATCTCAGGTTTTATACAAAGTCTTCAAGGAAGACAACTCTTTTCTCTGGATGACATTTGAAGGCAAGGGAGGAGACGAGTTATACTTCCAAGTAGGCACTCCTAAAGAGGATAAGTACATACAGCTAAGACCAGCTGTCGTAATAATAGGTCCGGGGTTTCCAAAAGTTGATGGTTTGCCATTTGAAATTCCAGCGGAAATGGGAGCAGTTGTTTGCAAATCTAAGGAATCACCAACAGCCTTTTATGAGCCTGTAACCGATACAAATTCGTGGATACATTTAACAAAGAGGATAACTTTGCCGCAGACTGGAAGGTACTATTTGGTGGCGTTTTTTCCACCAGATGGGAAAGCTGGAAATCTATTTGTTGCTGTTGGTACAAAAGAACGATTCACGATGGAGGATATAATTAACGTTTTCAAAATCCTGCCAGAAATAAGAGCTTTCTACGGACTTTCAGGTTTGCCAACATGGATGAATGTTGTTTTGGGAATTTCAATATTCGGATTAGTGATTTTGTTGACCTCTATATTCAGGTGAATGGAGAGTTGATTCATTCTAAGAAAAGAGGGCCGTAAAGGTCTTTTACCAGGTCTTTTAATAGCAATTGTATGTCCTCGCCTTTTTTCTTAAACACCTTCTTTAAGTCAGGATTTATTTCGTTGTTTGGATTTTCCCAAGGTCTGAAACCGCTGTATTTCCTGTATTCACCAGAAATCCAAAGGTACCTGTGCAGATCAAAAACAGAAGTTTTGAAATCAAGCGAGTTCAAAAGCATGTAGAAATCATGGTAGAAATCGCTGTACGTGGCGTATTTCTTGTTGCCCTTAATTTCTTCATGCACATGGTATCCAACCATGCGGGCTATAACGGAATTGTAAATTGGGAACTTTTCGCTTAAGAAAGTATGTGCCAAAACTGAAGTGAAGCTGATGTAGTGCTTTTCCTTCCCTTCGTCACCGTTGTTTTTCAAGACAACAACGGACAATTTGTCTACAAATTCAGGTTCAATAACAATGCCATCTTGTGCGATAAGTTCTGAAATATGATGCGCGACATCGTATACTCGAAAGATATTTGTGTTGTAAAGTGAGTTCACAACCGCAACCTTAACAAGTACAGATTGGACGGTAAAGTCTGGGAAAGTGTTTCTCACCTTCTTTAGTGCTTTTTCAATATTCTGAAGTTCACTGGCTAACTCGTACACCTTAACAGCTGATTCGACCTGTTCTTTAAAAATTTTAATCATCCAACCACCTCTGGAGTGTTTCTGGAGTGTTTTCAGATTCTACTACAATTCTACAATAAGCAGTCTCATTTTGTGCTACCGGACTGAGTATAAAAAACGGGGCTTTTCACAAGCCCCGTTTTAATGTTAGCATTTTGTTCACTTTATTATCTCTTCCCAAGCTTTGTTGTAGAGATCAATGTATTCTCCTATGTAATCTATTATTTCGCAATTTTCTAGTTGATTCAGTGTGTAGAGTGGTTCTACTTGTTGATATTTTGCAGCATCTGTTATAGGAGATGGGATCATTAAATAATCGGAGATTTTTGCAGCAATTTCCGGTCTTAAGATGAAGTCGATAAACTTGTACGCAAGTTCTTTATTCTTGGCATCTTTTAATATAACCATATTATCGATCCAGAGTGTTCCGCCTTCTTTAGGAACGAAGAATTCGAAATTCTCCCGTTCCTCTTCGGGGATGAGCTGGAAGACGTTTTCTGGATAGCCGTGCACGACCCAGAATTCGCCATTTACAACACCTTGCGCATACGTAGTTGCATCGAACTTTACGATGTTTTCTTTCCATTTAAGTATCACTTGTTTAGCTTTTTCTATCTCTTCTGGATTTGTCGTGTTTACAGAATAGCCGAGGTATTTCAACGCTGCTCCGAAGACCTCACGCATATCATCAAGAAGCGTCATCTTGCCTTTTAAATCCGAACGTTCGTATATGCTCCAGGATTTTTCGTAGTCTTTGAGATATTTCTTATTAACTATTAAGCCAGTAGTTCCCATCATGTAAGGCACGGAATACTCGTGGTTTGGATCGTACGTTGTTTTCGCTAATACAAGCGGGTCAATGTTCTTGAAGTTTGGGACTTTGTTCAAGTCGAGCTTTTCTAACAGCCCTTCGTTTATCATCATCTTCACGTGATCACCAGAAGGAAAGACGATATCGTACCCAGTTCCGCCCGCTTTGATTTTTGCGAACATCTCTTCGTTCGAAGCGTAGGTGTCGTAGATGATCTTGCAGTTGTACTCCTTTTCAAATTGTTCAATTACTTCTTCTGGAATGTAATCCGCCCAATTGTAAATGCGAAGTGTGGACTGTTTATTACACGAGCCCAAGAGAGTAATCAAAAGCAAAAATAACACTCCTACGAGTACTAAATCAAATACACGTTTTAGAGCCTTCATCTCCACCTCAACCTCCTTTTTTCTGTAATAATGCTTCACTTTTCAATTATAACACGAAGTACTTTCAAGTATAACTTATCATTCATCCTTCCCGATGATAAAAGAGAGATTTTTCTTGTTTTTTGGACAACATATGATGAAAAAAGAACTTTGTCTTTCCACATATATGTGATAGAATAATAAAAATGAAAAATGAATAGATTCAGCCTGCATGATGCCGGGAACTTCGGTGAAAGTCCGAGGCTGCCCAGCAACCGTGAGTGGGGACGAAATTCGCATCTATGCCACTGGCCGTTTGGCTGGGAAGGCGCGAAGAGTAGGACGATCCACAAGCCGGGAGACCGATCTTGCAGGTATGCAATTCCCAATGACTCGGGTCATTTGGGAAGCTTTTTGTTTATTCTTAAGAAAAAAGGGGGACTTGCGTTATGGATGTTAGTATCAGAGAACAGATTATTTCACGTTTAAACAACCTCACAAAACCTGTTGGAAGTCTTGGTTATTTGGAAGAAATCGCTTTGAAGATGGGGATTATCCAAAACAAAGTCATTCCGGACCTGCCTAAAGATAAGCGTGTTTACGTCTTTGCTTCGGATCATGGGGTAGTTCAAAACGGCGTTTCCGCATATCCAAAAGAGGTTACCTATCAGATGGTTCTCAATTTCCTAAACGGTGGTGCGGCGATAAACGTCTTTGGAAGACACGTAGGAGCGGATGTTTACGTAGTCGATGCGGGTGTGGATGGAGATTTTGACATCGCTCACCCGAAATTCATAAACGCAAAAGTTGGATACGGCACAGCGGATTTCACAAAAGGACCAGCAATGACGATAGAACAAGCAAATACTAGCTTGGAACTCGGGCGAAAGATAGCACGAAACGCAATTAAGGAAGGTGCTGATCTGCTTGTGGTAGGTGATATGGGGATAGGGAATACTACCACCGCCACCGCAATCGCTGCTGCTTTCGGTTTTTCGATTGATGAAATTCTCGATATTGGCACTCCTCTTGACAGTGAAGGTTTAGAAAGAAAAAAACAAGCGGTAGTAAGAGCTTTGGAAGTTAATAATCCAAAAAAAGAAGATCCAATCGATATCCTTCACAAAGTCGGAGGATTTTGCATGGGTGAGATGGCTGGTTTCATTCTCGAAGCTACAGAGCACAAGATCCCTGTGATTGTGGACGGTTTTCCCACAACGGCAGGCTTGCTAATTGCATGGAAGATGAACCCAAAAGTGACTGGTTTTGTCTTCGCTGGCCACAAATCGATGGTAAAGGGGCACAAAATATTGCTCGATGAAATGGGACTCAGGCCTATACTCGACCTTGATATGAGGCTTGGCGAGGGAACTGGGGCCGCACTCTCCATCTTTCTAATCGAGGCTGCTATCAAGATGATAAGAGAGATGGCAACATTTGAGAGTGCAGGTGTTTCTAAAGGTAGTGATAACATTTGATACTCGTTACAGGTGGAATTAAGTCAGGCAAAAGTACAGTTGCATTGAATAAAGCTTTAAAATACCAAACCCGTGCGTTTTTGGCAACGGGTGTACCGTTCGATGAGGAGATGAAAGAGCGTATAAGAAGACACCAAGAGGAAAGAAGAAACCTTTTTGATACGTACGAAGAGCCCGTGGAAGTAAGTCGAGTCTTGCGAACAATAGACGGAAGGTACGACGTTGTTGTCTTTGAGTGCCTCACAACTTACCTCGGTAACCTTTACTATTACGAAGTGAACGTACAAGAGCACCTTGGGAAATTCATTGAAACTCTCGCTTCCATGAGAACGGAAGTTATTATTGTTACGAACGAAGTTGGCTGGGGAATAATACCGGAAAACAAATTAGCCAGGGAATTTGCGGAAACACTCGGCAAAACGAATGCAAAGTTAGCTAAACTTGCAAGCGAAGTTTACCTTGTTGTGGCCGGGATAGAAATCAGAATTAAGTAAAAAATCTGCCTACAGGAGATGGGCTCGTGCATACAAATTTGGAAAAACAACTTATCGGTACAACATCGTGGATAATACCGGGTACCTACTACGAAAATGTCGAATACATAACTCGCAACTTCAGAACAATTCAGTTTGTCGAATTACTCGTCTACACTTGGGACGAAGATACGTTCAATTTGCTTGAAAAAGAGAAAGACTATCTCTTTGAGATCGCAAGGCAAACGGGTATAAAATACACCGCACATCTGCCAACTGATTCACTTTCGAATGTTTTCGAAGCTTTCAAATACCTCGAAAACAACTTTGAAATCGAAAACTACGTCGTGCATCCTTTTGAAGAATTTGACACTGGGGATTTTGAAAGCAAAGAACTCCAATTATTGTTAAATCATCCAAAGATAAGCGTTGAGAATCTCAAAGAGCACTACTTTAAACATTCCAGAACGGTTTTTGACACCGGACATTGCTTTTTGGGAATACCAGTTGACCAAGAATTTTTGAACAACGTTGTCGAGATCCACATGATGGGAGTCAATGGTGATAAAGACCACGAAGTGCTTGATTTTGCAACACTTGAAAAAGTACACGAATTGCTTTCTGACACGTTATTCAAAACCAGATATTTGTGTTTTGAGATATTCGATGCTGAAAAACTCGAAGAATCCTTGAAGATTTGGAACGAATTCAAAGACAACAGATGGGGAGTTTAAATCATGGAAGAGAAGCCAAAATTGTATGATTTCGTCTCAGACCTTGCCTTGTCTTTGTCCTTTATTTCCAGAATACCGGTGAAAATTAAAAACTTAGACAGCTGGGAAGCGAGAATAAAGCGTGTTCCCATATACTTCCCCGCCGTCGGGTACATTCCCGGGCTTATTTACGGGCTTGGCAATTTTCTTTCAAAACAGTTCAGCGATTTCAAACTGCCGATTTTGTTCCTTTCAACTGCGTTGGGATTTTACTTTTTTGATCTATTCCACTTCGATGGATTACTCGATATGCTTGATGGTTTTTTGAACCAATCGAACAAAGAAAGACGCCTTGAGATAATGTCCAAAGGTAACGTTGGCCCATTCGCTGTTTTTTACGGCACGCTTTATGTCATACTTTTTTACGAACTTTTACCCACTCTGAATTGGTATCACTTCATCTTCGCTTCGGTTTTCGGAAGGTACGCTATGGATGTGCTCCTTGTCTTTTCAAAACCAGCGAAATCAACAGGACTCGGTGCAGTGCTATTTCCCTATGAAAAGTTTTATACTCTTTATGCCTCTATGTTCCTCACTCCGCTGATATTCACCAACTATATTGCATTCTTAGTTAGCTTTTCTTTATCTTGGCTTGTGGGATTTGCAGTCTCTAAGATCTCTGAGAAGAAGATAGGTGGAATCACCGGAGATGTGCTCGGTGGTACGTGCTTGATTGCTCAGATGGTTGTTCTATTGGCAGGGTATGTTTTTAAATGAGTGCATTTGAATTTCGATAGGGGGCTTGACTGTGCATCTGATGGTCCTTGGTACGATGTCGAATGTTGGAAAATCAACGTTAGCGATGGTACTCTGCAGATACTTTACAAAGAAAGGTCTTGATGTTGTTCCGTTTAAATCTCAGAATATTTCAAGAAAGTTTATACCGGTAAACAACGGCAGGATAGCCACCGCTCAGTACCTGCAGGCTCTTTCATGTGAGAAAGAGCCATCGGTGGAGTACAATCCAATCTTACTAATTCCCGAAAATAATGGTGTAGAAGTTTACTTCACGGGAGAATTCATCGGTCACCTGGGTTCTGAAAAATACATGTACGAATCAAAAGAGAGATTACTTGCCAAAGTGTTAGAAATTCTTAAAAATCTATCCGAAAACCACGACTTAGTGATCATCGAAGGAGCTGGAGCCGCAATCGAGCCAAATTTGAAGGATACTGAGATCGTGAATATGCGTATTGCAACAAGTGTTGCTGCAAACGTCATACTCATTGCCGACATCTCAAAAGGTGGAGCCTTCGCACAGGTTGTGGGGACTTTAGAATTAATGAGCCCAGATGAAAGAAAACTTGTCAAAGGATTTTTATTCAACAAATTTTTCGGTGACAAGTCGCTACTAAAAGACGCGCCAAACGAGCTTGCTAAGAAATATTCGATCGAATATTTCGGCACAATACCTTATTTTGAAAACAAAATCCCAGACGAAGATGTGATTGATACAAAGCAAGGCGAGTTTAATTTGGAGAACAAGAAGGCTTTGATGGAAGAGATAGATAGGATCACAGAGTTCGTGGTAGACCAGATCGATATTTCAAAAATCGAAAAGATAGTGTACGAGGAGTTATCAATGAAATGAGTCCTTCGTCAGATAAAGTGTATGTTTTTCTTTTCGCAGTAACAATAGACTTACTTTTTGGGGAGTATCCTTCCAAGTTACATCCTGTCGTCTACATGGGATTTGTCGGAAAGTTGTTCGACAAAGTTACGCAGCAAAAAAAGAATGCTCTCAGGTTCATAGCTGGAGCTTTTGCTTTGGTGGTTGAGATATTCTTTTTCGGCGCTATTGCAGTGGTTGTTTTACATTTTAGAAAGGTTGAATCGTCGACTTTTGGCATAGTATTATTTGCTATAAAGGTGTATCTTCTAAAATCTACGTTCTCTATTAAAAGCCTTTACCAACACATGTCAAGGTGTTACACGGACGATTTAGAAACACTGAGAAAGAACGTTTCGTACATCGTATCACGCGATGTATCAAAGCTTACCAAGGGACATCTTTATTCTGCAGCTATTGAGAGTTTGTCAGAGAACATTTCAGATAGCATTACAGGACCATTGTTTTTCTACATACTCTTTGACTTGCCCGGAGCTTTGATCTACCGCATTGTCAACACGTACGATGCGCTTTTTGGGTACAGAAACGAAAGATACGAATGGTTCGGGAAATTCCATGCACGATCCGACGATTTACTCAATCTGGTCCCATCAAGGCTCACGGCCTTGGTAATTTCGTTTTTCAACCCACTCAGGGCATGGAGAAATATGATTAAGTACGGAGCAATCAAAATAAACGCGATGTATCCCATGAGTGCTTTTGCCGGTGTTCTTGGATTTGGTATCGAGAAAGTGGGATATTACAAAGTTGAAGGAAGGTTACCTGAAAAAGAAGACGTAAAACGTGCGCTTAAACTCTACGCTAAGGTTGTAGTTCTAATTTTGGCAACGGCGGTGGTGGTGTTAGTGTGGCAAACAATACAAAAAGGTTAAGAAATTTCCACGGTGGAATCAAAGACGAACACATAGTGGATTTTTCGATCTCGGTTAATCCTTTTGTCCCGGAATTTTTGCTTGAGGCTCTGAACCATTCTCTAAAGAATTTGAAAAGATACACCTATGTTGAATGGATAGAGGAAGATTTCAGAAAGTATTTTGGAAAAGATGCCGTTGTTCTTGCCGGGGCTACCGAAGCTTTTCAAATTTTAGCATTCACATTGATGAATAATAGCACAGTTTTAATCCCCGAACCAAATTACACCGAATACGAAAGAGTTGCCAGATTCGGTGCTAAAGAAATTGTGAAAGTAAATTACATTTTACACGGAACGATAAAGCTCGAAATCTTAAAGAAAACGATTGAAAAATTGACGGAAAACTTCAACAAGGTTGTGTTGATCACCGGCAATCCGAACAACCCAACCGGTATGTACGAGGACTACTCAGAGCTGTTGCGGTGGTCTTTGGAAAATTACGGATCGGATGTGCTTTTCGTTTTAGATGAAGCCTTCGTTGATTTTGTACCAGAAGAGCTAAGAAAATCCGTAGGTATTGAAAAATATCCAAATACAATAATCGTACGGAGCTTTACTAAGGTACTTGGACTTCCTGGAGTGAGAGTTGGTTATGTCAGGTCGATCGAGTTTCGCAATTTATTTGAAAAGTATCGAATGCCTTGGGGTATTGGTGGAGATGGGTTTACTATATTAGATGCGCTGATAAAAAACATCGATTCTTATTTTAACTTTCTCAAAAACACGCAGTCTTATTTTAAAAAAGAAAGGCAAAAGTTCGAACAATACGTGCTTTTTCCATCGGTGACAAACTTCATTACCATAAAGGTTGGTAATGTCGAGAACTTCATCGAGCGATTGCACAAAATGAAAATGCACGCAAGAAGGATGTACGATTTCGGGATAAAAGATTGTGTGAGGATAGGTTTGAAAGATGAAAATTCAAATGACAAGCTTCTTGACTTTCTGAAAGAGTGGAAAAAGGAACAACAAAAGGAGTGATACGATGGCAAATTTTGGAGAAAAAGGCTACATCCACGTTTACACCGGCAATGGAAAAGGCAAAACAACGGCAGCCTTTGGATTGGCACTGAGAGCTGTTTGCGCAGGAAAGAAAGTTTACATCGGGCAGTTTATAAAGGGCATGAAATACAGCGAATTGGATGCACCAAAGTACTTGGCAAATCTTGTTATTGAGCAGTATGGAAGAAATTGCTTTATAAAAAACGCGCCAACTGAGGAAGACATCCGGCTTGCAAAAGAAGGACTTAGAAGAATTCGAGAGGTACTTACCTCTGGTGAATACGATGTTGTAATAATGGATGAAATAAACGTCGCTCTTTACTATGGGCTTTTCTCAGTAGATGAAGTTTTGGATTTGTTGAAATCAAAGTCTGAACACGTCGAAATAATCCTTACTGGCAGATTCGCACCTCAGGAGTTAGTTGAAATTGCAGATTTGGTTACTGAGATGAGGGAAGTGAAGCATTATTATCAAAAGGGTGTTCTGGCAAGGAAGGGGATTGAGTATTAGAGCTATGTTTCTGATAAAATGACATTTTGGCTGAGAAAACTCAAATGGATAAAGTACTCATAAATTGGTCAAAACCTGGGTTGCACACCATGGAACTGAATTCGAAGACGAAGAACAGCGTTCAATCACAATTTGCTAGGTACTAAGCTAATATAAAAACGCTGAACAACTAATAGACATGCCCAATATGTGATTGAATTGGTTTTAAAACCTCAGATAATCTCTAATCTCATCATACTTACTAGTTGATCATACTCGTAATCCTCAGTTTGATTAAGTCCATCGAAAGAGTATTTGATCTTCAAAATCTTGGCTGTATTTGTCTTAAGATTCTTTGGGAAGTCTTCAGCGATAAGTATGCCGCACAGAAGTTCACCTTCTTTATCAAAGTCATCGATGTATTCATTAAGTTGATTAAGATCTTTATTACTTGCCACTCTGTTTTTTGCTTCTATCAAGATGTATTGATTCCTTTCAACAGGGTGCTTCAGCTTAACAAACAAATCTACGAAACCTTTTGATAAGGCCTTCTCACTGAGAATTTCGAATTCATGTGGTTGTTTGTTAGAACCACAACGGATTAATATTTCATTGAGCAAAGAACTTAGGGTTCTTTTTAAGAGCGACTGAAGAATATTTTCGTTGAATTTCACTACCGTATAATCTTCTTTTCCAATCTGTGGTTGTGTCTTACGAAATGTGATTTTTGGTACAAATTCTTCGACATCCAGGTCGCTGATAGGAGTTTCAATTTTCTGTTCTGTGGATATTTCTACGGATCTTCCCAAACTTGAAACATAGGACAGCATTGCAGCATCGGCTTGGAAATGAGTTTTCCGATAGCCTCCTCTAAGTAGAAGATCTTCCGCGACGTAGGCAAATTCTGAACGAACTATACTTTCATCGAATTCTCGGACAAGTCTAAGTTTCATCCTATATGGAAATGAGTACGTTTTCCCAGATTCTTTAAATGTTATTGGCTTCCACGGCGGTAGTTTTCCAGCGTTTTTATACGCGATTTTCTTCTCAGCTTTATAAAGATTTTTAATCCTTGCACCATACAGGAAAGATATGTAATCACCTTCATCGATGTCTAAATAAGACCATAGTCCGTTGGTACTACTAGGAAATCCTGCTAGCTGATATTTGACACACAAGTTCAAATTTTCTTTGTTTGATACAGAAATAAGATAGTACTTTGGTTCTGACATTAAATAACACTCCCTACGCAAAGTTGAATTTAGCATTTTGGCATAAATATTATACCATTTGGTTATTATTAAAACGGTTTTAATCAACATGCTTATTGAGAAATTAGAAACTTAGTAAAAAACTTCATTTCTATTAACAGTGATTACAAAAACGGGTTGTAAAATCTACCTTTGTTGACGTAGATACCAATTAATATTACCACTACAAAGCTCGCCACTGCAACCATGAGTGCTAAATAATCTTCCTTTGTAAGTCTTTTCGTCGTATACCACGTTCTCTTTTTATATTTGCCAAAGCCTCTCAAATCCATTGCGTTGCTTATTTTCTCAACTCGTTCCAAGCTGGAAAAAATCAAAGGAATGAGTATGAGCAAAGCGTACTTGAATCTGTCTTTAAACTTCGCTTTACGGGACAAATCGATACCTCTTGCCTGCTGTGCCAGGCTTATATCCGTATAAGCCCTCTGAATATCGGGAAAATACCTAAGTGTAAGTGCAAAAGCGTAGGCTACTTTGTAGTTGACACCTATTTTGTTGAGCGAAGATGCCAGTTCACTTGGGTTCGTTGTGAATAAGAAAATCATCCCAAGTGGTATCACGGATACGTACTTTAAGAATTTAGTAGTTTGGTAGAAGAGTTGTTCGAGAGTCACCGGATAATTCTTAGAAATAAAAAACAACACGTGTTCTGTACCGAAGATTTTCACGCCTTCCATCGGAGCAAAAAGGAATGTGAATATCTCATTAACAACAAGAAATGCAAAAACGTACGCGAACATCAATTTGACCCTTGAGAATCTTATTTTAGCAACACGCATCAAAAAGAACGAGAAGAATAGGATAGCTACGATGACTCTTATATCGTACGTGTACATTACCGCAGATGTTAGTAAAAGGAAGGCTATCAATTTGGTCAAACCGGAAAGCCTGTGAATAATTGTTTCATCGGAGTCAACTATGCAAAATTAAATTTTTGTTTTGAGTGTGAGATAGCATAATCAATATTGAACTTCTCTTTCTTTCTCAACATTGCGTACAACGTTCGCAATAACTTGTGTACTACTGACATTATCGCTTTTTTGTACGGTATACCTTGCTGCCTTTTTCGTTCATAGTATGTTCGGAAATATTCGTTGTGAATCACTACACTCACTGCCATTAGCCATAGTATTCGTCTTAGGTGGGCATTGCCCCTTTTCGATATGTGTCCTTCTACTTTGCTTTTGCCTGATTGGGCAATGCTTGGATCGAGTCCACAATACGCAATGAGTTTTTTGTATGTACTAAATCTTGAGATATCTCCAACTTCTGCCAAGAAATGCATCGCGCTGTTTTCACCAATACCTGGTATTGACGTGAGTATCTCGATATCAAGGTTTATCGCACTACATTCGCAATATTCTTTCATCATCTTGTCGTATTCTTCAAGCTGTTGCTGTAAAAATTGTAGTTCTTTGATATTTTGCACAAGAATCTTTTCTTTCATCGGCCAATATTGAGCAATCGAGTTATTAGCGAGTTCTTTAAGTTTTTGAGCATTAAGTTTTGTACTTCTGCCACGGTCTTTGGAAAAGAACACATCCAGATTACGAGCCTTTTGAATAGCCTTGGCAGAAGGGAAATGAGAAAGAAGATTGAGGATAGTGTCACTGTAGATATTGGTAACTCTTTCGAGTTCAGGGAAAAGAACGTTGAGCAGTTTTTCGATATTGTCTTTAACTTTTGCGATGCGGTGGATAATGTTTTCGCGTGCTCTGACAATATCACGAAGCTCAGAGTTGACAAAAGCAGAAGAAGGAATTTGATGTTGTAGGTAAAACAAAGCAGTAGCGATAATGCGAGCATCGATTTTGTCGGTTTTGGTCTTTCGAAGAGAAGCAAAGTTTTTAACAGTTAGAGGATTAAAAACAGCGCAAGCAAAGTCGTTGGAAGAAAGGAAAGCCAGAAGGTTGAGATGATAACAGCCAGTAGATTCCATAGCGATGATGATGGATTGTTTTGGGAAGGCAGAGAGTTTGTTTGCGAAGGAGGAAAAGCCTTGCTGGGACATATCGAAAGAAGATTCGAAGATGATGGAACTGGGATTAGAGATAGCGCAGACGTTGAACTTATCCTTGGAAACATCGATGCCGACGAATATGGAGAAGTTATTCATACAAGAACCTCCTTTCAATTGATGAGGGCAGGGAGCCTACTGAACCAATCCTCCATGCTGACGAGGGCTGAAAGCCCAACCAACTTATCATGGTTAAAGGCAGGCAACAGACTCCCAAAATGGCTTAAAAGCCAAGGTGACATAAGTTGTCCTGCCCTCAATTTTTTTAAGCTAAATTATTTATACCATATTTTTATGTAGGAGGTGTACATTATTAATTTCTCCTGCATGGCTCTTTCTCACCATCCTATCGTAGTTGATGAAGTGTTGGACGAACCTTGTGGAATCTTGTACACCTACTATCTGTGCCAATTTGTAGAGTGAGGTTTCCTTCAGGTTTGCCTTTTCGATTACCTGTACGTCGGTCAAAATCTCAGATGGTTTTGCATTAGCTACGATTTCTCCGTCTGCAAAAACAACAGCCCTGTCTGTGTATTCCATGATTAAGTGCATGTCGTGCGTGATTAGGATTATCGTCTTTCCCATAGAATTTAGCTGCGCTAAGAATTCCATAATTTCAGAATAATGTTTGAAATCTTGACCTGCGGTTGGTTCGTCGAGGATGATTATTTCAGGGTCAAGTACTAATATTGAGGCGATTGTGACACGCTTTTTCTGACCATAGCTCAACGCAGAAATAGGCCATTCGAGAAAAGGTTTGAGACCGCATATTTCGGCGACTTCGGAAACTTTGCTTTTAATTTCATCCTCGGGGACTTTTCTTAATCGCAGTCCAAGGGCTATTTCGTCGTAGATCATAGGTTTTGTAATCATCTGATTGGGATTCTGCATCACAAATCCTATAATTTCTGCTCGTTCTTTTATCGTCATATCGTTCAATTTCTTGCCTCTGTACGTTATCGTTCCGGAATCTTCTTTAACGAATCCGCAAAGAACTTTCGCAAATGTTGATTTGCCGGCGCCGTTCTTACCTACTATGGAAATCATTTCTCCTTCTTTGATTTCAAGATTTATATTCCTTAAAACAGGCTTGTTCTTCTCATATGCGAAATTCAAGTTCTCGACTTTCAGTATTGGTTCTGAATCGAAATCTTTATCGTCCAAATCTCGGTCACTACCAGCCTTGAACCAATTCACAACCTTTTGCTTTTCGGCTTCCCCTAATTCAAGTGTGTGTATGTAACCAGGTTTAAGGGAAGGTGATACATTGACTCCCGCGTATTTGAGTGCGGAAACATACAGTGGCTCTCTCAAGCCCGCTCCTTTAAGGATATCGCTTGCCATTAGTTCGTGTGGATGCATGTCAGCTATAATTCTACCGTTGTTCAGTACAATCACACGGTCCACTTCTATGTGAAGCACGTCTTCGAGTCTATGTTCGACGATGATAACAGTTTTTCCCGTTTTCTTGTGCAGGTCATCGATAATCTCCATTGCCTTCTTTGCTGTTGCCGGGTCTAAATTTGCTAAAGGCTCATCGAACAGTAAGATATCAACATTGTCCACCAACACACCGGCTATCGTGGTTCTCTGTTTTTGTCCACCAGATAATTCAAAAGGAGAATGAGTGAACCGCCCATGACTGAAGTCACGAGCTTCCTGCTTCACTGACAAGACTTGCTACCAGTGGTACACCACCGATAGTAGAGGTCTTGCCTCCACAGGCATCGCCTTCCGGCTCGGGCCGTCCCAGCCCTACGGGTTTATTAATCTCGCTAAGCAGCTTTAGACCTTCTGCAAGTATATTCCTCGCCGCATTGAAATCTCTGTCGTGTACACTACCACACCTTGGACACTCCCAAACTCTCACACTCAGCTCTTTCACTTCTTCGTTCTTGTATCCACAATCACTGCATGTTTGTGATGATGGAAAGTTGGGCGATACCTGTATGAATATCCTGCTTCGTCTCTCAGCTTTGTATTTGAGCATTCGCAAAAATTTCGACCATGATGCATCATGTATGCTCTTTGCAAGCCGTCCGTTCTTTACCAGGTTTTTAACCCTCAGCTCCTCGCAGATAATTACTTGGTTTTCGTTAATCACCTGCGAGGATAATTCCTCCAGAAAATCATTCCTGATATTTGATATTTTCTGATGCAACTTAGCAAGTTTGATTCTGGCTTTCTCAAAGTTCTTGCTTTTTACTTTCTTTCTTGATAAATCTTTTTGCAGTTTCTTTAGTTTTTTCTCATATTTAGCAAGCACCTTCGGTGCTTCGACACGATTACCGTTGCTATCCACGTGGAAACTTTTAAGTCCAAGGTCGAGTGCAACTGCATAGTTGATTGGCTCTGGTGTTTGGTTTTTGTTATTAACTTTATCAACCTCAACAGCGATTGAAACGTAGTAGTGTCCACTGGGAAGTAACGTGACAGTTGCTGTCTTTATCTTACCGTTGAACGTTCTGTGTATTCGTGCTTTAATCCAACCAAGTTTCGGTAGTCTTATTTTTCCCCAACAGCGGTTCTTGGTCTTATCTTTTGCCATAACTCCGAAATCAATCTGGATGTTGTTGTTTGTAGAATACGTTGTATATGAAAACCTGTGTGATTTTTTCTTCTTAAAGTGAGGTTTACCGGATAGACCCTTGAAGAATCTGTTATATGCATTATCCAATCTTATCAATGCATCTTACAGAGCAAACTTATCGACTTCCCTAAGCCAAGGATACTGCTCTTTGAGCACACTATTTAGGTGTTTTCTACACTCAGCCTCTGTGGTTGCGAGTTTTTGTTCTTTATATCTTTCCTCTCTCCAAGCAAGAAAGTAGTTCCACACAAATCTTGTGCAGCCGAATGTTTTGGAAAGTTGCAGTTTTTGTTGCTTGTTTGGATATATCCTGTATCTGTACGTGACTATCAACTTAACTTCTCTCCTTATCTTTCCATCTGCAAAGGCACGCCACTACCGATGCTCATTTGTAGGTAAATTAACATGCTAAATGTATTATACCATCTGTTGTTTGAAAGTCGAAACAAAACGACGATTCTGGTAACATAACTATCTAACATATCAGCTGTTACTCATGTCTGAAGACACGAGAGTGTCTTTAGCTTCAATATAAAATCTCCCCAGCCTTCAAGCTGGGGAGAGCATCTTAAAAACTTTTGAAAAAACTTAAGATTATTCTGCTTTCTTTAAACTGCCTTTCTTTGGTTTTGTTGCAACGTAGGCTATGAGCAGAAGTGTTCCGATGACTCCCGCACTTATAATATTCATTATCATCGCTGTAACTCCTTGGATGAAAACCTTGTCGGCAGGCTCGGCGTATATAACGATATCAAGTACAGGAGCAACAATTAACCAAGCAATCGCGTTTCCAATTATTTGGAAGATATTTACTTTGAGTATGTTTTTACCAGTGAACTCACCTTCTTCGACTTTTGTGAATTTGTAAGCCAAGCCGTATATAAAGCCGGCAAGTCCACTTGCGATGACCCAGCTCCACCATGGAGAACCATATTGAATAGCATCGCTAAGTGCGTGACCAATAAACGCAGAAAGTCCGCCAGCTATGGGACCGTAGAGCGTGGCTATAAAAAGTGCAAAGCCTTAAGCAGTCATGAAACTCGTTTGAGGAACTGGTGAAGGAATCTTAACGAACATGAACAAGAGCAGAAAGATAGCTGCCCCGATACCCGATGCAACAACCGTTGCAGTTGAAAACTTGAAAAGTTTCTTCATACTTCCCATCCTCCTCTTCTTGGTTTTCGGAATAGAATCAAAAGTAGAATATCCCTTGAATCATGAGATTTAGACATATTTTTGAAACCATTAAACCTTCTAATTTCAACATGAGGTTTTAACATAATCATTATAACACACTATCTCTCATTTTCTCAAATTTGATTACTCTAATGTTTTTTTAGTTGATTTACTTTTTTTGAACTTGTGATAAAATTGTAAAGTTGTTCCGTTAATTGTAAGGATAAATCTGTTCCAAAGTGGGTAGATCCACGAATGGAGATGATTACCATGGTGGATACTGAGAAGCAAGCAAGGGTTAAAGACATACGAACTGTTCAAATAATAGTATCTGAAAAAAGTATGGAAAAACTTATATTCGGTAAACCTACGGTTGATTATTTTAAAATCACCAGAGATTTACTAAGAACCTACGGAGGCCTGAAGGTTGTTGAACAAAGAGTAAACGAGACCGATGCTCAAGTAGTGATTCAAACAGAAGAACAAGCGAACAAAATAGATGGTACTGTGGCATTTCGAGCAGGAGAATATCTATACAACTCAAAGTTCACAATAAACCTATCCGAAAAATCAAAGGTCCAAGTTCCAACTTTCGAATTTGAGGCTTGTATTCTGGAGATACTGGCATATGTGAAAGGAAATGAGGTCCTTTTAGCGGTTTTAAAAGAGAAGGATCTTAACAGAAAAAAGGCTTCAGTGAAAGCTATTGGGAATTTGAGTGATCCAAAATTCATCTCTGCCTTAGTTGAACTACTACCTAATTCGCCTCCTTGTCTGAGAAAGTTAATTATCGAATCGCTCGGAAAAATAAGAGATCCAAGGGTAATCCCGCCACTCGCTTTATCACTGAAAGACGAAGATCCAGTCGTTCGTGATACTGCTAAGATCACTCTTTTTAATGCACTCCGTTCAGGCCTTCCGGTTGATAAAACTGTATATTCGCTGTTAGAGGATAAAAAACCCTGTGTTCGTTCTGCGATCGTTGATATTTTAGCAAACGTGCACAGCGACATCGTTGTTGAACCACTAATTAAAGCACTGAACGATGAAAATCCGAATATTAGGCTACGTTCCGTGCAAGCGTTGGAGAAATTGAAGGATCAAAGGGCTGTTGAACCTATATCGAAGCTACTATCAGACAAGGATCCCACAATTAGGCTTTCCGCCGCTCAGGCAATCGGAACAATTGGACACGAAAAGGCTGTTGAGATGCTCTCTGCCGCTGTTAACGATAGTGAATGGAAAGTTAGAAAGAGCGTTGCAGAGGCCCTTGGTAAGACGAATGA
Source organism: Fervidobacterium changbaicum (assembly GCF_004117075.1). NCBI lineage: Bacteria > Thermotogati > Thermotogota > Thermotogae > Thermotogales > Fervidobacteriaceae > Fervidobacterium > Fervidobacterium changbaicum. The sequence goes on from NZ_CP026721.1 coordinate 1,270,757, forward strand.
TCCCAAGACCACTCCTTACCTTGTGGAACTAATCAAAGATCAATCACCAGATGTAAGAAGAGCAGCGGTTGAAGCACTTCAATTTGTTGGAGATGAAACCTCTGTAAAGGCACTTATTGAGGCTCTGAGAGATGAAGATTCGTGGATAAGAATGTCTGCAGCTGAATTATTGGGGAAAATAGGAAGTTCAGAAGCTGTAGAAAGCCTCATTGAAGCTCTCCAGGATCCTTCTCCGAACGTTAGAAGGGCAGCAGCTGAGGCTCTTGGTCGGATAGGTGATGAGCGTTCTTTAGAACCTCTTATGGAAAAACTAAATGATGATTTCACAAAAGTAAGGGAAGCAGCTGCAGAGGCTCTTGGCAAACTACACGACATCCGAGCTTCATCTTCACTTATCGACGTATTGGAAAACCACAGTGAGGAGGATCCAGTAAAAGAGGCTTCAATAAGGGCTCTTGGAAATATAAGAGATTTTGAATCAGTTGATATAATCGTAACCATGGTAAATGATGAAAATCCCAATATACGAAAAGCAGTAGTTGAAGCACTTGGGAAGATAGGTGATGTGAGGACTCTGAATTTACTCGTCAGTATAGCTACTGATAGCAATGAAGAACTTTCGGTAAGAAAGACTGCAATTGAGGCACTTGGCCAGATAGGCGATGAGCAAGCCGTTTACCCCCTTATCGAATTTCTCAATAGTGACGATCCAGATTTGAGAAAATCAGCGGCTTGGGCACTCGGAGAGATTGGGAGCCTTGGAGCTGTTGAACATTTGGTTGGGATGGTCCAAGACAGAGACATCAACGTGAAAATTGCCGTAGTAGAAGCGCTGGGAAAGATAAAAGACAAAAGATCTGCAGATGTTATCATCCTGTTGTTGAAAGATAAAGAAGCTGAAGTAAGAAAAGTAGCTATTCAAACTCTCGGACAAATCGGAGATAACACAAAAATTGATTATCTTATTCAATCACTGAAGGATCCTTCTGCCAATGTTAGAAAAGCTGCAGCAGAAGCCCTTGGTTCAATGGGAAATGCAGAGGCGATAAGTGCGCTTTTGGAAACGTTGAAAGATGAAGATAAAGACGTAAGGATGGCTGCTATGGATGCGCTCACTAAGATAGGAGGTTCGAAAGTTTTAGAGCAACTGCTGATTTTGACAATTAAAGGTAATGAGATAACTACTAAGTATCAAGAATCTCAGACTCGTGACAGAGTAACAGGTGCCATCGGAGACCTGATGGATACGGTTCCCACAATCCTTGGATTAGGAACTCCACAAACACAGAAAAGAAGTTCTAAAAATACTGCTGATCAGAAAGAGACGGATGTCGAGATTTTGATACATATGGTTTCTGATGAAGATTTAGACATCGATCTGCGTCAAAGGGCTGTTGTTGTCCTTGGTGAGACAAGGGCACAGAAAGCTGTGGAAGCATTAACGAAAATGCTTAATGACAAGAACGAATCGTTGCGGGAGTCGGCAGCAATCTCGTTAGGAAAGATAAGGGACCGAAGCGCTTTACAGAGTCTAGGTATGTTACTGAATGATAAATCTTCGGATGTAAAAAAGGCTGCAATTTGGGCGATTGGCGAGATAGGTGTTATAGAAGCTCTAGAATATCTTAAGAAAGCTTTGAAAGATAGCGACTGGACTATTCGCGATGCTGTCGTTAAAGCGCTTCGGAGTGTTTGGCAACAAAACATTCAAGGAGCTTTTGAACTTATAGCTCAAGCAATAAGAGATGTAGATTACCACGTAAGAAACAGTGCGAAGATAGAACTACAGATAGCTGCTAAGTCAGGATGCAATATAACAGATATTCTCACCAAACTTTTGAAGGATAGAGACCTCTTCGTAAGGCTTGGAGCTGCTGAAATACTTGGATACACAAAAGATCCAAAAGCTGTTGACGCTCTTATTGAAACTTTAAAGAGCGTAGACACTGCGGTTCGAAAAATGGCTATAGAATCGTTAGGCAAAATTGGGGAACCAGATTCAGTCGCTGAATTGTCGAAATTAGTTAATGACAGAGATTTTGGTGTGCGTTTGGCATTAGTTAAGACTTTGGCGAGCATACAGCACGAGAATACAATAGAACCACTCACAAGAATGCTTAGTGACCAAAGTGATGAAATTCGCTCGATGGCTGTTCAAGCACTTGGAAAATTTAAGGACGAACGAGTAATTAATGCAGTTGGAGAACTCCTGAAAGACGAAAATGTGCAAATACGTTCTTCGGTGGTACAAGCACTTGACAATATTGGAGGAAAGGAAGTTTTGCAATTGTTAAGTACAGCAACAGCGGATAATGATTGGAGGATTAGAAAGGCTGCTATAGAAGCTATCAAGAGGATAGCTGAGAAAGAAGGAATAGCCGATCAGAGAATAATAACCGAAATTGTAAATCTACTTAAAGATCAAAATTCGACAGTGAGAAAAGCAGCAGCTGAAACACTCTATTCTATAGGTAATCTTGAAGTTCCTGGCATTGTTGAAGCCTTTCTCGATGCTCTAAACGATGAAGATTCTTGGGTACGGTTAGCAAGTGTTCAAGCCCTTGGAAAATTTGGTGGTTGGTCAGTTGTAGACCATTTAATAAGTGCCTTAAAAGATTCTGCATCTTACGTAAGAAGAGCTGCTGCAGAGGCATTGGGGAGGATAGGTGACTTGCGATCTACACAGGCGTTAATGGAGACATTGAAGGACACAGATTGGAAAGTTCGTAAAGCTGCCACGGAAGCTCTCGGAATGATAAGCGATGAAACAACAGTTGAAGCACTTGCTGACATCCTCAACGACGAAAACACTGAAGTCAAAATTACTGTTTTGGAAGTTCTAGGAGAATTAGCAGACTCTTCAATACTTGACAGAGTAGCAACGGCGCTTAGTGACAAAGATCCAGAAGTAAGAAAAAAGGCAGTCGAAACAATTTGGAAACTAGGTACACCTGAAGCCGTTAAGTTCTTAATTAAAGCTTTAAAAGATCATGACGCCGAGGTAAGAATCAAAGCTCAGGAAGGAATCCTCCGTGTCAGTGATTTCAGTGTGCTCGGGCATGTTAACGAGTTGTTGAAAGATGATGACCCAAACGTAAGATGGCTGGCAGTACAAGTATTGAAGAAAATAGGTGGGGCATCTGTGGTCAAACCATTGGTGAAAGCGACGCAGGATCCCGTTTTCAGTGTACGGTGGTTTGCTGTTGAAGCACTTGGTGAAATTGGGAATCAAAAAGCAATTCTAAATTTGTCTGAACTATTGGAAGATAAAGACTACACAATACGCAGGTCTGCTGCAGAGGCAATTGGAAGAATTGGAGGCAAGCAGGCGTTCGAAGTTTTAATTGAAGCGTCAGGCAACAAAAATCCAGAAGTAAGGGAAGGTGCTGTTTGGGGATTAATGAAATTGGCAGTATACGAATCGGAAAAGGTTGTTGAGATCCTTGAGAAGATGACAGACGATGTGAACCAAAATGTTAAAAAGTCAGCAATAAAAGCTCTCACCAGTATGAGAAGTAAAGAAGCCTTCAAAATTATTATAGAAAAACTGAAAAGTCAAGATGCAGATACAAGAAAAATTGTATCAGAGGCACTTGAAGAAGTCACCGGAGAAAAATTCGGCCAAGATTATGAAAGCTGGTTAAACTGGTTAAAAGATAGCGGACTATACTTAGATGAATAATGCCTTTCAAATCCTAGAAAAACAAAAGGGCCGATTTGGCCCTTTTGTTTAACATTTATGCAGATTGCATAGTTATTGTCAAAACTCAGGGAATCATATTCCCAGCAGAAATATAAAGGCTGTACCATTCTTCTCTTGTTAGTTCAACCTCTGTAGCTTGTGCAATTTTTCTAAGTCTTTCAGGGTTTGTTGTTCCAACTATCGGCTGTATTTTAGCAGGATGTCTCAAAATCCAAGCGATGGCGATTGCTTCCTTTGAAACACTGTATTTCTGTGCCAAGTACTCTAATTTTAAGTTCAAGTCTGGGAATAGTGGGTTGTCTATGAACGTGCCTTGTATGTTCCCGTATTCGTTTCCATACTGGAATGGCGACCAAGCTTGGATTGTTATACCTTTCAGTCTGCAGTACTCAAGCACGTTTCCATCTCTGTTTATAGATTGATGGAACTTTGTGTTCGTGAAGATACCTGAGTCTATCATTCCCGTGTTTGTGAGACTTAGCTGGAGTTGGTTAGTTAATAATTTGTGTTGCACCGCACTACTGAGCAGTTCGATTTGCATAGAATTGAAATTGCTCACACCGAAGTATCTAACGTATCCTTTTGAATGCACGTAGCCGAACGCTTCGGCAATTTCTTCAGGTTCCATGAGTGTATCCGGCCTGTGCAAAAGCAAAACGTCGATGTAATCTGTATCCAGCCTTTTGAGCGCGTTTTCGACTGATGAGATAATATGTTCTTTTGATAGGTCGTAAAAACCACTCCTGATACCGCATTTTGTTTGGATTATCACTTTGTCCCTTGGAATTTTGAGATTTTTCAACGCTTGTGCGAATACTTCTTCAGATCTTCCACCACCGTATATATCCGCATGGTCAAAAAAGTCGATACCAAGCTCTAAGGAGGTAGCAATTAACCTTTCCACATCTGAAATAGGCTTATCCCAGATTCGCATACACCCAAGTCCGACAACAGGAACGTCGAGTTCGTTGCCGAGTTTCATACGCATCATACCTTTTCACCTCCTAGTTTTTGTAATCAATTTAAAATTATACCATGTGGAACAGTTACAGTTTCCAGTTGGAAAAAGACAATTATCGTCTTAAATTTGGCTTTCAGAGTTTCATTTTTTCTGAATTAATCAGTTATTTGCTCATTCTCTCTTTCTGAAACTCTTATAACTTCACCTATTTGTTGAGAAGTTTATGGTATAATAATGTATACCAATAATACGATTGCAGTTGGAAGAGTTATGAGATTCAAACACATGTGTTAAAATATTTAAAAGACGTACATGGTTTTTGCAAATTGTTTAAATGTTATAATTTGTTAATCTCGAACCTTGAGAGGTGGAGTGTAATGGAAGTTGAGCAGAAACTCACCGTTGCTGAGAAGGTTAGAAGAGACCCAAACAAGAATTACTTTATTTCAGCATCCGCTGGTACAGGAAAGACTTATACACTCACCAACTATTACATAGGCATTCTCGAGCACTACGAACAAACTGGAGATAGCGACATCGTTGATCGCATTGTGGCGGTCACGTTTACAAATAAAGCAGCAAATGAGATGAAGGATAGGATTGTAAAGGAAATACAGAAAAAGCTTTCGAGTTTGAGTGAAAGTGATAAGGCTTACAAATACTGGAAGGACGTTTATAGAAACATGTCAAGAGCCATTATCTCAACGATTGACAGTTTTTGTAGAAGGGTACTAATAGAGCAGAACATAGAAGCTGGAGTTGACCCAAATTTTAAGATTATAAACGAACTTAAGCAAAGAAGGTTGATTGATAAAGCAACGCAAAAGGCGATTCAACTTGCTTTTGAGGTGTACGACGCTGTTGAAAGTGGGGCTAACTACGGCGATAAGGTTGGAAATTATCTGTACGGTCTTACATTGGAAAGATCAAATCGTGTAAAGGAACTATTGAACGAACTTGCGAAAAACACGGACGATATTTTTAGGCTGTTCGATGTTTTTGGAAGCATATCGGAAGTTGCCAGTAAAATTGAAACAGTCGTTATGAACTGGCGTTTGGAATTGAACGAATCAAAAGTGAGTGAAAAGCTCTTGGAAATTTTTGAAGAAGCTGGCGGAGCGTTGAGGGCGTTTAGAACGATATCCCTAATTGCAGCCGAATTTTACGAAGCAGAAACACTCGATAATTTCGAGTACGATTTCAAAGGCGTGCTTGAAAAGACATTAAGGGTGCTTGAAAATAGCGCAATTAGAGAATACTACCAGCAACGGTTTAAGTACATCATCGTTGACGAGTTCCAGGATACCAATGAGCTGCAGAAGAAGATATTTGACTTAATTCACACGGATGATAACTACATTTTCTACGTTGGTGATAGAAAGCAATCGATATACCGCTTCCGCGGTGGAGATGTGTCGGTGTTTATAAAAACCATGGAAGAATTTGAGCAGAAGATAAAGAGTGGAAGAACTGATTACGAAATGCTTTCGTTGAATGTAAACTACCGTTCGCACCCAGAACTTATCGATTACTTCAACTATATGTCAGAGAATACGATTTTCAACAGTAGCATATACGAATCTTTTTCTGTAGATTCAAATAATTCAGCAACCAGCAAGCGAAAATCTTCTACGAAGAATAAATCAAAATCCAAAACTGTTAATGAGGAAATAGCCCCATCGGAAGGCCTTGATGAGCTACTTTCTATAGACGACAAGATATATGTTCACGAGGTTTTCAGATTGCGATATCCTGAGCTTTACGAAAAGCTTTGGTTTATTGAAAAAGATGACAAATCTGATGCGGCATTCTCACCAGATGAAAATGAGTTCTTACCCGGGGAAATAAGAAGGGTTAATTACATTACCATTTCAAAGGCATTTTTGAAAGAAAACGTCGAAGAAAGTGAGGAAAGTGAGGAAGCCGCGGGTGGTGAAGTAACAGAGAATCTTGAAGGCACAGACAACGCAAAAAATTTATCAGATATGGACGACAGGGAACTGGAAGCAGTGTATGTGGCGAAGGTTATAAACTCACTTGTTGGCAAAGAGATGACGTTTTATGAAAAGCAAGATGGAAAGTTCATACCTGTTTCAAGAAAGATCACATACAAAGATTTTGCCATACTGTCTTACAAACTGCAGGACATAGAGGATGTCTATAGAGAAGTCTTTGCAAGGGAAGGCATCCCACTTTACATCGTCAAAGGTAGGGGATTCTATAAAAGGCCGGAAATAAAGGCAGTTATCTCGGCACTTTACGTTATCCAAAATCCAAATAGTAACTACTACTTTACGCAATTTTTCTTTACACCGTTCACGGATGACGTAAATCGAAGCGTTGATAATTCGGAAGAGACAGGAAAAATGAAGAATTTCCACAAGATTGTGACTAAATACAGTGAATCGAAAGAGCAAGGATCAAGAAAATCATTTTTCCAATGCGCAAAAGATCTTATCGATGAAGGTGCTTTACCAGAGCATGTCGTAGAGATTATCAAACTTGTTGCAAAATACGATGAACTGAAATACTACCTTAAGCCCGCTGAGACTTTGAAGCTCTTTGTTAAGGAAAGTGGCTATCTAAAGAAGATTGCGCGATATCCAAACTCAAGCCAAAAGTTAAGGAACGTTCGAAAACTGCTTGAACAGGCCATGGAATTCGATGACCAAGCACCAACGTTCTTTGAATTAACAAGGCTCCTTGAACGCATTTCGGAAGTTCAAGAGGTAGAGGCTTCGGAAATCTCTGAAGAAGAAGATGTTGTGAGGATGATGACTGTCCATGCGTCTAAGGGGTTGGAGTTCAATATAGTCTTTTTGGTAAATAATGATAGGGCAGATAAAGGTGAAGAGAAGACATTCTTCCCAGAGAGTGAGGATGGAAATGGGAGGTATGTTTACATAAGTCAGTTCTTGGATAAGGCACTTAAGAAATTTGTCTCACCAAGAATGACTAAAGAGCTGGAAAAGGAATTGAGAAAGCTCTTGGAAGCAGAGGTCATATACGATGAAACCGAAATCTTGAGAAAGGTCTACGTTGCCATTACAAGAGCAAAAGAAATGCTTTTTGTTGTGGATTTAAAGAAAAAAGACAAGAATAATAGAGGCGTACCGGCTATAAAGTATCTGGATCCTCATGGGTTCGAAGAAAAGATAAAGGTGATTGTAAGCCTTGATGAAATAGAGAGCGCAATCGGTAGTGTTGTGGAACCTTCGAGAAATGAAACAACATTGGAAAGGAGTATTATCCAACCACCCGAAGCTTTAGAAACCAACGTCGATGAAGATCTCATCTTCAGTGATTTCACACCGATGGCATACAAACGGTACATCTCACCTACATTGCTTTACGGCATAAACGATGAAAAGAGTGAAATTGAGTCTGTTGATGAATCGAGCGAAGATTTTGAGGTTGCAGAGACGATTTCAGCTATTCCGAGGACAAGTTTCGAAGCGTCGAAAACAAAGGCCAGATTGGAGGCATTGAACTCTCTCTTGGAAAAGACTTCAGAAATAACACGCGGGAAACGTATCCATTCAATGCTTGCAAGTGTGACAAGATATGAGCAACTGGAAAGACTAGTGGAGGACGGAGTAATTCCAAGGGAGATTCTTAAGGTGCAAATATTAAAGACTCTTTTCAACGAAAGTGAAAAGATATTCTCAGAATGGCGATTGGCAAAGACCTTGGATATATACGATGAAAAAACTGGTGAACGGAAAAGCTACGTACTCTTTGGTGTTCCTGATAAAGTCTTTTTGAAAAACGGGGAATTCTACGTTGTCGATTTCAAAAGCTCAGACCTATATGATTCATCACCTGACGTAGAACGCTATGTGTTCCAGCTGAAATTTTACATGATGCTTCTTTCAGACCTTGGGAAAGTTCGTAGGGGTTATCTTGTCAGCGTTCCGAGGGGACAAGCACTGCCAATTGACCCGCCCCAAGAGGACTTCATCGACGATATTGTTGAAAGGATTAAGAAATTCGAGGAGATGATGAGCATATGACAACCAAAGTTGATGCCAAAAACAATAATAGAATTGCATATGTCGTTCCTATAGACAAGTCCCATTTCCAATTCATTGCAAATCAAATTGAGAGGATTTACGAAGAAGACCCTCTGAACTTCCTTTTCATCGGTCCTTCCGGGTTTTACGTTAGACAAATTGCCGACAATGTAGCAAAGCAACTGAATAAAACCATCAACAGAGACGCTTTCAGAGTCATCAACCAATACGTTACCGAAATACTCCGCCTTAACAATTACGATGCTGAGGTTTTCGACAGGGACTTTTACACAATCTATGTTACCGATGTTATCGACAAAATCCAAAACGATGCAAAATTTTCTGGCGATAGCCAAAAGCAGATAATACTAAGGACACTTTCAAAATCACCAACGATAATAGAGTACATTGTAGATTTGTTTGAAAAAATCTGGGAGCTGAACCTTTACGGAGAGAGTGGAAAAACCGAAGCAGAATTAACAGGTACATACGCACTAATTCATGACATCATCCAGAATCCAACAACACCATTTGCCGAGATACTAAATGAGGTTATTCGCAAGATGGAAGAGTCCGCGGAAAAACTGAAAGGAAAAAAGATTTACGATCCGATAAGCGTTTACAGATGGTACATAGACCAAGCAGAATACGTCGAACCTGGACGGAAGTACCTTGTTCTCAGCGGATTTTTCGATATCCCACCGCTTATGCGAAAAGCTCTTATGAAAATGATTGACAAAGCCGAAAACGTATTTTTCTACGTCTGGCAAAAGCCGGCAGATTTCTCATTTGACCAACTTGACGAAGTTTACGGATTCCTCCAATCAGCTGGTTTTGAGATCAGAACCGATTTCTGCCAAGAAAAGATTGTTGCATTAGAGAAACTTGTAAACAATGTTCGACGTATAAAAGTGCCTACGGAAAATCAGCTTTACCAGTACAACTATGTAACTTCCCAAGTAAAGAAATTGCTTTTGCAAGGTGAAAAGCCTGATAATATTGCAGTTGTTGTGCCTTCAGCTTCGATAGCGAAAAGGCTCATGGAAGAATTCAGCGATGCCAAAATTCCGTACAGGTACAGTGGAAAGATACCGGTCACTCAAAGTAAGATTGTTCAGATACTCACTCAACCACTGGAGACGTACTTCAACGAGTTCAGAACAGAAAACCTACTTGCAATAATTGAATCTCCTCTCATACCAGACAGAAAACTCACAATGGATGAAGTCGAAGACCTCTTTAGAGAATTTGGATATTATTCTACAAACCTGACAATCAGCATACTGAGGGATAAAGAAAAGCGATACGAGATATTCTTCAGAAGCTTAGATAAAGAGATAGAAGAAACAGCAAAGGAAAAGGAAGAGGGAGAAATAGAGGAAGACGTTTATCTTGACACTATCAAACGTTTGGAACAACTCAGAGAATTCAGAAACATCATTGAGAAGCTTTTTGAGATACTCGATGAAATAGATCAAAACAGTGGCAAAACGAATTTCTTTGATTGGTACAGAGGATTTATCTTGAAGTATTCCAAAAACTTTGCTGGTGCATTTGAGAAATCCGAAAATGCGAAGAGTTCAGAACACGCAGTCGAATCACGAGAAGTATCGCGAAGTCTCGGTAACGAAGTAAATGCGTTCTCAAAGCTCGTAGAGACAGTGAATAAACTCGAAGATTACGTTGAAAAGATTGTTGAGCTCGGAGAAAGAACAAAAATAGAAGGTTGGAAGAAGATATACAGACTTTTGACTGTGATGCTTAACTCTTCGGGATACAGAGAGACCTTCAAATCCGCAAACGTAGTTGATATCGTCGATCTTTCAAATGCAAGGTTTTTGAGCAAAAAGTACAAATTCTTCTTGGAATTCACGGATGATTATTATCCATCGATAGAAAGAATAAACCCTCTGCTTTTCAAAACAAACAGCGAAAGATCAAAGATATACGAGATGATCGAAGAGCGAGAACGCAGATCTCTGATACTTTCGATACTATTCAGCGGAGAATCGCAATTTGTCGTCCCGCTTGCCACAAATACTGGTGACATGCTCGTACCTTCAAAGTATTTAAGTGAATTTTCGGATTTAAAAGACGAAAAAGAAAAGTTCGTTCCCACATTGTCGGACATATACTCAGAGATAGACTATGAAATTGAAAGGCTGAAACAACAAGATTTGGAAAACAAAAACAAATTAGATAAGGTCTTGAAGGAGAGTGAATTCATCCTAGAAGAAAGGGTAAATATAAAGGATATCAGCTACAACAAAATAAACACCTACATGAAATGCCCCCTGCAATTTTATTTCCAACAAGTGGCAGATCTTTTCTACAAGCCGGGTGCAACGCTCGAGAACAAGAGAGCTATAAACGATGGTTTAATCGTGCACCGCGTAATGCGTAAGTTCTATGAACAATTCCTGGAGCAGACAATCTTTGAAGTTGATGTGAATCAAGTAATGAATTGGATAGAAGAAGAATACAGAAACTTCTACTTTGAGGGCATATACGCTTACTCGATTCCAAGAAAGCTTAAAGTGGCAGAAATTTCAGAACAGCTACTACCACTACTGAAATCGTTTGTACAGGACAAAAAAGTGATAAACTTGAAGCAAAGGAGTATATCATTTTATCCTGATTATTTGGAAGAAAAATCGTCAGAGTCAAAATCTTCAAAGGGTGAAGAGCTGATTTCAGAAAGAATATTAGGTCTTGAAAAAGAATTTACAGCACATTATCAAGGTTATTCCTTTGTTGCACGAGTGGACCGAATAGACAAAGTTTCCGTGCTAACAAACGAGGAGTCTAAACAAAAAGGCAAGAAGAACAAAACAAACGATTTGGACATGAAAAACGACGAAGGAGAAGGCTTTGCGATACTCGATTACAAATATGCCAGGGTAAGAAATTCTGCTATTGAACAGATCATGTTCTACGATTGGATACTCCAAAAATCGAAAGATAGTACCATTGACAGCGACGATAGAGTTTATTTCATACTCTTCTCACTCAAGCCCAAAGAAGATAAAGGTAAATACACCTACGAATATGAGTATGCGAAACGACAGCATGACGGTGAAAATGCGAAAATATTCTTGCCTGCGGGCAAGCGAGGAAGGATTTCTTCGTATATTCCTTTCGATTATCAGATGTTCGAAAAGTGGTTGATGAAATTAATTGGTGAAATAAGCGATGAAGGAAGATTTGTTCCGGTGTTTTTGGACAGTGAGATGAAATCGTTTGTAAAACTTGCAATGAAAGAGGTCAAAAGCAAAGAAATAGAACTTGCTGCACCCGATGGTTCAAAAAAGACAAGAAACTGCAGAACGTACAATTCAGGAAATTGTCCATATGAACCAATATGTTCAATGTATGAAATGTACGGTGTAAAATTGAAAAAGGGGTGAAGAAAGGGGGCTGTAGCCGTGAAGGTATACTTCGACAAAGAGTTCCAATTGCATGAACTAATGCAACACGCGGCACCGTGTATTATTCAAGTTGGAAATAGGCTAAGTGTTGATTTACATTCTACAAACATTTTAAACTTCATGATGTTAACTCCTATCAATGAAACTGAGGAAAGAATCTTCGATTTTGAGTTGAAATCGCTTGAGTACGACCCAACCGAGAGTGCCGAACTCTTGGAATTTCGTGATCTGGTCGAACTAGATGAAAAGAGCTTCGAGAAGTTCAAAATTGTGAACATTATCGCACGTCATGTCAAAAGACAAAAATCTTCTGGTGAGCCAAGATTTCTGAACGTGGAGAATTCTTTGGTAGGTGTCGAAGTTGTACTTAGTGTTGATAAAGGGTTCTTAATCAGTCATCCAGAACTCTTCTCCCACAAAGGTTTCGTGTTCTTACTTGATTGCATAATTGCATCCATGCTTGGACAACTAATGAAGGGAGAACCGGTTAGAATCTTGAGTAACGAACCGTTACTTTATCGGTTAGACTTGCAAAACATTACAGCTGAAAAAGTGGAAGCTTTGGAAAAAAGATTTTCAGAATTTAACAGTAAAATCGTGGATATGATAGATGGCATGTTCGTGTTAATGAAAGGTGTTGCACAGAAATTTGAAGAAAGTATTTTGCAAAAGCATAGGGAAAGCGTTATTCCCATTTTATGTGAAGGAGTCGAACTGAGCAGTTTAGTTGATGAACTACAGATGCTCGAGAACGCACTAAAAAGGATGAAGCTCTAATTCTAAGTAAGAGAGGTCTGGGTATGCTTGAATACGATGAAATTACCCGTCTGATGAGAAAACACGCGAACCAAAAAATCGCTACAATATGCTACGCTGAAAACAATGGAAAGTTGTTGTTTTTGCTGCGAAAGAAGGAACCTTTTGCTGGGTACCTTGTACCTCCAGGTGGTCACGTTGAAAAAAACGAAGATGTCGAATCTGCAACAAGAAGAGAATTCATCGAGGAAACCGGACTGGAGTTGGTGGATTTAAAATTGAAGATGGTGACCTCGGAAAGAGGACCTGAGCACTACAATTGGATACTCTTTATATTTGTCGGTAAGACAAACGGTACGAACTTCGTTGAGAGCTCTGAAGGAAAGTTGTTTTGGATAGATAAGGATAAAATATTACAAGAAAACTTGTCCCCCATCGATAAATTGTTGGCACCGTACATCCTTGATGGAACGGATATTGTATGGAAAGTAGAAATAGATTATGACGAGCAGAAACAGTTCAAAAACGTGTTAATTGAGAAATTCACAGATTTTTGAGAGACTCATATATTAACGATTAAGTATTCGTTAGTCTCGGTGGAATGCTTACCAATTATTTTGATTTCTAAAGGCTCCTTGAATATTGGACCATCGTACACAACTGTATGGTATTCTCCGTTTTCACCTGAAATGTCGATACTGAGCTTTTCAATTAGCTTGAGAGTTTCTCTATTGTGTAAGTCTTTTCCGAGCAGTTCTCTGTATTCGGTCTTAGTAGCGATAATCTTTGCCTTAAAACCTTCCCTTATGAATTCCTCGATGAGTTTTTCTCTTGGTTCCAACCATAGCGGTTCCAAGACGCTAACGTTGTAAGTTGCGCACACTCTTTCAACCCAATCTTTGTGTTCCTGCAAATCGATATCACCAAATATCCCTATCCCATTTTCAACACCTTTGAGAAATTCAAGGAACTCCCTTTCGTACGTTTCCCAAGTTGCACACCTCATCATTAATTTGGCACCTATACTTTCTGCCTGCGCCTGTATCAGCCTCTTTGACAAACCATGAGCACGCGTGTGAACGCACGTTTCATCGAACATTGTAAACAGAATATCAACTCTTTTAAGCTCTTTTAATGCTCTGTGCAGTGCGAGTGCGGAATCCTTTCCGCCACTCCAAGATGAGAATATTACCTTATCGTTTATTTTCTCAGATAATTGCATTTGCAGTTCCACAGCTCCTTTTGTTCAAATATACATATAGATTCTACAAAACTTCAAGACTGTAGTCAACATACTTGACTTCGCTTGTGATTCTACCTATGGAAATCACATCAATGTATTCGCACACATATTCTTCGATATTGTCGGGATTAACACCACCGGAGATTTCTACAATAACATCTGGGTACCTTTCCTTTATTAACCTTGCAGCCCTGCAAGCTTCTTGTGGGGAGAAGTTATCGAGCATGACGATGTCTGAGCCAGCCTGACACGCCTCGACTGCCATTTCGAGTGTCTCTGCTTCAACTTCTATCTTCTTAGTGAACGAAAGATGCTTTTTCACTTCATTGACCGCTCTTGTTATGGAACCGTAGAGCTTTATATGGTTGTCCTTTATCATAGCACAGTCTGATAAATTGAGCCTGTGTGTATCACCACCACCGTGCAGAACCGCGATTTTCTGGAGCTCTCCGGTAAATGGAATTGTTTTCCTTGTTGCTGCAATCTGAACCTTCCCGTCGGCCTTTTCCACAAGCTTTCTTACCTTTGTCGCAATTGCACTCATAAAAGAAAGAACATTTAGAATGCTCCTTTCACAGATTAGTATATTGTAAGCATCCCCATGAATTTGTGCCACTTTGCCCTTCTTTACAAGGTCTCCATCTTTGTACAAGAACTCTGCTTTTATGTTAAACCTTTCGCACACACCACTCACGATTTCCACACCGGAGATGACTGCGGCTTCATCTTTGAGAATTACTTCTGCGTTACATTTTGTTCCCTTTAAAGGATAAGAAGCGTAATCTAAGAAGTATTCGTCTTTCCTTATCAATTCAACAACGTTATCGATAATTCTATCAAGCACTTTTAACCACCTTTCTTTCTGAGCGTTCTGCACCTTCGGTTATTTCAAGCATTCTTTCTATAGCCTTTCTTGCCTTTGCAATAAGCTCACTATCCAATGTTACCTCTATCTTTTCTTCCAAGAGTGCCAGGTATGTATTTCTTAAGTTGTTCTTTTTCATATTATAGCAAACCATCGAGGGCACTGGTATGAATACTTTATCAGGATAGAGCTTTTCAAGTTTTGCCAGCATTCCGACCTCTGTCACGACGATGAATTCATTTGCCTTTGAAGAAGCGGGGTACTTCTCCATTTGCGATGTGCTTCCTATGAAGTGAGCCAGATTGCGTATATTCTTTGGAACTTCCGGATGGACCATAACTTCCGCGTTTGGATACTTTGACATCAGCTTTTTAATCTCGCTATCCTTAACGTAGTTGTGCACATAACAATATCCTGTCTCGCCCGGTATTGGGATGATGTTTTTCCCCGTTTTTTCCGCTACGTAAGATGCGAGGTTTTTATCAGGTCCAAAAAGTATTGTATCTGAATCAAGTGCATTTACAACATCGATAGCATTTGCCGACGTACATACAACATCTGCAACTGCCTTCACTTCCGTCCTGCTATTGACATACACAACAACTGGTATGCCTTTGTAGATTTCTTTGTACTTCAGCACATCTTCAACAGTCAATGAATTTGCCATCGGGCAAGTGGAATATCCTACGGGAACGATGATTTTCTTTTCGGGATTCAAAACCTTCATAACCTCTGCCATGAAATCGACGCCGAGGAAGAGTATCTTCTTGGCATCTATCTTTGTCACTATCCTTGCCAGTTGCAGCGAATCGCCTAAATAATCCGCTATCTGTTGCAGTTCGGGAATCTGATAATTGTGAGCCACAATGATGTATCCTTTTTCATCGGCAAGCTTTCTGATTTTCTCAGGTGTGACGTACATTGACATATTCTCCACCTCCACATGTAGCATATTAGCCTACCTGAAACCTTTCTGCCCTTTTTCTCAAAGCTGATACCAACGATAACGGGGCAAGGTAACTTGTCTTTGGATTTGGTGAAGGCTTGTTCTTATGTATTATTTTGTATTCACCGACTGAAGAATAGATGTTTATCTCGTGTACGTTCTCTTCGATCTTTGGGTCAGCTACTATGCGTACATCGACCTTATCGAAATCTCCAACAGCAAGTGAAAGAGTCATGGAAACGTTCGTGTTTTGCGGGAACTCCTCAATGGCTTGGCGTGCGTTTCCTGAAAATATCACTTGCTCTTCACTTAAGTTTTCGAGATTGAAAGCTTTTGGTGGTTTTCGTGTTACAAGCTCGACCTTACTGATGAATTTTTTAACAGCACGTATGATATCAAGTCCACCTATTGCACCTGAAGGGATGTAAACTGTCTGGGAGGACCTTTTCAATTCCTCCATGAACTTGTCAAAGAACTCAACATCCGAAAATGCACCGGAGCTTATGATGTAAAAATCTTTCCCGCTTTTGAGCACGTCCAAACCATACTGTTTTACAGCATCTACGGAAGCGCACTCAACAACCACATCAGCATCTTCTGGAACAAAAAATCTTTCTAACCTTTCGCAAGGTAGGTCTGTTTCAATAACATCGTAATACCAGCACTTTTCAATCTCGTCTCTTAGTTCTTGGTAAACTATCTTTGCGATATTTCCCCCACCTATGAAAAATACCTTCATACTGTCACTCCAATCTTCCACTGAACTTTTTTGTATTCTTCAGATTTTTCTAAAATTCGTTCACTTAAAGAATCTTCTACTTTATTATACATCTACTGTTATTTAGTGTCAAATACTGTAAAATTTTCATGTGGTGGTACCTACATGGCCAAAAAGGTGTAGAATTGTGGTATTGCTATGAGGAAGTTAAAGAAAATAGTTGCAACGTTCAAATAAGAGGCTGTAAGGTTTGTTCGAATTTTCTCTCTGAAAGGAGGGATAAGTATGGCAAGAATGAAAAAGAAAGAAGATGAAGAACGGATATTGAACGATGTTGCTAAACGTGAAGAGCGTGTAAGAACTTTTGCACAATTGGTTTCATTTGCACAAATATTAATCGTGGCTTCTGCTTTCTTGTCACGTAAAGATATAAAGTACGTTTTTAGTTTTGGCCCGCTGTTCTTTCTAATTCCCGGTATTATCAACATTCTGCGCGTCAAAGGTTACAGGATATTAGGTGTTTCCTATTTTTTATCTTCACTAATTCTTTTGTACACAGCAATGAACGTTGTTGTTCCAGCTTCCACCATTTATTACATCTTGACCTTTGCAAATTACATTTTCTTATACAAAGCGACAAAACAAAAAGTGTTTAACAACCTGTGGAAATTAGTTTTATTATTTGCGCTTGCAGACATTATATTCATAGGATTGAAATTGCTTCACTTAGTTCTCTTGCTACTTTTATTACATCAGATGATCCACTTGTATGCTTTATTGAACATGAGGTATGTCGACATACTGTACACAAAACCAGATAAAATAAAGAAAAAGTACTCAAATGCAAAAGGCGTTGATATTCCTGTTGACTTTGAGACAAGGACACCAAAGCAGATATTTAGAACGCTCGGTGGTATATATTTTTCACCAGTAATAACGAGTGATGAATTTGTTTGTTTTACTTCCGCAGATGGGAGTCTGTACAGTTTTGCCAGTAACGGTGAATTAAAATGGAAGGTGGATGCTGGTAGTGAGGATTTTTCAGACCCCCTGCTGGATAGTAAGGAGAACATATTTATTGTGAGTTCTTCTGGGATGTTGATAAAATTAAGCGCTAAAGGTGAAGAGATATTCAGAATAAGAATAAAGCGCGGAATTTCTTGTATGCCTGTTATATTCAACGACATGATATACCTTTTCAATACTGCAGGTGTTTTGTATGAGATATCGACAGATGGTGAAAGGCAAAGAACAGTGTTTAATTTGAATGAATTTATCGATTTAAGTCCCATTATAACAGAAGACTCGATTTACGTCTTACTTCCCCCAGGAGAATTATACAGGTTTTCAATGGATGGTGAAAAAATCTGGAAGACAGATATGGGAACTGT
Source organism: Fervidobacterium changbaicum (assembly GCF_004117075.1). Taxonomy (NCBI): domain Bacteria; kingdom Thermotogati; phylum Thermotogota; class Thermotogae; order Thermotogales; family Fervidobacteriaceae; genus Fervidobacterium; species Fervidobacterium changbaicum. Next base: position 1,288,781 of record NZ_CP026721.1, read on the forward strand.
TACAACAGCACCGGTGATAAGCGAAGATGGAATTATCTATGTCGGTTCGAACGATAAATTTATCTACGCGATCAATTCCGAAGATGGAAGTGTGATTTGGGCATTTGAGACTGACAGTGAGCTAACCGTCTCACCTGTCGTAAGCGAGGATGGAAGAGTATATTTCGGATCTGGAAAGAAATTTTACTGTTTGGACAAAGAAAAGAACATACGTTGGGAGTTCTCGATGAGTTCTGACATTTCAAGTTCTCCAGTTATCTCAGAGGGCTATATCTATTTTGGTTGCAAGAATGGGGATTTCTATTCACTAAGAACTGATGGGACGGTTGATTGATACTATAAATTTCTCACAGGTGTTTACGCAAAACCAACTGTGTCAAAAACTGGCACTGTCTATGTACCTTGTTCTGATGGCAGTGTTTATGCTTTTTGAGGTTCAAAAATTATACGAACCGAGGTGAAAATTATGGAAAGAATGGATATTTACAGAATTGGAAGCTGGCGTTGGATCGTGGTGAGCCTTATATTCACGATATTCTTTGGATATTTTGTTTTCGGACCATATGGTACCAAACTCAATGTTGCCTTAGGTGAAGAGATTATTGATTCAAAGTTCATACTGTCTCAGGACTATATTTCAAAGTATATCGACAAGGTTAGAGAGGATGATTTGGAGCACTTTGTATATCTTCACGTTTTGGATTCATTCTTTGCGTTGAGTTATTCATTTCTTCTTTGGTCGATATCTGTGAAAGTTTTCCTGCAAAGACTTAAAATGTCAAACGAGTTTCTAACTGTTTTTGTGCTCTTTGGAGGGCTGTTCGATTTGATTGAGAACATACTCTTGATATGCTTGGTGTTCTTCAAAGAGAAGGTGCATGACGTATTCAGCAAGGTATTGATTTTTGTCACACCGGCTAAGTTCTTGTTACTTGCCGTTGTTGTGCTTATAATACTCGTAGGTATAGTTGTAGTCCTTTTTAAGAAAAGCCGAGGAGAGATTTAAGTGAACATATTAACTTTAAACCTGCACACCTATCAAGAAGTTCCCTTCAAAGAGTACGACAATATCCTATCGTTTCTTGAAAAATACAAGCCTATTCAAGAAGCGATTGCTGGCCTTATAATCCAAAAACGAGTCGATATTGCTTTTTTCCAAGAAGCAGGACAGTATATTCACGAAGAACCAGACATAAATATCCAAGGAATAGCTATCAAGAAAAGCAACTATGTAAGAATCTTAACAGAGATGCTTTCTGATAAGAGAAAAAACTACTATTTTGTATGGGACATCTCCCATTATGGCTTTGGCATTTGGGAAGAAGGGCTTGGAATTCTTTCAAAATTTCCCATCGTTGAATTCGAAAGTAGGTACGTTTCCAAACATACTTGTTTGGATACTTTTTACTCAAGAAAGATAATCAGAGCAAGAGTTCAAGCTGAAAAAGAACAACCTGATTTATACTGTGTTCATCTCAACTGGGCTGAGGCAGGTTTTGTTGAGGAATTCTCTAATCTGGTGAAATGGATCGAAGAAATTGGGAATGAGAATTTTGTTATTGCTGGGGATTTCAATGTGCCATATGGTTCTGATGAATACGAATTGATAGTTAATACAAAAGTACTTGGTAGAAAATTGATTGATGCTTGGATAGTTGCCAATCCTGACAGACCTGTTCAACCAACTTTTGGTGGAGATGTAATTTCAGAGAGCACTGCAAGGATAGATTATATCTTCATCCCTGAAGGATGGGAAGTAGCGAGAGCAGAGATTGTTTTTGATAAGGAAAGAGTATCTGATCATATGGGAGTGTTTTGTGAAGTTAAGTCTTACTTTCATAGATTTGAAGTAAAAGAAAATTGTTTACTGAAAAATGGCAAATAAATTGTGGTATATATATCTTTTTAAATAGGCGAGTTACGACTATAGAATGTATAATACATCAACCTAGACATAGGATAGTTTAAGCTCTTTACCAACGAAATTTCGCTATTTTAAAACTGTTCTTCCAAAGTACTACAGTTTACGAAAAACTCTGCGGGTAGTTTCATTCATGCACATCCCATGAAATTGTAAGGTTTCTTACTACTTTATAATTTCTCATCTAACGTATAAGTCAAATAGCTGCGCAAATATAAGTGATTTCGTTTTCATATTAGAATAGATGATTATGGCAAAGTTGTTAACTAACAAAAACTAAAAGCTAAAAACTCAGATACGGAAAGTGCACGAGGGCTAGTTAAGTCATGAGATAGACGTGATAGGAACGTCCGTAGCAAGGGTGGTAGTACCAAAGTATATACTTTCGAAGTTACATTTCTGTGATTTTCTTACACTGCTCAGTGTATGGCTTAGTAGGACGAACTTCAAATTAAAAGGAGTGATTAACAGCTTTGAGTTTCGTTGATCCTTCTTGTGAATGATTAGAACAGTGTTTGATTGGTTAAAGTGCAACAGTATCTTATTACTTTTTTACTGATGGTGGACAAATATCATTTCTATGCAAATGAGTGTAGTTAAATACGCTCTATTGGTGGAAAAAACTGTTTTTACAGGAGAGCTTCCAATATTTAAGACGACGAAAACACTTTTGAGTAAGCTTAGTAGAAGAAAAGGAGATTAGATATGATGGTTTGGTGGCGTTCTTGCTTTAAGTGGTACAAATTCATGTTAATTCCTTTGTTTGTAAACTTTTCATACAAAACATTGGTGATTTTTCGATTGTTTATAATAGTTTACTATTCTCGTGCAACTTTGACTTGATATGTAAAATAATTGTAGATAGTGTGCCGCATTCTTGTTTTTTCATCTTGTAAAGATGTTTTCCTTACTCTGAATTTTAACAAAGTGGCTTTTCAAAAACTCAATAACAACCTCAAAAACAGATTATATATGAAATTAAAACAGATGATTCATCTCTTGATTTTACAATAGTAAACGACTTAAAAGAGAATGTAGATTTAGAAGTTTCTGGAACCGTGTATTTCAATGGCTAAGAATGTTCATTTATTAAGAAGTATCCAATGAAGAATTGGGAAAAGTTAGAAATAATTGTTGCTGACATTCCTAGAGACTAATTAACCAATGTAGGACTGCTCCTCTCTTTAAAGTTTACTGGTGATCATAATTATCAAGGAGGATTGTTTAGGTTTTCCTTTGGGCGTGAAACACCGGAAAGCACACTTCTTTCAGCTAGCAACTTCAAATAATCGATAACGAATTCTTATCATTTGCAGCTTTTCATGAAATATGCTTGCAAATATCTCGACTTCTACCCGACCATGTCGGTGCACTTCTCTAGTCTCGACTATATAAGGACCTTAGATTAGATTCTAATAATTTGTGCTCCCATCAATGGTATTCCTAGCTGTTTTCAATACTACTTAACGAGAGTGAGTAAACTGCCTTCGTTGTAAACTGGTATTTCAAACCAATGGAATAAGCATCAAATAACTGGTTTCACAAGTCATCCTTACATTTAGGTAAAAAGTTCAAAAAAGCTACTACTTAGTGGATTATTCACAAACTGACACAACACCGTTTAGGATAAGAAACTCTTATTAACTGATATATTTCCATGTTATGGCCACATTCCAACTGATGTATTAAGTAAGAAATTCAAAAGCACATTGAATTAAATATACCCCAGAAATAGCTACACCCGACCACCTTTTGCATAAGAAAGCGCTAATACTTTTATTCCCAAAACATCTATTCATTCGTTGAAACACTTTATTGTCGAATGCTTATTTTTTATCACTTATCTTCTTCTCTTCTCTTTTTTCATGCCCCTACTTCTTCTGTATCTTTTGATTCCTGAATCTAAAAAATGCTCTTTGCTTGTGCAAGCTTTAATCTAAAGAAACTGGCCTGAAAAAACGAAACCAGATAAGAGCAAACATTTTTAATTTTAATACTTCAACATCTTCCTTGTATATACTTATTTCCCTTAAATTACCTCCATTCCTGCTAAATACCATTAGCTTTGACATTATCTTTAATCCCTCTTTACTCCATCCTAATGTCCTACTGCTTAATCTCGCTGATAATACATGACTTATATGTTCTTCTGCACTGCATCCTATTACATCCTCGTCCTCTTTATATATTACTATCCCTTCCCAGTTATTTAATATATATCTCCTTGCTTCTTTTGCTCTCTCCTTTTCTGCCTTAGTTTCTGCTATATTTATTAACTCCTTAAATATCTCCTTTAAAGCCTTCTTATCCCCTTCATTTATCGCTCCACATATCTTTTGCCTATATTCTTCTCGCTTTGCTGTCTCTCTTATTATGTATTTGTTCAAATGATATCTATCTAATACAAATTTCGCTTTCGAAATCCACTCCATTCCTTCCTTTATCCATCTTGCTCCATCTCCTGCTATGTATATCTTTTCTATGCTCTCTATTTCATAATTGTCATACACATAATTCGCTACATCTATCCATATCCCTTCAGCTTCTACACCAACGTATGCTTTGTTATATACATTCTTTAATTCGTTTCTCCCATTTTTGCTTTGCCTTCCTTCATTTATATATACAAACCTTGGTATCTCCTTCTTCCCGTTCTGCAATGCCACATGATCCTCATCCACTTCTATGTATAGCACCCTTACTTTCCTCTTTTCTTTTATTTCCCTTTTTACTTCTACCTCCCCTACGTGGCTTATTGCATTAAATACTGTCTGTCTGCTTAGTTTCTCGGGACATGTTTTTTTGCTACTCTCCTTGTAGGACATATTGATTGCGTTCTGCACCAGCTTTATCTTTACTTCTTTATCTATCTTCTCATCTTTGCTTATTCCTATAATTTCATCAAGTAAATATCTATATTCCCCACTCTTCTTAGATTTGTAATACGTTCTTGCATATTCTATCTCGCCTAGCATTGTTACAATCTTTTTTTGTCTTTCCTTTCTACTACCCATCCTTTTTTCTTTTTTCGTCTCCTTTAATCGTTTTATCTAATTCTTCTAAAAAGTCCTTTATTGTGTTTACTCCTAATTCATCAGTCATTTTTTAACTACATCAACATGTTTCGTTAAATCCCATTCTTTTGATATAGTTTCCTCCTCAATTATTGACAAATAGGCAATTAATATAGGTGGGCATTTGAGTAATTTGCCCACCCCAACTATAGACATAGGGCTGAAACTAATGTGCTAAATTTTTTTCATTTATTTTATATTATATAGTCGAGTTTATAAGTTCATTAAAGAACCTACTCAAAATTTTAACTAATATAAATCTCAAAACCAAAATCTGAACCATCAATATTAAATACATAATTTCAATTGGAAATATCAAATAATCCGCACTAAATGCACTTTTAAATATATTTATTATATATGTAAATGGTAATAAAAGGGCCACTATTTTAAATCCTGATTTGAGTAATCTATAAGGCATATAGCATGCAGAAAATATCAATAGAATACTAATCAGAAGTGAACTGTAAGCAAATCTTTTTGTTTTAAGAGTAAAGGCCGCTAAAAGCCCACTAATAATCGATGATATAGCAATTATTATTACGATAAAGATTGCTGCATTTAATAGGGCATATAAAGAAATTTTTATATAAATTATTCCATAAACATTCATTAAAATTAATGCAAAAACATACTGAATTAAATAGATGAAAAAATAAAAAACCGTTTGAGCTAAAATATACTCAAATATCTTAACATTAGCTATTCTAAAATTTGACATTTTGCCACTTATAATTTCTTGATAAAGTTCATAGTTTGCAGCAATAACGGTGTTACTTATTATTCCTGCAATAATTATAGTTAAAAGGGTAAACCTTAGATTTTCTAAGTCATTTGATTGAGCCAATGCAAAATAATAAAATGGAACTATACTTAGATAAATTCTTAAAGTGTTTAATAATAATTCCTTCCAATTTCTTTTATAAAAAAATATATTTTTCATTAGAATGCTAATCATAAAATCCCCCAGCCACAATATATTTTTTTATACTTTTTTCTGTATTCCATATTGCAAATGCCATCATACTTACAAACATTAAAATTGATAGTTCAATGTTAATATTATTTCCTTCTGAAAAGCTAATAACATAAGTTATTGGTATTAGCTGCGAAATACTTCTTAAAAATTTTGGAAATACGCTTATGGGATATAAAACGCCACTTATTATATAAACTATATCCATTCCAAAGTTAAATCTGTGAAAATAATTTTTTGTTTTTAAGTGAACAGCAAGCATTATATTGCTTACTATAACATTGTTGATAAAAACAAATATAGAACAAATTATAGCAAATAAAAAATCTATATTTAAGTGGAATATAACCTCATAACAATACAGTATTATGAGTAAGGATGGAATATATAAAATATTTACTGCTACTGTTTGGTAAAAATTATATCTATGTAAGCTAATTTTAGAAAGTAATACATCATGTATTTTTTCACTGCCAAAGAACTCCATTCTCCTTGAAATTATCTCAAATATGGTAAAATAAAAGCATGACCACAAACACATCTTTAAAATTATATTTTTATCTATATTTTGAGCTATTACACTGTTTAATAAAATCACTGGAAGAATCGAATTTATAGGTGCAATTAATAATAGTTTAATTATGTTCCACTTGTTTCGTAAAAGACTTTTAAACATAAAATATATAATCATGAAACCGGGCTACGGATACACGTGCCTTTAGCCATGAACAAGTAGCCCTTTTCCTCCTTTCGAACATCAACGTTTTAGCTCTCTCAATTAGCCTTAACTTTGTGTACTTTACACTATCGCTTATTTTTTCTCCACCAAGACTACTTATCGAAAAGTACCCACTACTTCTTAAGCCTGATATAATTCCTATTTTGCCTTCACACTCAACTTTATCAAACCTTCTGAACCCATTCACTTGCTTAACCGTGTTAATCGGTCTTGTTCCACCCTTAATCGGATTGGCTTTGTGAAGCGACCTGTTCTGATGTCTGAAGAATTTACCAAAATACCATTCGCTTGCTCTTTCTTGAATATTCCCACCAGCTATCACAAATGCATCATCTCTGTGCGACTTCTCAAGTCCATATAGAATCCGTTTTTCTTTTGTAATACTACCATACGTAATCTCAACCTGATAGTTTTGCCTGAGTTTGTTGACTATGTGCCATCCAATCGTTGAAACGTGAGCCGCGTCCTTAAACACCTTTATTTGCTCTAATCTTGATTTAGGTATCTTTATCTTGCCTTCGTGCAACATCTTGTGTTCTTCTGATGTTAGAACTATTAAATTGTTCGGTGTATCTGTACCACCTTCGCTTCTTGGAATGATATGGTGTACTTCTAACACCCCTGTTTTACCAGATAGTTCGGACTTATATGCAGCCCGCCAAAGGCAGTACTCTCTCACATCACTAAATCCTTTCTGCTGGCCATTTTGGTAGTCCTTTTCCTTCTATGCCTGGATTTAGTACTTTCTGGATATCAAACGGTGCAACTTCCACAACGACTTTTGTTATCGGTATTATTTTGCTGAGCTTGTTTACTATCCTGACGTGCGCATCTACTTTCCACTGCAAGCTTGGTGGTAGCCAGCCATCTTTCTTTCGTCTGTTTAGAAATCTGGGTTTACGATATCTTCTTTTGCGATATCTTCTTAATCTTCTATGTTGCCTGCGCTCAAGCAATAATTTACTGATGTCTTGCCTGAGCTGGATTTGTGCAGAGAATATCTCTTCCTTGTCAGTGATGGCAGACACACCAACAACCTTAGAGCCTGTGTCTATTCCAACGGTAACAGGTTGCGTATAGTTTGTTGTTTCGTACAAAAGCTGGATGGTGAACGGTTCTCTTTTTACTACCTTTGCCAGACCTTGCTTTAAGAGTCTTCTAACCTTTCCATGCCTTTTGGTTGGCATGAGTGGTTTTCCATCTTTTGAAATCACGAATACCATGCGGTAAGCCTTCTATCAAAAGTTAGGTGCTCATCCCCAAAGTTAGGCTGGCTTGTCGTGTCTGCCACACTGTCCCTACCCATCAGGACTGTTTAGTGGCAGACGGCAGGGCATGAAACTTGAGCAGCATTCCAAGATGCCTTAACCAGCCTAACGTAGCCCGATGACCTTTCGGCCCTGGCTGAGGGTAGTCAACCAGGGCCTTTACAAGCCCGCCACTTCAGTGGTGGGTGGTTGACTTAGTATCCCCCAATCCATCCTTATACAATTCATAGAAGAAAATATCTTCTAATTGTATAGATCTTTTATTAAATGACTTTATTTGAAACTTTGAGATAAAATCTTCTATGCTTTCTATCCTCTCCATTATTAAAGCTGTGCTATTATCATTCTGCTCAAAAACAATATATTTTTTTATCCCATAGTCCCTGAGCTTTTTATGCATTTTATAAGTATCTTCTTTGGATAGTCTAATTTCTACAACTTCTTTATAGAATTCTTTAAAAATAGTATCCATATAACTATCCTTTATGATGCGTCCTTTATTTAGAAAAATAACTCTAGTGCAAAGCCTTTGAACTTCATTCATAATGTGTGAACTTATTAAAATAGTTATATTCATTTCTTTAGCAAGTGTCTCCAATAAATTATGAACATCGGCTTTAGATATAGGATCCAATCCACTAGTAGGCTCATCTAATATTAAAAATTGAACTTCCAATAAAATAACCCTTATTATATTAAGTTTCTGTTTCATTCCACTAGATAAACTTTTAACTAGTGTATTTTCTCTGCCTTCCAAATCAAATTTCTTTAACAAACTTAAGATGTTCTCTTTATTTTTTTTAATTTTATGCATCCTCAAGAAAAAATATATATTTTCCATAACCGTTAAATCATCATATAATTGGTTTGAATTTAAAATAAGACCAACTTTAGGAATTTTCCCTTTTCCTTTATAGATATCCTCACCCAAAACTTTTACTTCTTCATATTCCGTAGGTTTTAAAAGACCACTTAAAATTTTTATTAACGTTGTTTTGCCAGCTCCATTAGGCCCAACAAGTCCCACTATTTCTCCATTTTTAATTTCCAAATTGATGTTTTCCAAACTAAAAAAATTATTCTTTTCATATTTTTTACTGCACTTTCTAACATTAACAATATCCACTCTATAGCACCTCCAATTGGGTCAAAATATTCATTATTATTACTTAACATATTTTCAAATTCTGACTATCATAATCATAATTTTCAAACAAATCATCTGAAGTATTATATTTGATTCTTATGTCAGTGTGGAAAACTTTTTCGATTGCATCAAACCAGATTGGGAATTTAAATGCATCTACAGATAATAACTGCAAAAATTTATTTCTTGAAAAAAGATTTGTCCTAACATCAATTTTATATTCTAGTAATCCTAGAAGTTTTTGTGTATTTTGATAAAATATAAAAATATCCTTCGTTCTTATTTTAATATTGGATCTTTACTGTAAACATTCAGAGCCATCCTCATTACTAAGAATGTATTCACTTTTTATGCAGACGAAAACATTGTCATGTTAGAAGAACAAAAGTACTATGTCTGGTTCCTAATTGATAACAAAAATGATAGTTGATTGGCATTTTTCAAAATATCGTGGCATGGGACAATTGAAAGTACCGTTAGAGAAGTTCTTAGGTAATGAAATTTGACCTATTGAAACTGCGACAGACGGACTTGATTCGTATGAGTTTGTGAAAATAGTGCGCAACGGTGTCAATCACATAGTAGTACGACTTGAACAAAAAACAGTGGGAATCGAAGTTTTCGTTATTCAAAAGCTTTCTACCTTCACAAGGAGATCCAAAAGAACTTGTAAAAGCATGTTAACGGCTCTTGTGGACCGCTAAACTTGCTAAGCAAAACAATGATAATTTTGATTAAGTAATTCGTGCCCTGCATGCTATCGTTAATACAATTTAACAATACAATTTAACAGTATCGTGTTTTCATTAAGCCGTTTTTGGGATGTTTTTATTGGTTGATAGCTATTGTCCACTTTTTCAGATAGTTTGTATCCACAGAACCTTTGCTTTTTCCTTTCCGGGATTTCTCATGTAGTGTACACAGTCGCCTGAGTAGTAGAAACAATCTCCTTCATTTGCGCGGTACCTTTTGCCATCGATGTAGATATCCACCGAACCTTCGATGACGTATCCGAACTCATCACCATCGTGGTAGCCTTCCTGTTCAGTTTGAGCACCTGGCTCGAGCTCAACGATTTTGGCGTCGAGTTCTTTATCTTCGACCGCGTCCATGAGTATCTCTATACTCACACCTTTTGGTAAATCGTAAACAGGAACGCGTTCGTCTTTCTTGAATATGATTTTTTTCTGTTCATCTGAGAAGAAGTGCTTCAGGTCTGTTCCCAACACTCGAAGGATTCTTTCTAATGTTTCTACAGAAGGAGAAACTTTGTCACTTTCGAGTTGGGAAATAAAACTTCTTGATAAATCACACCGGTCAGCCAATTCTTCTTGTGTGTAACCTCTTGCTAAACGGAGCCTTTTCAACTTACTACCCAATTTCATGATTTCACCTCTTCGACCTCGCCAATTGATGTGTCGGTTCTAATATATAATAATACCACAATTTGCTTGGATTTTCCAAAATCTGGCGTTTTGAGGTCGTAGAATTAGACACGAATTGAGAGCAGGAATATTGTAAGCGGATAATTCGACCGGATGTAAGGGGGATGTATTCTTAGATTTTCATTGCTCGCTCATTTCGCGAATGATGAATTCGACAGCCGCACCACCTTCCACTCTGTTGTACGCTTTTATTTCTCCACCGAACAAATCAACTATTTTTTTGGATATGTAGAGTCCTAATCCAAAGTGATCTTTAAAATCCTTCCCTTGATAGTAAGCTTTAAACAAGTTGTTTATATCTTCTTCGTTAAAGCCAACACCTGTGTCCAAACACAAAAAGTGTATGGCATCGTCTTTATCATCTACTATCAATCTTATTTCTCCTTCCTGAGTAAATCGTAGGCTGTTGTACAATATGTTATCAAGAAGTCTCAGAAGTAGATTTTCATCAAGAGCGTAGTAATCTTTGCTTAGATTTATTTCGAATACCACCTCTACATCTTTTGAAAGGGTCATCATTTTTATTTCTTTTTCTTTTTCACTTAGGATGTCTTTAAGATTTACTCTACTTTTTCTGACAACTGGATTGGGAATTTCGATTTTCCCAAGAAGAGATATATTGTTCGCCAAGTTTGTTATCCTTTTACAGTTATTCTTGATAATTTTCAGAGAATTCTCAACGGAAGGATGGGGATTGAGAGTATCGATGATTTCTGCCTGCCCTTGAATAACAGTGACTGGGGTTTTTATATCGTGCGCTATGGAAGCTAACATCTTTCTTCTTTCGTTGTCTAAATCCCACAGACTTCTGAAAGCTGAGTGAATTGTGGAAATCATTTCGTTAAATGCATCTTGAATTTTCAGAAATTCTGTTCCAGACATACCTTCTAGGGTGAAATTAAAGTCTTTTTTAGAAACTTTTTCTGCCGCTTCTAAAAGTTTATGCATGTTTTTAGATACATCAAGATAAAGGCTTCTTGTAAAAATAAGCAAGTAAATAATGAAAAAGATTATGGGCGAAACAATTGCGGGGAAATAGAGGAAAGCAAATATTTGGTTTTTCGCTTTGTTATTTAAAAAGAAACTAAACGGAGCTCTCAACACGTATATTGCTTCGACTCTATTTTCTTTTACTACGGGAACATATCGATAAATGTATCCATTTTTTACAAAATCCCTGTTGAAAGTTTTCCAATAGTCAATGCCTTTACTGGCGATGTTAAAATCTCCATAGAGGTGTTTACCATTAATATCGATGACTTCGCCTTCAATTTCTTCAATTTCTTTTTCGAAAAGGCTTAAGTTTATTAGTTTTCCATTTATTATTTGCTCTGACTTCTTTTTTATTTCCTTCTCGATCTCATCCAAGTATCTTACATAATAGTCAGTTGGTCGAACGATTCCTCTGTATAAAGGAAGCACAAAAGCCAAGTAAACAACAAAAGAGGAAAGAAAGGTAAAAAACATTATTTTGAACACCAGTAAATAAAATTGGTGTTTCAATGATTTAATCTTCATTTCGTACCTCCCACTTATATCCTAATCCGTAAACTGTTTGTATGTAACTATACTGATGATCGTACTCTTTGATTTTTTTCCTGATGTTTTTAATAACTTCTGTTACTGCTTCTAAATTGCTATTCGAATCAAATCCCCACACATTATCAAATATTCTTTCTCTTGAAAAAACTATGTTTTTATTCATCATGAGAAATTCCAAAACTTCGTATTCTTTTCTCGTCAAGTCCAACCTATTTCCTTTGCAAAATACTTCTTTAGATAGTACATCTAAAACTATGTTCCCCGATCTTATAGTAAGATTCTCAGTCGTACGTATTCTTTCTTCCCTTCTAATGTGTGATTCTATCCTCGCTAAGAGCTCCTTTAAGCTAAATGGTTTTGTTATGTAATCATCTCCACCAATGGATAGTGCTTTAATTATATCTTCCTCCAAGTTTTTTGCACTTAAAAATATTATTGGGCAGTTAATTTTTTCTCTTACCATTTTGCAAAATTCTATGCCGTCCATTCCTGGCATCATGATATCAAGTAGCACGAGATCTATTTTTCCGCTCAATATTATTTCAAATGCTTCTTTGGAATTCTTAGCCGTTAGTACGTCATAATTGTTCATTTCGAGATAATTTTTTAACATGTTTCTTATATCATATTCATCATCTACAACTAGTATAGTCCTTTTTTTCATAAAATCACCTGCCTATGAAATTTAAAAAATTATTATCATTAATACGCTGAGTGAGAAATTCAGAAAAGTATACGCGACAGTAATGCGTTAATTGCTGACTTTTATCGTCTTAAATGATTCTGCAGCCCCTAAGGTTCAGTTTCAAACCGTGTGCATGATTGGTTCTTTGTTTTTGTTATAGGGTTTGGTTTAATTTCTCACTCAACGTATAACGTCTATATCTGTATTTAATTGTGATATTATAATCTGTTGCTCGTCTTTTTTAATTTCTGTAAGCTTCTTACTGACTACTGATTGCAAAATTTTTTCTCTGAGTTTCTCTTTTATTGATAGTGAATACCTTACTCTGAATATTTTTGACAAGTACTCGCCGATTATTATTACCAATATTGTTATAACATAGGCATTCATCAAACAAATAGCTTTGCCGAATATCTTTATGTTATCTAAGAACTGTTTAATAATTAAAGGTTGGAAAGTGTTGGATACTGATACTAGCATTGTGCCTAAAACAAAGCACGATAAATACAAATAATCGAAAACTTTGAAATCAACCAACTTTCTTTTCTTCAAGCTCATACCTCCATTTCAACCGGTGCTGTCGAATTTACTGACAAGACAATTAGGCTTTCACTCTTATTTCCTTAAGGAGCCTCTTCGAAAAGCGCAGAGCGTCTGATGGATATTTTCGTTGCATTGACTTTTAGAGTAATCAGAAGAATAGCTTGAATAACTATTTGTAGCTATCTCAAATGGTACTTACTCTGCAAATGTGTCTTTTCTTTAAGTTCTTACAATGCTTTCCTACCTTTTTTGTTGTTCAAAAGTATTACCGAAACACCTCTTTCATCTTTGTATTTCTCCGGTACATCCCAAAAAGTCTCCAAATCTTTAATCGCCTTGAAAGAGTGCTAAATGAAAATTCTTAGCGGGTTTTTCGCAGATGGAGGCTCCACAATGAAATCGTAGAAGAATTGGAGCATTCATAAAGTGTTTACACGCTGTTATCAAGTCACGGTTAACTATCTTAGACACAAATCTGCTCCATCCATGTCTTTTGGATAACTCAAAGAATTACACTGCCTTTCAAATATTCTTTCGATTTTTCAAAATCTTGTTCCGAGAGATTGTCCTTCAATATATCCGGAATTATGCTATTGCTCGTGTACCTAAGATTTAAGAGCCCTTATACTTGCTCGGAGATTCTCTCAATATCAAAGTATCTCACGTATTAACAAACCTGCTTGCACCTGAAAATATCTTTAAAGTTCATATCTAAAAGAATCTTGCTGTGTGCAAAAGTAAAAATACCTCTCTTATTTCACTTGAAATTCAGACTTGATTCTCCAATATTCATCAGTCAAAATGCTCATTAAAACAATATCAAAATACTGGCCTTTGAAATACCTTGCTTGCCTCATGCGACCTTCCTGAATAAATCCGCATTTTTCGTACACCCTTATCGCCCTCTGGTTATTCTCAAACACTCTTAACCAAATTCTGTTCAAATTGAGATATTCGAAAGCGTATTTGAGCATCATCTGTGTCACTTCTGTTCCTATACCTTTATTCCAGTAATTGGAATCGAAAATAGCAATACCGTACTCTGCGCTGCGTGCAACCCAATCAATTCTCATTAAACCTGCAGAACCAACAAGGTTACCATTTACCTCTATTGAAAAATTCAGTTGGTTGTGGGAGATTGCGTCCTTTTTAATCCATTCTTCTTTCAAATATTGATTCATTGGGAGAACAAGACTTAAGTACTCTTTTGTCTTTTCATCGTTGATGAGCTGTGCGAATCTCGGTGCATCCGATATTTCCATAGGTCTAACTGTCGCCAAATTTCCTTCCATCCTCATATTTTTTCACCTCTCAAAAATTGCCATTTCATTAATTAAGAGCATAGCATTTAACATTTGTGGTTGTCAATTGCGCTGTCGGAAAATCCGGACAAATGTTGATGCTAATTAATTCATTGGTTAATTATCATTGTTCTTAAGCTTCGTGATTTGCCAAATTTGGATCGTAAGCATCCTCTGGCGCATTTAGAAGAAAAGCTATTATAACGACTGTTGAAATCACATTAACTGCGAAAAATAGCCAAAATGGATTCACTTTGTCAAGTAAGTATCCGTAAAGTGCTGACGAAATCGGTGTGCTACCCATGGCAAATAACGTCAGGATTGAAAATACTCTTGACCTTAATTGTGATGGTACTAATATCTGTAGATTTGAGATAATTGGAACATTCACAAGTACGTTTAAAAAAGTTGTTGTAAATATTACAACAGCAAAAACTATATATATTGCAATATTATCGAGATGGAAGTAAGGCATGATAATTATCGAAAGAACAACCATTAAGAATTGCTCTAACATGAGACCTGATGAGATGAGCGTTTTTGAACTTAGTTTGTGCAAAAAGAACATTATGGCGAAGTTGCCCACGAGTGCTCCTACTGTTGCAAAGACTTCCAATGTTCCAAATTGTGTTGGGGAAAACTTCAATACACTCCTAACAATATATGGAAAAGCAACACTAAAAAGTGGTGACATGAGAAAATTTATAACTATTGCAAAAGTAAACAGAAATGTCAATCCCCTGCGAGTGAAAACAAATTTGATACCTTCGGAAATTTCACTGAGGAACTTAATCTTACTATCCCTTGGTACGTGCTTGTAGATGATAAACATCTCACTTATTCCAGAAAGTATATACAACAAAGCTGTCAGTAAAAGTACATTGCTAAGACCGTAATAACCATAAAGCATAGAGCCAACTATAGGTCCGATAATATTCGCCCCGCTGTTAGCTAAAGCATTCAAAGAGGTAGCCCGTTTCATGTTTTCTTTTCTCACGACATCTCCAAACATTGCGCTTGTTGGTCCATCAAACAATCCATCAAGAAACGAGAGGATAGCTCTAAATACTAACAAAACGGCAACACTTAATTTATTGTTAATGGCGATAAGCCAAGTGGCAAATAGTAATATACCTCTGAGTTCATCAAGTAGAACCATTATTGCTTTTCTGTTTATTCTGTCACCCAGAACACCTCCGATGGGGGTGGTGATGAGTCTAGATAGTATGCCAAGAATTGTGAATATACTCATCATCATACCCGAGTTTGTTTTATCCAAAATGTAAAGAGGCATAGCAACAAGAAGAGCAGCAGCACCAAGAAGAGATTCAAAGCGCCCAGTAACGATCAACGCCAAGTTCCTTCTTTCATATCTGTAAATATCTTCTCCCATAACCATTTCCCTTTCTTAATTAAATTTTGAAATAACGCTCCTTGTTGAAGAAGCCTATAATGTTTCTTTAAATTCCAAACTTCTAGCCAAATGTAAAGACATCAACAAGAGTATAGCAGAGTAGATTACTGAGGTTGTTATTCCGTTCATTATTGAACCTAAATAAATTTGAATTGGAGAAAACTGACTAAGCAAGTTAGTTACATGGTCATTTATTTTTATGTTCTTAAGTAGAACTATAGAATATGTGTTAAAAGTAGAAGGAATAGACCATGGAAATATGTACCACATTTTGTATCCAAGTCCGGCGTTTATCATTTCGCTTAATAATGCTCCCACTGTGCCTATAGCCAAAGATAAACCCATTCGCCATTTAAAAGTTATTAAGACATGGAGGAGTACCGCAGGAAAAGAACCAAGCAACGGAATGACGGAAGAAAAAAACAATATTCCGTACTGAATATGAATACCAAGGTGCTTTATAGTAAAAAAGTAGATCAAATCTATTGCAAACAATATCCATGATAAGCACAGTAGCGAAAACAATACCTTTGAGAAGACCAACTTACTTTTCGAATATTTCACATTTACAAATGCGTTCTCCCCATGGATACTTTCGTACCCAATTAAATAACTCGGTATAAAACTTATAAGAAATGGGAAAAAGAAGGTATAAAAGACATTTCTCAACATGAAGACGTCTTTTTCAATCTCATTTTTCATTCCTAAACTGGAGATTTTCCAGCTGATGGATAGCGCAAAAGCAACAGGAAATACTAAAAGAAAAAATCTGAAGAACGTCCTTTTAGTTTTCAACCATTCAATCCTAAGTAGAGTAATCATTTTTATCATTTCACCGCCTCTTTTTCAAACCATAGAGAAGTAATAGCAGAAAGAACGAGGAAGAATATCAATGAAGAAATCATTCCCATAGTAACAGAGGTAGTAGTGATGAGTGGATCACCATCGGGTAATAAGACGCCGTTAGGATGAACTTTTATTATAGGACACAAAGTTCTTATGACAATACTGAATGGATTTAAAAACCAGTACTGCTCTGTTGCAGTTAAAGGACCTGACAGAGAACCGAGAAAACCAATGAGGATACTACCAGCCAGTCCAAACTTTGTTCCGAAAAAAAGGTAGATTGGAACTAAGCTTATGCTACCGAACCAAATTATGAAAGTCGAAATTACTATTTCCTTAGTAGCAATCCAGCCAGCAAAAACTTTTTGCGATGCTGCAACAAGGACAGAAAAGATAATAACAGAACAAAGCATTAAAACGCTAATAGTTAAAATCTTGGACATCCAAATGCCTTTTAATGAAAGATTACGAAGCACAAAAATTTTGTAATTCCCAGCTTTTCTTTCCATAACACTTGCAAGCCCAACTATGAATGCGATACTAAGGGGCATGAAAAGCACGGTCCACCAGTTGTAACTCGTAGCTATTATAAAGGCTCCTGGTTCCATAAAGCTCTTCGGACTGTTTAACATGATGAGTACAACCGTTAGAGAAACCATGATGGGTACAAAATAAAAAAGCTTCTTTATAGGTGTTCTTTTGTACTTCAAGAACTCTGCCTTTAAATAGTTGAGCACATTAAAACCCCCTTATAATGCTGGTGAACAATTTTTCCAAGTCTTGATTTCTATCGAAGTCCCCATCGTATTTGATTGTTCCCTTATGGATTATGACTAATTTGTCTATAATTTTCTCTACTTCACTTAGAATATGACTTGTTACTATTACTGTCTTCCCGCTTTCTTTAAGTGATATAATTAGTTCTCTCATCTCTTGAACTCCAATTGGGTCAAGACCATTTGTTGGTTCATCCAATACCAATATTTCTGGATCTCCAAGAAGTGCTATTGCAATCCCAAGCCTTTGTTTCATACCAAGAGAAAACTTTGAAGCAACCTTCTTGCCAGTATCCAATCCAACGATTTCCAAAGCTCTGTTAATTTCCCTTGCACCTAGTCCCGATAAAAGCGCGTGTAAAAGAAGGTTTTCTGAAGCGGTTAAATTTCCATAGATGGCGGGTGATTCAATCAGAGCCCCTATTTTTTTGATGTTTTTCTGGTTTAATTTTTCTCCAAAAACGAAAACATCGCCAGAATTTGGCTTTGTGATACCACATAATATTTTTAACAAAGTTGTCTTACCAGCACCGTTGGGACCTACTATACCAAATATTGAACCTTTTGGAATGCTTAATGAAACGTTGTTCAAAACCTGCTGCTTACCATAGTACTTTGTTAAGTTTCTTGTTTGCACAGCAAATTCCGTCATGCTTTTCCCTCCCTTTAAACGTTTCTGAGTAGTATTTAACATACAATTCTAAGAATCTAATAAGGTTCCGAATATTGCTTAGTTTTGTCAATTGAATAGGTACGGTTTACACGTTGAACTGTGCAAAAAGTGGGCAGAAATAATCCTGCCGTTGTGTGTTAGGTAATGAAAATACAAAGCACAAGAAAGTAGCTGGTTGTTAGACAAAACATCAACCAATGCTATCAGGAATAGTCTTTTAGAGGGCAAAAAAAAGCGGAAGACGACGATAGATGGTGTAATTTCGATAGTGAAAAGATTCAACAAGGCGAGTGGAGTGCGGGTAAGCTAATCACCTATTTTGAATTTCTCACTCAGCGTATTTTTAAAACTAATTTAAATATGCGAATCTAAGGACCTAATAAGGTTTAAAACAGTATTTGCGAAGAACTTTTAGTCGGTTATTAATGAATCTACAGCCTGAGACCCCAAATCCATAAACGAGATGAGATTCATAGTAGGTAGACCCTACGTTCCGCGGAGCATACTTGAAAAATATTCCAAAATTCTATTATGAATCTTATAGAATTCTTAGAATCGTATAGTAAACATTATTTTTGAAACATTTGATACTATTAAATTGTAGCGATGAAAGAGAATAAAGCCGAAATAACTCTATCAGTATCGTTATTGTTGAGTTTCTGAAGATTTCGCACTACACAAAACCCGTTCTTTCGGTAAATTATAAATATACTTGAAGCCACGTCAGAGTTGTAGAAAATCTTGGAATTGAAAACTTTAGTTTACATCGATTAGTTTGTCCAAGTTCGCAACAATATGGTTGATGTTCTCGTAGATGATCTTTACTGTACCATATACACTAAGTCTATCAGTAGTTAGTCCGATTGTTTGTTCAATGTTTTCGGTACGGCAAGAACGGCAACGGAACTTAACGAAGCAAAAATATTGTTGGTTGTCGTATTTATCATGACCGTTTTTGTAGATATTGGTAGAGCCACAATTGAGACAGAAAGGTTTTTGGTTTTGCATATTGTGATACCTTCTTGTGCAAGATAGTAGAAGGGATGTTCCCTTCATAAAGAATAATGCTGTTTTTGGAATTTTTCAATACTTTTAGTTAAGAGAACCATAATGAGGGGGAGAGTTCTTGTGGCAGAATTGAAAAGAGTGATTAGGAATTTTGTTAAGAAAAATATTTTTAAAGTGGTTATTTCAATTACGCTATTCTTAGTAAGTGCCTTTATTAGTGTTTTACCTGCAAAAGTTTATGCACATATAATAAACCAAGGTTTTATGAAAAGTAATCTGAAAATTGTACAGATATCGTGTGGATTATTGATTGGAATATATATCGCACGAGCGCTATTTAGCTATCTGTCTAATAACTATTTAATAGTTTTAGGAAATGAGCTTGTAGCCTCAGTTAAAGAAACAATTTACGAACGTTTGTTCACGTTAGACCTTAATTTTTATGCTGAAAAAGAGATAGGTTATTTAAACACTAGAGTAGAAGAAATATCGAAACTCGATGCTATATTTTCAAATGTTTCCATTTCATTCTTAGCTTCAGTATTAGAATGCTTGTTTACGATTTATATTATTTCTACAATTAGCATAAAGTTCCTAATAATTCTTTTAATTCCGATACCACTTTTGGTGTTTGTTTCATATAGGGTATCGAAGCTTATGGCAGAAAGCTTTAATAAGACCTTTGAGAGTGGTGCACATTATTCTGGGAAGATAAGTGAATCACTAAGAGGTATAGAAAATATAAAGTCGTTGGGACTTGAGGAGCATGAAAAACGTAAAATATCTAACTATAATAAGCAAACATTAGAAAATATTAAGTCGCAGGCAAAAGGTATCAATAAATTCGGTTCTGGAATGAATGTAGTGGGTTCTATAATTTCAGTTTTTATATATCTAATAGGCGGTGTGTTGATAGTACGCAATAATTTATCAATTGGTTCATTTATTGCAGTCTCAATGTATGCTGGTAAATTATACTCACCTTTTTTGGGATATGTTGGAACATATATAATTTTGGCACCTGCATTAGTTTCATTAAAGAGAGTAGCTGAATTGTTTTTTGATGATGCTCCATGTGAAATTTCAAAAGAAAAATATTATCAGTTGTCGGAGATTCATACAATAGAATTCAAGGATATATCAATCTCATATAAAGATAAAGAAGTATTGAGCAATCTCTCGTTAAAAATAAACAAAGGCGATAAAATCCAGATTTTTGGGAAAAATGGTTCGGGAAAAAGCAGTTTAATAAAGGTTTTATTAAAAGTGATTCGTCCGAGCAAAGGAAGAGTTTTTATAAATGATATAGACTATGAACTTATAAGCAAAGAAACCATTTTAAGACACGTGTCCTACGTTCCACAAAAGATTTTCATATTTAACTCAGGCGTTATTCAAAACATAAACTACGGCATAAAGGAGTATTCTAAAGAAAAGCTTTTAATGTTACTCGAAGGTTTGGGATTAACTGAACTCATAGAAAGACTGGAAAAGAGTGGGGATAGCAAAGTTGGGGAAAATGGCTTTAAACTATCGGGTGGAGAAATACAAAAAATTGCGATAGCTCGAGCTCTATTGCAAGATAAAGATATATTTATTTTTGATGAAGCAACGAACAATCTTGATAGAAAATCGATAGAGTTTCTCAAGGATTATATAATGAGGTCAAATAAGACCTGGATTTTAGTTGATCATCAGAATGATTTTACACAGCTGGGGTTTAGGACAATTGACTTAGATAGCTATCAATCCTTTAAAGGGGACAAGATTCCCCTTTGAGGGGTTGGGCTTTCGGCTTCACTGTATGAAACTTACTAAGACATAGGGCTTGATCCCTATCACCTTGACAGTGCTCTCACCTACTCTACGGACTTTCCCTCAGACTTGTCCATACCTACAAACTTTAACATATTAATTGCTTTGTTCAAATCTCTATCAATTTCACTTCCACAGCTCAAACATTTGTACATTTTATCGCTGAGTGTTAACTTTCCATGTTTGTATCCTCAATTTGAACATGGCTTTGATGTTGGCAAATATTAACATTGTCATCTTAGTAGTATATAGCTCTGCATCTATACAAAATGGAACACACTTTCTTGGACATGTCTATTCGTATGTTCTCAAGCATTTCATACCCGTTATGGAGTTTCCTTTCTTCATATGTCTTTTCTTCTATCATCTTTTCACGTATCGGTCGAGCTTTTTCCATGCAAATCACCAATTATTTATACACTAACTGTACCTTTAACTCGATTAACGCACCATTCATCATAATTTCCTAAAGAGGATGTTTTTTCTGGTATGAGCTAACTCCTTACTCTTCCAATTCCCTAAAGAAGATGGGGTTCTCAGTAGCTCAAAGTTACATTTTCCATGGAAATACACTTATCCCCACAACTACAAAGGCGAAAAAAGAAGGACCCTCATTTGAGAGGATCCTTCCTCGATAAAAGACTATACTTCGTCAACAATCAGCAGTGGGAATAATCGTATTGTCCTTTTAATCTTCAATGTATTTCTTAACGAAATTCGGAAGTGCGAATGCAGCTTTGTGAATTTCTTCGTTGTAGTACCTGAGAGGTTCTTTGAAGTTTCTTACCTTTTCTGGGTTGAAATCTTTTATCGGGTCCCAACCGGCCTTTGATGCGTACGTGTAGCTCCAAAGTCCACCTGGGTACGTTGGCATAAAACCAAGGTACATCTTGACAAGTGGGAAGTTGGCTTTGATTCTCTTGTAAGCTGTTGAACCCCATTCCCAATCGTACGTCATACCTTCTGTTTGTGCACAAAGGATACCGTCTTCTTTTAGCGCTTCGTTACAAGCCTTGTAGAATTCAAGTGTGAAGAGGTGACCGCCTTGTCCAGCCGTTGGATCTGTTGAGTCAATTATTATGACATCGAATTCGTTTTTGAACTGTCTGACGAATTTTGAACCATCTTCAAAAACGAGTTCTACTCTTGGATCATTCAGCTTTGATGCGGTGTACGGGAGATATTCCATAGCAGCCCTTACGACCATTTCATCGATTTCGCACATTACAACTTTCTCTACACTTGGATGTTTCAAAACTTCCCTAACGCTGCCGCCATCCCCACCACCGATGACGAGCACTTTCTTTGGATTTGGATGCATGAACATTGGTACGTGGACAAGCATTTCATGGTACATGAATTCATCGATTTCAGTTGTCATCGTGATACCATCCAGTGCAAAGACGCGTCCGTAGAAAGGTGATTCGAATATGTCTATTCTCTGATATGGACTTTGTGCGGAATAAAGCCACCTATTTACCTTCATGAACAATCCACCAGGGTCTCGAGAATACCATTCCATGAACAGCATATGTCTTCCTGGTTTGAGTTCCATCTCTTCCATAGGCATTCCCCCTTATATATAATTTTTATTAGCTTCTTCGTGTCTTTAATTCAACATTCTCAGAGGCTTGCAACAGCCTGCTTTACTTCTTCAATAGTTGCCTTGTGAGATGCGGTCTCAGGAATGCCTATTTCGTCGTATTTTCCACGTAGATGTTCGACTACGTGCGCTCTCTGAGATTTGAAAACCTTCTTAAGATACGTGAATGCTCTCCATGGATCTACGTGGTCACCGCATGTGAATAGGTCAACAGCTGCGTAGCCGTATTCTGGCCAAGTGTGAATTGTCAAGTGTGATTCACTGACCACTACAACACCGCTCACTCCATAGGGGAGGAACCGGTGGAAAGATGAGTTGACGATTGTTGCACCAGCTTCATATGCCGCTTGTTTCATGTGGAACTCAATGGCGTCGATGTTGTCGAGTATCTCCTTGTCGCAGTCATAGAACTCCGCAATGATGTGTCTGCCCAAGCTTTTCATCGTAATCCCTCCCCGTAAGAAATTTTTTTCTACCTTATGTTTTCAGGGTTTCTTGATGTTCACTTAAATGAGCACGTTGTTTCCATATACATTGGCATGTCTATTTAATTGAACACGAAGCGTCAGTATTGCGAACAATATTATATACCCCCTTTAAGAATTTTTTGGTTAAGGTGATGTAACAGTTTGTCTAATTTTTGCGTACCATCACGTTGTGTTGAGGAAGGTTAGATTATAATATTTTGCCTTACCATTTTGAGGAGAAAGTTTTACATAGACGAGACTTTGAAAGGAGAGGTGGATTGTGGACAGGCGAGAGAAAAACGCTATGATTTTAACAACTCTGTTCATCACAGGAATTGTTATTTCAAATGTTATCGCAGCGAAGGTTGTGAAGTTAGGAGTGTTCTTGTTTCCTTCATCAATCGTAAGTTACACGTTCACTTTTATAATCGCGAACATGATGTCAGATGTGGTTGGTAAAGAACGTTCAAAGTTTCTCGTTTTTATGGGATTTCTTGCTCAAGCGACTGCAAGTGGTCTCATTTTGCTCGGGTTGTTTCTTCCTTCAGCAAGTATCGAACGAGGAGAAGCTTACCGCTTGCTTCTGGGGATTAACTGGAGATTCACGCTTGCCAGTCTTGCCGCGTATGGAACTTCTCAGCTTATGAACTATTATATATTCAATTCCAAATTTTTCAGGAAAGCATCCGTTGCTAATTTGGTCTCTGTGCTAATTGCACAATTTTTTGATACACTGATCTTCACTATTGTGGCTTTTGTGGGTGTATACAATCAATTGTTTAATATGGTGTTGTCTCAATATGTGATAAAGATTATAATAGTGTTAGTGACAAATCCGATATTCCTCTTGACTAAAAAACTAAAGGGTGAATAAGCTAAGGAGCTGATATTTTGTACATTTTTGAAACCTACGGCTTCAAAGGTTCAAAGAACATGGCAATAGATGTTACACTCGGCCAAATTGCAAATGAACTGAACGATGCGATCTTGAGGTTCTACACATGGGAGGTTCCAACTCTTTCGCTTGGGAAACACCAAAAAGCGGATGATGTGGATTTTGAATATATTGAGAAAAATGGCTTTGACTTAGTTCGAAGACCTTCAGGTGGACGTGCAGTTCTCCATTGGGATGAAGTGACTTATTCAATAGTTATTCCTAACGGTCATGAACTTTTCAAATATGGTGTGCTTGAGCTGTATAATTTGATTTCTAAAATCATTGTGAACGGGCTCAATAGACTTGGATATCCCGTTGAATTAACGGAAGGTAAAAATAAGCCAGTCAGCCATGTATGTTTCCAAGTGCCTTCTACGTATGAGATAACACTCAACGGTATTAAAGTCGTTGGGAGTGCGCAGACTCGCACTCAAGATTACATACTTCAACACGGTTCGATAGTACTTATCCCCCATGAAGAAATAAAGCATTGCTTTAGGAGCACAAAAACACTTGATATACCTTTGATAGGCTTGTACAATTACGCCCGTAGGGAATTTTCAGAGATAGTTAAGAGCTTGAAAGAATCGTTCGAGGATTATTTTGGTGACGGGAAAGAATTTGACGAGGACACAAAAGAGAAGATTTTAGAAAACAGCAGGGTTCTTGAAGAAAGATTTTTGGTTCGAAAACCTGAAGTTTCAAAAGAGGAAGTGGGAGCATAAATCCTAATGGTCTTGGTGTGCTGTATATTGTAGGAACACCGATAGGGAATCTCGGGGATATCACTATCAGAGCTCTTGAGGCCTTGAGAAGCGTTGATTTGATAATTGCTGAAGATACTCGTAGAACTCTTCATTTACTTTCGCACTATGGGATTTCAAAGCCTTTGGAATCATTCAATGAAAGAAATTCTTTTAGAAAAATAGATCATATCATCGAACTGCTAAAATCAGGAACCAAAATCGCACAGGTTTCTGATGCTGGAATGCCGGTGGTTTCAGATCCAGGTTGGAACCTTGTTAAGAGATGTCACGAAGAAGGGATAAAGGTTGAGGTGATCCCAGGGCCAAGTGCACTGACAAGTGCCATAGCACTGAGTGGTTTCCAAGGGACTTATTTTTACTTCATCGGTTTCATGCCCAAGGACAAAAACAGAAGAAGACTATTGAGAAAAATCAAGGACGATGAGCTCATTGAACGGTTCGTGTTTTTCGAAAGTCCTGAAAGATTGAAAAAAACCTTAGAAGACATCTACAAAATCCTTGGAGATTGTAAAGTGTTCATCGCAAGGGAACTGACAAAACTCCACGAAGAGCACTTCTACGGAACAGTTTCTCAAGCTATGAATTATTTCGACAAGGTAAAAGGTGAGATTACCGTTGTCGTAGAGAAATCGGAAATTCCAGAAAGTAAAGAAGAATTGGAAGAAGATAGTTGAAAAGATAGGAGAAGAACGATATGCTAAAGGTAGAAACGGGTGAATTAAAAGGTAGAACAATTGCCACGGTCCCAGATCCCAGAACGAGGTACACATCAGCAATAATAAGAAGAAGCCTTGCAAATATGGTAGATTTTGAAGGAAAGGTGTGCTTGGATATATGCGCCGGTAGTGGTATTGTTGGTATAGAGATGTTGAGCAATGGAGCAAAGCATGTGACTTTTGTTGACGCATCGAGTGTGTCGATAGCAACGATAAAGAATAACGTTAAGAGATTGGGGTTAGAAGAAAGGGTTGATATAAGGAAAATGGATGCGCGCCGGTTTTTGGAATCTCACACCGGCGTTTTTGATGTCATTTATTCAGATCCACCGTACGAGTTAGGGCTTGTTGACGAGATTGTTTCTCGTGTGCATATGGTTATGGGAGTCGATTCAGTTTTCATACTTCAGTGTTCAAAAAGAGAAAAGCCGAGTGAGAGCGCAATTGAAAAACTGAGAATTGTAAAGGAAAAGGACTATGGTGATACTTTGTTGATTTTCTTTGAAAAGTCGTAAAATTTGGGAAAATCGTGGTATAATTGTTTGGGGGTGTTAGTATGCCATTTTCATTTGCGAGGAAAGAGAAAGAAGTAATAGAACGTTTACTAGATTTATCTAGAAAGACTGTAGAAGCAAGTACCACGTTGAAAGAATTTTTTGTGTGCTACTTTGAGGACAGATGTGATGGAACTCAGAATTATTTTTCGAGTATTAAACGTATCGAACATGAAGCAGATGAACTTAGAAGAGGAATTATATCGGAGATTTACAAGGGGTTGTTCCTACCGGACATGCGTGAGGTCATACACTCATTAACGGAAGGTGTTGATAAGATCGTTAACAAGTGTGAGTCTGTAAGCAAGATAGTGGATTATCAACATCCCGACGTCCCAGATGAACTAAAAGAGAAAGTGATTAAACAGTTGGAGTGTGCTGTCAAAGCCGCGGAATCTTTTGTGAAAGCAGTGGAAAAGCTATTCGATAACCTTGACGAAGTCCAACATTACGTAATTGAGGTTGAGAGATTTGAACACGACGAAGACGTGGTTGAAGAAGAGTTACTGAGAGCGATATTCAGCAAGGATATACCACTTGCTGAGAAGATGCAGTTGAAAGAATTGGTTATTAACATAGGTGATATAGTCGACAGGACAGAGGATGCCTCAGATATATTGGAGGTATTGCTATTAAAAATCGCCTACTGATATTCAGTAGTTCTGTTATTGCTTTTCTTGTTTTTACAACATTCTTGCTTACGTTTTTTTCAGTTCTTGCTTTCGCCCAACCAGAAGAAGCAGAAGAGATAGGAACATACTATGTGTACTACAACTCTTTAATTCCAGTTTACAAAACGCTCTATAAGATAGAGCCTTTCTTCGAGTATTCGAAGATAGTTGAGTACAAATGGAAAAGGCCTGTAGCACGACTTGTTGAAATCAGAGAACCAAAAATTAATGAGCCTTCTGTAGTTTTAATTCCAGGGATGGATCCCAACGAGATAAACGGAGAATGGACGGATTACAAAAGGTATTTTGTTGATACGTGGAAAAGATGTCTACCGGAAAAATACGGGCTTTATGTTTTTATTTATACGTCGCTGGACGTTCCACTGGAAGAAAGTGCCGAGAAACTTACTCAGGAAGTTCAAAGGTTAGCTTCATCTGGCAGTGGGAGCTCCAAGTTCAATTTTTACGCCCACAGTATGGGTGGATTATTGTTGAGGTACGCACTGCAGCATGAGGGTTTTTTAAAACATGTTAATAAGATAGTCTTTGCTGGAACGCCACATATAGGTTCTCCATTTGCGAATTTTGTAGTGATGAACAAGAAACTCCTGAAGCTTAGAAACGATTGGAACTATCTGAAAGCGATCTTAATCACCGCAAATTTGGCAAGTGTATTTATAGAAGCACCAAATTATCGATACCTAACATACAAAAGAGAACATCCCGGAATTCCTGAGGGTGTTGAATTTGTGAACTTCGCAGCGGTGATAAGGCAGAGCAATGAACTGATTGTACAGAATATCTTAAAAACCGAGCCGTTTTCGAGTGCAGCGATGGTCTTTTTGAACTCGGTAAGTAAAATCGTATTTCCTGAGGGTGAATTCACTGAAAATGATGGTATGGTACCATTGATTAGCGCTACTGCTTTTGGAAAGAGCGAGATTTTCGAAGGTTTTGACCATGCAGATTTTATTTTGAGTGATATAATTGTAAGGAAAGCAATTGAGTTTTTCTACAATGAGAAAGAATTTTAAAATAACAGGTGAACGAAAAAGAAGGTGATGGGGTTTGCAAGTGAGAAAGCTTAGAAGAACGATGAGCTTTATTGCGGTTTTTGTAGTAACGTTTATACTCTCATCTTGTTCGATCCCATTTGTCCCGGAAGTTCCTCCGGGAAGTTACTCTGTTGAAGCAGCTATAAATGTAATTGCAAATAAGTATATGTTGATGGATACTGGTTGGATAAACGGGTTTGGCGATATGGAACTTGGAGAAGGTAGGTACGCAACGTTTGATGGCGTCGATGGTTTTCTTATGGTTTTTAGATACGACGATTTTGAACAAGCAAAAGACGCGTGGAATAAGATAACAAAAAAGTACGGTAATCCTTTCAAACTGAAGTATTTGAAAATAAACATGGGCACTTATGGTGTCTTTACAATTCGTTTAGAAAATACGGACCTGTATTGCTGGTACAAAGAGAATTGGCTTTTCATCGTCACCGGAGACAAGATAGAGAGGTTTGTGATGGATATAAACAATATCTACAAAACCATAAAAAAGTAAACAAAGGTGAAGTATGACATTTGTTGAAGAAAACGATTCAGTGCGGTTGTTTGGAGACAAACCTAAGATCGATTACACCGTAATTGGAGTTGACGAGGCAGGACGTGGACCGCTATTTGGACCTGTTGTGGCAGCGGCGGTTTATTTTGATGAAGGCGTTAATATCGAGGGAATTGCCGACAGTAAGAAGTTAAATGAAAAGCACCGAGAAAAACTGTACAACGAGATTTTTCTTCATGCCAAATTTGGTCTGGGACTTGCAACACCTGAGGAGATAGACTTATACAACATATTTCATGCCACTGAACTTGCGATGAACAGAGCTCTTGAGATATTGAGCCAGTTCGTTGAAATTAAGAATGTCTTCGTTGATGGGAAGAATTTAAAACTGAACTTTCCTGCTGTGTGTGTTGTCAAAGGAGATGCTAAGATTTATCAGATCTCTGCGGCATCGATACTGGCGAAAGTTACACGTGATAAGATTATTGAGAAGTTTCATGTTCAGTATCCAGAGTACAATCTGATACATCACAAAGGATATCCAACAAAGGAGCATATAGACCTTTTGCAAAAATACGGTCCGACACCTTTTCACAGGTTAACTTTTGAGCCGGTGCTTGAATTGTTGTCAGTAGAGCTGCTTGATGATTGGTTTAGCAGAGGATTAATTAGCGAGATTAGGTACAGACATCTTTTAAATTTACTGGAGGTGGACCTCTTTGGCACAATCAGAACACCTAAACGAAAAAAAAGAATTGGAAAATGATAGCTCAAATAGTGCGCAACTTGAGAGCAATTTGTTTGAAGCAAAGGTTTTAGATAAAGGATTTGTACGTCTTGTTGACATGATGGGGGACGATTACGCAGCGGTAAAGGCTGCGCGCGTTTCATATGGCCAGGGGCTCAAAACTCCCGAGCGCGATAGGGCTTTGATATTTTACTTAATGGAGCATGGTCACGAGACACCTTTTGAGCACATAGTCTTTACTTTCCATGTTAAAGCTCCGCTTTTTGTAGCAAGGCAGTGGTTTAGGCACAGGATAGGCTCCTTCAATGAAATAAGTCAAAGATACACGGAAATTAAGGAAGAAGAATTTTACATCCCTGAGAACGTTCGCGTCAATGTTCCGGAAGACAGACAAAAGGCAGTTCCTGTGGAGGACGAAGAGTTATTGGAAAAAGCCAGAAGTTTAATGGTAAAGTCTTTTGAGGACAGTTACAGCACTTACAAAGAGTTGCTGGCCTTAGGAGTAGCAAGGGAATTAGCAAGGATAGTGCTTCCCCTGTCAACTTACACTCAGTTTTACTGGACAGTTAACGCACGAAGTCTGATGAATTTTTTGAATCTTCGTGCTGATTCTCATGCGCAGTGGGAAATTCAGCAATATGCCATTGCCATAGCGAGAATGTTCAAAGAAAAATGTCCTTGGACGTATGAGGCTTTTACGAAATACGCTTACAGGGGTGATCTACTTGAAGCTTAGAGAAGTTTTGGAACTTGTAAATGGTAGAGTTGTT
The DNA here is from genome assembly GCF_004117075.1 of Fervidobacterium changbaicum. Taxonomy (NCBI): domain Bacteria; kingdom Thermotogati; phylum Thermotogota; class Thermotogae; order Thermotogales; family Fervidobacteriaceae; genus Fervidobacterium; species Fervidobacterium changbaicum. Next base: position 1,318,753 of record NZ_CP026721.1, read on the forward strand.
GCACCGGAAAATGCGAATTTGGATATTGAAATTTCCAAAGTTGCCGCATCAGATCTTATGAGCGATGTCTTGGCTCTCAGTGAGCCAGGTTCTTTGCTTGTAACAGGACTTGCAACACCGCAATGTGTGAGAACAGCAGGTGTTGTTGGTATACCTGTGGTTTTAATTGTGAGAAATAGAGATATCATGCCTGAGACAATAAAAGCTGCTGAACTTTCGGGCGTTGTATTGTGTGTTACAAAAAAAGGTATGTACGAAGTTTGTGGTATACTTTATTCTGCAGGGCTACAACCTGTTTTTAATCAGGGATGAAGAAATAAACTTTATTTAAGAATTTAAGAGGTGGAAGACTATGCTTTTGAATTTAGAACCGCTTTATTCGTCAATTGTTGAAAATATAAAAGAGCGTATCTCAAAGCTGTCAAGACCACCAAAGCTTGCAGCTGTTACGTGTCAACCAGATCCCTCTACGATAAGTTATTTAAAAAGTCAAGAAAAACAAGCAAAACGTCTCGGAATCGAGTTTGCTGTATACGAGGCACCGAAAACCTCGGATTTAAAGTTGCTCTTACCGAAGCTTTCTGCAGATGATACAGTTAATGGTATATTCTTAACTCACCCTCTGCCCGCCGATATTTCGGAATTGGAGGCAGTGTCGTTGATTTCGCCAGAAAAAGATGTGGAAGGTAGGAATCCTATTAGCCTTGGTAACATCTTGTACGATAACCCTATCTTCCCACCCTGTACTGCCGAAGCTGTCTTGAGGATTATTAAATACCTTACAAATCCATCTGGGAAGAGAATCACGGTGATTGGAAGGAGTGTGACTGTTGGAAAGCCACTTGCGATGTTACTTTTGCAGAAAGGCGTAGATGCTACGGTTACCGTATGCCACTCGAGAACTAAGGAACTTGCCGAGTTAACGAAGAGCTCGGAGATAGTGGTCGTTGCTATTGGAAAGGCAAAAGCACTTAGTAAAGAATACTTCAATCCAGGAACACTAGTTATAGACGTTGGTATAAACGTTGAAGGTGATGAAATATACGGAGATGTGGACCCATCCGTTTCGGAATTTTGCGACCTCACACCGGTTCCTGGAGGGGTAGGCAGGATAACGACACTTGTTCTAATGGAGCATACAGTTAAAGCAGCCGAAATGGCAAGAAAATATTGATATATACACTTAGGAGGTGTTTAAGGTGAAGTTAGTATTTGCGGGAGCACCGGATGCAGGTGCAGCATCAACGGGAACACAAACAAGTGCATCAGGAGCCATGATGCAGATGTTAATAATGCTCCTGATATTCTTTGCGATGATGTATTTTTTGGTCATCCTTCCACAAAGAAGGAGAGAGAAAGAGTTCAAACAGATGATTGAGAGTTTGAAGAAAGGTGACACGATCATCACAACCGGTGGAGTTGTTGGAAGAATAGTCGATATCAAGAAAGACGTAGTGAAAATCAAGAGCGCAAACTCAACAGAACTCGAAATTCACAAGGCTTACATAGCGAAGGTTATTAAAGAGAAAGAAGAGACAAAAGAAGAAGAAACAGATTCCAAAGACTAAGTATTCGGGGGAGGGTTTACAGATGCGCTCAGATCGTGTAAGACTCATAGTCTCACTTGCTCTACTTGTAGCAGCGATTGTTGTCATGCTCCTACCAGGAGGACGACCAGCAACAGGTTTTGCTAAACTTTTTAGTCGCATTAAACTTGGTTTGGACCTCAGTGGTGGTGTAAGACTTGAGTACAGAGTTGATATCGAGAAAGGAACGGAGAATCCAGCGGCGGTTGTCGATGATGTTTGGACAGTTCTTAGAAACAGGCTTGATTCGGCAGGATACACTGAAGCGGTAATTAAGAAAAGCTTCAGGGAAAATAATTCATTCATAATCATAGAAATACCTGATGCAACTGATACATCGGCAGCGGAAAAGCTTGTCGGTTCTACTGGTGTACTTTGGTTTGGTCAGTCAATTGACGAAAGAGATTACGACCCAACGACAAATCCCGATGATGTAAACCTTGCGCTAAGGGAAGGGGCAGAGTGGTATTCCGACAAGGATGGTAAGAAGTGGTATTTAATAAAGAAAGAGATAAACAACAGAAAAGACTTGGTGTTGACTGGTCCAAGAGTTGTTGAAGCAGTTCCAACGATTGATCAAAAAGGTGTTGCAAATTACGTTGTGTCGTTTACACTTGACAGACAATACGTTGAGATATTCAAACAGATCACAAAAGAACTTTACGTCCCAGAGCAAGTGTTAAATGCTGGTACAACTCAATACCAGCTTGCTTTGAAAAAGAGACTTGCAATTGTACTTGATGATAAGGTTCAGTTTGTTGGATTCGTAGTTAGCCCAATCGAAGATGGGAAAGGGCAAATCAGAGGTAACTTCACATTTGAGCAAGCAAGAGAGCTTGCGGCAATCTTGAGAAGTGGTGCTTTACCGGCCAGACTCGAAAAAACGTCTGCGAGTCTTGTTACACCAACACTTGGTAAAGACGTACTGCAGCAATCACTCAGAGCGGGTATAATAGGAACCATCATAGTCATGGTGTATATGCTCATTTTCTATGGAGTCATGGGCATTGTGGCAATCATTGGTATATTCTACGCACTGGTACTGATATTCGGCTTCCTTGCAGGAACCGGAGCTATATTGACACTCCCTGGTATCGCAGGTATTATTTTCACCATTGGAACACTTGTTGACGGTAACATAATCATTTATGAAAGAATCAAAGAAGAAATGAGAAATGGAAAAACTCCAAAAGCAGCTATCGAAATTGCATTCTCAAGATCATTCTGGACACTCTTTGATGCGAACCTTACAACAATCATTGCTGCGTTGTTCTTGTACTACTTTGGAACAGGAACTATAAAGGGCTTTGCAATTACAACGATCGTTGGTATCTTCGCAGCAATGTTTATGAACCTTGTCTTCAGCAAATTCTTGCTTGATGGAGTATCTGGAGCTATCAGAGTTAGAAAAGCAGGGGGTGCTCAATAATGAAAATCAATTTTGTCGGTAAAAGATATTATTTCATAGCACTTTCTCTTGTTTTGATTGTTGTATCTGTCATAAGTATCTTCACAAAAGGCTTTAATGTTGGTCTTGAATTCATCGGTGGTAGCGAAATCATAGTTAAGACGTCACAAAAGTTATCTGTTTCTGATGTGAGAGCTAAGATTTCAGAGCTTGGTCCAGAATTTAAAAATGCAAGGATTATAGAAGTTCACGCCCTCGGTCAAGCAGAGCAGAAGACATTTTCAATAGTTGTTTCCCCAAGGGATAAAAATGGGGCGCTAAGAACATACAAACCAGATGAAAAGGTAGAAATTTCCAACAAGATATCTGAAATTCTCAATGGAGAAGTCGTATCATTCAATGAAGTTAGTGGCGATGCTGTGAATGAGATCAAAAACCTAACATGGAAAGCCGTTGTCTTCACACTACTCGGTATACTTGTGTACGTCGCTCTTAGATTCAAACTCGCATTTGGAGTAGGTGCAGTTCTTGCACTCATTCATGACGTGGTGATTACACTTGGATTTTTCTCCATTTTCGGATTCGAAATGAACATAGCTGCGATAGCGGCGATACTCACGCTTGTTGGTTATTCTGTGAATGACACAATTATTGTGTATGACAGGATAAGAGAATTCGGAAGAAAGTTCAGAGGAAGAGACATGGCATCGATAGTCAATGACAGTATAAATTCAGTCATAATCAGAACGATAAATACCTCTCTGACGACTTTCTTCGTCGTCCTTATGCTCCTTTTATTCTCAACCGGTAGTATTAAGTCATTTGCATTTGGAATGACCATAGGCGTAGTAATCGGGACGTATTCTTCAATATTCATCGCATCACCGATAGTAATTAAATGGGTTAAGTCCATATAATTGAACTCCAAATACAGCACGGGGGCACCACGTGCCCCCTTTTTCTAATGATTTCTCGAGTATGCAATTAAAAACACAACGTACAATGGAGGTGAGATCTTGGCACTTCTGTTTTCCTCTATATTAGCCGGTTTAGTTTTGATTATCTACCTAACGCTCACTGTGTTAGACAAGAGCCCTGGAAACGAAAAGACTGAAAAGATTTCCCGTATCATCCAGAAAGGTGCGCGTTCCTTTCTCATGCAAGAGTACACAGTCTTCTTCCCAATAGTTTTTGCACTTGCTATTCTCTTTGGCTTTTCTTCAGGATGGACAAAAGCAACAGCATTTGTAATAGGTTCTGTTTTTTCCGTTCTTGCAGGTTTCTTCGGAATGACTATTGCGACAAAATCAAACGCAAGAACTGCCTGGGGAGCGACAAGAAGCATAGGCGAAGCGCTCGATATTGCCTTCTCTGGTGGAGCAGTTATGGGACTTGTCGTCTCTGTGCTTGGACTTTTGGGATTGGGAGTTGTGTACTTGCTCTTCGGACTTGAGGAAATCAGCTTTTACTCGCTTGGTGCTTCGTTTGTTGCACTCTTTGCACGCGTTGGTGGTGGTATCTACACAAAGGCTGCTGATGTTGGTGCGGATATTGTAGGAAAAGTGGAAGCAAATTTGCCAGAAGATGATCCTAGAAATCCAGCCGTTATAGCTGATAACGTTGGTGACAACGTTGGTGACGTTGCTGGCATGGGAGCAGACCTCTACGAATCTTACGTTGGGTCGATTTTCTCGGCAATTGCCCTTGGATATGCCTTGTTCGGTGAAAAAGGAATATTAGACACACTTTACATAATCTCATTCGGACTTCTCGCGTCCATTATTGCAATCGTATTTGTGAAAATTCTTTCCAAGCTTAATACAGAACCTGCAAAGGCTTTAAGATTAGGTACTATTAATGCAAGCGTTGTCTTTTTGGTAATTTCTTTTGCTTATTCCATTATGGAGAAGAATTTGAATCTATTTTGGACGGTCCTTGTTGGTAACATCGTAGGCGTGCTCATAGGTCTCATTACCGAGTGGTACACATCTGGTAAAAAAGTTGAAAAGCTGGCTCACTCCGCAGCAATGGGACCAGCGAACGTCATAATTAGTGGAACTGCACTTGGAATGGAATCAACGGCGGTAATAACTATACTTATCGCACTGGGCACTTACATTTCCTACCGCTTATCTGGACTCTATGGTATTGCCATGGCTGGCGTAGGTATGCTTGCAACACTTGCGATGAACCTTTCAGTTGATGCGTATGGTCCTATTGCAGATAACGCTGGTGGGATTGCACAGATGGCTGGTTTGGACAAAAGTGTAAGGGAAATTACTGACAAACTCGACGCGCTTGGAAATACTACGGCAGCTATGGGAAAAGGATTTGCAATAGGTTCAGCCGCTCTTACTGCAATTGCGCTATTTGCAAATTTCGGTTCTGCTGCCCATGTACAAAGTATCCAGCTCCAAGATCCAAAAATGTTCATCGGTGCGCTAGTTGGTGCTATGCTCACGTTCTTTTTCTCCGCACTTACAATGAACGCCGTTGGTGATGCTGCAAACGATATGGTTGAAGAGATAAGAAGGCAAATTCGAGAAGTACCCGGTATTTTATCTGGAACAACAGAACCAGACTACGAAAGCTGTATAAAGATAGCCACAAAAGGTGCGCTTAAAAGAATGGTTACACCTGCCGTATTAGCAATAGCTGCTCCCATAATACTCATGATAGGCTTAGGTGTCCAGGCGGTTGTTGGTCTATTGATCGGTGCTACAGTTACCGGTGTTGCACTTGCTATATTCATGGCGAATTCCGGCGGGGCATGGGACAACGCGAAAAAGTACGTCGAAGAAGGTCACCTTGGCGGTAAAGGTTCATTTGCTCACAAAGCTACTGTCGTTGGTGACACTGTAGGTGATCCATACAAAGACACAGCAGGACCTTCTTTGAATATCCTTGTCAAACTTATGGCGATAACATCAATAGTATTCTACTCAATAGTGGGGAGGTGGCTATAAATGAGAAGGATAGGAGTTCTTTCTGTCGGGAATGACTGTCCTGGTTTAAACCCTGCAATTAGGTCAATCGTAGTGAATGCTATAGAACAAGAAATAGAAGTGATGGGCATAAGGGACGGATTCGAAGGATTGCTTAACGATAAAGTTGATATTTTGATTAGGAACAACGTTTCCGGTATACTTCACCAAGGCGGTACCATACTTGGAACATCGCTCTTCATACCAGAGAAAGATGAAGAACTAATAGCGATTAAGAACAAAACAACACAGTACGGCATAACTGGTTACATCATTCTTAGAGGAAGGAATGCCGTTAGAAGTGCACTGAATTTGCAAAAATACGGAATTCCATCGATAATTGTTCCAGCAACAATAGATAACGACCTTTCATTTACAGACTTTTCCATCGGCTTTATAACAGCTCTTGAACACGTAACCCAAGCGCTTGATATAATCCATTCAACTGCAGAGTCACACCACAGAGTGATGATTGTAAAAACGATGGGAGCACCTGGTGGTTGGCTTGCCACATTTGGAGGACTCGCCGGTGGTGCCGATTTCGTTATAACAAGCTCGGATGTACTTAATCCAAAGGAACTCTTAGCTACAATACAGCACCGGTATGAAAGTGGAAAGAGATTCTCGATAGTCGTTGTCGAAGATGGTGTTAAACTGCCAGACGAAATCATCGATGAATGTAAATGCTCGCACGAAACAGACCCTGCGGAGGTTGTTGGACTATACATCGGGAAAAAACTGAACCTTGAGTGGAGGTACACAAACCTTGGCTACATCCAAAGAGGTGGAACACCTGCTGCTATAGACAGAATCATAGCGACACAATTAAGTGCGCGTGCTGTGGAACTTGTAAAAATAGGAAAATTCTACCATGCGGTAGGAGTTAAAGGATTCGTTGTTACAGAGGTCCCTTACAGCGACACATTGCTTAATGTTAGACCTGTTGATTACTACATAAAACAATTAGCCAAACTTTTCTACTGATCGCAATTGAACGAAAAATCCGATAAGAGACAGCGGTGGCGTAAGCCACCGTTTGCTTTTTGGATAAGTTAAATAACGATTAATTAAAGAAATAAGAGCACTGTGGAGTAAACTTGAAAAATCTCTACAAAACATTGAATTAATGCTTCATTTTCGTTTTTCTAAAAAATTGTAAGGAGATTAATTTAAATGATATAATGATTCCAGTATCGGTAACGTTACCAATAAATATAACAAGGGTATTTTTTCAGAGAATTTCCGAAAGGGGTGCAGGGGAAAATGGCTGAAAAATTGCCTTTATGGAAAAAGTGGATGTACGCTTTGGGGCAGCTTGGGTGGTCGCTTACGAGCTTTGCGATTGGGAACGCTCTGATTTACTTCTACATGCCTCCTGAGGGGGTCAACATCCCGAAGTACATAACCAGGGGTGCAGTTTGGGCTGGTTTGACCATTGTAGGGCTTGTTCTGGGGATTTCAAGACTTTTCGATGCGATAACGGATCCCTTGGTGGCTACCTTGTCTGACAGGAGCAAGATGAAACTTGGCAGAAGAAGAGGATTTCTTGCTATCAGTGTCCTACCTTTTGCTTTACTTTCGTTCCTGCCATTTTTTCCACCGTCATCCAATTACACTATCAATACAATATGGCTATTTACAACCGTAATCGCTTTCTACTGGTTTATGACAATGTACGTGACTCCATTTTTTGCGTGGATGAGTGAGCTTGGCCATGACCCTGATGAAAGGCTTGGACTAAGCACAATGATTTCAATCACGTGGGCTCTTGGTTTTGTACTCGGGACTCAAATCTATCTTTTCCAAACAATGCTGGAAAATCACGGATTTACACCTGCCAAAGCATTTCAAACGGTTACCGTACTGTATGGTATCATCGGCTTCATATTCATGTTATTACCAATCGTATTTATCGACGAAAAGCGCTACTGCGAACAGCATACGGTCAACGAAGGTGGTTTAGAAGCAATTGTCACAGCGTTCAAAGAAAAGCATTTCGCCATTTTCGTTATCCAAGACCTTCTTTACTGGATAGGACTAACCGGCATAAGCCTTGGCCTTGTATATTACGTTACGGTACTTTTGAAACTTCCAAAGGAGCAAGCATCTCAAGTGCAAATGATAATGTTCCTCTTGTCATTCCTTTTCTACGTTCCAGTGAACTTCTTAACCAAGAAACTTGGTAAGAAGCAGGTCCTTATGGTTGGTTTTCTCGTATTTGCAGTCAACTTTGGCTTTGCAGCACTCTTAGGTAAACTCAACTTTTCACCGTATGTTCAAAGCTACATTGTGGCCATCCTTGCAGCCATCCCTCTTGCGATATTTGGTATTCTACCAAATGCAATGGTCGCCGACATTGCAGAAGCACACGGTAGAAAGACAGGGAACTATAAGGCCGGAGTTTTCTTCGGTGCCAGGACATTCATGCAAAAGATGGGACAAACAATCGCAGGACTAGTATTTCCATCGATCTACATTCTCGGCAAAAACGAAATCAACGAATTCGGCTTAAGAGTAAGCGCTATCATTTCGTTGGCTTTAATGATGCTCGGATATATCGTTATGCTGTTTTACAATGAGAAAGAAATACTTGAAATACTGAAAACAAAACTTGCAACGGAAAAAGAATAGGTGCGTCGAAAACGAAAAAACAAAGTAAATACCAAGTTTTATTTGCCCCTATATCTGTGATTATATCACGCGATATAGGGGCTTATTTAACACATCTTTTTTGAGAATATTTTCACAAATCATCTTGACATTCCGTAGTTACAGTGATAAAATAACAACTGGAATGTGAAAAAAATCACGACTGGGCAGAGTGATTATCTATAAGTTGGAGTGACTATTTGTAAGGAGGTTAGGACGCATGTTTGAAAGAAAGGTGAACATTTACAACGTTTTTGAATTGAGATGCAAAACAACATGTTACTTTGGTGTTGGCGCATTGCAGAAGATGAAAGATATTTCCGAGTATCTTTCAGTACGTGGTTTGAAAAAAGTGATAGTTGTGACTGATCCTGTTGCCTACAAAGTAACTAGTGCGTGGGAAGTTGTTATAAAGTACTTCAAAGAATACGGTATAGAATACGTACTGTACGATAAGGTTACACCAAATCCGACAGTTGAACAGATAGACGAAGCAACGAAGCTTGGAAAGGAATTTGGAGCTCAGGTTGTGTTTGGTATAGGTGGAGGTAGCCCAATAGACACTGCAAAAAGTGTTGCAGTGCTTTTAGAATACGAAGAAAGAACAGGTGCAGAACTCTACGAAGGAAAATTCCTTCCTGAGAAAGCTAAACCGATTATTGCAATAAACACAACGCATGGTACAGGTACGGAAGTGGACAGATTTGCTGTTGCATCGATACTTGAAAAAGAATACAAACCTGCGATTGCGTACGATTGTATCTATCCACTATTCTCTATTGATGACCCACAGTTGATGGTCACACTTCCCTACAAACAGACACTTTACACAACAATAGATGCGCTTAACCACATAACTGAGGCATCGACAACGCTTTCCAGGAATCCGTATTCGATATTGCTTGCAAAGGAAACAGTCAGACTTATTGCAACATACCTACCACAAGCACTAAGTAATCCGAATGATTTAAATGCCAGATACTGGCTACTCTATGCCTCTGCAATTGCCGGTATTTCTTTCGACAACGGACTACTCCACTTCACACACGCACTTGAGCATCCACTTAGTGCAGTAAAACCAGACCTTGCACACAGACTTGGACTTGCGATGCTCCTTCCTGCAGTTGTAAAAGAAATATATCCTTCCGTTGCTGAGATACTCGCTGAAGTGTACGAACCGATAGTTCCAGGTCTTGAGGGAAAGCCAGGAGAAGCTGAAAAAATTGCAAAAGGAATTGAAGATTGGCTATTTAACATGGGTGTGACGGAAAAGCTTGAGGATGTTGGATTCAATGAAGAACATGTTGAAAAACTAACGGATCTTGCGATGACCACACCATCTTTGGGACTATTGCTCAGCCAGGCACCTATTAAGGCGGAGAGGGAGGTTATAAGAAGAATATATAAGACTTCTCTGAAGAAAATATGAAGAACAAGGAAAAACAAAACCGGGGAGCCACACCCGGTTTTGTTTTTTGTCTTACGATATTTTTTATACTCTTGATTCGAAGAATTCAGAGATTTCGAAGATTCGCCTTCACTATTTCTAAGATGTAATGGCAGATATCTACAACCTCCACATAGTCTATATTTGACTTGTTTTCGTCCAATTTTGTTGATATGAGTAACTTTTTATTTTTAACAGTTAAACTTATTCAATCGTACTTTAAGAAATGTTTCTTTAAGTCGTACGGAATTTCTTCTATAAACTCTGGTGGTTTAACAATGAAAAGTTTTGAAAAATCGTCTGTTTTAGAACTCAAAAGAGAAAAATTAGTACTACGCGGCGCGATTACGAATTCTGGTAAGCCTGTATTTAAACCTTCTAAAAGGTAACAAAAAAATTTTTAAGATGAATTATTATCAACTGTATGAAGTTCAAAATAGAAAATCTTCTCAACCACATTTTCGGATACAAAAATATTTCTCACCCGTATGTTTATGCCGTTAAACGCTGGGTTCATTTGTGCGATTCCGTTGATAAAGAGTGCTCGAACTCCATGTCATAACCGATGTACTTGTACCCTAAAGTTTCAACACGCATCTGAAATTCGCGATTCTTTTTAAGTTCTCTTTTTAATACCAGAAAGAAAATCAGGACAAAAAGCAGAAGAACAACCCATATCACGTCTAAATCACCTACGAGATTCTTCATCATTTGCCTAATCGTACATCCGCAAAATATCTAAGATTTCCTGGCAAATGTTCAATGCCCTAAACAGGTCTTCGTGTCTTTCGTACTCCTTGGTAATCAGAAGACTGCCTTTTGTGAGTATAACTGAGATGCGTTTGTACCTGAGAATTTGCTGTTTTAAGTCTTCGGGAATATTTTCGCTCGCCTCTGTGGGGATGACCTTGTAGCTCCTATCAAAAGCGGCTTTCGATTTTGAAAACAACGCTGAAAGCGGTGGACGGGGAACTACTGAGCAGTCTGGGAGTTGGGAGGTGAAGTTTTCGTGCAAAAGGCACAGGTACTTTTTGCGATAATTTTCCGCAGTTACGGTCAGTTCGAAGAAGAGGACTTGACTATCTTGGTCTGGGAACGTGGATATGTTCTTCACCATCAATTTCTTCCATTTAAAATACGGGTTGAGCTTTGCAAATTTCTTTGAAAATTCTTTTTCGAAAGCTATATCCTTAGGTCCAACGTATCGGTATCCTTGTGCTTCAATGCGATTTTTTAATTGTTTATCTCTTTCCTTTCTTTCCCTTGTGTATCGGACGACTATCGCAAGTACGAAAAGATCTACGAGCACAACGATAAGTATTACCGTTAATACCATTGGATTCATCGCTTCCATCCCCATTTTCAGTCTTCTTCTTTTCGCCTCTTTCCAGTTATGTGTTCCACCACCAATTTTACCACAGTTGTATTTGCACACTCGCGTTCTAATTCTTCGATGTTTGGTTGTGAAAATCTCTCGTAAAGTTGTGGCGCGTATTTATGGATAAGTTCCAAGAGCGCCATTTTCTTTTCTCCACCCTCGATTATTCTTGCTTGCCCAAAAGCGATGACACTATCGTAAGCTGTTGATAATTTATCTGGCAATAGCTTAGATTTCGTGACGACAGAAAAACTTGCGTTCTTTTGAAAAGAAATATTGTCGAGCTTTTTACCAACACTTGCGCAGTGGAAATATATGGCACCGTCTTTGTATACATAGTTGACAGGTACGGCGTACGGGTACTTCCCATCCCAAGTTGCTAAAAATCCATATTCTCCGATTTTCAAAAGCTCTATCGCCTCTTTGGTAGATAGTTCTCTATCCTTTCTTCTCATCTTAGCAAACACAGCAATACCTAAGATTTGCTTAACGCAATTGATTAAAACCCTTGGTGGGAGCTGACTGACGATTGCGATATTTCTATTTGTATAAAGCTTGAACCCATCCATGTTCAGCCCACAACCCAGTTCGTAGGCCTGCTCGTATTTTTCAAAAGCCTCGCTTTCGTTTTTGAGTTCGACTTCGACCATGTATTTGACCTCAACGTTGTACGGCACATCCAATTCAATAAACTCATCAAGCACGACTTCTGCGGGGGTTTCGGAAATAAAGTATCTCACCTTTGCAGTGACAGGACTTTCGGATAGTCTTTTGAAAAATTCATCCCAAAATTCATCCGTTTGATTTTCAACGACGTCGGTTAATTCAAATTCTTTCTCCGCTCTTTTAAATCCCTCAGACAATTCCGATTTGAAAGCGATGATCCAACTCTCTTTTCCTGATTCATCGACGGTGTAGCGCACTCTACATTCCTGATGTGGCATATCTTCCAAGTTACGAAGTAGTGCTAAAAAAGAGCAGTCCAGCAGATACCACTGGACTACTCCAAGCTTTTGTTTTGAAATTGACCTTAGTTTTTGAGCTTTCTCCTCATTGATGAGGTACTTCTTTTCACGTTCAATTCCGTCGTTCATATATAAACGCTCCTAATAAAGTCACATAATCGTTGCTGATTCGACGGGATAGTCGATTTCTTCGAGCTTTTGGACAACTTTTTCGATGTTGTTCGTTTCTATGATAATCTCCTTTTGCGCAACTCTGATTTCGAAATCGTTTTCTCCGATTTCTTCGAGCGCCTTTGCTATTCTCATCTTACAGTGGTTGCATGAGATGTCTGGGACTTTCAATAAATACTGTGCCATTTTTACCCCTCCTTTTAAGTGTTCTTTGCATTTTTTGAGCGTCCGAAAATATAAGAACAACAAGATGAAGTGTTTACGAAGTTTTCAAATTTTTGGAATTTCTTTCTGATGTTCATAGAATTCAAAATAACCGTTATCGAACTCATCGCCATGGCACCTTCTGCGATAGCTGGGTGCAAAAGCCCCATCATCGCAAGTGGGATGGCAATTATGTTGTACAAGAACGCAAAAAGAAGGTTTGTCCTTATCGCACTGAATGTTACTTTTGAAATGGATATCACATCGGCTATCTTCGATATACCACCTTTGGTCAATATTATATCAGCGCTATCTATGGCCAAATCGCTTCCACTTCCGATGGCAATCCCAATATCGGCTGCCTTCAAAGCGGCAGCATCGTTGATACCATCACCAACCATGATTACCTTCTTGCCTGTTGATTGGTACTTCCTCACGATGTCCATCTTTTCTTCAGGTTTTACACTTGCGTAAACTTCATCTACACCAACGATTTTTGCTACGTGATTTGCCGTTTTCTCGTTATCACCGGTCACCATCACAGGTATTATACCATGCGATCTTAACCTACGAATCGCTTCTTTCGCATCTTCTCTTACGGTATCCTCCAACGCAAAGAAACCAATTACATCACCATTTTTGTGTACTTCAACTATCGACATACCTTTGGATGTGTACTCTTCGTACATCGAAGAGTCCCTTGGCTTTCCAATCAAGTATTCATCAAAACCTATCCTCGCTTTTAAACCTCTGCCGTGTATCTCTTCGAATTCTTCAACTGCTTGATGTGTATCGTACCCATCCAAGTACTCCGCAATAGCTTTCGAGAGTGGATGGGCCGATAATTTAGTTACATGTTTTATCTTTGGCTTTTCTTCTTCCGGTATATTTTGCACCACTACGCGTGGCTTACCGTACGTTATCGTACCAGTCTTATCAAGCAGCACGTATCCAACGCTTTTTACCGTCTGAATTGCCTCGGCATTCCTTATCAAAAGCCCTTTCTTGGCTGCGAGTGAAGTTCCCACTATCAAAGCCATTGGCGTTGCCAAACCGAGTGCGCAAGGACATGCTATCACAACAGTTGTTAAAAAAACAAATACTGCAAACGAAGGTCTATCAGCTGTATGCAACGACCATGGAAGTACCATTCGGATGGAGTGTGTTAAGTTGTTTAAGTAATCAAAATTGAAATACCAAAAGGCAGCGCTTAACAATGCCAAAAAGATGATTGTGGGAACAAAGTAATTCGTTATGGTGTCTGCAAGCTGTTGTATGGGAACTTTGGCACCTTGGGCTTCTTGGACGAGCGAGAGCATTTTCGACAAAAATGCGTCCTCGCCAACTCTTGTGACTCTTAACTTGATTGCTCCTGTTAAATTCAAAGCACCACCGACTACTTCATCATTGATACCCTTTTCAACTGGAACTGACTCGCCTGTTATCATCGATTCATCTATCAAAGAAAAGCCTTCGATTATTATTCCATCGGCTGGTATTCTCTCACCGGGCTTCACAAAAACCACGTGTCCTTGCTTGACTGCATCGATTGGAACCAGAAATTCTCCTTTATCCGTAACGATTCTCGCTTCTTTTGATTGAAGTGCGAGCAACTCTTTAACTTGCTTTGATGCCTTATCTCTTAGTGAAGATTCGATGTATCTCCCAACAAGGTGCAACGAAACAATCATCGCACCTATCGTACCAAACGGATGCACATCTACACCAAAGTAGGTGATTACATTAGTTAGCCAAGCAGTTACTGCACCGAAGAATATCAATGTGTCCATGTTAGAATGCTTATGCAAAAGTGCAATTGTTGCACCTCGTATGGTATCCCTTCCTGCGTAAAATATAACGATTGCAGAAAATATAAGCTCGATTTCTTTGAAAAACGGGATATGTTCTCCAGCCATGTGAAGAAGCATAAGTACCATAAGCGGAATGGTTACAAACAGAGCGGTAAATGTATTATGCTTAATTCTTCTGAGCCTTTTTTCTTCGATAGCTTCAATTGGTTCATTTGAAATCCCATATCCTACGCTTTCCACAGCTTTTTGAAAAACATCGTCTGAGACCTCTTTTTCCGTTATCACAAAAGCTGTATTCGTAGCCAAATTCACCGCAGCGAATTTAACTCCATCGATTTTCAAGAGTGATTTTTCCACTATCCGAGCACAATTTGCACAAGTCATCCCGGTAATTTTTAAGCTTTTCTTTTGCTCCATTTCTCTGCTCACCCGCCAGGAAGAACGATATGATTGTCTAAGACAACTAAAAGCAGTAAGAAGCCGCTTTTTTAATCCCAATAACATTTTATCAGTTTTCTCACATAAGTCAATAAGTACAGACTAAGTACTTGTGTAAAATAAAAATCGGCTTGTGGATTGAAAAACGTAGATTTCCAAGATTTAAGAAAGCTTTCAAGGTCAGACCTTCAAATTCGAGGCGAGGTAGAAATAAAGTCCGTTGTTTTTTGCGTGGTACATGGCTACGTCTGCCATCAACAGCAGATCACCGAATGACTTTGCATCTTTAGGGTAAATCGATATACCAAAGTTAGCAGAGACAGTTATTATATTACCTTCACAATCGATAGGTTTTTCGATCTCTTTGATAACTCTTTCAATGAATTGTAGGTATTCTTTGCAATCGTAGAGCAGATAAACGAACTCATCACCACCAACTCTGGCAACGAAGTCACTTTTTCGAGCAACCGAAATCAGCCTATGACCTATTATAGAGACAGCACAATCTCCGACCTTGTGTCCGAATCTATCGTTAACGGGTTTGAAATTTTTCAAATCCACATAAATTACGCACACCTGCTTTCCTTCCCTATCTGCAAGTGCGAGCATTCTGTTAGCTTCGGTTTCAAGAGCCCTTCTGTTTGGAAGGTCTGTGAGAGGGTCCCTTAATGAAATGTATTCAAGGTATTCTTTTTGTTTTTGGAGCTCTTCTTCGAGCTTGATTCTTTCAAATATAACCCCTATTTGGTTTGCAAAGACCGTTGCGATTTTTACAGAAAACCGATCGAACGCTTTTTCGCTTTCGAAGTTGTCAAGATTCAGGAAAGCCACGATTTCGTCTTTTACAATTATGGGGACAGATAGCATAGCTTTAATCTCTGAAACTCTTCCGTATTTAACGAGGATCTCCAACCGTTCATCTGCGATTTTTGCGGAGTCAAAACTGTCAAGGCGTGTGAGGACCTTTACTCGTTCATCCATACTTTGTGCGAGTTCCTCGGGTCTAAATTTCACCTTCGACAGTTGAGAATAGTCGTAGCCTACGCATGCTGCAAATTCGTAGAACTCATCATTTTTCACCAGTACCGAGCCGGCTTGGGCACCTGGGATTATTTCAACGGCCTTTTCAAGTATGAATTGGTAAGATGGCACTAATATACCTTTTAGTAGTCCCTGAGACAGTTCCGCGATTGCTTCAAGTGATTTGCTAAGGATTTCTTCCGTCTTGAGTAACCTTTGAGTTTGCACTGTGTTCATTAGCAAAACTACCAAGAACAAAAGAACTATTAAAGTCAAAAGGAATGAAATCTCTTTTGTTGATAGAGGTCGTTCGAACTTAAGACCGTAGACAAAATCCTTTGAGAATTCCCTCTTATCGGTAACTATCCTCACACCTTTGATTTGATATTTTTCCAAAATACCTTCTGGATTAATTTTTACAAGTGCTGTTTTGTCGGGTATGTATTTTTCAAAAAATGAATCGGTAATCTTGAATCTAAAAACAAGTAAACCATCTTCGGACGTGATTTCGTAGAAATCTTTCGGAGGATTAACGGAAACAAACTCAATGCTGACAACATAAGGATTGTCTTTCTTTATCATTTTGTTCACATTCTCGATGAATTCTTTATCGTTTTTTAGAATCGCTTCGTATAATTCAGTCCATTGAAAATAAGAAAACGATAAAACCCTCGCTTCGTTTTCTATAGCCAACTTAGCAATTTTTCTTATGCTATCATCCTCTGTTCGGATGTAGACATTCAGCATTAGAACAAGTGCAGCAACGCTTATTAAAATAAGAAGCACATATCTCCAATTCCTGAGGTATTCAAACATAGCTTTGAACATCTCACCCCGGGTTTTTGATTTTCAGTGAAATTATAACACGTTTTGTGATTTTTTTGATAAAATAAATTCAGATAGCTTAACTAAAGAGGTGAGAAAAGATGATCTTCACTTTAACTATGAATCCCTGTCTTGATAGGTATGTTTACGTTGATGAGCTTGTTGTTGACGATACTATCCGGGCAAAAAAGGTTGTCGATTACCCTGCGGGGAAAGGTATCGATGTCTCGCGTGTGATCAGGGAACTCGGAGGGGTATCTATAGCTATCGCACTTGTTGGGGGTGAAAACGGAAGAAGGCTCGAAGAGATGCTTGATAAAGAAGGGGTCATATACTCATCGATCCGAGTTCCGCAAGAAACGAGGATGAATATTATATTGGAAACAAGCAAAGGGCAATACAGGATAAGTATGCCTGGAGAAAAGATAAGTGCGAAAAAGCTCCAAATTGTTCTCGAGGTGCTCAACGCTCTGGTGCGTGAAGGCGACGTAGTTGTTGTGTCTGGTAGTCTTCCAAAAGGTGTTGCCGCAGAATTCTATACAGGAATAATATTCTCCCTAAAACAGTGGGGCGCAACAGTTTACTTTGACGCAGATGGAGATAAATTGAAAGCCGGTTTGAT
Organism: Fervidobacterium changbaicum; assembly: GCF_004117075.1. Taxonomy (NCBI): domain Bacteria; kingdom Thermotogati; phylum Thermotogota; class Thermotogae; order Thermotogales; family Fervidobacteriaceae; genus Fervidobacterium; species Fervidobacterium changbaicum. The sequence continues at coordinate 1,336,261 of NZ_CP026721.1, forward strand.
AGGCCAGCCTGACTACATCAAACCAAATCTGCATGAATTCCAAAGACTAACAGGAAAACATGTATCATCACGTGAAGAGATCATATCAGAAGCTAAGAAAGTGATAGAAATCCACGAACTGAAGGGTATACTTCTAACACTTGGAGGCGAAGGGGCATATTTTATTTCTCAAGAAAAGGTGCTTTACACCAAGACAATAAAGGTGCCTGTAAAAAGTGCCGTTGGTGCTGGCGATTCGTTCCTTGCAGGTTTTGTACTAAAAAAGACTGAAGGAGCAACTGATGAAGAAGCGTTGCGGTGGGCAAATGCAGCGGGAACAGCCGCTGTAATGACGCCGGGTACAAGGCTGTGCAGAAAGGCGGATGTGGAGAGGCTCATTGAAAAGGTTGAGGTTGAAAGAATAGCTTAAACTTTGCGAGAGCAAAAAAAGAAGGGGATTTTTCCCCTTCTTATTCAAGGTTTTACCTTAAGTCTTTTTACACCACTCTAATACCTTTTCTACATCTATTGTTGCAAGTGCTATGTAGTTGTCTGCTGCACCATAATATATGTAGTACTTCCCTTTGTATTCAACCATTGCATCGCTAAATACAACATTTGGTACTCCACCAAAAACTTCCCATTCTTCTTCAGGCTCAAGAATAGGTTCTTCGCTTCTTTTAATAACTTTTGTTGGGTCGTTTAAATCTAATAACATAAAGCCAAGTCTGTAAACGGGTCGCGGGGCTTCCTCGACCCCGTGGTAAAGTAATAACCATCCGTACGGAGTCCTTATCGGTGGTGCACCTGCACCAATTTTTAAGTTGTCCCAGTATCCCTGTCTGGGTCCTGCTATGCTCACATAGTCTTTCCAATTGTTTAGGTCTTCTGAAAATGCTAGCCAGATATCTGGTTCAAATCTGTGCAACATAACGTATGTTCCGTTTATCTTTTCAGGGAATAGTGCAGCGTCCTTGTTGTTTATCTCGTCTTTAATAGCGATTCCGTATCGTTCCCAGGTTATAAAGTTCTTCGTCGAAGCTAACGCAACCCTCGGACCCTTCGGAGAATAGGCAGTATAAAGCATGTAATATCTATCGCCGATTTTCGTAACCCTTGGATCTTCCACACCGTAAAGCTCATCTTTTGTAGCAGGCGCAAATACAGGCTTTTCAAGTCGATTGAACCGAATTCCGTCCACGCTGACTGCATATCCTATCCGAGAAACCATATCAGCACCCTGAGCCCTATAAAGCATATGGAACAGTTCACCGTCGAAAACTACTGCACAGTTGAAAACAAACTTATTCTCCCAAAGATGCTCGGGTACAGGTTCCAGTATCGGGTTGAGTGGATGTCGCTCGAGTTTTAGTTCCATATCAGCTCGCCTCCTTATCTTGACGAAAAAGTTTATCTGAGTGACATCGATATGCCTTGCAAGAAGTAGTTTCTGAGTAGTAAAAAGATGATAACCATCGGTACAGTCTGGATTACAGCACCGGCAAGTACAGGTCCTATATAACTTGCGTACTCATGGTTGAATGAAGCCAGTAAAACGGACAATGGCATTTTTTTATAGTCTTTCATCACCATCAACGGCCACAAGAAATTGTCCCAGACACCTATGAAAGTGAATAATCCTACAATAGATGCGGTTGAGCGACTTAGTGGTAACATGACACGTAGAACAACCCAGAAGTTATTTGCTCCATCTATTTTTGCAGCATCAATATAATCCTGAGGTATAGTCTTGAAGTTCTGTGCGAACATGAAAATACCCCATGAGCTTGTCAAAGAAGGTACGATCAGAGCCTGGTATGTATTAAGCCAGCCAAAGGTTCTTATCAAAACAAACATTGGTATAGTGAACATGAACCCCGGAAAGAGCATCTGGTAGATAATGAAATTGAATAAAAACTTCCCAATTCTAAATCTTATCCTTGAGATTGCATAGCCTACAAGCATAGATGTGAATATAACGGAGAAAGTCACTGTTGAAGAAATGAAAAGGCTGTTTAGAAAAGCCCTAACAAATGGTCTTTCAAACCTGTCTGCCATAACAAATATGAAGCGATAGTGTTCGAGTGTGAACCGCTTTGGGAAAAACGTTGTAAATATATCCTCTGCAGGTTTGAATGATGAAATAAACAACCAGAGATACGGATATATCCAAACGATCGCAAGAAATAAAAGAAGAAAGGTTACCACATACGAATAAATCTTTTCACGCCTCATACAAAGCTCACTTCTTTCTCAAAGAACTTACGAATTAACATAACTATAACGTAGCTCGTCAAGGCCGTTACAATTGCCACGGTTGTTGCATATGACGGGTCAATTCTTTTAAAAGCAGTATCGTACATATAAATCAAAAATGTCGTTGTCCTTTGCATTGGACCTCCGCCGGTTATTAAGTACGGTTCTGTGAAGATTCCGAAAGTAAGCATTACGGCCAAGACTGTTACCGTTATAAGAGAAGGATTAAGCAGAGGCAAAGTGATTTTCCAAAATATTTGACTTCTATTTGCACCATCAAGTTGTGCAGCTTCGAACAAAGAAGATGGGATTGACAAAAGACCAGCGTAAAGAATAAGTCCATAATATCCTATAAATTTCCACGTGATTATTAGGCATATCGAAAAGACTGCAAGCTGTGGATTAGAAAACCAAGGGATCGTGATTCCAAATAAGCGATCCAGCAATCTGTTAATCGGCCCATTCACCGCAAAAAGATTCGAAAACAGCAGTGAATAAGCAACTCCAGAGGACACGTTAGCCACCAAGAAACTCAACATTATGAACGTTTTTCCAAATCTGACCTTTGTTAGCGCAAGAGCAAAAAGTAGTGAAGCTGTTAATACCATCGGAATTAAGTATGCTAAAAAATTCAAAGTGTTGAGAGCAATTCTTAGCACGGTACTATCCGTGAATATTCGCATGAAATTTTGGATTCCGAAGAATCTTGGTTTGGAAAAATAGTTCCACTTTGTGAACGCCAGAATTACCATCCATATAAACGGATAGCCCCAGAAAACAGCGGTATATGCTAAGTATGGAAACACTATCGAATAGCCGAATAAACGTTCCCTTCTACCGAATTTCGATCGCATTCGCAACGTTTTCACATCCATTCGAAAAGTGTGGAATCTTAATAAGTTTTAGAAGAGAATCTTGTTAATTTCCTTCACAGCTTTGCTTAATATATCTTCCGGTTTGCCTTTCAAATACATTAAGGGTTCTATTAAATGTGTTGTCATCGCCTGTTGCAAGTCAATAGTTTTGTCTATTAGTGCGGGTGGCACGGCATAGGGAACAAAAGACGCGTAAGCTTTGAAAAATTTGTCGTTCATGAACTTCGCAAATGCAGGGTTTGTTGTTAAATCTTCTCTCGCGGGAGGCATTTGGGTTTTCTCAATCCACAGTACGTCATTCTGAACGTTGGAGAAGACCCATGATATAAACTCAAATGCTGCTTTCTTATCCTTACAAGTTGAATAAATAACAAGCCCTTTGGTGTCTGCAAAAGTGTATATAGGCTTATCCTTCGGATAGTTATCTGGAACTGGGGGTGCTGAGAACCAGATATTTGGAACCACCTTTGGGAAAGTTTCTTTAGCCCAGTTAACTTCCCAAGGACCTGTTATCTTTGCGAGTATCGTGCCATTGTAGAATGGGTTTGTACCCAGCTCAACGGCAGTCCATTTATTTTGGAACATCGTATAGATAAATTGAGTGATAGCCTTTCCTGCTTCATCACCAAAGTTAACCTTGCGTTTTTCAACGTCGATGTAGGGTTTTCCACCGGTAGCAGCATAGTAATAGGTAATAAAATCAAACCACCGATCCCACCAGTTTCTGCCTGATATAACTTGCATTGTGAAATTTTTCTTACCGTCTGCGAACTTCTTACTGACTTCGTAAATCTCACTGTACGTTCTTGGAGGTTCTTTGTAACCAAGATTCTTTAGAATATCGCCACGCCACCAGAAGATCATTGGGTTAGAATAAATTGGGAAGACATAATACCTACCCTTGATCTTCCATGATTCCATGATACTCTTCATTTTCCTTGTTTCAATGAGTTTTTGAAAATCCGCTCCAAAGTTGTCGAACGCATAAATTGCGCCGATCTCGGCAAGCTGTGCTGCAAAACCGCTGAAGATATTTTCTGAGAAGTCAGGTGCGTTTCCTGCGGCTATTGCACTTAAGATAGCTTCTTCAGAACTTCCAGCGGCCGGAATAGTCTGAACTTCAATCTGGATATCAGGTCGTAACTTATTCCACTGGGTGACGACTGTTTTCCAAAATTCTTCTTGAAATGCGTTTGGTGCCGTCCAGAAGGTTAGTTTAACTGCAAAGCTGACCAATGAAACCATCACTATCAAAAATAATACGGATAACTTCTTCATACTAATCCCTCCCTCGGATGAGTAAGATGGTACTTCTGAGTTTAAACTACATAACTGAACTATTCCTCTTGATGTACGTCGTGTAAATGCATTGTTTGTAAGGATGTGCAGATTGCTTGCTGAGAATTTCATTGATTCTTTTAACAGCATTTACACCTAGTTCGACCTTTTGAACACGTAAAGTAGATAATCCTTCCTTTTCAGCAGCTGGTATATCGTCAAATCCGATTATACTTACATCTTCTGGAACTCTATAGCCCCACAGTTTTAGTTTATTAAGCACTTTAATGGCTATTGGGTCATTTGAACATATTATTACCTCTGGTACCCAATCACGGAGAGCTCTTCTCAAAACAGAATCGATTTCCTCATGCAAATCATCGTATTCAAATACTAATGGAAGCTTTCCAAACTTTGTCATTGCAGCAACGTAACCGTTGTATCTATCACGAAAACCGTAGTATTTCAAAGGCCCGTGGATGTGAATAATTCTATTAAAACCACTGTCGATGAATTTCTTGGTTATATAAAATATCCCATCGTAACCATCGCTAACTATACTGTCGACCCTAAGCCCGTCTATGTAATGATCCACTAAAACAACCTTAGAACTTCGAGAAAGCTTTTCTATCTCCTCTTCAGAAGCATCACTTCCAACAAGTATGTAACCGTCATACGTCCTATGCTCACCTGCGATGACTTCTTCTAACAAAACAAGGTCGACAGAGACTTTATAGATACTTGCGGCATTTTCAATAGCCTCTAGGATAATCTTATAGAAAATTCCAACATCGCTTTTGATCAACTCACTTATTCTTTTGCTTATCACAACCGCTACGCTAAAAGTCTTTTTGCGAGCTAACGTTTTGGCCAAAGTGTGCGGAACATATCCAAGTTCTCTAACAGCCTTAAGGACTTTAATCTCAGTTTCTTCCGAGACATACCCAGTTCCGTTTAATACCCTGGAGACTGTTGCAGTTGAGACTCCAGCCTTTTTCGCTATATCATCTATGGAAACCATGATTTTGTCACCTCCGAGAAGATTTTGCCAAAGAAGCTGTTGAACAATGTTTCTTATTGCCAATCTGTAAGCGTTTACATATCGAGCATATTATATCAAATTGTATATTACTGTTCCAAAAAAACTTTTAGATAGAAAATGCAAGAAAAAATTTGCTAATAGAAGAAATTTGAAGATTAAGATTTGTGTTAATTAATAATTTAAGATTTTCGTGTTCGTTTAAATTTCAGATTATTACAACAAAAATATATAATACGGTAAATGTGTAAACGCTTACATATTTATTCCCTTCTTTCAAACTCTTTCAAGGAGGTGGGTTGGTATGAAAAGGTTAGCTATTTTATTTGTCGGCTTGCTTGCTCTGATGGTGTTCGCTGAATCTGTCTCTATTCCAGTTATCGCCGGTCAAGTGGAAGTACCAGTAGTTTTACAAATGGGAACCTTGTCGGAGATGATACCCGAGGATTTTGAACCCGACTGGACGAGTTTAAAGGTCTTAGTCGAGGGGAAGGAAGTACCCTTCCAGATTGAGGACGTCGATGGTAACAAACGTGTATCTGCTCCAGATTATCTGGTTTTCATTGCTAAGGGTAAATCGGAGATCGTAGTTCAGGATACTTCTTCAAAAGCGGTTGTATATCCGAAAGCATTTGATGTTGTAAAAGACACTAAAGAATGGATCATTAAGGCTGTTGATGGAACAATCGAAGCGGTAGTTAATGACCACGGGTTGGTACAAGTTACTCGATTCGGCAACGTGAAGGCCAAATTGGTTGACGAAATTGGAATAGCAAGGGTTAGTGGCTGGTACAACTCCACGTATTATGTTGACGGAAAACTCGGTGATCACCACGAGGAAACAAGTGGTGCTTTCAGAGTTGTTTCTTTAAAGGTATTAGATCCTGGCCCTGTGGCAGTAGGTATAATCGCCGTTCTTAAGTCGGAAAAGTTCAACGGACTTAGACAGGAATTAATTACCCATGTTTTTAAGAATGGGGACATACTTGTCGATAACAAGTTTGTCTTCGAAACGTACGCTGATATGATGAAGGTACAAACAATGGTAACAAGACCCATAATTCCAGCTTTCGATGATACGCTTCATATATTACCAGTTTTCAGAAGACTTGTATGGGCTGACCAGCTCAATATAACGCCGTATGAATACTGGCTGCAAAGAAACGCAGTTACCTGGGTTAATAACATGCCATATATAGTTTTCCCGGCTGGTAATAGCATGAAACCACTCTGGTGGGGAGCTACTTACATATTTGCTTCAATGGAACGCTGGAGAAGCAACTTCTCACCAAAGGGGAACGTTGGTATCGCTGAAATTCTTCCGGAAATCCCAGTTATTCCTGCAGACTACAAGAAATGGTTAGACGGTGATACTTGGGTCTACGAAAGCCTTGAATTCCGCGATGGAGTTTTCAAATGGATGCCAGGTGAATTCGACGCTTATCCGTCAACCACAGGAGTTTATTCGATGAAAGTTGAAGACATGCCTAATAGGTACAAAGCAGGAGATGTTGTTCAACATGTCAGATTGTTCAGTCTGTACAACGCAAAAACTGTCGAGGAAGCGGTCAAGTTCATAGAAGCTAAGAGTGAATCGTTCAGAAACTTAAAGATAGGGGAATGAAATACTAAAAATTTTCTGGAGGCCGCGTCTTCGGCCTCCTTTGTTTAATTTTCTAAAAGTTTTTTGGTCGTAGAAAGGGTGATCTTTCGAATGAACAAAATGCTTGTTATTACGCTTTCAGTTTTTATTTCTTACATCTGCTTTGGTGCTATAACTTTCGACAATACACACCTTGAACGGCTTAGCCAATATTTCACTCTTAACGGAGAAATTGTTAAAGGGTACTGGGTTTACGCTGATAACAAAGGGGACAGATTTGAGGTAGCGACAGCTCCAAATGAAGGCGACTTTTGCGTTGATGATGTAGCTCGTGTTGTTCTACTGTACACGGATGCTTACGAGATTCTCAAAGATGAGAAATACCTTTCTCTCGCAATCGAGGCTTCGAAATTTGTACTTCAGATGCAAGCCATCGATGGTGAATTTTACAATTTTGCATGGCAAGATGGGACTATAAACAAACACGGTTTAACAAGTGAAAAATCTACGTCTTGGTGGACTCTACGTGCGTTTGCAGCACTCTCAAAACTTTCTAAATATTACAAAGATGCAAGTGTTCTGAACGCAGTGAAGAAGACTTACGGTGCAATTAAAAAATCACCACCGGTCTACGGTGACCAGCTTGCGATGTATGTTCTTGGACTGTCGTATTATGTTGATTCAATTAGGGATGAAACTGCTAAGAGGGATTTAAAAAAATATGCAGATGAGCTTATCAATTACCAGTGGAAAGAGTACAAATATCTACCAGGCTTCTTTTCAGTTTACCAAGATAGGTTTAGTTGGAACGGATGGGGTAATCATTACGCTGAGGCGCTTATTGAATCATACAAAGTGTTAGGTGATAATCGTTATCTTTTGGTTGCTCAGCAATCTTTAGATTATCAAGTTCCTTTACTCGTTTCAACTGGGTTGATTTATTCAATCGGGAAATATATCAAACTTTTTCCTGAACTTTCTTATGCATTAGAATGTGTGACCGTTCCTTCCATTAAATTACATGAGCTTACACAAGATGAGAAATACGCTTACTATTCTGCACTTTTGACTTCCTGGTTGTACGGAGGGAATAGGTTAAACGTAAGAATGCTTGGCGAAAATGTGGAAGGTTACGACGGTTTAGAATACATGCACTACAACCGCAACGCAGGTGCCGAATCAACTATTTGTGCCTTAAGAACCTCTCTATACGCCACAAAGCTCCCGGCTGATTTTCAGGAGTTTTCAGTTAATCCGATTATCTTAGGTAGGAATGGTATCACTGTCTTGGAGGTTGAATCCTTTGATCCAGGACTGTCTGATGTGCGATTCATCAATGGAGATTTTGGGGCTGGGGCAGCTTTCCAAATTGAAGGCAAAGCGAGATTGAAAAAAGAAATTTCGGAAATTTCAGAAGGCCTTTATAGTGTCCTTTTATCTGGTAGTTTTAGAAATACAACGGTAACTGTTTCTTCAAAACTGCAAGTCAAAAAGGAAATCACAGGAACCGGGCTTTTTGAGTTAGGTGAAATTGAGGTTTCTGGGAATATAAGTTTATCAACTTCTAACTCTTGTATTGTTGATCAAGTGATATTGATACCTGAAAAAATGGGCGTCTCATTTAAGATAGCAAGCGAAACAAAAACACTTTATTATGACTTCAAAGATAAACGGACTAAAATAATTAACGATGTTCTGTTTTTGAAAAAAGAAAAGGAAATGTCTACAACGTTGATACCGGAAATGATGGTTATCGATAATTTCACAATCCTTAAGTTAAGAGAACTTTTCAACAACGACGGTTTTGCCGTACCTCAAAAACCTGGGAACTTTGACAACCTTGGAGGTATCGTAGGGGCGTATTTACCTGAAAACGAGATATCAGAAGGAATAATAACGATAAAAGGGATACCATTTGAAATTGTAACAAGAGGCAACGACAACATACGTTGCGCTGGGCAGAAGATTATCTTGAATCAGCCTATCAGCAGTGGTAAGGTATACATTTTGGCAGCTGCGAACCATGGTGATTACAGAGTTGAGTTTCTAATAAATGAGAAGGCCTATGTAATTACGATAACTGATTGGTGTAACCGGCCAGATGGAGTTGTATTCGATTATCGGTACACACAAGGTGGGGAACGACAGTTTATCAGATGTGGATTGAGCCTTTACGAGTTAGACATTTCAAACATAGGAGAGCCATTAAAAGAAATAGTTCTACCGCGTGAAATCAACGTCCATATTTTCGGAATAACTTTGAAATGATCAACTTCAGACAATGCGAAATGGTAATACAAGAAGGCGCTGCGTTTAGCGGCGCCTTCTTTTTCAATCAATTTTCCTCTGATTTTAATTAGAAGTTCTGGAAAAGTTTCCATAGTACGTAAAAATTTCCAAGTGATATGAGAAAATATTTAAGATAAAAGTACTACACTCTGTAAAAAGGAGGGGTATGGATGGCGTGGATGAAGAGACTATCCATTTTGTTACTCTTAGTTAGCGTTTTATCGCTTGCAGCTCTGAAAGTAGAGGGGAACAAGGTTATCTTCACATTTACTTATCCACAAGCAAGTACGGTTCACCTCGCTGGTACGTTCAACAACTGGTCTACAACAGCCAATCCGATGAAAAGGGAAGGTGACACGTGGATCACAGAACTCGAGCTGAAACCGGGAACGTATCAGTACAAATTCGTTATCGATGGCGGTAAAGTTTGGAAAGAAGATCCGGACGCACCAGGTTACACGGATGATGGATTCGGTGGGAAAAACGGTGTCTTTACTCTTGCTTCAAAGGATGGAAAGTTGGTCATCCTCGCACCTGCTCCAGATATCGCTGGAAAGATTGAACTCAACGAACAAAGAGAAGAGAATTTCTCCATAGAAGACAACACATATGTTGTCATTCGCTTCTACAAACCGAGCGCAAAATACGTCTTTATCGCTGGTTCATTCAACAATTGGAGTTCGACAGACACAGAATGCTACAGTGCTGGTGACGGCTGGTGGGAAGCTGTTCTTGAGTTGACACCTGGCGTTTATCAGTACAAGTTCGTCGTCGATGGAAAGGATTGGACTACCGATCCAAATGCACCAGCATATGTGGACGACGGTTTCGGTGGTAAGAACGGTGTATTTGAAGTTTGGAAAGAGAACGGAGTATTAAAAGTCGGTGCTCCGAGAGTGCAGATGCAGGTAGAAGAAGAAAAGAAAGTTGAAATGCCAAAGGAGAATGTGGTAAAGTCTGTCGAATATTCAATTGATGGAAAGCTCACTGAAACTGAGAAGAAAACTGCGTACTTTGAAGGAACGGGTGTCTTCAAAGTAGCTTACATTGCAAGAACATCATCAGCACTTTATGTTGCCGTAGAGCTTGACAAACCTGCAAAGGATTATCTCAACCAAGATTTACTTGTTGAGGTATACACGGACTCTCCAAGAATGTCGGCTGTGAATACGAGAACCTTCAACGGAACGGAACTTGCTAAGAAAGTAGGTTTCAGATTCTCAATTAACATGAAGACATATGCAGCGAGAAAGCGCGGCTCATTCTTTGCGGCAATGGGTGATAATACGTGGGTCCTCCAAGCAAATCCGTTCAAGACCGCTGTCGATGAAGTCGTTGAATTTGAAATACCTTACGATGTAATCGGTGTTAAAAGCGGGGAAACTTTCAACGCTTTCGTGGTGGTTTCGGTTGCGGGTAAAGATCAAGTAGTGCCAGCACAAGGAGTTGCGGTCAAAACACCAAGTATGATCTCTGGAAATGTTATAGCTAAATTCGTCGACAAAGTCGGTGATGATTACGGATTTGGTACGTACACGTATCCAAAAGATCCAGCCTTTGCACCTTACAAAGGCTTGTGGGACATAACGGAAGTCACAGTCCTTGAAAACGAAGAAGCCTACGTATTCGCTATTAAATTTGCTGAGATGACTAATCCGTGGGCGTCACCGAAAGGATTCTCTCACCAGTTGATCAATATCTACCTTGATACCAAACCTGGCGGAAGAACGAACACTTACAAAGAAGGTGCAAGGGTCCAATTCAAAGAACCTTGGGATTACTTCATAAAGATCGCAGGTTGGCCAGATTATGGTCAAGTCTTTGCGACCGCTGACGGAAAGGAAATGCCTGAGGCTATAAACTACGAGGCTGATCCAGCTGATAAAGTGATATATGTTGTAATCTTCAAAAAATACCTGCAAGTAGAATCAGGTATCAAAGCGTACATCTTGTCTATGAGCCAAGACGGTTTTGGAACAGACCACATAAGGGCTGTAACTGCAAATGCTTCGCAGTGGACACTTGGAGGCTATCCAGCCGATTCAAAGGATTACGCACCATGGGTACTCGATATCATCGTTCCGGAAGGATACACACAAGAGCAAGTGCTGAAGTCCTACATCCCCGGCCAAGCCTACGCAACACTTGTACCAATTGTAGTTAAATAAGCATAAGTTGAATAATTGTTTAAAACCTGCCAGTGTTGAGCTGGCAGGTTTTTTATTTTTACTGTTCTTTCAGCCGAGGTTTTTCTGATGAAATTTTGCCAAACTTTCGTTTTTTTGTGGTATAATTCCAAGTAAGATATTTTTTAGCTAAGGAAAACAGAGCGTAAAATTCTTAGTTAACGGAATCTCAAATCTCCTATGCAAAGGAGGGAAGAACTATGAAAGGCTTAAAACTGAAGCACATTCCTATCGTGCTCGGACTAAGTTTAGTTGTTATCTTGTCGATTACATTGCTTGTCTTTTTACAGTCGAGCAACCAAGTCAATTTGAAGTGGAGTGAATTGTACAAGGAAGCGGCGCAAAGAGATGTTGTAAACAAACTTGACGCAAGGATGGAGTTATTGCGCGTGCTTTTAAATTCTCTTTTGAACGACCAAAAGGTCATCGAGCTTTTCAAAGAAAGGGATAGGGAAGCTCTCTATCAGTATTCAAAAAACTATCTTAATACATATGCCAAATCTGGTGTTAATTTAATCCATTACATTGATCCCGATATGAAATCATTCTTGAGAACCCACCAGCCGGATAAATTTGGAGATGATCTTTCATATAGAAAACTTGTTAAGAAAGTAGCAACAACAAGACAAGAAGTGGCTGGCTACGAGGCTGGTAAATTTGGTGTTGCGATGAGATACATCGTACCCGTAATTTCCGAAGGTGAATTCGTTGGTATTGTAGAGATTGGAATATTGCTTGATAAGGCTTTCCTCGAATCGTTAATCGGTGAGAACGAGGTTGTCATTTTCTACGGTGAGGGTGGTAAGTTGTCAACACCGATGATTGTGAAAGAAAACGAAAATATAGAAATTTCAGGCGAGATGAACATAGAAAAGTGTTTAAGAACCGAGGGGTATTGCGAAGTTAAAAGCGGGTATCAGTACTTGTCTTATCCTATTAAAGATCCAGATGGAGAGACGATAGCGGTTATACTAACGCGAGTTTCAATTAAAGACGTTGAAGAACTTAGCAAACGTTCCATCACGATTGCTTCAGTATCGCAGGTTGCTGGTATTGTAGCACTGTTAACATTGGTGATTTTACTCACAAGAAGTGTCGTAGTACAGGTTTCCAAAGCACGTGAAGGAATTTCCAAATTTGAAACCGGCGATTTAACTGTCCAATTTGATGTCACTTCGAGTAACGAGATTGGCGACCTTGTAAAAGCTATATCTCAGGCAGTTGAGAAATTACGCAATGCTTTCTTAAATATCGAAAACACCTTTGGGACGATGAGGAAAGTTATCGAAAATTACAGCAGCTTGGTAGATAATCTAAGTAATGTTATTGAGCGTGCGGATAAGGTTTCTGAACAAGTTTACACGACTGCAGAAAATATTTCTTCAGCGTTTAAAGAAACGAACATGGCCGTTGCTGAAGTTGCCGAAGCAGCCCAAAACGTTGCTAATACAGCTCAGCAAATATCAGCATTTACGAATTCTGCATTCGATGAAATATCCAACTCGGTGGAGCTTGTAAAGGAACTCGTTGGAAAGATAGAAGAAACGATAAAGACATCAGAACGTTCTATGATGGTTACCGATTCACTTGTAAGTTATTCATCGCAGATACAAAACATAGTTGACACCATAAACTCGATAGCAGAGCAAACGAACCTACTTGCACTCAATGCTGCAATAGAAGCTGCAAGGGCAGGGGAAGCGGGAAGAGGTTTTGCAGTGGTCGCAGATGAAATAAGAAAACTTGCAGAAGAGAGTAAGAGGTCAACAAGTGATATACAAAAGATCCTAAGGAATATCAAAGATGGAGTGGAGCAAGTCGACCAGACCGTGAAGCAGAACGCAGAAGTACTGGGGACATCACGTGAGAGTGTGGTGAATGTACAGAAAGCGTTTGAGAGGATATACAAAATTATGGAAGACATCAATTCAAAAACTCAATCATTCGCAGCCGCAAGTCAAGAACAGAGTGCTTCAAGCGAAGAAATTAGTGCGGCAGTCCAAAGTGTTGCAGATAATGTAAATGAGTTGGTTGGAATACTAAGAAATATGATGGACGAAATGGGAAGAACAAGGGAAATGATACCGGAAGTAGAGATAGGTCAGGAAGCTCTCAAATTAGAAATAAAGATGTTTGAAGAGACGATGAAATTCTTTAAACTGCGTTAGTAGAATTAAAAACCTGCCAGTGTTGAGCTGGCAGGTTTTTTTGTTATCCTATTTCAACGTTCTTTGTCTCGATTGCTAAAAGAAGAACTATTACGGCTGCTAAAATCGACAATCCAGCGAGCCACGAGAAGATTTCAAGAAGGGATTTGTTCATCGAGAACATATATCCTGCGAATTGTGGAGCTAATATGCCTGCTATCCTTGCGACAACACCTGCCATTCCGTTGCCCGTTCCTCTCATTGTAGTTGGATACAACTCTGGAGTGTAAGCATACACAAGTCCCCATACGCCAAGTGTGAAGAACGATAGTAGTAAAGCGACGATTATCAACTGAACTGTATTTCCCACAAACGCCCAAAGTATTGCACTAACAGACATGCCAATAAAGTATATCGCAAGGGATTTCTTGCGCCCGAGCTTTTCGATGAAGTACGCAGCAGACAAGTATCCCGGAAGTTGTGCAACCATCATGAAAAATGTGAACCAGAGCGATTTTGTTGCGCTCAGGCCTTGCTGAGCGAATATCTTTGGTGCCCATGAAAAGAGCGTGTAGTAAACAAAACTCACAACAAACCAGCTTGCCCAAATCATTATTGTTCTTGATAGATACGGCCTTTTTAGTAATTCGATAACAGCAACTTTGCTCTCTGGTATAGGTGCGACATCGTAATGTATTTTCGCCTTTAAAACCTTTTCCAAACCGTCTTTCCCGTGCTTTTTGAATGCGAACTTTGGTGACTCTGGTAATTTGAGTAAAATCGGTAAGAGAACTAATCCCACGGCAAATGCCCAGTATGTTATTCTCCAGCTTATCTGCGCTGTTGTCACCGAAACAAGACCTATAAGGATACTTCCTATCGCCCAGCTTGCTTCAAGAAGGACAAGGTAAGCACCGCGTAGCCCTTTTCCTAAGAATTCTGCGAGGTAAGCATTCACGGATGGCATCAAGCCGCCGTATCCGATACCAGCAAGCAAACGTAAGAAAAGGAACGTGGCTGCAGAGTTGGTGAATCCAAGAAAGAGCGAAAATACCACGGTGAAAAGGGAATACACAATATTTGAAATCTTTCTCCCCAGAAAGTCAGCGACGAATCCTACACTCAGTGCTCCGATGAGCATTCCAATGAAAGTCGCACTCAAGATGTTGGCAGATTGTTGCACAGTCAGTGCCCACTCTTTACTTATCGCTGGGAGTGTAAAAGAAAGTGCGAGCACGCCTGCAGCGTCAAAAGACCACATCAGTGATGTAATGAAAAGCAGCAGTTTTCTTGTCTTGGAGTTTACATACGTCTCGACTATCTCATCAACGGAGAGTAGTTTTCTACTCGAGCCATGTGCCAGTTTTTCAACCATTTGCCGGCCTCCCTTCGCCTGATATGTCTTAACTACATTTTACCTTCGATGTAAAACATTGTCAATTTTTCTGATTTATCATCGATTGCAGGAGGCTGGTTTATGAAGGTTATAAAGCTGAGGAACTTACCACTTTTACTTACGGTTATATTGACATGTGCTTTCATGGTTATGTATTTTGTGAACCAACACTTTTCGAATCAGATTATAAAAGGATGGTCGGAGAAGTATAACGAAGCGATTGTCAAGATTTTGAAAGAGAAAGTGGAGAGCAAGGTTCCGATTTTTTCGATACTAACAGAAATATTGCAAAACGATCCGAACTTGATAAATATTATACAAACAGACGATAAGGATTCGCTGCACTATTATCTGGAGTATACCTTTGATACTTATAAACAATACGGGCTTAGTATTCTGCAATTCAACAGACCTGATTTGAAGGTTTTTCTAAGGATGCACGATAAGGAAAAATCAAACGACAGCATAGCCGCCAGAAAGCTTGTAAATAAATTGATCCAAACAAAAGAGAAGGTTATGGGATATGAAATTGACCTATCTGGGTTGGGGTTAAGGTTACTCACTCCGCTCGTATCCGAAGATTTGGTTGCAATCCTCGAAGTTGGTGTTTTGGTTGATGAGAGGATACTTAGTGACCTTGAAGGAACCAATGAGTTGGTATTACTTTACGATGAGAAGGGTAAGCTTTACAAACCTAATTTTCTTAGGGTTGATAAGAGTGTTAAAATAGCGGATGAGGTAAATCTACAAAAGTTTATTAGAAATGAAAAGTACTACGAGATCAAAAACGGCCAGCTTTATATAGCTCACCATTTTAAAGATATAGACAACGAAACTATAGCGATTCTGCTATCGAAGTTGCCTCTCACAACCATAGTTGCTCAACAGACTAAGTTGGGTGTTGCAAATATCGTGCTTCAACTGACCTTGATAGGAATGGTGCTCACTTTAGTTGTTGTACTACTAAGAACTGTGGAAAGACAAGTATCCGTTGCGAAGGCATGTATGGCAAGAGTTGAAGACGGTGATCTAACGGTTGAATTTCCAACAACTGTGCAAAACGAAATCGGGATTTTGATAAGCCACATTTCTCAGGTGGTTGAAAAGATCAGGGATACGCTATCGAGTAGTTTAGATATCTTTGATGAGATTAACCATGCTATGAACAAAAGCACATCTTTCATTGAGCGGGTAGACGAGTTGATTCAAAGGGTTGATTCGGTTTCCGAGAGGGTGACTTTGATGTCCAACACCGTCTCTGCCTCAGTTGAGGGTACAAACATGCAAGTTAAAGAGGTTGTCGTTGCAGCTCAGAATGTAGCTAATAGTTCTAATGAGATTTCTTCACTTGCCAACCTAACATTCAGCAAAATAGAAGATTCAACAAAACTCATAGAGGACCTCGTTGGGAGAATTGAAGAGACAATAGATTCGGCAAAAGAGTCGATAGAAGTTACCAATCTGGTAATGAGTTATTCTTCTCGAATAGAAAGTATAGTTGGGACTATAAACGCTCTTGCAGAGCAGACCAATTTATTAGCGCTAAACGCGGCGATAGAAGCTGCAAGGGCTGGGGAAGCGGGAAGAGGCTTTGCGGTAGTAGCAGCTGAGATAAGAAAACTGGCAGAGGAAAGTAAGAAATCAACTATAGAGATACAGAGCATACTAAAGAATATCGAGAACGGGGTAAAGCAAGTTAACAAAGCTGTACTGAAGAGTGGAGAAGTGCTTGAGGCATCAAGAAGTAGTGTTAGGAACGTTAGAGAAGTTTTCGAGCGCATTTATGAGCTCACAGAACACATAAACTCCAAAGCTCAGGCACTTGCCGCAGCAAGTCAGCAGCAAAGTGCGGCAGCTGAGGGAATAAGTACCGCTATGGAGTTTGCAACAACCAGTGTCAATGAAATAATAAAAATGATGAACGAACTTGACGAAGAGATAAAAGAAGTTGTTAAAATTTTCCCTCATCTGCGCAAAGTTGATAGAAAGGTTAAAGAGACTGTACAAAACTTTTCGGAAGACTTGACGAAAAAATTCCGGCTGGGAAACGATGTCTTGGTTCAAGAGTTAGAATTTTAAAAATACAAAAAGTCGAAGAAGTGGAAAACTCACACTAAACGGTTATGTTAATACGAAATTGATGATTTGAGAGATGCAAAACTCTTTTTTAAAAAAGTTTGTGCTATAATTATTTAAAAAAATCTGTCACCTCTACGGTCGTCTTTTAGTTTAAGAGTGAGTAGGAGGTGAAGAGCATGAGTGAGAGCAAGAACAATAGTAAAGAAATTTTTTCGGAGATTAAATTCATAAGAATCAGCTTGTTGTTTCTAACCTTCTTCGTTTTGTTTGCTGAGGTTTTTCTGGGATATATGATTTATAAAAAACGAACAGAATACTTTCAAATAAAAGTGGTGTTCGATAAAATTAATTCAGTCGTCCTCGATCATTCAAAAGCCGAAGGTCTCATTGAGGTGATGGAACGCTACGGTTTTGAAACTTCTGAATTCATAAAAGCGATCAATTCAAACGATTCCCAGACTATAGCAAAGCAATTAAGAGACTTTACCTCATTTATGCGCGAGTATGAGGCAAAGAGTATGCAGGGTGGATTCAAGTTCTTTATGTGGGTTATAACCGTTATTCTTCTATCAATGTTTCTGATTCTTTTAAACTTTAAAGGTAAGTATTCTCGTATACAATCATTTTCGATGAAACTGTATGAAATATCAAGGAGGATTTCTGAATCTTTATATATCGAGAATATACCAACTATTCAGCCCGAGACATGCAAAGAAGAGTCAGTCTTAAATGCTATGATAAAGGAAGCCAACATGAGGAACGGGATAGTTAGTTATTTTAGAGAACTTCCATATGTTGATACAATTGAAGAATATATCAAACTCGTTGGTGAACAAGTTTGTAGCTTTTTTGAAGTGGAGAGGTTCTCACTTGCTTTGATATCAGATGATGAAGTGATTGCAGAAGAGGCGTACTTTTCAGAACCGGGACATAGAGCTTTTTTGCATAAAGGTTTCAGACAAAAGCTCGGTGAGACATCACTTGGGAAAATTGCGAAAGAAGGGCTTAAGTATCGTATCATCAACGATTTGAGAGCTGTTAATTCCAAGAGTGCAGAACTCATAGTCAAGGAAGGATTTTTGTCCAATTTAACAGTTCCAGCAGTTGTCGGTGGGGAAGTAATAGGGTTTTTCTTTTTGACATCGAAAGAGGTTAACCATTTTACTGAAGAAGACGGAAAGCTATTCCATATAATTTCTTTGATACTTTCACCTAAGTTGTTTTACGCATTGGCGATTCAGAACGTAGTGGCGAATTTTGGTGAATCCCTGGTAAATCTCTCAGAGTACAGAGACAACGAAACAGGCAATCACATTAGGAGGGTTTCAACTTATGCGAAAATATTAGCAGAGGCTATGAAGCTTGAGCCAAGGCTGGTCAGAGAAATATATCAGTTCGCTCCATTGCATGATATTGGGAAAATAGGTATACCTGACAGCATACTACTCAAACCAGGCAAGCTTGACGACGACGAATGGGAGGTTATGAAAACACACGTGATGATAGGTGTAAGAATTATCGAAGATTTTGTTGAGAACAGTCGGAAAATCATGTCTGGCAACTCGCTCAAGACGGCGATAAATTTGATTAGAGACCACCACGAGAAATGGGATGGAAGCGGGTATCCGTTTGGAAAGAAGGGAGAGGAGATAAGTATCGAAGGGAGGATACTGGCAGTTGCGGATGTGTTCGATGCTTTGACATCGAAAAGGCCGTACAAAAAGCCATTCTCGTTTGAGAAAGCGGTTGAGATAGTAAAAGAAGGTAGAGGGACGCATTTTGATCCAAGAGTAGTCGATGCGTTTGTTGAGAATATAGAAAAGATAAAGGCAATTTACAACGAGCTTAAAGACACTGAGAGTAACGAGATTTCCGAGCCAGACAAAGAAAAGGCAGGTAACTAAGCTGGATGGGTGATTGGTGAGTTATGGCTGATAGATTTAACAAAATAGAAAGTTCGAGAACAAATCGTAGCAAGAAGGTAGCTTTTCTTGGAATCTTTCTTGGGTTTCTTTTTGTTTTTCTTTACATCGGCAGTCTAACACCGAGTAAGTGGACTTTCCTTATCGTTGCGTCGTATTTGCTCTATGGCCCGTATTTGATATTCGATTCATTTTTTATGGGGCTTTTGGAAGTGTTTGGTTTAAATGTGTTGGCCTATTTGTTCATACCAAGAATTGGATATGTGACCACCTTTGCTTTCATGTCTTTCTACATTCCTATCAGATACCTTTTAGAAAGGCATGAAAAGGTACTTTCGTGGGTTGGCAAGTATGTGTATTTCAACTGTGCGTTTTTTATTTGGCTTTTTGTTCAAGGCGTCGTATTGGACATCGACATACTCTCACAGACAGCTCAAGCAATTCAAAAAGTTGTGATTATTGATGAAAAGCTTGTTATGTACGGCATAGTTATTTTCGCTAACGTGTTTTTTGCTGGCTATGAGATTCT
This sequence comes from Fervidobacterium changbaicum, assembly GCF_004117075.1. Lineage (NCBI taxonomy): Bacteria > Thermotogati > Thermotogota > Thermotogae > Thermotogales > Fervidobacteriaceae > Fervidobacterium > Fervidobacterium changbaicum. The sequence goes on from NZ_CP026721.1 coordinate 1,355,839, forward strand.
GTTTGAAAAGGTTGTTTTGGAAATGAAGAAATGGATTGAAAAATTTCTCGATGTTAAATGATAGAGCGAAAATTCTCGTACCGTGGAGGTGTATTTTGTGCGAAGTATATATGAGATACTTAACATTCCAGAAGATGCAACACACAGTGAGGTTGAAAAGTTGTATAATGAATACCTTGAAAAGTACAATCCAAAAAGGTACGAAAACAGCCATTTAAAACCTATTGCAATTGCAAAGTACAATGAGCTTGTGGAAGCCTATAGCGAGTATTTGGAGAAAAGAAAGCTTGAACAACCTCTTGTAAACAATCCTTCGGTCGACAATTCAGAATTTTTAGGTCAACATGTTTTGAGGGGATATCGTCCTGGCTATTACCGAAGAAGTAGTGGTTGCTGCGATGACGTGTGTAGATGTATTGGATGCATGTGGGTTGGCGATACGTGTTGTGAATGTATGGGTGGAGATTGTATTTCATGTATGTGAGATTTTTTTAAGTAGGTGCTGGGATGTTTGGGTATGTAAGACCTGTTAAAGATGAGCTGAAAGTTAGAGAATTAAACGAATTTCGTGCTTTTTATTGTGGCGTGTGCACGAGTTTGCACAAAGCAAGATACCTTGCAAAATTCTTTTTAAGTTATGATTCTGTGTTCTTTGCACTGCTTTTGACTTCACTCAGGGGTAAGGAGTTAGAGTACAAGAGAAGGTTTTGCGGTATTGAGTTGAGAAATATCAGTTATTTTGAAGGTGAGGAAATACAACTTGCCGCAGGTAATTTTCTGTTGCTTTTGAAGTACAAACTTTTTGATGATGTTGAAGATGAAAGGAACTTTGCCAAAGCTCTGCTTTTGAAAGTTTTCAAGGATATTCCTCCAGTTCAACCTTCCGTGGAGTTTCGTCTCCAAGCTCTTCTGAAAGAGCTTAATGAATTGGAGAAAAGAAGAGAACCATCTATCGATAAAACTGCAGAGGTGTTTGGTGATATCGTGGCTTTGTTCTTTGAGAATTTCCAAGGCCTGCCTTCTGAACAAATAACTGTTTTGGTGCATTTGGCAAAGCATCTCGGAAAGTGGATATACGCGCTTGATGCGTTTGATGATCTGCGAAGAGATTTAAAGAAAGGGAACTACAATCCTTTCGTTACCCAGTATGGTTTTAGTTCAGGTATGGACGTTGAAGAATTTGTAGACAGCATAAGGCCAGAGGTTAGGAAATATCTTTTCAGAGTTTTGGATGAAGTTATCCTTGCCTATAATTTGCTTGAGTTGAAAACGTACAAGGGAATTTTGGACAATATAGTCTATCTAGGACTGTTTGATGAAACAGAACGTGTTCTAAGTGGAAGAAAGACATGTGGAAAGGTTCATAGAGCTTGATTTTCCTTAATTCTTTCTTTTGCTATGTTGTTTCATACTTTAAAAATATGGACAAATATGTTAAAATATTTAGGTCGTTTGAAAATAAAAGCGCTTGAAACTTGCTCAGCTTTAGGAGGTTTTTTGCATGATAAGATGGAACCTTTATTCTTTTGGAGAGTTTATCCCACATTGGTATAAGTGGGAAGACGGGACGAAGTTTGTAGCTGTTTATGGAACGTACGAAATCGGAGATTGGGTCTTCCAGGATTCAAAACTGGAGATTGAATTAATCGAAGTACCTGATGAAATCAGAGATATGAGGGAAATATATGAATTCCCATGGGAAAGGTTCAAGATACTACCAACAGAAAAGACGGTAGTCGTTAGTCAAGGGAATTTGGAAGATATCGCGGAAACCGAATTCGAAAAATTCGTTTTGGGACTACATGAGCAAAATTGAGATTCATTTTCAATGAAAGCTGAGGGTGATATCACCAAAAAAGCGGGCGTACATCTGCCCGCTTTTTGTTTTACTGTAGTGGTCTAATTATTTTCCTGTCGTGATTTCCATGAAGAATTTTGTAGTCTTTCTGAGTATTTCATCCTCAATTTGCTCTATTTCTTCATTTGACGGTTGGTATCCGACCGCTTTGAATAGGTTGATTGCGAATGTTTCATAGTCGGCACAATCGACATCGAAGAAGTCGTCTAAGGGAGACTCAAGTAGTGAAGTCAGCCTTGTTGAGAATAGGAAGTGGATTTCTTCAATTTCACCACGTATATCTTCGATGATGTGGTCTATGTTCTTGTCACCAGATAGTATGTGTTGGTACAATCTCAATATCGCTGTTGAACATGCAAGGGGTAGCCCTGCGCCCATTGTTAATAGTGTGAGTTTGGTGGTGTTTTTCTCCATGATTATTGGATCTGTGCCTGCGATGTACATTCCAGCTAAGATATATGGGAAGTTTTTCGTATCCGCAACGGTAACGTCTTTTAAGATCGGCTCTGTTTTAGTTAATCCCAAAAAGTCTTCAACGATGAGTTCTCCATCATCGTTGGTGGATTGTACGATAGTTTCGAGGGCATCTTGAAATGGGAATTCTATTTTTTCCACGAGCTCTTCAGATCCTTTCATTTCATTTTCAAACTCATCGTCGTATTTTCTCTTGCCTACGAAGAACTGGATTCTCTCAAAATTTTCGCGAAAATCGTCCTGTACTTTCTCAAAAGTTTGGTAAGCTTCCTCGTAAAGTCCCAACCTGCGCTGGAGTATGCCCAGTTCGTTTAGCACTTCTGGTGTTTCGTACTGTTTGGAAAGTTCGAGCAATAGTCCGTAAGCTTGAAAGTGTTTTCCAAGTCTTGTTAAAGTGTAGGCAAGGTTATACATGATCTCGGGTTTTTTGGCAATTTCGAGGCCTTTTTTGAAAATCTCTTCGGCTTTTTCGTACTGCTGACGGAGGTTATAAACAACTCCAAGTCTCAAGTAAGCTTCGGGCATTGGTTCGAATTTTATCCCTTCAGCAGATAATTCGCTTGATTCAAGTTTTTGCACTATAGAGCGGTATATAACTTCTGCATCGCTTAGTTGTCCCAGCTCCATGTAGATGTCCCCGATTTTCAAAAGCGGGAGCAAGAAATTTGGGTCTGTTTGATACGCTTTTGTGTAAGCTTCCATCGCTTCATCGTAATCCTTTTTGGCAAAGAGCACATTGCCAAGTTCATAGTAAGCAAGTGAAAAGTTTGGATTCAGAGCTAACGATTGTTTGAATTCAATTTCTGCAAGCTCATAATTTCCAAGTTTAGCTTGCAAGATGGCATTGTAAAAATAATAGCGGTAGTCTTCCTGAAGGTCTCGAGCTCTTTTTAGAACCTGCTGTGCCTCGTCGAATTTGCCTTCGTTGATAAGTATTTTGAATTTTTCATAAAGAAAGTAAAGTAAATAGGATTTCCAGTATTCACTCTTTTCTATCGAATATTGCTCTTCAAGCCCTCTTAGTATCACATCGATTGGGATGCTGTTTTGATCTGTTATGAGCAACAGGTCCTCAGCAAGAACGGGTAACTTCACTGGTAAGTTCAGCCTTTTTGCGACTTCCGGTTTAATGGGAAGGTACACTATCGCCTTTATTTTCTCCACCTCGCTTTTTGAAAGCTAATTATCCAAGAGGTCCCAGTTTCCTTCCACCGATTATGTGGAAGTGTATGTGGTGCACTTCCTGGCCGGCATCTTTACCGTTGTTTTGAACGATTCTGTAACTTTCCAAACCATTTATTTTCGTCACCGTCTTAATTACTTCAAATAATTTCCACATCTTTTGGCTGTCTTCCAGAGAAAGCTCACTAACTGTTGGAACATGCTTCTTGTAGATAGCCAACAAGTGAACGGGTGCCACAGGCCTTATGTCTTTGATGACTATGAAATCGTCATCTTCGTATACTTTTTCTGAAGGTATCTCTCCGTTTAAGATCTTACAAAATACACAATCAGCCATATCCAGCCCCCCTCGAACGAATCATTCTTCTGAGATTTTTACAACTTTCTTTACGTTGCTCTCAATTTGATAGTATTTCCCATTTCCGACATTTAATTGGTCGATGGTTGTTTTAAAAAGGTAAAGCACAGCGTAGTTTTCAACTTTTGCACTTTTTAAGGAAGAGCTTTTGAATTTCAACACGCTACCTTTCGATGTATTTAATGTTGATACTTTCGATGATACGAGTGATACGGAAGATAAGTCAGAAACTAAGAGTTTATCGAACTGTGAGTTGTAGGAAATTACTTTGGAGAGAAGTCCCACATTAAAAATGTTCGCAGCTGAATTGTTTATCACGACATGGCCACAGTTCTGGATTTGAAGTTCGTCGATTGTGGAGTCAATAATGTAGACAGCGTATGCGCCGTTGATCGAAACTTTACTAAGCGATGTTTTTCTAATTACTACGAAGTTCGTTAAGTTAGCATCAATGCTCCTGAAGTTCGAAGCATCTACAAAAATCAGAGCCCCTCTATCTGAAGTTATGTCCATCTCAGGACCGATAGCGCTAATGTATGCAGAACCATTTTCAGAAACATTCAACCTTCCGCTTCCAAGAAAACTCACAAGACCAGTTGTGACTAACGTACCTTTGATGTTTAGTTCTGCGTTGAGTGCGCTTATCACTGTGACACCGGATTCTAATATAAGGGCACTTTTTTCTGGGAGCACAGTCTTGCTGATTATCCTGTAAGGTGACTTGGACGAAAGTAGGAACTTTCTGCCAGAGATGTTTGTAATCGGGTTCTGTGAGTCGAGTATGTCGAGTTTTTCGAGTGTTGGAGGTACAAATGCCACATCAGCGACGTTACCGAATTCATCACTGGCAACAGCAAGATAAAACTTGTCGGAAAGTTTGATCTCGTTAGATCTACTTAGCGGTTTTAGGGCTCTTACGTTCGGATCAAGGAAAGTGACCGTGCTGTCAAAAACGTACGTATAAACTTCTGTTAAGCCGTTCAAACGTAGTTGGTCAGGCACTGTCTTTACCTCTACAGTGAATTTCTGTCCGTTATATGTGATATTTCTCTTACCATCTTCCAGAAGCATTCCGTCGATAAACTTAAATGGATAGTTTTTACCATCGACTTTGATTTCACCAGTTAGTTCTATCCGTTCAATCCCCAGTCTTGTAGGAATAACAGTCCCGGCGATCGATGTGACCACCGGGAGTATTAATAGCATAAGCGCTATTAAAGATATTGAAGTACTTAGACCAAACACATGGGTGTGCAAAGTTTTGATTCTCTTCATCTTATCATCTCTTCTGCCCTTTTTAAATTTTATATCCTTTCACCTCTGAGCACAGCGGAGCATCGTGGACACGTTTCTGGGTGCTGCTCATCTTTTCCAGTGTCTGGATGGTATTTCCAGCAGCGTTGACATTTTTGGCCTTCTGCTCTCTGAACCATTACATTTGCAAACTGGCCATTCAGTCCTGAGACGTTATCAGATAGTGTTACTTTTGAAACTATGAAGAATTCTTCAAGTAAAGGTTCGTACTTTTTGAGCAGAGCCTTTAGCTCATCGTTCTTCGCTTCGATAATTACGTGTGCATCAAGCGAGTGGCCTATCACATCCGACGACCTGGCGCTTTCAAGTGCTTTCAGTACGTCATCGCGTATGAGTAGTAAGTGGTTGAGCTCCTCAAGAAGGTTCTCATCAATAAATTCTTTCCTAAACTCTGGCCAGTATTCAAGGTGCACACTTTCGTATTTCTTCAAGTGACTTTCTTGATAAGCCTCTTCCGCTGTGAAAGGAATGATGGGCGCAAGAATCTTTATCAGTGCTTCAAGTATGTAGTGCAAGACGGTCTGCGCGGACCTTCTGTATATCGAATCTTTTGCCTCTACGTATAGTCTGTCTTTGAGTATGTCCAGATAGATTGCGCTTAGCTCTGTTGTACAGTATTTGACGGTTGCGTTGTAGACTTTGGAGTATTCGAATTCGTCGTAGTATTGCGTTACTTGTTCAATGAATTTCTGGAGTCTGCCAAGTGCCCACTTGTCTAGTGGGAGCAGTTTTTCATACGGTAGTAAATCAGCCTCTGTGAAGTCGTACAAATTACTGAGTAGGTATCTGATCGTGTTTCGCAACTTCCTGTAAACTTCAACCTGCTGTTCGATAATGTTCTTTCCAACTCTGATGTTATCGAAAAAGTCCGTACTCGCAACCCACAATCTCAGTATATCTGCACCGTACTTGTTCACTATCTCCATAGGGTCTATTACATTACCCAGTGATTTACTCATTTTTCTGCCTTGTTCGTCTTTGATGAATCCGTGAGTTACAACCGCTTTGAATGGTGCTGTTCCCGCCTTTGCAGTTGAAAGGAATATCGAGCTCTGGAACCAACCCCTGTGCTGGTCATCGCCTTCAAGGTAAAGGTCAACGGGGAACTTTTCACCTTTTGAGCGTATCACTGCTTCCCAAGAGCATCCAGAATCGATCCAGACATCCAGTGTATCGTGAGTTTTTTCAAAATTTTTGCTCTTGCATGATGGACAATGGAAATCTGCAGGAACCAGTTCGTTGACATCGAGCTCAAACCATGCATCTGTTCCTTTTTCTTTAACTATGTTCGCAAAATGTTCGATTACTTTTGGATCAAGTATTACTTCGCCGCAGTCCTTACACTTGACCGCTGGAATGGGCACACCCCAGACTCTCTGACGGGAGATAGTCCAATCTGGCCTTTCTTGCACCATAGCTGTGATACGATTTTCGCCCCATGAAGGATACCACTTAACCTTCTTAATCTCTTCCAGCACCTTGCCACGAAGGTTATTCTTATCAACTGAGATGAACCACTGAGGCGTTGCGCGGAACATAACTGGTCCTTTACAGCGCCAGCAGTGTGGGTAGCTGTGGCTGATCTTTCCCACTTTTATCAAAGCACCGTTGTTTTTCAAATCATCTACTATGACTTTGTTAGCATCCCATATTTTCAAACCTTCGTATTTGCCTGCTTCTTTTGTGAACCTTCCCTCATCATCTACGGGTGAAAGCACGGGAAGGTTGTATTTTAAGCCCGTTTGGTAGTCCTCTTCACCATGTCCCGGTGCCGTGTGGACACAACCAGTACCGTCTTCGAGTGTCACGTAATCTGCAAGAACGATAACCGAAGTTCTGTCGTAAAGCGGGTGCTTTGTGAGTCTTCCTTCAAGCTTTTTTCCTACAAATTTTTCAACGATTTCAAAATCAACGCCCACATCTGCAGCGAATTTCTGGAGAAGTCCTTCGGCAACTATCCAGTATTCTCCGTCGACCTTTATTTTGACGTACGTATAATCCGGATGGAGTGCAATGGCAACGTTTGCGGGAATAGTCCAAGGTGTTGTAGTCCAGATAACAACAAAAGTATTTGGCTCGTCAATTATCTGGAATTTCACGTAAATTGATGGTGACTCGTGGTCGTGGTATTCTATCTCCGCTTCTGCAAGTGCGGTTCTACATGTTGGACACCAATAAACAGGTTTGTTACCACGGTAGACATTTCCGTTTTCTACCAGTGTTTTGAACACATCAAGGATGTGATATTCATAATCTGGGTCAAGCGTTATGTAAGGATGTTCCCAGTCACCTTTAACACCAAGCCTCTTGAATTCTTCTCTTTGAATGTCGACGTATTTCAGTGCAAATTCCTTACATAGTTTTCTAATCTCAACCGGTGTTTTGTTCTTTGCTTCTTCACCAAGCGAAGTTGTAACCCTGTGTTCAATGGGCAATCCATGAGTATCCCAGCCCGGAACGTACGGTACCCGATAGCCGCGCATCGTCTTGTATCTTGTAACGAAATCTTTTAGGACCTTATTCATGGCGGTTCCAAGGTGGATATCTCCGTTTGCGTACGGAGGACCATCGTGGAGTAAGTACGTTGGTGCACCTTCTCTTGTTTCTAATGTTTTCTTGTAAATCTCTTTCTCTTCCCAGAACCTCAGCATCTCTGGTTCCTTGTTCACAAGGTTTGCTTTCATCTGAAAGTTCGTTTGCGGCAGGTTCAATGTAGCTTTATAGTCCAATTTGAGCACCTCCTATGACCAATCTATCGATTTTCACCGATTACACAATACAAAAAAAGGGGTGATGCCCACCCCTTTTTTAAAAGGTGTGGGCATCATTCACATGTTAATTAAACGGCTAATTACTTCTTTTAGTTCTGTTAAATCCGATGACTTTACGATGTAGGCATCTGCAGCCCAAGAGGCCATGTCACTTTTGTAATGTGAATACGCTGTCAATAAAACGAGTTTCGCTTCACGCCTTATTTCTCTTAACTTACCTGCAAGTTCCAATCCGTTCATGCTACCGGGCATTTCTATGTCGATAGTAACAAGGTCGTAGGGCTTTTCGGAGAATTTCTTTAGTGCTTCATCAGCATTTTCTGCCTCATCTACTTCGTAACCTGCGTCCATTAATTCTTCAGCTATCAAAAGTCTCATGTTTGGTTCGTCTTCAACAACAAGAATTCTTTTGGGCATAATTCTACCCCCTTTCTCGGGGATATTATACCACAAGCATTGTTAATATTTCAACTCACTTTTGACAAACTTAGATTAATTCTTGTTAATGTGCCTTGTACATCACCATAGCGGATATCGAACCAACGTCTATCTTGCCACTAACTTGATACAGTACATTGTTCCCTGCTTTGCGCTTGTCCACAACAACATTCCATGTGCCTTCAGGAAGCGTGAATTGTTGGTCCTTTGTATCACCGTTGTAGATCACGAGTATCTCTTTCCATGGGTCGTTTTCGTCTTTGATTATAAACGCTACCATCTTCCTTGGAGCAGGCAAGAACGTGATTTTCTTTCTTATGTCTTCAGCTGTTCTCTGTCTGAACGCAATGTGTGATTTTCTCATTTCGATGAGCCCTTTGTAATAATTGAAGACATCAATAAATTCTGCCTTTCTCGCGTAATCAAAGCCGTTGATTGATATTGGTGAACTATATGAGTTTTCATCGAATTTCTTCGTTCTTGCGAAGTCTTGACCGCCGTGCAAGAATGTTACGCCTTGAGATGTAAGAAGTATAGCACCTGCGAGCTTTTGTGCATCTTTAAGCATTTCTTCTGTCCATTTCACAGTTGTATCGGCCTGTGCTGCTAAATAATTCTTGTCCCAAAGTGTATGGTTGTCGTGGCATTCGACGTAATTTATCGTTTCTTGCGGGTCTTTTGCAAAGCTTTTGATAATTTCATCGTATTCGATGCTGCCCACAACGCCACGCTTTACACCAGTTTCTTTTGCAAGAGCGCCCATGAGGAAACCTTTCACTGTTGCGTTGAAAACGGAACCGCGCAGTGCATCCCTGAATTCGTCGTTGAACGCTGCGATACCTGTTCCTCCAACGTCCGCTTTTCCGAACCTGACGGGTGCACCCCAACCGCCCCAAGGTTCACCATACAGAAGAACAGTCGGTTCTATCTTTTCAAGCTCTGATTTTATTGCAAGCATTGTTGTTTTATCCATCAAGCCCATTTGGTCGAACCTAAAGCCATCAACTTTGTATTCTGTGACCCACCATTTCAATGTATCGATTATGTATTTTCTCATCATCGGTCTTTCGCTTGCAATAACGTTTCCACAACCGCTTTCGTTCAAATACGCACCCGTTTTATCGATCCTGTAGAAGTAGTACGGAACAGCTTGATCGAATGGGGACATCACACCAACGCCCCAAGTGTGCGGGAAGACCATGTCAAGGATTACCCTTATGCCGTTTTCGTGGAGTGCCTTTACCATCTGCTTCACTTCAATTATCCTCGTATAAGGATTGATTGGATCTGTTGAATATCGACCTTCTGGTACAGTAAACAGGTACGGGTCGTAGCCCCAGTTGTAGCTCTTTTCGAAGTCCTTGTCAGCTTCATCACCTGTCCAGAAGTCGAACATCGGCAGGATGTGGACATGTGTGACACCGAGTTCAACAAGGTGATCAAGTCCTGTGGTTACTCCATTGGGACCCCTTGTGCCTTTTTCAGTAAGGCCCAAGTACGTTGCTTTGTTCTTAACTCCAGAATTATCGAGCCCTGTTATATCTGCGATGTGGATTTCGTAAATTATCGCATCTTCTGGTGCTGCCAAAGGTGGTCTTGCGACCTTTTCCCAATCTTGCGGATTTGTTTTGCTGAAGTCGATTATTGCACTCTTAGCTGAATTCTTAGTGACCGCTTTTGAGAAGTAGTCAACGGCTTCTCTGTATTCTCCGTAGCTGAAGTACCTAATTTTGTAGAACCAACCATCCCAGTTACCTTCAAGAACAACTTCCCATGCCCCATTTCCTATGTATTTCATCGGAACAACTTTCGTTGGTTCTTTGTCATCCCAGTTCTTGTAAAGCAACAAATCAACAGTCTTTGAAACAGGTGACCAAACTCTGATCGTTGTCTTTGTAGGTGTGTATTCGAAACCAAGAGGTCCATCGTAGTAGATTTTATCGAGTATCTCCATCATCACGACTCTTGCAGCCTTGTAACCTTCGATTTCTACTTGCACATCTTTGTTGACATCTTCGAGTTTGATAGGTTCTGCAAGCACAACCTTGACGTGGTTTGTTTTTGAAATATCGGTAGGATTAGCCTTCTCAACGCGTGCGATCTTGAGAGGTTTCCCATCTACCGTTACTTTTGCACCTACTTTTGTTGTGTCCACTTGGCCTGTTAAGTATGCTTCGATCGTATTTTGGTCTCTTGCCTGTGCAAAGAGAACCCTTGGACTTGTGTCTGGTTTTGTTGTGTAAATCTGTTCAATTCCTTGCAAGAGCCACACCTCCGCCTTTCCGTCTTTGATTGTTATAAACCTATCCATTGCAACGTCTTTTTCTTTCCACTCTCCAAGTCTAACTATAATTCCTACTTTCGTCAATGTTTCTTGGAATTTTACCTTTGCCACCACTCCGAAATCGTCTCTTTCGGTGAATTGGTAAGCGGCTCCATCTTTTGAGATAGGTTCTACCCACCAAATCCACAAGTTCCAACCGTCGTAGTTACCGTCCCATCTGTGGTAATGGATGATGAGCTCTGTTTCAGCAAAACCTACTGACAATGAAAGCAAAACAAGAAAAATCACAGAAAGTTTTTTCAGCATACCTATCCTTGAATCTTTGAACATAGCCGCGCACCTCCCTAAGTAGGGTTTTTAATCTGATAAGAAAACGCCAAGATCCATAACCGAAAGTATTATACATGATTATATGATTATTTTCTACCTATTCTTGGAACTATTTCCAGAAGAATCGGTTATGGCAATGTGCGTTCTTAAAAATTCTTAATATACCAAAAATCTTCCTTAATTAATTGCTGAGAAAATTAGAGCGAACTTTAAAAATTGGAGGTGTTATGTATGAGAAAGTTCTTCTTAACTGTATTACTTGTTTCGCTCTTTGCGGTATTTGGTTTTTCAAACACGTTAGTTATCAAAGGTTCAAACACACTCCTTGACGTTGCACAGTTGTGGGTTGAAGAATTCAGCAAAATGAATCCCGGTATCAAGATCACACTTGAAGGTGCTGGAAGTTCAACAGGAATTGCAGCACTCTTCAACGGGACGACAGACATAGCAAATTCTAGCAGATGGCTTAAAGACTCCGAAGTTCAGAAGATGCTTGAATTGAAAAAATGGTTTGCTCCAGTTCTTGTTGCATGGGACGGTATTGCGATTGTTGTTCACAAGAACTTACCTATTAATAACATCACCATCGACCAGTTAAGGGATATCTACACTGGTAAGATCACAAGGTGGAATCAGTTGAATCCTAACTTGCCAAACGCTGAAATAGTCCCATTCTCAAGAAACACTGCATCAGGAACATTTGAAGTCTTTAAAGAAAAAGTCCTCGGCGATGAAAAAATGTCACCAAGAGTTAGAATGCTTGAATCATCGATGGCAGAACTTGAGACCGTTGCAAAGACACCTTACTCAATTGCTTACTTTGGAGTGGGGTATGTTGATCAGAGCGTTAAAGTAATCTCTGTGAACGGAGTAATGCCAACAAAACAAAATATCCTCTCTTACAAGTATCCACTCTCAAGACCATTGTTCGTCTTTGTGGATGTAACGAAGGGATGGCCAGAAGAAGGACCAATTGCCGATTTCCTGAGGTTCATAGTATCAAAGAGAGGTCAGGAACTTGTAGAAAAGGCAGGATTTGTTGCAGCTCTTGGTCAGTAAGAATTGCTAAAATAAGACCGTTTTGAAGATTTGTTGAGGAAAGGGGATGCGATGTGCACAGAGAGATAAAGGACAAGACGCGTAAAGCATTGATGGGAATATCTTCAATTACAGCGATCGCTGCTCTCTTTGGGATATATTACTACCTTGTGAAAGAATCTTTACCAGCTATCCGCTCCGTTGGAGCGGAGCTCTTTTTGTCTGATCAATGGTACCCGGTATGGGAGCCTGCAGAATTTGGAATGCGCGCACTTATCATCAATTCAATCATTGTAACCGCTTTAGGAACACTTATTGTTGTACCTATAGCGTACTTTATGGCAATATATTTGCACGGATTTGCTTCTAAGAAGGAAAAGTCTGTGATAAGGCGATTAATCGAGTACCTTTCTGGTATTCCATCGGTGATCATTGCTTTCGTATTCTTGACCTATCTAAGCCCAGTTTTCCCTAAATTGGGTATATACTCACCGCAGAACTTGCTACTTGCACTGATAGGATTGTTCTTTTTAACGATACCGATAAGCACGGTTTTGATATTGGAGTCTTTGGATAATGTTCCAAGGGAATTGGAGGAAGCAAGTGCAGCACTTGGGGCATTGCCGTTGAAAACATATACGAGAATTACAACAAAGGCGGCCTTACCTGGTGTTTTGAATGCTATCGTTCTTACAGCTAACCGAATCGTTGGTGAAACTATCGTCGTGCTGCTTCTTGGTGGTGGAGCTGCGATGGTACCCAGAAAATTGACCGACCCGATGAAGACGTTAACGGCTGCTATAGCGAGCGAAATGCCCGAGGCAGCAAGGTTCTCTTTGCACTACAGTGCGTTGTTCTTCGCTGGATTAGTTTTGATAATCTTTTCAACGATATTTGAACTAACCTCTGTTGCGCTGCTAAGGAGGAGTCGCAAATGAGCCCTGATAAAAAGAAACTCAGATCAAAGGTCTCAGAAAACAAGAAGGCACGTATTGTTTTAAGAACACTGACGTACGTAATTTCGGTTCTTATCGTTCTTGTCTTCTTACTAGCGTTCGTTCCAGGTTTTAAATACTGGTCTTGGGAGTTCTTCTCTCAATTTCCTAAAAACCAGATGACGGATGGTGGGATATTCCCAGCGATTTTGGGTTCGGTACTGTTGACAGCTGTATCGTTGGTGGTTGCCGTTCCACTGGGAGTATTACTTGGTATTGTGCTATCTGAATACAATTTAACCTACATAAAATTCGCGGTGACGGTCCTAAGTGGTGTTCCATCGATCGTGTACGGACTTTTCGGATTGGGGTTGTTCTGCATAACCATGAATATGCGCACTTCGATACTTGCAGGTGCGTTGACTTTATCACTTATGGTTCTACCCGTTATTTCGTCTTCGGTTTACGAAGTTATGCAATCCATACCAAGAGAGCTCAGAGAAGCTGCGTATGCTCTTGGTGCGAGAAAGAGTGAAGTAATATTCGACATGTTGGTTCCTTCTGTAAGAAACAGTATTTTAACTGTATCGTTCGTGAGTGCCGGTCGTGTTATTGGTGAAACCGCACCGTTGATCTTAACTGCTGCGGTTTTCTATTCACCACAGCTACCGAGAAATTTACTTTCCCCTGTTATGACACTACCAACACACGTATATTACTTGGCTGCTGCGTACGGCAGTAAAGCACGCTGGATGGCGGAAGGTACATCGTCTGTTTTGATACTATTCGTGATACTTGTTTATACAATAGCATTCATGTTCAGGAGGGAAAAGAAATGACAGATTATGTAATTGAAGTGAGGAATTTCAACGCATACTACGGTGAAAAACTTGCAGTTAAAGATGCTAATTTGAAAGTTCAAAAAAATAAGATCACAGCTATCATGGGGCCATCGGGTTGCGGTAAGTCAACGTTGTTAAGAAGCATGAACAGGATAAACGACTTGATTCCAGAATTTAAAGTTCAAGGTGAAATACTCTTTCACGATAAGAACATATATGATCCCGAGGTTGATGTTTACACACTAAGAAGAAGGATAGGAATGGTCTTTCAAAAGCCAACACCGTTCCCTATGTCCATCTTTGAAAATATCGCGTACGGTTTGAGATTGATAGGTGTTACGGATAGAAGGGAGTTAAAAGAAAAGGTAAGGACCGCACTTGAGATGGCTGCATTGTGGGACGAGGTCAAAGATGACCTTGAAAAGAGCGCGTTAAAATTATCAGGTGGTCAGCAGCAAAGACTTTGTATAGCAAGAACCATTGCAATTGAGCCAGAAGTGATACTCTTTGATGAACCAACAAGTGCCCTTGATCCCGTTGCCACGCAAAAAATAGAAGCTTTGATTGAAGAATTAGCAGAGAAATTTACAATTGTGATCGTTACGCACAACATAGGACAAGCTTCAAGAATTTCAGATTACGTCGTTTTCATGTACCGTGGAGAGATAATTGAACAAAACGAAACCTCAAAACTGCTAACAAATCCGCAAAACGAAATCACACAGCAGTTCTTAAGTGGTAAAATAGGATAATGGAAAGTACAAAATAGAAGGAGGAATACATATGACCGATGAAAGACACCATTTCGAGAAAGAGTTTTCAATGCTCAGGGCAGAGCTTTCAAAGATGGTTTCACTTGTAACTGACTCCATAGAAATGGCCTCCGTAGCTTTCGAAAACCTAGATCGGTCGATGTCTAAGAAGATTTTGGACCTTGATGATGAAATAGATAATATCAACAGAGAAATAGAAAATCTCGTCTTAGATATAATCGCAAGGTTCAATCCCCTTGGTAAAGATTTGAGATACACGATTGCAGCGATGAAGCTGGCCAACAACCTTGAGAGAATAGGCGACCACGCGTGCAACTTTGCTGAAAAGACGCTCTGGATTTCTGAGAATTTGCCTGAGTTTAAACCTTCGAACTTGGTTAAACAGATGTTCGGAGAGGTTATCAATATGCTCCAGAAAACCGTGCTGGCCTTTTCCAGAAGGGACATAGAGCTTGCCAAGGAAACGTGGAAAATGGATGACATCATCGATGATTTGGATAAAAAAGTTACCAACGACGTTGAAAGGTTTGAGCCCCATACGTTGGTTTTGAACGTGCTTTTTGCCAGGGATTTAGAACGTGTCGCCGACCATTTGACAAATATATGCGAAGAAATCGTGTTTATAGAAACCGGAAAGGAGCTTAAGAACCTGCTATGAGGGTGCTCGTTGTTGAGGATGAACGTCTACTTGCTGAAAATATAAGTAGGATGCTGAAAAATGAAGGATTTGAGGTAGAGGTCGCTTACAACATCGGTGAGATGTACAGAAAGGTTGAAAAGTTCAGTCCGGAATTGATAGTTCTGGACCTCATGTTGCCTGACGGAAACGCGTTGAACGAAATACAGGAGATAAAGGCCGAGCTCCCGGATGTCGGTATTATCGTTATATCCGCAAAGAACACTGATCTGGATAAGATAATAGGCATCGAACTCGGTGCCGACGACTATGTCGGCAAACCTTTCAACACGAGAGAACTCGTCGCACGAGTTAAGGCGTTTTTCAGAAGAACTAAAGGACTTAAAGAGGTTATACGCTACGGTAAGTTAGAGATATTTCCGGAAGATTACACTGTGTTCTACGATGGAAAAAAGATAGAACTGACATCGAAGGAATTTGAAATATTAAGACTACTTGCTCAGAGACCAGATAGAGTTTACTCCAGAGAGCAGATCCTTGAGGAGTTGTGGAAGGATGAGTTCGAAGTCTACGATAGGGTCATTGATGTGCATATAAACAGCTTGAGAAAAAAACTTGGTAAAAATTGGATCGTAACGGTTCGTGGAGTTGGATACAAATTCTCAAAGAAAGGGGATACCTCCGTTGAATCAGATGGAACCGAGAGAATCAACGAATCAAATGAATCAACAAGTCACTAAATCAGTGAGTTGTGAAACTACGTTGAAGCTTTTGGATCACGTACAAGAAGCGCTTCTTTTCTTAGATGGTTCGAAAATCGCGTACGCAAACAAAAAGGCAAAAGAGTTCTTTGGAGAGTGTGAAGGTTCTGATCTGTTCGAACTTCTCATTTTAGAAAAAGGAACTTTGCTTGTTGATAGTATTCATTCCGATAGTTTGCAAGGCAACTTGGAATTTGAGGATAAGGTGTTTTCAGGGAAAAAGGGTGGATGGATTCATTTCCACATCACTTACGTTAAGCAGCTTTCTGCTATAATCCTTCGAGATATAACTCAGGAAAGAATTCTTCAAGAAGCAAAAGATAACATGTCAGTTCTCGTTGCGCACGAGCTGAAAAATCCACTTAGTGTGCTGCTCAGCACTATATCTGAGATGATAGAAGACGAGGACGATGAAGAAAATCTAAGAAAACTGCTTACCGTGGAAAAGCAGGCACTCAGACTCAGAAGAATCGTAGAGCAGATTGAGTATATAACCATGGCGCAGTTGGGTTTGTACACGCCCAAACCAGTTTTTATTAATGTGAAAAGATTGCTTGATAGCGTTCTCGATGATATCATCGAACTTGCGCAAAAAAAGTCAATCACTATAGAAAAGCAAATTAGTATTGATAATATCGTAGCTGATGAGTTCATAATTAGAACCATACTGAGAAATCTTATTTCAAATGCCGTTAAATACTCATTCGAAAACTCAAGAGTTATTGTGAAGATTACGCAAGATTACATTTCAGTGCGTGATTTCGGTGTCGGTATCCCCGATGAGGATATTCCGAAAATTTTCAATAGATTTTACCGCACGTCTACAGCTGTCAAAATGGCTTCGGGCTCTGGCCTTGGGCTTGCTGTAGTGAAACATCTTGCGAACATTGCCGATTACAGAATAGAAGTTAAGTCTCAGCGCATGATAGGAACGGAGTTTATCGTTTATCTGAGATAGTATTTTCACAAAGAATGATTTTGACACTTGAAAAAAGCCAGATAATTCTGGCTTTTTTATTTCATTTTTAGGTTTCTTGCTCAGCTATTACGTCTCATATCATCTTGTAGAAAAACAACTTGGTGAAGACGGGATTACAACTCTGCGAGCAGTTAGCGTTGGTATAAGACCGTCTGATATGGAGCGTGTAGTTACAACGATGTCCGATGAAATACCTGAGTACGAAGAAATCCACTCCTATTTAAACAAAGTTAGGGTAAAAACAGGTTTGAAATACCTTTACACTTTTTTCTTTAATCCAGACGGTAGTATCACGTACTTAGTAGATGGCTATCCAAAGAATTCGGAATTTTTCTCAGAGATAGGTAGCAAAGATGATGAACCAGCCGTTTCTGAGAAGGATTTTGGAACAAGAGACTATGTGTTTACAAATATAGCTTACTACCAGCAGTGGGGATATCTGAAAAGTGTCTTTTATAGGCTTCGCAATTTCGCAGGAAAGACGGTCTATCTTGGAGCTGATTACGATGCCGATTTTATTAGAAAGCTCGCAATTTCTAATTCATTAAAAATCTCACTCATAATTACTGTATTCGAGGTCATCTTTGTTTTCTTCATAGTCTATATACTACGAAAAATTAAGTTAGTGTCAGAAGTATCGAAAACATTGTCCCAGGGAGATTTGACGAAAGCAGTTGCTGTCAAAGGGAAAAATGAGGTCTCAGAAATGCTAAAGTTATTTGAAGTTCTGCGAATGAGTTTGGTAAAACTGATCAGTGACGTAAAAAATAGCATAGAGCTGGCCGATTCGGAGATACGAGCAAATCAAAGTGTGATCGAAACCGTTTCACAAAATTTCCAAAGCAATATAGAAGAACTCAGGAATATTTTCCAAAATATATCCGCAGCGATAAACAATGTCACTGCCAGTACAGAAGAGATTGGTGCCTCCGCTTCTTCGATGATCGAAAGCATCCATAGATTCATTGGTGATTTGGAAAGTGCTGCAAAATCCTTAGAATTGATGGCAAGAAATGCTGTCAAATCGAAGGAAATGATGACCGAAAGTGTTTCCGCTCTTGAAAGCGCAAGAGCATCGAGCGAAGAGATTTCAAAACTGGTGCGTGAGATTTCTGGGAAGAATGTAAAGATAGATGATGTTTTGAAAGGTATAACGGGCATAGCAGAGCAGACTAACCTACTTGCACTAAATGCTGCGATAGAGGCAGCAAGGGCAGGTGAAGCAGGACGAGGCTTTGCGGTAGTTGCTGATGAGATAAGGAAACTCGCAGAGCAAAGTAAAGTGTTCGTAGAGCAAGCGAAAGGTATACTTGAGAGTATATTTGAGGATATAAGGAACATAAACTCGGATTATTCGGAAACACTCAAGAAAATAACTGATAGTGCAAACAAGATTACTTCTGCTTCAGAAAGCTATAATTTGATAATTGAAGAAGCGGAGAAAATTTCAACCGTACTCGACAACTTGACAGTTGAAGGACGCGGCCAGGGGGAGACTGTCGGAGAGATAGCTGATGCGATAAATGGATTGGTAACTTCTATAGAAGAGATCGCTAAACTGGTTCATACCTTTGAAGAATCGGTAGATTTTGTTAGAAGTTCATTTAAGAAGATAGAATTATCTTCTGTATCCGTTAGCGAAGCATTTACTAAAGTAAGAGAAGACATCGGAAAATTTAAAACTTAATTGTGCAAACCTCTTAGAGGAAAATGTGTGTATTTACTTAAAATTTAAATGTTAAAACGCCACCTTTCACAGGTGGCGTTCGATTTTTTGATTATTCTTGAGTCGAACTTTCGGAATCTTCAACGAGCGCAGTTAATTTCCTTGGGACTTTCTTTATGATGTAGAATTCCAGTTCGTCGCCTTCCTTTATATCGTCAAAGTTCTGGAATTTGATACCGCATTCTTGCGGTGCGCTGACTTTGCTAACATCTTGCTGGTAATGTTTCAAACTTTCTATCTTTCCTTCAAAAACAAGCGCACCATTTCTGTATATTCTCACAAAACCACTTTTTTCAACATATCCGTCGTAAACTTGAACACCTGCTACATTTCCGTACTTGTGGATCTTGAACACTTTCTTGATTTCCCCAGTTCCTGTTTTTTCTTCAACTTCCTCAGGCTCAAGCATACCTTCAAGTGCGGCTTTTAAGTCTTCGAGAAGTTTATAGATTATCGTGTATGTCTTTATCTGAACGCCTTCCGATTCGGCCAACTTCGAAGCTTGTGAATCAGCTTTCACTCTAAAACCAAGTATGATAGCTTCGGAGGCCGAGGCAAGCATGACGTCGCTTGTGTTTATGGCACCAACTGCAGCGTGGACGATGTCGATGTCGATTTCATTTGTCCTAAGCTTAGATATCGCGTTCTGCAGAGCCTGGAGTGAACCTACGGTATCAGCTTTCAATATGAGCCTTAATTCTTTCTTTTCGCCTTCCTGCATCTTTTTAAGGATCTCTTCGAGCTTTATTTGTCTCTTTTTTCTCAGTTCTCGTGCCTCAATTTCCCTGACCTTTTCAACGGTCTCTACGGCCTTTTCTTTTGATTCTACAACGTAAATGATGCTGTGCGGGTCTGGTAACTCTTCAAAGCCAACTATCATAACAGGAGTTGACGGTTCGGCACTGTTGATACGTTTTCCCTTGTCGTCTATGAGTGCCTTCACCTTTCCGTAAACTTTTCCAGCCACGACGTAGTCTCCAACCTTGAGTACACCATCTTTTACTATTGCGTTCGCAACAGGTCCGTAGCCTTTGTCGAGCCGAGTCTCTATCGTGACTGCCCTCACAGGCCATTCAGGTATGCACCTTATATCCTGCATCTCAGCAACTAGAAGAATCATTTCAAGCAAAGTATCGACGTTTGTACCATTCCTTGCAGATATGGGGACAACGATCGTATCGCCACCCCATTCTTCTGGGATGAGGTTCAGCTTTGTGACCAAATCTTGTTTTGTGAGTTCTATGTTCGCATTTGGTTTGTCTATCTTGTTGATGGCCACAATTATCGGCACATTAGCAGACTTTGCGTGGTTATAGGCCTCTATCGTCTGTGGCATAACACCGTCGTCTGCTGCAACTACGAGGACAACGATATCCGTTGCTTGTGCTCCCCTTGCACGCATTTCTGTGAAGACCTCGTGCCCAGGTGTGTCGATGAACGTGATCTTCTTTCCGTTGACGACAACTTGGTAGGCACCTATACTCTGGGTGATTCCACCCTCTTCTTTCTCTGCCACTCTTGTCTTTCTTATGTAATCCAAAAGCGTTGTCTTACCGTGGTCAACATGTCCCATTACTGTGACAACTGGTGGCCTTGGAACGAGCTTTTCTTTATCCTGATAGAGTATTTCAAATTGCCTCTTAAGCTCATCAAGAGGATTTTCTAACTTGACTTGTTCTTCTTTACCTTCCTCTTCTTCGAACGTGAGACGCACGTCATACATTTTTGCAATCTTCTTTGCAAGTGAAACGGAAATCTGTTGTCCGGGTCTGAGGACTTCACCTTTCATGAAGAAGTCTTGGATGATTCTATTCTGCGGAACCTTTATCTTTTCCGCAAATTTGTCAAGCTTTAAGTCTTCCTCGGTTATATGGACGGGAGGCTTTTTAGCCTCTACTTTTTCCTTCGTGGGTTCCTTTGATTTGGTTAACGTCACATCTTCCTCCTCGTCGAGTGTTTCTTTGTATATCTCGAGGAGGATATTCACTGTTTCTTCATCTATATAACTCATGTGGCTCTTCACTTCAATGCCGAGCTCTTCCAATTCATGGAGTAATTCTTTTGTATCCATATCCAGCTGTTTTGCGAGTTCGTAAACCCTTAATCGTGCCAAAAAATCCACCTCCCGTATAGCTCAAACTATATTATAACACATATTCTTTGGATTGTTCAATTCGTTCAACCAATTGAAAAAATCGTGTATTGAATCTTCAACTTTTCTAAGTCTATATGGAATTGTGGATGAAATTTTCGCTTTTGAGAACGTGTAATTCAAGCGTAACGTGTGGAGTGCATAGGGCACGAATTCCGTTGGGATGGAGAAAAGTACATTAGCAATTAGGGAAAGTGTACTGAGGATATCCCCGGAAGTATCGTCCAACACTTTAAATGTCTCAAGACCACACAATTTTGGCAGCTGCACAAAATCGATATCGTTTCCTGAAACTATGAAACGTTGCTTTGAAACTTTACAGTTGCTATAAGACTTTAGTAGTTCATACAACTTGACAATTGCTTCAGCCAAATCCCGAACATCAACGAAATCAAATTTTCCATTTATCGTATAGCGCAGCTTTCCAGTTTTGTACTTTATCAGAACTCGAGAAAAGTGGGAGAACTTATAATCGTACGGTCCAAATATCCCCGTGGGGAAGACAATAAACCCATCAAGGCCTTCGCTGAACGCCTTCTCAACCTCTTTAGTTGCAATCGCTTTTGATTTTGCGTAATCCCCAACGACAAGATTTTCATCGACAGGTGTTTCTTCAGTGATCATACTTCCTTTCTCAACTTCTGCGAATGCGTGGACACTGCTGATGTATATCAGCGGTACTTTCTTTTTCTTTGCAAGCGTAATAACATTCCTCGTGCCTTCCACGTTTACCGAATAGACAATTTTTTTCCTAGAGGGTGTTATTGATATCACGGAAGCAAGGTGGAAAATTGCTTCAATGCCATTCAGAGCACTTGAAAAATCAGCACGAACGTCTGAGTAGAAAACCTCAACCGGAACAAGCTGCAATGGAAGAAGGCTATCACTCGGATGGACGAGAATCCTTACCTTTTCACCTTTCCCTATGAACTTCTTAACCAAGACATTTCCAAGGTGTCCTGTTGCACCTGTTATTAAGAGCATAATTAATCCCTCCTATGCATTTAATCGTTGTTATTAGCTTTGCTTTTGAATTCGGTTATCATTCTTGAAAACCTAACCATTGTTTCAAAACCAATCTGTAGTTTCATTATCTCCTCTTTAGGAAGTGATACTAAGAGCTGCTCAAAGATACGACCAAAAGCCTCAAGCAGTTTATTGTAAACATTCTTGCCTTCTTGCGACAGGACAATGTGAAAGTGCCTTCTGTCTTCTTGCGATTGAACGGTTTTAATAAGTCCCTTTTTTAGAAGTGATTTGGTTGCTATACTAACCGCGGCTTTCGAAATATTCAGTTGTTTTGCCAAAATCCCATTTGAAACCTTGTCAGAAACTGCGGAGAACAAGAAAACATATAGCTCCGTTGTACTCATATCTTCCAATTCCGGGATTTCCGGAATAAGAGCGACCATTCCGGTTACTATCTCGACAACACTTTTTAAGATATCCTCAGTGCTAATATTCAAATTGCCAAGATCGTTTTTACTTGACCCAGACATGCTATAAGAGTAATCTGCACACACCATCTCACAGCACCCCCTTGTCTTTGCCTTCTATATATTTAGACTGTTAATTTTTTAAATCGTTTAGCTATTTAACTAATTTTTTTGACAACTTTCCGAACAAATATACACCTGATAAGTTCATCCTTTCGATGAAAATGTTTGACGATTTAATTTAAATGGCTTAAATGTGTGTATGCTCGTTTTATCTTGCTGATTTTCGAGTATGCGATGTTTATAGTTTCAACAAAACAGTACTAAAATTTATATGCGGTGTTAGAAAATTTTTTAATAGAGTTAATTCACATGTCTTTGTAGATCTCAGAGGGGAGGGTTTTTCGGTGGCGACCAAGGGACGATGGCAGTGGGCAGAGGTAAACAAGTCAAATTTTTCTAAGATTAGAACAACGATTGAGGCAGCTTTCTATGGGAATAATGTTGAGCTTCTTACGTCAAGAAGAGAAGCTTACAAAAAGGCTATGAAATCGCCTGGAACGATAGTCACAGACCTGCCTGTTTACAAACCAGAACTGTTGAATTTGGATGAAGGAACGCGCATTCTTCTTTTCAACGATGGTGCAACGGTTGGAAGGTTCGCAGGGGCAAGGAAGATTATAGGTATGCCAGGTGTTAATGAAGATGTACTTGCAGAAGTGCTTAGGGAGGCTGTCTATGGAACTAGGTATAGAAAGATGTACCATGCCATTAGCTATACGGGGTTGCACGAAGACTTCATTGTGAAAAACCACATACTTATTCCGGAAGGTTTCGAGAACACTGTTTATAATTGGTTGCTGAATTTCCAGGACTTAACACCAGAATACGCTGCGATGTACGAAAGGTCTAAGCTGATTAAAGAACCTGACATTTATATCTTCGCGGATCCTGATTGGTCTCATCCCGATTTTCCTGGTGGACTTGCGCTCTTTGATCCTAACAACAACTGCGCTGCCCTTTTAGGTTTAAGGTATTTCGGGGAGTTTAAAAAGGGCACTCTCACACTTGGCTGGTCTGTTGGGAATAGACAAGGGTACGTGGCTTGCCACGGTGGTTTGAAGAAGTACGAATTCGATAACAGCAAGTATGTTGCCGCGTTCTTCGGGTTATCCGGTTCAGGGAAATCCACGCTGACACATGCAAAGCACAACGGGAAATACAAGATCACGATTGTTCACGATGACGCGTTGGTTATAAACCTACAAGACCTTTCATCCATAGCGCTTGAGCCTTCGTACTTTGATAAAACCTCCGACTATCCATTGACAAGTGATGATAACAAATACCTTCTAACCATTCAAAACTGTGGCGCCACAATCGACGAACTAGGAAGGGTCGTTCCCGTTATGGAGGATATCAGGAATGGTAACGGAAGAGCAATAAAATCAAAACTTTGGTCACCAAACAGGGTTGACAAGATTCAAGAGCCTGTTAATGCGATATTTTGGATAATGAAAGACCCTGTATTGCCACCGATTGTCAAAATAGAAGACCCTGTGCTTGCTTCCACGATGGGAGCCACGCTTGCAACGAAACGAACATCCGCAGAAAAACTACTTCCAGGAGTCGATCCTGAAGCGCTGGTTTTCGAACCATACGCCAACCCATTTAGAACTTATCCGCTCTCGGAAGACTACCAAAAGTTCAAAGCACTGTTTGAAAAAGGTGTGGAGTGCTACATAATCAACACAGGATTCTATTTAAATAAGAAGGTTCCAAAGGAACTCACCTTGGAAATTCTCGAGCACATTGTTGAACGAAAAGCGAATTTTGTTGAATGGTTTGGTGGGCTAAAGATAATGGAAATTTCAGGTTTTGAGGTGAGAACCTCTGATTACGAATACAGGGAGCTACTTAAGATTTCGCTCGAAAAAAGGCTAGATTTCCTAAAATCGAAAGATATAGAAAGCCAGGGATACGACAGGTTACCCGAAGAATGCAAACGTTCTATTCTGGATTTGATATCTCATCTGTGACATAATTTAAAATAATCTCAGTCGCCATAATATTGTATTTACAAAAAAGAAACATTAAAGACGTTGAAATTATTTAGACAAGGTATAAAATAAGAATCGATATAAGAACATAGGTAGGTCAAGGGCCCTTGAAAGAGGGCCAACAAAAAGCGAAAAAGCAAAAGTGAAAGAGGAGGTGTTGTTATGGGTTTACCACTCATAGGTGATAAGGTTCCTGAATTTACGGCAAAGACAACGCACGGTGTTATTAACTTCCCGAAAGACTACGAAGGCAAATGGGTTGTGCTCTTCAGCCATCCAGCAGACTTTACGCCGGTTTGTACAACGGAATTTGTTGCATTTCAGAAAAGGTACGACGAGTTCAAAGCACTCAACACAGAACTTATTGGGCTGAGCATCGACCAGGTTTTCTCACACATCAAGTGGGTCGAATGGATCAAGGAAAAGCTCGGAATCGAGATTAAATTCCCAGTTATTGCTGATGACAGAGGTCAGATTTCCGAACTCTTTGGAATGATACATCCGGGTAAGGGGACAAACACAGTTAGAGCGGTCTTTATTATCGATCCGAAAGGAATTCTCAGAGCCGTATTGTACTATCCACAGGAACTTGGAAGAAACATGGATGAGATTCTCAGAATGGTGAAAGGATTGCAGGTTAGCGACGCAAACGGTGTTGCAATACCAGCGAACTGGCCAAATAACGAATTAGTTGGCGATGAAGTAATCGTTCCACCAGCATCAGATTGTGCGACCGCTGCAAAAAGGCTCCAAGAATACGAATGTTACGACTGGTGGTTCTGCCACAAGAAACTGAAGTAAGCTCAAGTAATCTACTGAATAAGAAATGCGGGGATTTCGGTCCCCGCGTTTTTATTTTTTATAACTCATGAACTTATACTCTTTGTGTTTTCCAGATATCCCTAACGTATTCTTCAATCGTCCTGTCGCTTGAGAACTTTCCACTTCTTGCGATGTTTAGCAGTGATTTTTTGTTCCATTCCACTTTGTTCAAGAAAAGTTCTTCAACTTTTTTGTGTGTTTGTTCGTATGCTTCGAAATCAGCTAAAACAAAGTATTGATCTGGCATTGGCGCGTATTTACCATATAGCAGGTTTTCGTATATGTCTACGAAAAGTTCAGGGTTGTCTTTGTTGAAGTAGCCGTTTTTAAGCATATCGAGTACTTCGCGTATCTTCTCGTTTTCTAAGTAGATCCCGAATGGGTTGTATATTCCTTTCTTTCTTGCTTCTTCTATCTCTTCTGCTTTCAAACCGAATATAAAGATGTTTTCTTCTCCAACCTCTTCAAGCATTTCAACGTTTGCACCATCGAGTGTTCCAACTGTTAATGCCCCGTTTATCATGAATTTCATGTTTCCTGTTCCTGATGCCTCAAAGCCAGCTGTTGAGATTTGCTCACTCACATTAGCAGCTGGAATTATTATTTGCGCTGCCGATACGTTGTAGTTTGGGATAAATACCACTCGTAGCTCTTTGCTAACTACTGGATCATTGTTTACAACGTCTGCAACACTGTTGATTAGCTTGATTATCAGTTTTGCCATCTTGTACCCAGGTGCCGCTTTTCCAGCGAAAATGAACGTTCTTGGGACTTTCAGATGTTTACCTTCTTTGATTTCGTTGTAAAGGTGTATGACGTGCAAGATGTTGAGAAGTTGCCTTTTGTATTCATGAATTCTTTTAACTTGGATATCGAAAATGGATGCCGGGTCTAAGTTCACGTTGATTTTTTCTTTCACATACCTTGCAAGCCTTTCTTTGTTCCACATCTTTGCTTGATCGAGTTTTTCCAAAAATTCGGAATCGTCAAGGAAAACTTCCAGTTTTCTAAGTTCGTATAGGTCTACGATCCACTTATCTCCTATCGATTCTGTAATTAGTTTTGCAAGAGGTGGGTTACATTCGAGTAGCCATCTTCTTTGCGTTACACCATTTGTTTTGTTATTGAACTTCTCTGGGTACATCTCATAAAAGTCTCTCAGTACCGTTTTTTTCAGTATTTCGGTGTGCAGTTCAGAAACACCGTTAATTGAGAACGAGGCAATTGAGCAAAGGTTTGCCATTCTGACCTTCTTTACGTGGCCTTCTTCAAAAACCGACATATTGATGATTTTATGCAAATCTCCATTGAACTTTTCAGCAACTTCTTTCAAAAACCTCGCGTTTATTTCCTCTATGATTTGATAGTGCCTTGGCAACATGTTTTGAAGTAACGGAGCTTCCCATTTTTCCAGTGCTTCTGGCATGACCGTATGGTTTGTGTAGGCGATCGTGTTTTTGACTATCTCCCATGCTTCTTCCCAACCATATCCTTCTTCATCAAGGAGTATACGCATCAGCTCTGGTATAGCGAGCGTTGGGTGTGTGTCGTTGAGTTGGATAACTTCTGCTCGCGCAAGACTTCTCAAATCATTTCCAAACCTTTTCTTGTGCCTTCTGATAATATCTTGTAGGGCGGCACTTACGAAGAAATACTCTTGTTTAAGTCTTAGTTCTCTTCCTTGGAAGAACGCATCGTTTGGATACAGTACTTTTGATAGCGTTTCAGCAAGGTTTTTCTCCTGAACCGCCTTTTCGTAGTTGCCTTTTTCAAACTCCGTGAAGTTGAATTCATTAATTGCCTTTGGCTGCCACAGTCTGAGAACAGAAACGATATCGCTGTTGTAACCTGTTATGTATATATCGTACGGAACAGCCAAGACATCGTACGTGTCTACCCATCTGAATCTTAGATGTCCGTTCTCATCAACGTACGATTCACTTCTGCCGAAGAACCGAACTTTGACGGCCTCTTCAGGTTTTGGAAATTCCCATGGATAGCCGTTCTTTTGCCAGTCGTCAGGTAGTTCTTTCTGGTATCCGCTTTCGATCTCCTGTTTAAAAAGTCCATACTGGTACCTTATTGTGTAACCATAAGAGAGATAACCCAGCGTTGCTAAAGAATCAAGGAAACATGCTGCAAGTCTACCAAGCCCGCCATTACCTAGTGCGGCATCTTCCTCGAGTGGGGCTATTTCATCGAGCGAAAGACCGTGAAATTCAAGCAGCTTTTTTACTTCGTCTTCGACTTGTAAGTTTAGGATGTTGTTGTAAAGAAGCCTTCCTATAAGAAATTCCATAGAAAGGTAGTTCACAATGCGCAGGTCTTTTCTTTTAAAAATTATATCCTCTGTATTCAGCCACTTTTCTACTACCAAATCCCTGATTGAATAGGACAGCGCAAAAAATTTTTGTAGAACTGTAGAATATTCGTTGCGCTCTGCAAGTGTATGATTCAAATGATATTCAAACTGTTTCGGAATTTTCACATC
Source organism: Fervidobacterium changbaicum (assembly GCF_004117075.1). Lineage (NCBI taxonomy): Bacteria > Thermotogati > Thermotogota > Thermotogae > Thermotogales > Fervidobacteriaceae > Fervidobacterium > Fervidobacterium changbaicum. The sequence goes on from NZ_CP026721.1 coordinate 1,383,500, forward strand.
GATCGCATTTAAAGAATTCATAGCTTTTGACCTCACCGCCTTCGGCACAGTTTCGCACCCCTTTTTCAAAGGTTCTTTGTTCTTTGATGCTCTTTCGCTGTTAATTTTGTCCAATTGTTTGAACCGGTTCCAATATATGGGATAAAAAACAAAAATTCCAGGATAAAGTTTACACCAAAAACCAAAAAAAGTCAAATTGTATCTATTTCAGAGTAAATAGAAATGTTGTACTTTAAATTGTGACTTGTTGGTTGCTTTTTCTCACAGTTTTGCCCGATAAATCACAAGAAGTAGTCTGTCAGTTCTGGATGGACCTCCACATCGTATTCTTCAGGTCTAAACTCATCGTCGAAATATACTTCAAATAGTCTTTTGAGCGCAGCTTCTACGAGTTGATTAAGTGTAAAATCCTTTGTGAGCTCGCTGTTCACAAGTGCGTAGACTTTGTATTGGTCAAGGATAACGGCAACCACGGGTTTCGACTCGTCGATTTCGATTATTTCGGTATCGACCACGTGGAAGATCTTGTCGATAACGATTGCCGATTGGTCGTCTTTTTCCATAAGCCATTCGATAGGGTTATCTGACGTAAGAAAACCTGTGAGTTTTATCGTTGGGATGGATTCAATCGGTGCGTAAAATTCTATTCGGAAATTGCCGTAGTACTTACCGTTCACAGGTTTCAACTCGATTTTTGTTTCGGACTTTGTTATCTGGTTGAGTAATTTACTGAGGTTGCTTTTCTCATTTTTGTGTACGTACGTAACATTCACACCGTCTAAGAATTTCATTTTCTCTTTCCTCCTTTTTTAGTACAGTTTGAAAATCTTTGCTGGGTTGCCTATGTAATCGGCTATCATGTGGACCATAACTCCTGAAAATGCGCTGATACCGAAGAATATAGCTGAGCTGCTTTTCGGTGATGCGAAAAGGTACACAAGAAAACCATAGATTGCTGCAAATGTAACTGAGTGTGCAAAACCCCTGTGCGAAAATATTGGTAATGAGAGAAATAGGTTAATAAGCCCAAGGCCTATGAGCATGGATATTGCAACAGAAAATGCTAATACAATTTCTTTCGGAACTACTGACAATTGTTCAATTGCGCCTAATTTATCGTATATAAAAGCTGTGAAGACGTATATAGCAAAGGCCAAAGAAATTGATTTTGTGAAATTCCTAAGTGGTGCATTCGAACTATCCAAGTCCGGCAGATCGCTTCCCAAGATAAACACAGCGTAGCTGATAGCAATTTCAACAGGTGCTGGAGAAAATTCGTAGCCCAAAAGTTTTGCTACTATGCCGTAGATTAACAAAAAAATGGGGTAGGAAATCATACCTATCCTTAGGTGAGCTACTAAATTTGGCATTATCTCAAACCTCTCTTTCTTCAGATGTCTTGTAATTTCTTTATTCTCTCGTCAATTGAAGGATATGTGCCCGATATGAAATTCACCTTACCTTTTGCATCTGCACAGTGTGGATGAACGAAGAAGTGATACCTTATGAAAGAAAATTCTGTATCGAACTTCTGGCAGTTTTCTTTTGCTTTGGAAAGCAAGCTGATCACGGCATCTTTTCCAGCCAATTCTGAGGCAAAAAGGTCAGCATCGAATTCTTTTCTTACGCTTACAAAGACATTAGAGAGAAAACTTAGTGGTATAAAGAGAATAGAAAATCCTATTATTAAGGAATGTAAAAGCAAGCTATTTATAAATTCTTTTGTGCTAATTTTATTATCATTCCAATTCCTTTTCAGCTTTAATAACTTCTCGCGTGAAAGCTTATAGATAAGCATCGGACTTCCAAAAGTTCCACTGACCGTTGTTAGGTAATCCGTGTCTTTTTGGGTTATGTGGTACAACTCGTGAAGAAGTAATGCCTTCAATTCATCTATTTCAAGTTTCTCCAAAGCTCCTTTCGTGATGCACACCGTATGAGTGTGTTCTCCGCGCCCAACAGAAAGAGCATTTATACAGGAAGATTCTATTAGCATTAAATCAACGTCAGATTTCAAATTCAAAGACTCCTTTATCTCACTTAATATGTGCCCAGCGGTTTCAATTTCGATGTCTTGGGTTTTGTTGTTGTTTCTCAAGCTCATAAGCCTCACGATTATCTTTCCGACAACCGATAAGCCAAAGATCACTTGGAACAAGGAAAAGAGACCAAAAATGATAGTGAAAAGCACTATGGTCCCAAGTAAAGTGTCCAAAATAAGTCCGAGCAAGAGGCTCAACATTAAAAAAATTACCATCACGATGTACATTGAAATCTTGTTTGATAGCTTACGGTCAAATTTGGATTTTTTCACAATGAATGAATTGCGCATTTTTCCATCCCTTCTATTATTTTTTCCTTATCCAATGTTCGAAAGGTGGATTTTTGTATGCTTCATTGATGATAGTATTTACCAATTCTTCGAAACTCAGGCCATAGGCCTTTGCGGACATGGGTAAATCACTCAGTTCAGTCATGCCTGGTAAGGTGTTAACTTCTAGGAAATAAAATGTGCCGTTGCTGATGATACCATCAACCCTAGCAAAGTGTTTGCAACCGAGTTTATTGTAGATTCTCAGCGCGATATTCTCGACGGTTTTTGTCATTTCTTCACCGATTTGTGCGGGAATTACAAATTCCGTCATCCCATCTGTGTATTTGGCTTCGTAGTCGTAGAAAAGTTTTTTTGGGCGGAGTTCTAAAATTGGTAGGACGGACGGGACACCGTCGATATCTATTATTGAAACGGTGATTTCAGTACCTTTCACATATTCTTGAACTATCATTTCCTCGTAGTTTTGAAATTCACAATTCAAGTTACTCAATAGTTCTGCTTCTGAAAAGCATATATGAGTCCCTATGCTCGAACCTTCTTTCCTTGGCTTTATTACACATGGGAGTCCTATCTGTTGCTTTACCTTTTCAATTCCATGTTGGGTGAATTCTTGTCGAGTTAGCAGTAAAAACTTCGGCACGTGTGCTACATCTTGGACGTATAGATTGCAGATGTATTTATCAAATGCAATCATACTCGTTTCCATTCCAGAACCTGTGTAAGGTACCTCAAGCGCGTCGAGAATAGCCTGAAGGTGCCCATCCTCACCAAATGTGCCGTGCAAAATATTGAAAATAGCGTCGTAGTTCTTCAGTTGTTTTAGGTTTTCCATATACGCCAAAGTGAAATCTATCTCATCCACTTCATGTCCAAACTTTTTCAACGCTTGAGCTATTCTCTTTCCACTTCTGATAGAAATTTCCCGTTCCCTTGATATTCCACCAAGTAGCACTGCTATTTTCAATTTCTTTCAACCTCCAATTCTTGTTTTGTCCAAGAAATACTCTACGTAGCTCTTACTACAAGCTCGGGTTTTAAGATGTATTTCTTTGGTTTTTCTTTCAACTTTCCGGCAATGCGCTTTACAACAGTTTCTGCTGCCAATCGTCCCATTTCTGCGATTGGCTGTTTAACCGTGGTGATTTCGAGAATTTGAGCGATGGGTAGATCATCGAACCCGCACACCCGAACATCCTCGCCAACTTTTAATCCCATTGTTCTTGCGACTTCTATTATTGGAACGGCCAGATAGTCTGTTGTTGTAAAGATGGCACACCGCTTGAACCTGTAGAATATCCGGCGAGCAACTTCGAAAGTGCTTTCCCAGTCAAGTGGGACGTAGTAAACTTTGTCTATACTTCTACCCTTTTTTTCAAGCGATTCTTGGAAACCTTCGAGTCGCTCGTCGAAAACCGTGCTTTCGAGTTCATGACTTTTCCTGTGAGTTACCACAAAGATATCCATATCTAAGTCCGCAAAGTAATCTCCTGCTATAACGCCACCGTAATAATTGTCCACCATTATCGAATCGTAGTCTTCTGAATCTTGTTCGATGCAGACAACAGGAGTTTGAGGATTAATGATGTTACTTAACACTCTGTCAACGCTTACTGCATCAACTATCAGGCCATCAGTGGAGAGGATTATATCGGAAGATTTCTTCAACGCTTCGTACTTTTTTTCGTTGTAGAGTGGATACAAAAGCGAAGAGTAACCGTATTTGAAGAGCACTTCATCTATCGCAGACATCAGGATTTGATAAAAGTCTCCCTTCATTTCGGGAGTGATGACGGTTATAAGCTCACTTGAACCCGTGGATAATCGCCTTGCATGGGGATTAGGAACGTATCCTAAAGTCTTTATCGCTTCCAATACCCGCTGTCTTGTGAATTGGTCAACGTGTGGACTGTTGTTGAGAACTCTTGAAACAGTTCCAACACCAACTTTAGCATACTGAGCCACGTCTTTAATGGTTACTCTTTGGAAGTTTCTCTTTGTCTTAGCCATCTTAAAATCCCTCTCCTCGCTATATCAAATGCAAGAAGTGTACTCCTTTTTCTCACCATCTCTCGATTGCCTCTCAAATTGTGTGTTACCGTGTGTGTGAACGAATCAGACGAAAAAGCAAAACAAACGGTCCCCACAGGTTTTGCTTCAGAGCCGCCAGTAGGACCTGCTATGCCTGAAACCGCAACGGCAAAATCACTTTTAAGGATTCTTCTAACGTTCTCAGCCATGAACTTGACACACTCTTCACTAACAGCTCCATAAGTGCTAATTATGGTTTCTGGAACGTTTAAGAGGGATATTTTAACTTCATTCGAGTAGGCCACAACAGAACCGTTGTACACCTTTGAAACTCCCGGAATATCAACAAACTTTGAAGAAATCATACCACCAGTACAAGACTCGGCAAAAGAAATTGTCAAACCATTCTCACTTAAGAGCTTATACACAACATCCTCGATGTTATCGTCGTCAGTTGCATAGACGTTCTCGCCCAAGGCTTCTATCAGTTTGAGGGCGATTTTATCTATTTCTTCCTTCAAAGATTTACTTCCGGTAAGCCTGACCTCGACCCCTCTTTCATACGAAGCCATAGTTGCCACGGTAATATTTGGGTTGGAGTAGATTACATCCTTGAAATCATCCATCAATACAGCTTCGGGAATGCCTATCGTTTTTATTCTTCTTGTGTACAGCGCATCATCGGCTTTTAATTTCTCGGTGATGTTTTCAAAGATCGGTATCATTTCAGCGGGAGGACCGGGCAAGATAACAACAGCTTTTCCATCAAACTCAATCATTTGACCAGGAGCAGTTCCGACAGGATTATCCAGTACCTTCGCTCCTTCGATAACCATGGCTTGCTTTTTTACACTCTCTGGGGCTTTTCCGTAGTATTTTAAGGCCCGTTCTATCAGCTCTTGTGCTATATTTTCGTCCAAAATGAGCTTTCGTCCAAGTGCTTCTGCTAGCGCCTCTCTTGTCAAATCATCTTCTGTAGGTCCCAAACCGCCGGTTGTTATGAGTAAATCAACTTCAAGAAGGCCTGTTTTGAACCTTTCGACTAGAACATCGAATCTGTCTGGTAAGGTCTCTATGCGAATAACGTAATATCCTAGTTTTTTCAACTTTTCGCTTAAGTATTTTGAATTTGTATCTAAGATAAGCCCCTCAACAAGTTCGTTGCCTATCGAAAATATTATTGCGTTCTTCAGAACCATCCCCCTCTTTGAATCATTTTATGAAGAAATGACAAAGAACCATAAAGAATTATACCATAAAAAGAAAAAAGCTACACCACAGAAGGTGTAGCTTTTGGAATACCTTTGTATTTGCCATATTTGGCGTGCCCGGCGGGACTTGAACCCACAACCTCCAGATCCGCAGTCTGACGCTCTATCCAGTTGAGCTACGGGCACGTCTTATTTCTAAGCATTCAAAAATGGGTGATGAGATAAGTCAAGCTCATCACCCAAAACCTCCCGGTTTTGGCGGAGAGAGAGGGATTCGAACCCTCGGTGGAGAAACCTCCACACTTGCTTAGCAGGCAAGCGCCTTCGACCACTCGGCCATCTCTCCGCATAATCATCAGCGATCAATTACATCTTCAAAAATTAAGCGAACGTTAAAACTCTTTTTTCTGTCTTTGCGTTAAGATTGTACCATATACTCGAAAAATTTCAAGGGGGAAAGTACTCAGCGCAAATTATGATATAATTAAAAATTGGTGCATCCCAAGTTTTGCATTTTATTGGTACAGGAGGGAAAAAGTATGGGTATAAAGCACAACACTTTTTCAAAGCACATTCTTATGCTGGTTCTTATGACTTCCATTTTTCTATGTTCTATTTTTGTATTTTCGTACACGAATTCGTTTGCTGACTGGTACGGACTGGGTTACATTCAACCTTCTCCTATGGCACAGAAATTTATCAAAAATTCTGGACATGAATTGTCATTTTTTGATAGTGTCGCTGTTTTTTATTCATTCGAGTCGAATGCAAATCCAAGAAATCCTTCGTTGCTTTCCAACAGTTTTACATTAAAGAGCACGATTTTTAACTATCTTCCATTTTCAGAACTTAGGTACGGAGTTATCGGTGTAAGTTACGATATTAGTGCTAAGTTAATTGAAACGCTTATCGGCGGTATGAAAAAGGGTATTATATTTGGCTTTTCCGGAAAGATAGGAGCTGAACTGGAAACGGTGAGTTTGCTTGTTGGAAGCTCTTCAAACTTTGCCGATTTTACAACCAACGATTTCAAACATTATAATAGCGTATCAAACGTGAATTTGATAGGTTCCTTAGGACTTTTTGCCCAATTACCGATCGATTTGAGAAACTTTCCAGATATGCTTTTATTTGTTAGCTACAACATTGGCATTTCTTTGTTTGGACCTTTCACACCTGATCTCCAAAGAGTTGAAGGAGATTACGAAAGAACGTTCACAAATATTGAGCTAAGTTTTGCGTTACGCTATAAGTTTTAATTCTTTACCAAACGCTTTTGGAATCAGAGAACGTCTCTGAAAGGTGGCTGAAACTGATGTTGCTTAAATTGGAGTTTAAGAGAATCTTTTCCCGCCCCATGACTTATGTGGTGTTGTTAGCATTGCCGGTTCTTTTTGTCCTGCTCGGTAGTGTGTTTTTTAATTCGTTCGGTGCCAATAACTTGAAGATAGGGGTGTACAGCGAGGATAAATCTCCACTTTCGAAATTTACAGTCGGTGTAGTTATGTCCCTATTTCATGGGCAAACAATACAATACGTTGGTGCAGATTATGTAGAGAAATTAAAAAGTGGTGAACTTCATGCGGTTGTCATTATTCCAAGAGATTTTACCACATCTCTATTTTCGGCAAGACAAACACAAATCAAGTACGTTCCAAGTCCTGTAGACACACAACTGTCAGCGGCGGCGTACCTCGTTTTTAAGAAACTTTTTGAAGATTTAAGCGGAGGACCTTTCTTCAATCCGAAGGTATTGCAACAGATGTACACTTCTTCGAATGTACCTGCTCCAAGTCTTGTAACGGATAGGGAAGTGAACTTCAGCCAAGTATTTGCACCGAGTTTGATGCTTCTAATAACGATGTTTGCAGGCATGTTGTTAGGAGCAGGTAGTATTGTGAATGACAGAGAACGAGGGTTATTTATTTATTATTCCCTTGGTAAAGTCAAATCCATTAATTATTACTTTGCAAAGTTCACGACTACTTTCGTAATATCTTTTGTTGCCGGTCTAATTTCGTACGCGATGTTTTTTGCAAACGGTTTTTCTGTGAACTGGACTGTGGTCCTAATTATCATCCTGATAAACGCCCTTTTCCACACATCACTCGGAATCACAATATCGGTACTTTCTAAAAGCTCGATGACGTCAAATCTCATCTCAACGATCTTCAGTATTCTTCTGCTTTTTTCAAGTGGCTCTTTGACATCCGTCTCGTCTTTACCAGAGTTCGGTAAGAGGATTTTGAACGTGATTCCGATCTATAAATCTGTGTATCTACTTCGCATGGCACAGCTTTTCCCCGCAGACAATGATTTCACCGTATTACTAACCAAGAATGTGCTTTTCTCTATAACTGTTAGCTTTCTTTTTGCTATTGTCTCAATTTTGGGTATAATAAGAGAGTTCTTGCCAAAATCTGATTTGGCAAAGTGAGAAAATATGATTTTGGGGGGATTGGTTTGGAAGAGGTTGCAAAGTTAGTTATCGTTTTCCTACTGATCGGTTTAGTATTTATCATTTCAGTGTCTTCCAAAAGACAAATAAAATGGGATTGGCAATATTCTCAACAGCCAGCAGAATTTAGCGAAACCAGAGCTTCCACTGAGTCTCAAAACGTGGGGATGGAAACTTCCTCGGAGGTTCCACTTTCCACTTACCAAGAGAGTTCCGCACAAGAAACTTATACTCAAAGTGTTCCCAGAAGTGCAGAAGAGATAAAAACCACTACAACCGGAACGAAGGTACTTGAAACCGAAACCGAGGAAGCAACTGGCATATTGTTGGTACCTCTTGCAACGACAACACAATCTGATACCACTTCGTTAGAAAATTTGGGATTGACTGCTGAAGATATATACAATGAGCTTAAAGTCGTAGAACAAGCTGCTAGAAGTTATATAAGTGGTGGGTTTAAAATATCGACGTTAAACTCTGACTCAATTTATTCCAAAGGATACATGGAAAAACACTTGGCTGAAAGATACGAGGTGGGATACAAGGTTTCTGGCGAAGGGTACATGATATTCATTAAACCTAAGTACGAAATTCCTGCGGTTGTTTTAGAGGAGATCTCAAAGCAACCAAAAGTTCGGCTAGACGGAACAGCCGTTGTCTACGAGTTTTGGATAAGGGCATACAGATAAGCTCTTTTGATAGGTTCTGTGGTATCAAAAATCGTGCCCGGGGGGTGCTGATATGCCGGGTAAACTCAACATCTTTAGTTGTTTGATCGTTATACTTTTCTTTACCGCAGTAATTTCATCGGTGGGATATTCGCAACTCATAATTTCTCACGAGTCAGGATTTTACGATCATCCATTCACGTTAGAAATCAAATCTACGGTTGGTGGGCTAATTTATTATACTATTGACGGTAGCGAGCCTGTTTTGGGAAGAGAAGGGACATTTCGGTATAAAAATGGTATCCCCGTAACCGAAAGCTACTATAACACATTGATGTACATACCAACATCGCCACTTTGGCAAAAGCCACAAGGTGATTTCAAAAAGGCAACGGTTCTAAGGATTATCGAAGTTGTAGACGGAAAGGTCACAGATAGTGCAGTACGGAGTTATTTCGTCGGAATTCGTCATGATTTGCCGGTTGTATCGATAATCACAGAACCTTCGAACCTTTTTGATGAGGAAAAAGGAATTTATGTACCAGGGAAACTTTTTGATCCCACCAATCCGTATTGGACTGGAAACTATCATCAAAGAGGAAATGAATGGGAACGAGCAGCTGTTATGGAATATTTCGAAAACGGCAAACTCCTGTATCGAACTGACATAGGTTTGAGAATTCACGGTGAGTTTACTAGGAGCCTCCCGATAAAATCATTGAGACTATATGCAAGGAACAAGGAAGGGGAGTTCACTTATCCGTTTTTCGGGAGAGCTGGTTACAAGAAATTGGTCTTGAGGAATTCTGGCAACGATTGGGAAGACACCTATATCAGAGATTCGGCAGTTCAAGAGATCTTCAAAGGTCTGAAATTTGATACACAAGATAATTATCCTGTTGTACATTACATCAACGGAGAATACTAGGGCATAACGTATTTAATGGAATACTACGACCAAAGGTATTTGCAAGTTAAACACGGTGTGACTGAAAAAAACACAGTGATTATAAACGGTGATCTAAGTATCCAGGATGGAAAAGAAGGCAGCCAAGAAAGCTTTGTCAAACTTGCGGAGTTTGTTCGAGACAACGATCTCTCAAAACCTGAAAACTACGTTTTCATTTCTCAGGTTATTGATATTGATAGCTATATTGATTACTATATAGCCGAAATCATAGCAGGCAATATGGATTGGCCTGGTAATAACGAAAGGCTCTGGAGGGTATTAAAGCCTGAGAATAGGACTTTCGGTGATGGAAAGTGGAGATGGATGATGTACGATATGGACCTTTCCTTTTGGGAACCGTCGCACAACACATTAAAAGCTGCGATGTATGGTGACCCGAATGCACCACATATACTAACAGTCGGAGCAACTTCAACCATTCTTTTCAGAAAAATACTTGAAAACGAGGAATTTAAAAAGAAATTCCTCGAGCGGTTTGATTATATAATCAATGTAGTGTTTAATAAGAATAGGGTGATTAATATTATAGACGAACATGCAAAGAGAATAAGCACAGAGATAGCTTTTCATTCCAAACGTTGGGGAAAACCAGAAACGGATACATGGGAAGAATCTGTGGAGTGGATGAAAGAATTTGCGAAAGAGCGCAGAGGCTACCTTATGAAATACTTGAACGAAATCTTCGAAACTGATCAGTAAAACAGGAATTTATTGATTCATGTTTCGAAGGTCACTAGTTTAGACATTTAAGAAAAGAAAATAAAAAATTAAACAAACACAAGTATAAATTAGAAAAGCCACCTTTTGTAAAGAATTTGTGAAAGGTGGCTTTTTTCTACTTATGAGACTTTCGGTGAAGAAAATTGCTACTGTCTAACAACTTCAAAATTGTCGATTTTTAGGAGACTGAAACTTTGTTTTGTAATTGAAAGTTCGTAATACTTAAGATAAGATATTCTTGTAATTCCTCATGATATAAACTTGAAGCCATTTGCTTTTCTTGTTTTGTTTTCTCTGTTTTGTTAATCCTCAAGACTTTTGGGAGGTGTGGGTAGTTATGGCTAAGAACAAGTCGGTAAAGAAAGCTGGTGAGGTTACTAAGTTGAGCTCACACGAAAGGGAACACTGGGGCAGTAAGTTAGGACTGATTCTTGCGATGGCTGGTAACGCCATAGGTTTGGGGAATTTTTGGAGATTTCCATACCAAGCAGCCAAGAACGGTGGTGGCGCTTTTATGATACCCTATTTCGCTGCACTGTTGTTCATGGGAATACCTCTTCTGATTATAGAGTGGTCTATGGGGCGTTACGGCGGCCGGTACGGTTATGGTACGATAGGACCGATGGTTTATCTTCAAGCCAAAGAAGGTACTACTAAAAAGGTGGCTCTATTTCTTGGTTCGTTAGCTGGTGCGTTTGCACTTTTGATTGTTGTGCTTTTGAATTCGTACTATAACCATATTATTGGCTGGACACTTGGGTATGCTTGGTTGACCGCAACTGGTGGGTACATGGATCCTTCGATTGATACAGGAGCTTACTTTGTAAACTATATCCAAAGTCCATGGCTTGTATTCACCTTTTGGCTCATAACCTTAGCAATGCTGTAGTACATAGCTCGCGGTGGCGTGCAAAAAGGTTTGGAAAGGCTCGCAAAGATTGCGATGCCTTCAATATATATCTTTGCATTAATTCTTCTTATCAGAGCTCTCACTCTCGGCACACCTGTTAAAACAGAATGGACGCCGATTAAAGGGCTGGACTTCTTATGGTCACCGCGCTGGAATGAACTGAATTGGTCGGCCACACTTGCGGCAGCTGGTCAGATATTTTTCACACTTTCACTTGGAATGGGAATAATACAAAATTACGCGTCTTATCTGAAAGATGAGGATGATATCGTAACATCCGCTGTTGCAACTGCTTCGCTTAATGAGTTTGCGGAGGTAATCCTTGCCGGAACGGTAGTGATACCTATAGCGTTCACGTTCCTTGGACCGGATGGTTTGAAAAGTGGTGTGGGGCTTTCGTTCATAGCTCTGCCTAATGTATTCAGATCGATGGTTGGAGGCAGCATCGTTGGAACATTTTGGTTCTTGTTGCTCTTCTTTGCTGGCATAACAAGTTCAATAGCGATGTTCAACTATCTGGTCGCTTTCCTAGAAGAGCAATTTAACATCGATAGAAAGAAAGGTTCGACGTTGATATTTGCACTCTACGTTATCGCCGGTTTGCCTGTAGCGTTGGAGCCAATTCTCACAAAAACGAGTGAACTGTTATATCTAACGGAACTGGATAACTGGGTTGGTTCTTACTTGTTAGTTCTTTTGGGACTTATAGAAATAATCACGGCGGTCTGGCTTTTCAAAGAGAAGGGATTGGAAGAGGTCAACAAGGGGAGCTACTGGAAGATACCGAGATGGTTCTATTCCATAGTCATGAAACTAATCACACCTGCATTTATAGTGATATTGCTTGTATTCTCAACCGTTGAGTACGCCAGAAATGGTTATCTAAAATTGGTACCTGACTTTGCGAAGAATTATCCAAATTTGATTCCTTGGGTTTTCGCTGCAAGGGCAGTTATGGTCTTCCTGTTTGTGCTATGTTTCATCACAATTTACAACGCGTTAAAAAATATGCAAGTAGACAGGGCAGGTGAGAAATGATGAGTACCCAAGCGTTGGCATTCATGCTTTCAAGCTGGGGGGTTATAATTATCCTGGCCGCAATTTCAGTTGGGACGATTTTGAGCAAATCAAGAAAGTGAAGGAAAAAGCCGCCTTCGAGAAGGGCGGCTTTTTAATTTAATTCAGGCATTCCCTTTCGACATTGGTTCGATTAAATTTCCGGAGGATTGAGCCTTACAATCCAATCACCTGGGTATTTGGTCTTAATTTCGTTCAGTAACCGGACTATTCTTGACGAATGCACAGTTTTGACAAAAAACTGGTAGCGATATTTATTCGCCACTTTAAATATTGGATGTTCCGATGGACCAAGTATTTCAATATACAGTCCTTCAGCATTTGAAATATCTTTGTAGACAGCATCTATCGTTTCTCTGGCTATTTCTTCTGACTGGTTTGAGTACATGACATGAACGACATCGGCAAAAGGTGGATAGCTTAGTTCTTTTCTTAGCGCCAATTCTCGTTCGTAATATCCCGTAACGTCTTGCGCACTCGCGTAAATGATGACCGGATTGCTCGGATCGTAGGTTTGTATAACCGCTTTCCCTTTTTGTTTTCTTCCTGCTCTGCCGATTACTTGGACAAGTAGTTGAAATGTTCGCAGAGGCGCATTTATATCAGGATAAAATATCAGTGCATCGACGTCGATGATTCCGACAAGACCTATGCGGTAGATGTCAAGCCCCTTTGTTATCATCTTCGTTCCCGTAACGATTTCCAACTTTCCTTCTCGGAGGTCTTCCAGAACCTTTTTCAATTTCTCAGGTGTATCAATTATTTCTGCATCTATGCGACCGATGTTTTTCCCCGGGAAGAGTTCTCTGAGTTCTCTTTCGACCTTTTCGGTCCCGGTACCTTTATCGGTGAATATTTGCGAACCACAGACAGGGCACACGCTCGGAACAGGTTTTTCTAAACCACATAGATGGCATTTCAGTTTTCCCGCATCTGAGTGGTACGTCATCGATACGTCACAGTTATCGCACTTTGCTATGTAACCACATACAGCACATTGGACCCTTGAAAACCCCTTCCTTCGTGTGAATATTAAGGCAGACATACCGTCGTTCAAAACGCTTTCGATCTCTTCGCGCAACGTTTTCGATATAGATGGTGTCGATTTCTTCTCTTTTCTCATGTCGATGATTTCAACTTCAGGTAGTTCTACGTTGAACCTTTTTGTTAGCACATGGAATTGGTAGATACCATCTTTTGCAAGTTTGTATGTCTCAAGGTGAGGAGTTGCAGAGCCAAATATAACTGGGATTGGAAAATACTGGAGCAGTTTTCTGACATCGTAAAAAGGTTCGCTGTTGTTGTAATAACCTTCGTCGTGTTCTTCGTCAACTATGACGAGTTTCAAATTTCTCATTGGAACAAAAAACGCACTTCTGGGACCAACGAGGATACCGAGCTCGCCTTTTACCGCCTTAGCCCAAATTTCTACCCTCTTCGCATCCGTTTGATAGCTGTGGTAAACTCCTATCGGAACATCTGGAAAGTGTTTCCTTAATCTTGCAATGGTTTGTTCGGTTAGTGAAATCTCCGGAACTAGATAGATCACACTACCAAAGTTCAGAGCGTGTCTGATCACATCCAAATAAACTTCCGTTTTTCCACTTCCTGTTGGTCCGAAAACCATGTGTTTTAGGCTTTCTGAACGCACGCTAATGCCATCAATTTCCTCTAAAATGCTCTTTACAATCTTTGATTGTTCTTCTGTCAATTTTCTGACCAACTGCCCGCTTTCTTCATCAGCGATTAGTTCATCGTTTATCTTAACAATGCCCTTGTTTTTCAGTTGTACCAAAACACTCCTCTCGACATTTTCATCTTCCAAATCGTTGAGCAATTCATCAACTTTTGCAGTGCCTTTTAAAAGCAAATAATTGACCACTATCGATTGTTTTGACGTCAGGCGAAGTCTTGGCAATTCGTCTGGCGGAATAATAATTCTCACATATTCTTCCTTACTTCTTGGTCTGGGTTTTTTAGACTCAAAATCACGGTATATCCTGACCAGTCCGCTTTCGATGTATTCTTTGGCTTTACTCATTTTCTTGAAATCGTCGTATCTCATCTTAGGTATGTTGATCAGTGGACTGTTGCTTTCGACGAAAAGAGAGAAATACTTGTCAAAGCTAGGGGGGAAGGATAAGTCGAATAGACGACCAATGGGATATCCTAAACCCAGAGCGCAGTTGACAAAAGTAGCTGTGCGCTGATTGTCGATGAAGGAGATGTAATCACATCGTTCAGTTATTTTGGGAATTTTGGACGCAACAACGTGTGTTCTTTCCAAGTCTATAATTTCTTCTAAATTGCTTTCTGTTATTTCTTCGATACCTTCAAATTTCTGAACTACATACGCTAGGTTTTTTTTATTTCTAAAAGGTACAACAACCCTTTCACCAAGGGCTATATCTTCCGAAGAGGCATATACGAAGAGTTTGTTCTCAGAATAGTTGGATATTGCCACTGCGTAGTACATTCGTATCTACTCCTTCTTTATTCCACTCTCTTCTGGTCCTTAATATTGCGACATTACAGCATCTGAGACGACTTTTATCGTTTCCATCTTTCTTGTTGTTGAGGTGAGATAAAAGCCATGAACATATGGGGCAAGTTTTTCGATAATGGAAACACACTGGTGTTTTGAGTACTCTTCCAAGTGCGAATCATCTTTTTGCCTGAAGTATTCCTTCGGAACGTAGACACCTGGGACCTTTGAGAAGTGTTCGAGTTGCTGGAACGATTCAAAGACCATTAGGGCGATGTAGATTTTGGTTTTCTTAAAGATTTCCTCAGCTTCAGACTTTTCGAGGAATTTGATTATAGTATCGGCGTTGAAAATGGGTTGCGAGACGAAGAAGCTGCAACCGTTTTGTATTTTAAGCTCCATTCTTTCCAATGTTTGGTTCAAGTCTTTTTCAAATGGACTGAAAACACCACCCGGGTTAAATGAAAAAGAACCATAGATCTTCAATCCTGCAAGGTCTTCTCCTTTTTCGTTGAGCAATTTAGTTAATTTGAACACGTCGTATATGCTGAAGTCTTCAATACTCGATGAGAACGGGTAGGTTCCAACCCTTGGATCATCACCTGAAAGAATCAAGAGGTTCTTAATCCCAAGCATGTGGACAGCAATTAAGTCTCCTTCTATTCGAATCGCATTTCTCGTAGTCCTTGAAAAATGCATTAACACATTGAAACCCAATTCCGATAGCATGTGTGCAGGTGCTATAGGCGAGACCCTCGCACTGCCCATTGGTAGGTCTGTAACTGCGATCACTTGTGCACCGTAATCCACAGCTTCTTTGCAAAATGCGATGTACTTATCGGGGTTCGTTCCCCTCGGCGGGAGTGTTTCTAAGATAAAACGATTTTCAAAAAAATCTTCTCTATTTATTTCATTCATTGGGAGCACCTCCCTGTATACTGAAAGATGGTGGAAACGGCGCATCTTACCCTTCGCAGACGAGTTTTCTGGTTGATTCCGAAAGGTACGCTTTAACGATGGAATATTCCCTTTTTCTAAGCTTTTCTAAAAGGTATTTTCTCAAAAGCCTTGGGTCTTTTGTTTTTTCATAGCCTTTGACAAAATAGTTTTCGTCGCTTGTTAAATAATACATGATTTCATAGTACTCAGCTAACCGATCGCTTATGTTTTCCATTTTCTTTCGTAGAAGTTCCTCCAGATCTTTTCTAACAACACCTTTTGGAATACCTGTTCTTAGGTAGTTGTAAATTATCAGACAAGATTCTATATCGTACGCGGATTTGGATTTCGCAATCTTTTCTTCAAAATAGTTTTCTATATCTTCGAGCGCTTGACCTGCGTAAAGTGCTACGTCCATGTGTGGAGCTTTTTGCAAAATTCTAAGGTATTTCATAACGTCTGGCTACGGACACACGTGGCTTCAGCCATGAACAAGTAGCCCTTTCCCTCCTTTCGAACATCAGTGTCTTGGCTCTCTCAAGTAGCCTTAACTTTGTATACTTTACGCTATCGCTTATTTTTTCTCCATTAAGACTACTTATCGAAAAGTATCCGCTACTCCTTAAACCTGATACGATTCCTATTTTGCCTTCACACTCAACTCTATCAAACCTTCTAAACCCCTTCACTTGTTTTATTGTGTTTAATGGCCGTTTGCCACCTTTAATTGGGTTAGCTTTATGCAGCGACCTGTTTTGCCTTCTCAAGAGTTTACCAAAATACCACTCGTTTGCTCTTTCTTGAATATTCCCACCAGCTATCACAAATGCGTCATCTCTGTGCGACTTCTCAAGCCCATACGTGGCACGTCTTGCTTTCGTAATGCTACCATAAGTAATTGCTACTTGATAGTTTTGCTTTAGTTTGTTAACTATGTACCATCCAATTGCTGAAACGTGAGCTGCATCCTTAAGCACCTTTACTTGTTCTAATCTAGATTTAGGTATCTTTATCTTGCCTTCGTGCAACATTTTGTGTTCTTGTGTTGTTAGCACTATTAAATTGCTTGGTGTATCAGCGCCACCTTCGCTTCTTGGAATGATATGGTGGACTTCTAACACCCCTGTTTTTCCAGATAGCTCAGATTTATATCCAGCTCTCCAAAGGCAGTACTCTCTTACATCAGCAAATCCTTTCTGCGGACCGTTTTGGTAATCTTCTCCTTCTATGTCTGGATTTTGTACTTTCTGGATATCAAATGGTGCAACTTCCACAACGACTTTTGTTATTGGTATTATTTTGCTGAGCTTGTTTACTATCCTGACGTGCGCATCTACCTTCCACTGCAAACTTGGAGGCAACCAACCATCTTCCTTTCGTCTGTTTAGAAATCTGGGTTTGCGATATCTTGTTTTTCTGTATCTTCTGAACCTTCTATGCTGCCTGCGCTCAAGCAATAATTTACTGATGTCTTGCCTGAGCTGGATTTGTGCAGAGAATATCTCTTCCTTGTCAGTGATGGCAGACACACCAACAACCTTAGAGCCTATGTCTATTCCAACAGTAACAGGTTGTGTGTAGTTTGTTGTTTCGTACAAAAGCTGGATGGTAAATGGTTCTCTGTTTACTACCTTTGCCAGTCCTTGTTTCAAGAGCCTTCTAACCTTTCCATGTCTTTTGGTTGGCATGAGTGGTTTTCCATCTTTTGAAATCACGAATACCCTGCGGTAAGCCTCCTATCGGAGTTAGGTGCTCATCCCCAAAGTTAGGCTGGCTTTAACGTCTTGCCACACTGTCCCTACCCATCAGGACTGTTTAATGTCAGACGGCAGAGCATGGAACTTGAGCAGCATTCCATGGTGCCGTGACCAGCCTAACGTAGCCGATTGGCTGAGGGTAGTCAACCAGGGCTTTTTACAAGCCCGCCACTTCAGTGGTGGGTGGTTGACAGGATTTTTGACAAACAAGTAGCGTTTTACAAACGGCTGCAGCATAGAGGCTATTAACATCAATCCTAAGTTGTAGCCCAGATAAGCAAAGTATTCACCTTTCAGCCTAAAAAGGTAAACACTTCCCAGTAAACTTAGTAAGCTACCAACGAGAAAACTTACGACAACAGGGGTAAAAACCCTTATCGTTGTTATGAAAATGACTTGGACCCAGATGATAGTCAGAACAGTTAAAGAGTAAGAAAAAAGAAATATCTTCCAAATCTCAGTGATTTTGTTGAGCAAGAAAAAAACAAGTAAGAAAGTTGCAGAGGAAATAACCGCATACGTCAGAGATGAAACGTACAGTTCGTAAATCTTTTCAAATTCCTTTTTGTATATCAAGTCGGCCAGATACCTTGTTACAGAAGTGGATACGCTTCCAAAGAGTATTGTGGAGAAAATGAACGTGTATATAATTGCAGAGATGAAGAATGAGATTTCGTTTTGAGGGATGAGTAATTGTATGACAACAAGAGTAATTGAGGACATTATCCAAGGTCCAGCACTTACATTTGCTGAATAGAAAAAACCAAATATGTCAGAGAAGAACGAATTCCTGCTCAGTAATTTGTTGAGTTCAAAACCTATCCCCGCCATATTAACACCTTTCCAATGTTATTTGACCAACACAAAGAAATTATACCACACAGGAGAGTGAAATAAAAAAATACCCCCGGTCTATCAATCCGGGGGGTCTTGAAAAAGTTTTTCAACTCTTCCAAGGGGGGATAGGGGGGTCGCTGCACATATATTTTGCTATATCCAACGTAAAGTTTCAAGTATCCAAGTGTTAATGAAATGATACGATTGGCTCAAATTTGTGTTTAGCTCATCACTAAACACTTGGATATTTTGCAGCTTCACTGGGAAGTTAGAGCGTACGAGGGCATTGAATCCGTAAATATATAAAGCAAAGAAAGAAGAAAAGAAATAGTACTTAGCTCAGATTTGCATCACGTATCGTTTTGGTGTATAATAATATAAAACAACGAGCTTGTATTTAATATTTGGTTTGTGTGGCGCTTTCATTAATTTTCTTGTTTTTCTTTCATTTTTGAATGGTTATGATTTTTATTTCACATACTTTCGGAGGTGAACGGTGTGGTGGTTGTTTACTCAGCAGTCCTGCTTGGAGGACTCGGTTTTGCATTCGGTTTGTTTCTGTCGTACGTTTCAGAGAAGTTCAAAGTTGAAGAAGACCCAACGGTCAAGCTTATTTTAGAAGCGTTGCCAGGGATAAATTGCGGTGCTTGTGGCTACCCTGGATGTGAAGGATATGCAAAAGCCATAGTGAAAGGTGACAAACCAGATAAATGTTTGCCAGGTAAAAAATCAGGTGTGGAAGAAAGAATTAAAGAGATACTTAGCCAGCGTGCCAATGGCAATTAGTATGCTTCTGTATTTTAAGATGAGTTTAATTTCTACTTATTTTAGTAACGCGTTTTAGTAACGCGTGGATAACTCGGGGGATAGGGAATGCGGCTAGATTTTGATACTTCGGTAAATATTGTTGCGTTCTCGAAAGTATTTAGAAAAAAAGTATCCGAGATAGAAGAATACCTGCAATACGACACAAAACTTTTCGAAGAGTCGGCAAACTCTTCCTCTGTTTTACTCGACTTGGTAGGGAAATTGAAAAGTTACCTGAAAAAATCGGACGTTAGGCTGATGACTTACTGGGATGATGAATATCCAGATTTGCTCAAGAACATACCGGACCCACCGGTATGTTTATTTGTTAAAGGTAAATGGGAGTATTTGTCGTATAATCTTTTCGCAGTTGTTGGAACGCGTAAGATGACTAGCTACGGCAAACAGGTAACAGAAAGATTTGTTAGCGAAATTTCAAAACATTTTGTAATCGTGAGCGGTATGGCTTACGGAGTTGATACCATAGCACATTCGAGTGCTTTAAGGTTGAACAGACCTACCATTGCTGTGCTTGGATGTGGCGTGGATGTGGTGTATCCTAAATCAAATAAGATGCTTTACGAACAAATAATAGATAACGGGTGCGTAGTTAGCGAATATCTGCCTTGGGAATCGCCTAAGAAATTCACATTTGTAGAGAGAAATAGAATAATATCTGGTCTTTCGGTAGGTGTATTGGTCACCGAAGCTGGTGTTGAAAGTGGTGCGCTCATAACGGCAAAGTACGCTATTGAACAAGGAAGAGATGTTTTTGCAGTTCCAGGAGATATCTTTAGAACAACTTCTCAGGGGACAAATTACCTTATTAAAAGCGGAGCCTTTGTTGCAACCGAACCTTCTGATATACTTGAATACTACGGCTTTAAAGACCACAGAAAGATAGTTGAACTGACGGATGATGAAGCTCAAATCTTCGGTGCCATTGAAAGTGAGGTAACAATAGAAGAAATGTCAGAAAAACTAAATGTCCCAATCTCGCAAGTTATGCTCATTTTAACGACTTTGGAGCTCAAAGGTCTTGTTTACAGGACAGAACGCAATACGTATGCAAGGGCTAGGTAAACATTAAAAACGGTGTAATAAAACGCACGCCAATATGCGGCGGTAATATCGAATATCGATTGTTCGAGATGTTTTTGCGAACGTATGGAAGGAGGCGAAAATATGCGCCTTGTTCACACAATAGCGGAAATGAAGAAGATAGTGAACGATATCTTGAAAAGCGGCAAAAGTATAGGTTTTGTGCCTACAATGGGATATCTTCACAAAGGACATTTGAGTTTGGTGGAAGCCGCACGCAAGGAGAACGATGTTGTTGTTGTCAGTATATTTGTCAATCCGACACAGTTTGGACCAAATGAGGATTACAGCAGGTATCCGCGTGACCTCGAGAGAGATTTGAGATTGCTGGAGCCCATAGGTGTAGACTATGTTTTCAATCCATCCGTTGAGGAAATGTACCCAGCTATGTATTCAACATACGTCGAGGAAGTTGAACTTTCAAAGTATCTGTGCGGTGCAAGTAGGCCTGGGCATTTCAGAGGAGTTTGTACCGTTGTGACAAAGCTTTTTAACATAGTGAAACCAACGAAGGCTTATTTCGGTCAAAAGGATGCCCAGCAGTTCAGAGTTTTGAAAAGAATGGTAAGGGATTTGAATATGGATGTTGAGATGATAGAGATGCCCATCGTTCGGGAAGAAGATGGGCTGGCTATGTCTTCGAGGAACGTATATTTAAATCCAGAAGAAAGAAAAGAAGCAACGAGGTTGTATAAATCACTTTTGAAAGCTAAAGAGCTTATCGAATCTGGGGAACGTGATGTACAGAAAATAAAAAGCGAAATGTTAAAAATACTTGACCATCCACTTTTAAAGGTTGATTACGTAGAGGTAGTTGATGAAGAAACGTTGCGACCAGTTGAAAAAATAGAGAGGAAAGTCATTGTGGCTCTTGCAGTTTTTGTTGGTAAGGCAAGGTTGATAGACAACATGATTTTTGAGGTTTGAGTATCGGGGAATATAAGACATCAGGTAAACAGACGAAAAGTGGGAGGTTTTGAAATTGATATACAAACTCGTGTACGGAGAACCAGACATCGAAAGTAGTGCGGTGCTGAGTAGGTTCACTAACAAAATACCTTTATCAAAATCCGATGAATTTATTTCCTTATTCAGAGATTTTCAAGCACAAACTGAAGAGTACAACGGTCAGGTATTTTTTGTTCTAAAAAGGCAATACGACTCAGACGGGTACTTTTTCGGATTTGGTGATAAGGTCGGTCCCCTTGATAGGAATGGGCGCAAGTACACGTTCTGGAATACCGATAATTTCACACACCATCCGAGTGCAGACCCTCTTTACAAATCCTTCCCGTTTTATATATACGTCTCAAAGGATCTGAAAACCAAATATGGCTGTTTCACGGACTTCCCGGGATATTTAGAAATAGACGTAAACTCGAATAACGATAATACTCTAACCTTCAGATCAAAAGGTAAGGGGTTTGTTCAGTACATAATTATCGAAAATTCAGTGAGAAAAATCGTGGAGCAGTATCTTAAATTGACCGGAAAGAATATAGCCTTCCCAGTTTGGGCTTTCGGTTACCAGCAATCCAGATGGAGCTACTTCAGTGAAAAGGAAGTTTTAGATATCGCTCAGAAGTTTAGAGCGAAAAAAATCCCTTGCGACGTGATTTATCTTGATATAGACTATATGGAAAAGTACAAAGTGTTCACTTGGAACAAAAAGAACTTCCCAAATTACAAAAAGATGCTAGAATCACTACATAAAGACGGATTTAAGGTGGTATCGATCCTCGATCCCGGAGTGAGGGTGGAAGAAGGGTATTTTGTGTTCGAAGAAGGAAAGAACAAGTACTTTTTAAAGGATCCTTCGGGGAAAGATTTTGAAGGTGCGGTTTGGCCTGGTAGGGTTAGGTTCCCTGACTTTTTAAATAAGAACGTTCGAAATTGGTGGGCAAAGAATGCAAAGAAATACTTGGACGATGGCGTAGATGGTTTTTGGAACGATATGAACGAAATTGCGATATTCGCAACGGAAAAGGATTTACAAGAGGCCAGAGAAAAACTGAAAGAAGCGAAGTTAGAGGACGGCATCAACCTTGCTGGTTTACTGGGAACAATAGGTGAAATAGGGCGCAGGGGACATGGCGATGACATTGTACACCTTGATGGAACTCCGCACTGGAAAGTGAAAAATGTGTACGGTCTCAACATGGTGCGTGCTACGTCCGAAATGCTTCAAAAAGAAAACAAAAGGCCTTTCTTATTAACACGCTCAGCTTACTCCGGTATCCAGAGATTTGGAGGAGTGTGGACTGGAGATAACCACAGTTGGTGGGAACACATCCTTCAGGAAATAGTGAGGCTCAATTCTCTAAGCCTTGCTGGCGTGTTTTATAGCGGATGTGATGTTGGTGGTTTTGGTGGGGATGTGAATGCACAATTGCTTATCAGATTCATGCAATTCGGTTTGTTCACGCCGATGTTCAGAAATCACTCAGCTATCGGAACAAGAAGGCAAGAACCTTGGGAATTTGGACCTGAAACCGAATCAATTCTCAAAGAAGTAATAAACTGGAGATATAGGCTGATTCCGTACATCTACACACAGTACATGATTGGTGTTCTTAAAGACAAACCACTCATGAGACCTCTGTTCTACGATTTTGAACAACCAGAGTCGTTCGGAATAGAGGATGAGTACCTATTTGGTGATAGCATCTTGGTTGCTCCAGTGTACAGACCAAACGTTCAAAAGCGTGTCGTTTGGTTACCAAAAACAAGTATAGGAATTTTCGATAACAAAGTCTACAAAAAGGGTTGGAATGTTGTAGATACTCCTATTGAATATATACCGGCGTTTCAAATAGTGAATTCAGCCATTCCTACGATTGAACCAACGCAGTACGTTGACTTATCTAAAGTGGATAAGATAGTCTGGAAAGTTTTCAGGACATCGGAGCGCGCAAAGGTAACTGGATACCTCTACGAAGATGATGGTAGCACGTTTGATTACAAGAAAGGTGTCTATAACTTAAAACAGGTCACAGTGAAGGACGGATACGTAGAAGTCAAGACCTTGAATAGTAAGTACGTGACAAGAGAACGTGAGTGGAAATTTGAAATCTTGGATTCCAAAGGACAGATGAAAAAGTTGAGTGTCGTGGTGGGAAGCGATGGAGAACTTAAGATTCCAATCCAATGAATCTTTGAATTTCGAAACACTTAGGGATTTTGTTGAATATATCCATAGCAGGCTCAAAGAAACGAATATTCTTTCTCAAAGGTACAGATTCGTTGCCGATGTTGTAAAGGTGAAACCGTACAATGGTACTTTGTATATCACTGTTTCACAAGAAGGTGAAGATGGAAAGAAGTTTGAGCTCACCGTTGTTGTATGGAAACACCTTTTGAAAGGTATAATGTCATACCTTTATGCTTTTGGAGTTAAAAGTATAAACGATTTGGAGCACAAAAAATGGGAGTTTCAAGGCAGGCTTTCTTTTTATCCAGACAGGTTTCAGTTCAGCTTTTGGGCTGATTCCATTGCACCGCAAGGTGAGTCGGATATATTAAGAAGAAGACAAAAGATAAGAGAAGAGTTGAGAAAGCAAGGATTGCTCATGGAAGTGACTCACGAACTTTCAGAACTCGAACCCATCAAATTGATTGCTGTGATTACTTCAAAAACCGCTCAGGGGTACTTCGACTTTCTTTCGAACCTTTTGGTTCCAGAAACCTATCGGCCTGTGATACACCTTTACGAATCTTCAATGCAAGGTGTATCGACAGCGCAGGAAGTCATTGCAGCGATGAACAGGATCGAGCTTTTCTGTAGGACCAACAACGTGAGGTACGATGTGATAGCGATAATCAGAGGTGGTGGGGGACCAAGTGACTTGATGTTCTTCGACGACTACGAACTCGCTGTTCGAATAGCGTACATGAACAAGTACATACCTGTCTTAACAGGAATTGGGCATGAAAAGGACGAGACTGTTGCCGATTACGTTGCCTGGAGACGCTTCCCAACTCCGACAGCTGTTGCAAAAGAAATTTCCAACCAGTTGAAAACTTACATTGACAACATGGAGAGGAGTTATAACGAACTAAGTCAAAAACTAGGAGCTATTGTTGATATAACAGAAAGCAAGTTGCAGTCTGGAACGTTTGGTTTCCTGAGTGATTCTTTCAAAAATAATTTAGTAAGATCGGTTCGTGATATAAAAGAATACGCTAAGTATTTTGTAAGCAAGATAAATATCTCCGACTTGGAGAAGAGGCTTTCAGTAGAATTTGCAACCAATGTTTCGAGGAACTTGGACTCGAGACTCTCTGAATTTGGGCAATTTGTAGACAATTCGTTTAGTACGATTAGTAAACAACTAACAGTGAACTTAGAAAGAAAGATTAACGAAGTGAAAACCTTTGAAAACATATCTACCCTTATGGACAAAAGCTACATAGCTTTTTACAACAAAACGGAAGGAGTTAGAGCGGAGCTTGAGACTATTGGAGGCCCTTTGAGAGCACTGTCTGTAGGTGGAGCGTTAGTTACAAAAGATGGCGAGATAGTTAGCAGCGTTAAGCAAATAAAAAGTAAAGACATTGTGAAGGTCAATTTTGTAGATGGTCAGGTAACTTCAAGAGTGATTTGATATTTTAAATCCCAAAACTTTGTTAGGAGGGCATATAAACATGAAAGTAGCGGAAACGTACGACATTGAAAAAATATTATCGTTGGCTGAAGAAGAGATCAACAAACTCACTTTCAAAGAACTCATGGAACTTATTGATACAATTAAGAACTACTTTATCTCTTCAGAACTCGATATTGAAAAACAGATAGAACTTTACGCGAAGGCCATACTTCTACTCACGAAAGCCAGGGAAAAGCTTATAACGATCAAAAAACAGAAAGAAGAAATCGATAGAAAGTACGAAGAATTTTTGAAGAATGTAGAAGAGTAAACAAGCCGAAAAAACTAAAAGTAGGGGGATACATATGCTCGAAAAGACGGACAAGAGTTTCTTCAAAAAGTTCCCAATTGGTTACGCTTTAACGCTTGCTGTGGGGGTTGCTCTTCTTTACTTGGATTTTTCTTTTGTATCGATACTCAAAGACTACATGACGATCGTTGATTTTACGAGAATAGGTCTCAGCATCATCTTAATTGCGTCCGGTATTTTTGAAATCATCGCTTATCTTTTTAGTTTTGTTCCAACTTCCAGATACGATAAAAACATCGAAGAATTGAAGACAATTGTTGTAAACCAAATCAGAGAGAAGGGACATTCTGTTCTTGGTGAATTTCTTTCATTCCGGCCATGGATGGAAAGTGAATACTATGCAAAATCAAGGCGCGGAGTAACAAAGTATTTCTATCCTGTTTACTACGTTGTACTTTCAACCGCTAACAACGTACTTTATGTTACTGAGGTCAGGCTTAATATACTCAATAAGAGTTTTCATATGGTTGGATACAATATTTTGCCGTTGAAATCGATTATTTCTGCAGGCGTAGTCCAAGACAGAATCCTCTTTTCAACACTTTCAGGCGAGGATGCAGCAACTACGTATTTCTTGGAAGTAAGAACTATTGGCGGAGTTGTTAGAATCCCCGTCTTCGAGGAGGAAATCAGTAGCAAATTTGGTGATATCAGGGATATTCGTGACGATGTTTTCAGAAAACTTACACTAACTGTGCAGCTTCTTACACAACAAAAATCAAGTTAATAGTTCTTCTAATAGATGAGCAGACAACAAGCATACTTGTTTTTGATAAAGAATAAGTGCCATTTTTTGAAAAAAACTATTGCAAAATGTTCCCATTTGTCTAAAAAAATCAATTCTAAGAAACTTGTAAGTTACAACCAAATTGTGGTATAATACATGTTAGTCGACTTTCTACATGCATTATTGTCGCCTAAAGTGTAACTGAGAAAATTCAGGGCTAAAACTCTTAATTAAAAAAGTAAATCGAATTCTAAAGATACAGCATTGAAGGAGGACTGGTAGATTTGGACCCCATTCTCAGCGTTAGAAACTTGAGCACTTGGTTTTATCTCGAAGAAGGTGTACTAAAAGCGGTTAACGATGTGTCGTTTGAACTGTCCCAAAACGAAGTTCTTGGAATTGTCGGTGAAACAGGTTCTGGCAAGAGTATCACCGTTCGAAGTATTATGAGGCTTATCCACCATCCTGGTAAAATTGTGAACGGTCAGATTATATACAGAGGCCGTGGAAGAGAAGAAGATATTGTAAAGATGGACGAGGATGAACTTACCGAAATCCGAGGTAAAGAGATATCAATGATTTTCCAAGACCCACTTACATCTTTGAACCCACTTTACACGATTGGCGACCAGTTAATGGAAACGATTATTCAACACCAACATGTTGACAGAGCAACAGCGTGGAAACTTGCAGTTGAGATGTTAAGGAAAGTTCAAATTCCTGAACCGGAAAAGAGAATGAACTCGTATCCTTTTGAGTTTAGTGGAGGGATGAAACAGAGGGTTGTTATTGCTATTGCTCTTTCTTGTAATCCGAAGATACTTATAGCTGACGAGCCAACAACGGCACTTGATGTCACCATACAGGCACAAGTTCTTGAATTGATGAAAGACCTTCAAAAAGAATTGAAGACGGGAACAATTTTCATCACCCACGACCTTGGGGTTATTTCTGCAATGGCTGACAGGGTTATGGTAATGTACGGTGGAAGGCAGATGGAATTAGCACCTGCAGAAGATTTGTTCCACAAGCCGATGCATCCATATACCAATATGCTCTTGAAATCTATCCCAAGGGTTGACATAAAGCAAGACAAATTAGAATCGATACCAGGTCAACCACCGAGAATGATAGATGTTCCCGAAGTTTGTCCATTTGCGCCAAGATGTCCAAGAAGACTTGATAAGTGCGCGAAAGAATTGCCACCATTTGCAGAACTTGAACCAGGGCACTTTGTCAGATGCTTTAACCCAGTAGAAGTCGGAGGGGATATAAATGCCAAGTAATGAAGTAGTTATCAGAGTCCAGAACTTAAAAAAATACTTCCCTATATACAAAGGTTTTCTTGTCAAAAAGCATGTTGCGGATGTTAAAGCCGTTGATGACGTTTCTTTTGAAGTCAAGAAGGGCGAAACGTTTGCTCTTGTGGGTGAATCCGGATGTGGAAAGACAACAACGGCAAGAGTCATGCTAAGACTTATCGATCCAACGGATGGAAAAATAGAAATAATGGGAACTGATATTTCCAGATTGTCGAGAGAAGAACTTTTGCCTTTCAGAAGAAAGATGCAGATAGTATTCCAGAACCCAATTGGTTCTTTGAACCCGAGGATGACGGTTGGACAGATTTTGACAGAACCAATGTTGTTCCATAAGATAGTTAATTCAAAGGAAGAAGCTGACCAAAAAGCTATAGAGCTTTTGAGAATGGTTGGTTTGAAACCATTTCACATGGATAGGTATCCACACCAATTCAGCGGTGGTCAGAAACAAAGGATAGCTATTGCAAGGGCACTTAGTGTTGATCCAGAGATAATATACTTAGATGAACCAACATCGGCGCTTGATGTCTCTGTTCAGGCTCAGATTGTCAATTTGCTTTTGAAGTTCCAAGAAGAACTTGGGTTGACATATGTGTTCATCTCTCACAACCTTGCACTTGTTAGGTTTATTAGCCACCAAGTTGCGGTTATGTATTTGGGTAAGATTGTTGAGATGGGAGATGTAAACGAAGTGTTCGATAATCCTGTTCATCCATACACAAAGGCACTGCTGTCAGCTTCACCAATTCCAGACCCAGCAATTGAGAAGAAAAGGAAAAGAATCATCCTTACGGGAAACGTTCCGAGTCCGATAGCAAGACCAAGTGGTTGTTTCTTCCATCCGAGATGTCCATTCAAAATGCCTATTTGTGAGAAAGAATATCCAGAGATGAAATCTGTTTCTTCAAACCACCAGGTTGCTTGCCACCTGGTAGATAAAAGGGAGGTGTAGGTATGAGGAAGGTTCTCGTGTCGCTTTTGTTAACTCTTGTTGTTTTCTTTGCATTTGCTAACTACCTTGGTTACGACGCAACAGGTAAGAAGGGTGGAACACTCATTCTTCCAACATTGAGCGGTCCAAGAACATGTAACGACACAGTGTCCAAGGAAACAAGCTCATCCGATGTTATTGCTATGTTCATGAGTTGGGGTGGAACACTTATCGAAAGGTCCGCTATCGACGGAAAGTTCTACCCGGCACTTGCGGAAAAATGGGACGGTCCAAGGCTAACAAAAGACGGTGGTATGGAAATTATTTGGTATCTCAGAAAAGGCGTAAAGTGGAGCGATGGTGAACCATTCGATGCAGATGATGTCGTATTCACGCTCAACGAAATCTATACAAACCCTGACATCCCAAGCTCATTCAAAGATGTTATAAGAAGTACAAACGGATATCTACCAAAAGCCACAAAGATCAACGACTACACTGTCAGAATGTACTACCCAGAGCCATTCAGGCTAGCTCTCAGATACCTTGGTGGAATGTACATATTCCCAAAACACAAGGCAGAAAGCTGGGTAAAGAATAAGAAATTTGCAGAGTTCTGGACAGTTGATGCAATCAACAAGAAAGAAATCGTTGGATTGGGACCATTCATTCCTGTTGAATACGTGCCAGACCAATACGTAAGGTTTGTTGCAAACCCGAACTACTGGAAAAAGACAAAAGACGGAACACAACTTCCATTCCTTAAAGAAGTAGTTTACAAGATAATCTCCTCGCAAGATGCTCAAAAACTTGCATTCGAAAAGGGAGAAGTTGACATCTACTCGCAAAGAGGTACTGAATTCAGAGGTACTGAATTCAACTACTTCAAAGAAAATGAAAAGAAATTCAATATCACAGTTCTTGCTTATGGTCCAGCATATGGTACACAATTCATAACGTTCAACTGGAACAACAAAGACGAAGCAAAGAGAGAATGGTTCAGAAATGTCCACTTCAGAAAAGCAGTTGCGTACGCGATGGACAAGAAAAAGATGATAGATACTCTCTTCAACGGACTTGCAGTTGAACAATGGTCACCAGTTTCTATGGCATCGCCATACTACAACGATAAAGTTACTGTGAAATACCCATACGACCTCAACAAAGCAAGAGCAGAACTGAAACTCGGAGGTTTCAGCTGGGACAAGAACGGAAAACTTATCGACAGCAAAGGTAGACCAGTTAAATTCATTATTGAAACAAACGCCGGCAACACGGTCAGGGAAGGTATGGGTAACATCATAACAGCAGCTCTTAAACAACTCGGTATGGATATAACATTCGTTCCTGGCGATTTCAACACACTTATTAACAGAATGCTCAACGTAGGTGACTGGGATGCCATCATCATTGGTTTGACAGGTTCCGATGAACCACAAGGTGGTAGGAACGTTTGGGCAATTGATGGTTCACTCCATTTCTGGAACCTCTCACCGAAGGTAGCAGACTGGGTTGATCCAAATGCTTATTGGCTACCAGACTTTGAAAAGGAAATTGATAAGATATTCGCAGAAAACGTCAGGATCCTTGATGACAACGTCGTGAAAGACTACTGGGCGAAATTCCAGAAACTCGCATCTGAAAATCTCCCGCTTATTTACACAGTCAACCCACTCAGGCTCTTTGCATGGAGAAACACAATTAAGAACGTTAAGATAACAATGCTTGGTGGAACAACATGGAACCTTGACTGGCTCTGGAAAGAACAATAATTTAAGCTGATTGTGTTGAGAGGGCGGGCCTCGCCCGCCCATTATTAGATTTTAGGCTTTTTGGAAAGTAAGAAAGTTAAATTAACAAAGTATGTCGAGTAACCATTAGATAAACAAAGGGAGAGGTGAACTGGGTTGATAAAATATATCGCACGTAGACTTATTATAATGCTGCCAGAGTTGTGGATAATAACTATTATCGTTTTTGCACTCATTCAGTTATCACCTGGAACATTTTTGGATCAGTACAAACTTGATCCCTCTATTTCGCAAGAAACATTGAAGGCTATGGAAAAAGAGCTTGGATTGGACAAACCGGCCATAGTTCAATATTTCTACTGGCTTGGTAAGGTAGTTAGAGGTGATTTCGGTTACTCTTTCTACTACCGAAGACCTGTTGCTTCGCTTATCGGTGAACGTTTGCTTGGAACGTTTGTTTTGTCACTTTATTCTTTTGTCCTTTCTTGGATCATCGGCGTTGTTTTAGGTATTGTATCCGCATTAAAAAAGTACACGCTTACCGATAAGATTCTTACAGTTGTAGCATTTAGTGGTCTTGCACTCCCTGGTTTCTTCCTTGCACTTGTGCTTTTGTACATGGCTGCGCGGACCGGTTGGTTTCCAATCGGTGGTATGTATAGTCCGGAAACATCCCGACTCGATGTATGGAATGCGTTTAAAGACATCTTTTGGAGGATGCAATTACCAGCCTTTACTTTGACTTTCGGTGGTTTTGCCGGTTTGATGAGGTACATGAGGGGTTCGTTGCTTGATGTTCTCAACGAAGATTACGTTGAATTTGCAAGAGCGAAAGGAATGCCCGAAAGGGTTGTTATATACAAGCACGCTTTAAGAAATGCCATCAACCCGTTAATCACTATGTTCGGTTACAGTCTTTCAGGTTTGTTGAGTGGAGCCGTTATAACTGAGACAATCTTCTCATGGCCAGGACTTGGTAGGTTGACTTATCAAGCCTTGCTGCAAAAAGACTACTACGTTGTTATGGCAAGTACCGTTATCGGAACAGTATTGCTTGTCTTAGGAAACTTAGTTGGTGACATCTTACTTGCCGCGGTTGACCCGCGCATAAGATACGAGTAAGTAGTGAGGGAGGCTTTGAGATATGGCTGAAGATAAAAAGAAGAACATCAATCAGGTTCCTCAGCAAGAAGTTACTGGAGAAAATGTAGCTGATAGTACGGAAAGTATTGACTTCGAAGAAGTCTACCTTACGCGTGGGCAACTGATGTGGCGAGCTTTCAAGAAGAACAAGCTAGCAATGTTTGGTATGTGGGTTCTCATAATCATGTACATCGCAATGATTTTTGCAGACTTTTTGGCACCGTATGATCCATTTAAACAGAATCTCAACCATTCTTTGAAGAAGCCAACAACAGTAATGATGAAATACAACGTAGCGGACCTCAAGACAACAATGTCGCCGTATGTTTTACCTGAGGTCAGCTATATTGACAAGCTTGACTACACACAGAACTTCAAGACAATGCTTTTCCCAAGCAGGATTAAGTTGAAACTCAAAGACGGGACAGAGCTTGCAGTGATTGACAAGCATGTGGTTGAAATTAAGGAAGACGGAACGATTGTTCCAAAGTACCTTCCAAAAGGTAGAAAACTTGATGAAAAATTTGTCCTTGCTGAATCTATAAAGCTCGTTGTCAGAACCATTGCTTATGCACAAGTTGATGGTCAATGGGTGCAGTACAAAGACGAAACTGAGGATGTCGATGCTCTTGTCTTTGGTGTGGATAACAGCATCCTGGAAAAAGGCAAGAACGAAAGAATAACTGAATCAAGAACAGCAAGGTCATTCGTCGCTCAAAACGAGGGTTGGAAGTTTGGGTTCTATGCCATGAATGAACAAGAGGCAATGAACCGCTTAACGGCTGTTAAGCTCGAACAAGACCTTGTTGGTATCAAGTATTACGATGCAGATTTCAACGAACATGAAATATCACTCGATGAAGCACAGATTGTTTCCTACGACTACAAATTCTATCCAGTTAAATGGTTTGTCAAATCATGGGGTCCTGATAGTACTGATCCGGAACGTGTTGGATATCTATTCTGGATCATCCCACTTCACTATCACCTCTTCGGCGTAGACAACTACGATAACAACGAATATGTTTCTATCAACATATTTGGTGCAGACAGATACGGTCGAGATGTCTGGAGCAGAATCATATTCGCATCAAGGGTTTCACTGACGATTGGATTCATAGGCTTGTTTGTTACACTGGTGCTTTCACTCTTCTTCGGTGCTCTCGCAGGTTTCTATGGAGGAATTGTTGACGAAGTCATAATGAGATTCTGTGAAATCTTAATGGCAATCCCAGGATTCTATCTGTTGCTCCTGCTGAGAGCTGTGTTGCCCATAGACCTTCCAAGTTCACAAACGTACATGCTATTGATATTCATCCTTGCATTCCTTGGTTGGCCCGGTAGGGCAAGGATTATCAGGGGACAAATTCTGGCGGAAAGACAAAGAGAGTATGTTGAAGCAGCAATCGCGCTTGGGTTCCCAGATACACGTATTATGTGGAGACACATCATACCAAACCTTGCAACGTACATTATCGTAAGTTCAACACTTTCAATACCAGGTTACATCCTTGGTGAGGCAGGTCTTTCATACCTTGGACTCGGAATTAGAGAACCATCTGCATCGTGGGGTAATATGCTAACTGCCGCACAGGATGTTTACATACTCGAAAAGGCTCCGTGGTTACTGATTCCAGGCGCATTCATATTTGTAGTCGTTCTTGCATTTAACTTCGTCGGTGACGGACTCAGAGATGCATTCGACCCAAGAGCGCTTGGATGATTGAAAAAGATAATGAAAAAGTGGCGGGAGACCGCCACTTTCAGACTGTTGACAAAGTATAACTTGTTCAAGTATAATCTCTTCAAAAGAGGATCCTTTCCAAACAGGATCCTCTTTTTTTACACAAATAGTAGGAGGAATATACATGCTGACCATCAACAAAGATAAATCACGCAGAGAACAAATCGAATCCGTCTCCATCGAGCAACTCGTCCCTCATGACCACCTCGTCAGAAAAATCGAATCCGCCATCAATTTCGATTTCATCTACGACCTTGTCAAAGACAAGTACTGCCTCAATAATGGCAGACCTAGTATTGACCCCGTTGTGTTAATTAAAATTACCATTATCCAATATATGTTCGGCATAAAATCCATGCGTCAAACCATAAAGGAAATACAAACAAACGTCGCATACAGATGGTTTCTCGGATTCGGGTTTTCTGATACCATCCCTCATTTCAGCACGTTCAGTAAAAACTACGAACGTAGGTTCAAA
The DNA here is from genome assembly GCF_004117075.1 of Fervidobacterium changbaicum. NCBI lineage: Bacteria > Thermotogati > Thermotogota > Thermotogae > Thermotogales > Fervidobacteriaceae > Fervidobacterium > Fervidobacterium changbaicum. The sequence continues at coordinate 1,416,855 of NZ_CP026721.1, forward strand.
GGAACCGATTTGTTTGAGCAAATCTTCAACAAAATACTGCAGCAAGCAATCGAGCATGGCTTGGTAAATATGGATGCCGTGTTCATGGATTCAACACACATCAAAGCAAGTGCGAACAAGAAAAAGTACGAGAAGGTATTTGTAGAGGAGCAAACCAAGACATACAAACAAGCTTTAGAAGAAGAAATAAACAAAGATAGGCAAAAACACGGATTGAAGCCTTTGGATTTCACACATGAGAAAGTAAAACTGAAGGAAATAAAAATAAGCACGACAGACCCAGATAGCGGGATGATAAACAAAAATGAAAAAGAACACCAGTTCGGATATTCTGCACACATAGCATGCGATAAGAACGGGATAATACTAAGCTGTATAACAACACCAGCAAATGTCCACGACAGCATGGTGTTTGAGAACTTATTCAATAAAACAAAAAAGAACGCTGGCAAATCGAAAAGGGCAGCTTTGGATGCAGGATACAAGACTCCACCGATATGTAAGCTATTGATGGACGAAGGTATAGTCCCGTGCATGCCATACACACGTGCACAACACAAAGAAGGGTATTTCAAAAAAAGACAATTCGTATACGATGAATATTACGATTGCTACATATGTCCACAAGGGCAGATATTAGAATACTCAACAACAAACAGAAAAGGGTACAAAGAATACAAATCGGATCCGAAGGTATGTGAGAAATGTGAAGATTTAGGTAGATGTACAAGCAGTAAGAATCACACGAAGATAATCACCCGACATGTATGGGAAGAATACATGGAAGAAGTAGAGTATTTAAGGCACACGAAAGAATGTAAAGAGTTGTACAAAGAAAGAAGCAAGACGATAGAGAGGGTATTTGCGGACTTGAAGGAGAAGCACGGTATGAGGGTGACGATGCTGAGGGGGATAGAAAAGGTGCACATGCAAGTGTTATTGACTTGCACATGTTTTAACATGAAAAAATTAGCGAATTGGATATGGAAAAAGGGGAAGGGAGGTCCAGGGAAGGGCAAAAATTTGGAAGTTTTATTAGAATTTTTCTCAAAAGTTGTATTGGCGATAATAAAACCCCACCTTTCGTTTATCGAAAAGTGGGGGTTTGTCAACAATCTGAAAGTGGCGGGAGACCGCCACTTTTTTGTTCATTGATATTCGACTTCAATTTTCATAGGAATTTTGGCTGCGGACACACACGACTTTAGTCACGACCAAGCAGCCTCTACCATCCTTTCAAACATCAGTGTCTTACTTCTCTCAATAACCCTTAGCTTCGTATACTTTACAGTATCGCTTATCTTTTCACCACTAAGCTCACTAATCGAAAAGTATCCGCTACTCCTTAGACCTGTTACAATCCCTATTTTGCCTTCACACTCAACTTTATCAAACCTTCTAAACCCTCTCACTTGCTTAACTGTGTTAATTGGTCTTTTCCCGCCCTTAATCGGATTGGCTTTGTGAAGCGACCTGTTTTGTCGCCTGAAGAATTTACCGAAGTACCATTCGCTTGCTCTTTCTTGAATATTCCCACCAGCTATCACAAATGCATCATCTCTGTGCGACTTCTCAAGTCCATACATGTCCCGTCTTTCTTTTGTAATACTACCATACGTGATTTCGACATGGTAGTTTTGCCTGAGTTTGTTGACTATGTGCCACCCAATCGTTGAAACGTGAGCCGCGTCCTTAAACACCTTTATTTGCTCTAATCTTGATTTAGGTATCTTTATCTTGCCTTCGTGCAACATCTTGTGTTCTTCTGCCGTTAGCACTATTAAATTGCTCGGTGCATCTGTACCACCTTTGCTTCTTGGAATGATATGGTGAACTTCCAATATGCCAGTTTTTCCAGATAGCTCAGATTTGTATCCAGCTCTCCAAAGGCAGTACTCTCTCACATCAGCAAATCCTTTCTGCGGATCGTTTTGGTAGTTCTTTCCTTCTATGTCTGGATTTTGTACTTTTTGAATATCAAACGGTGCAACTTCCACAACGACTTTTGTTATCGGTATTATCTTACCAAGTTTGTTGATGATTCTCACATGAGCATCTACTTTCCACTGCAAACTCGGTGGCAACCAACCATCTTTCTTCCGTCTGTTCAGAAATCTGGGTTTTCGATATCTTGTTTTTCTGTATCTTCTGAACCTTCTATGTTGCCTGCGCTCAAGTAGTAACTTTTTGATATCTTGTCTAAGCTGGACTTCTGCAGAGAATATTTCTTCTTTGTCAGTAACAGCAGACACACCTACAGTCTTAGAACCTATGTCTATCCCAACTGTGACAGGTTGTGTATAGCTTGTTGTTTCGTACAAAAGCTGTATGGTGAACGGCTCTCTGTTAACTACTTTTGCCAGTCCTTGTTTTAATAGTCTTCTGACCTTTCCATGCCTTTTAGTTGGCATAAGTGGCGTTCCGTTTTTTGAAATCACGAATACCATGCGGTAAGCCTCCTATCGGAGTTAGGTGCTCATCCCCAAAGTTAGGCTGGCTTGTCGTGTCTGCCACACTGTCCCTACCCATTAGGACTGTTTAGTAGCAGACGGCAGGGCATGGAACTTGAGCAGCATTCCATGGTGCCGTGACCAGCCTAACGTAGCCGAAAAGCTGAGGGTAGTCAACCAGGGCTTTTACAAGCCCGCCACTTCAGTGGTGGGTGGTTGACACTTCAGCCAATCGATTATTTCGTGAACATATCCAAATGCCAGTGCAACAACCGTGTCTGCCCCACCGTAATATACCGCAAGCCTACCGGTATCCGCATCGACCAATGCAGCGACAGGGAATACGACGTTTGGCACATCGCCGACGCATTCATAGAGCGTTTGAGGCGATAAGAGATACGATTTCGAGCGTTTTATCACCTTCCAGGGTTTATCAAGGTCCAGCAAAGCAGCTCCAAAACTGTAAACATATCCATTGCAGGATAGAAGTACGCCGTGATAGATGAGCAGCCATCCTTCGTCGGTTTCTATTGGCACAGGTCCAGCTCCGATTTTTAAAGACTGCCAAGGTGTATAGCCAGCAGCCATGACAAACCTGTGAACTCCCCAGTGTACCATATCAGGACTTTCGCTGTAAAAAATATCGCCAAAAGGTGTATGTCCGTTATCTGAAGGTCTGCTAAGCATTGCGTATTTTCCGTTGATTTTACGTGGGAAAAGAACACCGTTTCTGTTGAAAGGTAGGAAAGCATTTTCGATTTGGTAGAATTTCTCAAAATCGAAAGTGTATCCCACACCTATCGTTGGTCCATGATATCCATTGCACCACGTTATCCAGTAACGGTCATCGATAAAAACCACACGCGGATCGTATTTATATTCGCTTTCTATCTCGTCTTGAGTTTCTTGAATGAACTCAATAGGCTTATCGTCTATCTTCCAATGAATCCCATCATTGCTGAATCCTCTTCTAATATTCATCCTCCTTTGCCTGTCGTCCACTCTAAAAACTCCGGCAAATCCATCTTTAAAAGGAACAACTGCACTGTTGAAAATACTGTTCGAATCTTTGGCTTGGTCTCTGCGTATAATTGGATTTTTCGAGTACCTCCACATAACGTCACTACAACCTTCAGGCCTATCTTCCCATGGAATGTTTGGAAGACTTGTCGCGTGTATTTTCATCTAAATCCCTCCAGTTCCTTAATTGTTAAGGATTAATTATTAATTATTCCCAACCACAGCGGTTGCCAGCGGTTCGATCCATTTTTCAGACCACCTATCGTATATGCCAAACCCCGCACAGAATTCCCAATACGCATAGGAAAAACCAAACTCTTCAGCGGTTTTTCTCACGGTTTCCGTCCATTTGACTCTTGAATCCATGTCCGCCTTCGAATAAGCACCAAATTCGCCAAGAAAGATAGGCACGTTATTCTTTTTTGCCCAGTCACTAACGTATCTGAAATGATTTTTGATCTGATTTACTTCCCAATCCTCCCCGTTCCACTTCACACCAACTGGTGGAACAGGATTGACCCATTCAGCACCCTGATGTGTGAAATTGAAAGGTTCGTAGTAGTGAAATGAAACGATGATACGTTTATCGTTCACTAATTTCAAACTGCTTATCGCACTGTAATGAGCCCAGTTCGGAACGTCTATGATAACTACTCTGTCCGGATTGCTCTCTCTAATAACCTCAAGCACCATTGGATAGAGCTTGTTCCACTTTTCGCCTGTTAAGTTCTGCGCAGGTTCATTGTAGATTTCGAAGAATAACGTTTCAGGATAGTCTTTGAAGAAACTGGCAACTTGGCGCCAGATTTCAACCAGCACTCCACCATATTTGTCTGGGTCTTGGTAGAGTTCTTCGAAATGATGGGTGTTGATAATCACAGTAAGGTTATTCTCAAGTGCCTTATCTACTATATGTTTAACCCTTTCGAGAAAATATTCTTCGATTTTGTACGGCGGTTTATCGGAAATGTGCGCCGACCATCTTATGGGAATCCTTACAGAGTCAAATCCCCTTTTCTTTATGACTTCGAAGTATTCGTCCTCTATTCTAACTCCCCATGCACCTTCAACTGGTGCTTCCAAAGCATTTCCTATATTTACTCCTTTCCCAATCATTTTATTCAATTCAAAGACAGATTTACCTTTGGTTGATTGAACCATATCCTTCTCTCCTTCTTTAGTTTTATCTTTATCGCACTGGGCCGATATCAAAGTGAATGCGGAAATGACCAATAAAATAATCAGAAGATAATTCCAGTTACGCCTTTTCATATCGATCACCTCTCGGTTTGATAAAAAATCGAAAACGATTTTACTTCTGCATGATATTCCTTACAGAAGCACGTTCTACGAGGTTTGTTGGAAGTACGACGTTTCGGTGGATGTTTGGTCCAGTCTTTAGAATTCTCTCAATTAGCAACTGTGCTGCGGTTTGCCCCATCTCCCACCTTGGCTGGTGTATCGTCGTCAGTGGTGGGTACAAGAACTCTGAATACGGTGCGTTGTCAAATCCAATCAATGATACATCATCCGGGATCGAAAGGCCCGATTCCCTGAGAGCGCGCATGGCACCTATAGCTGACCAATCGTTTATAGAAAAGACGGCTGTGAAGTTTTTGCCGAATTTTTTCAGGTGTGTCGCAACCGCTTCGTACCCGTGTTCCGGCTCATACCCTTCATTCTCGCTGAGATAGATTTCCACATCCTTGTGTTTATCCAAGAACTTTCGTATACCTTTCTCTCTTTGCACAGCTGCGGGTGAGTAATGTGGACCTCTCAGGAACAGGATCTTCTTATGACCGTTTTGATATAGATATTTCAATGCAATTTTTGCTCCAGAAAGATTATCTATGTTCACGGAATCGCACAAGATTTCTTCGATGTAGTAGTCCAATGTCACTATCGGGACACCGCTCTTGATGAAAGGTTCTATGTAATTTACACCACCAAAAAGTTCGCATAATATGACTCCGTCGATTTTCCTTTTGAAAAACTGATCCAGTACATGTTTCTCTGCTTCAGGCATCATCTTTGGAACGGATACCATCACTTCAAAACCATGCTTGCTTGCGTAATCTTCAATTGCCATAGCGATTTCGTTGTAGTGGTATCCCCTTAAATCTGGTAACAAAACGCCTATTGTGTAAAGTAACTCCGATGCCTTCCTTAAAGAAGGCATCGGCTTGTAACCAAGATGTTTGACTGCACGGAGGACTTTTATTCGCGTCTCTTCACTGACGTTTTTTGCACCGTTCAATACCCTTGAGACTGTTGCGATCGACACGCCCGCCGCTCTCGCAACATCGTAAATATTGGGCATTGGAACACCCCTTGTTTATTTTATCAAAATTTCATGAGTCCGTACGGATCATACCCCTTGAATTGGTCAATACTCCTTGTCTTGGCAATTTCTCTAAAGACGTACATAGAAGGTCTTGGTATGTATAACTTCTTTTCGAAATCCGTGTAGGCAAGGCCAAATCGCTTGCTGTATCCCTTTGCCCATTCGTAATTATCAACTATCGACCAATGCAGGTATCCTCGGACATCAACGCCCTCGTTCATCGCCTTTTCTACAGCGTATAGATGCGATATGAGCACCTGTGCACGGTATTTATCGTTTTGGTCGGCAATACCATTTTCCGTTACAATCAAAGGTTTGTTGTACCTTTCGTATATCGCCTTGAGTAAGTAATAAAGTCCTTCAGGATAGATCTCCCAACCAAATTCACTTGCTGGTCTGCCTGAGAGTGCAAAGCCACCTTCTTGACATGCATAACCGTATCCTCTCACAACGTACCAGTTGAGTTCGAAATCTTGAATCTCGATAGGCTTAGGTAGTTTATCAATCATGGCGCGGGTGTAATAGTTGACACCGATGTAGTCGACTTTATCTTTTACTTGATCCATGAAATTCCAATTCGCAAGCCACATAGCGTTCTCAAATATTTCACTGTTGTTTGGCTTGAGTGTATCGTACCAGGTGAAAGAATAGATAACACCAACGGGTTTATCAGTGTGTCTTTTAATAGCATCGTAAGTCAAATTATGTGCAGTTGCTTCATTTCTGAGACTTTTGATGTACCATTCAGGATTGAAATAGCTTGGTGGGAAGCCTGCCAGTATTTGGAAATAACCGAGCTGAGCAACGACATGCGGTTCATTCATGCTTGACCAGTAATCGACAATATCACCAAATTTCCATGCGATGTATTCGGCGTACTTTGCAAACTCAACCGGCGCATCATCACTTACCCAACCGAGCTTATCCGTAGGTTTACCTTTCCTAACCGCCAATGGATCGTGTAACCACAACGGTAGCGTGAAATGATTCAAGTTTACGAAAACCTTTAATCCCTTTGATTTCATATCCTCCATGATCTTTCTGTAATGTTCAACTGCGTCTTTATTTGCGATACTATCAAGCTTTTCGAGCATCCCCTCACCAAAAGGAATTTCCCTTGTTGAACTTGGGAATATTCGTGACCATTCGATACCTATCCTCAGAGTATCCATCCCGAAATCAACTGCGAGCTGATGTATCTTTTCATAACTTTTCCAATAACCTGCACCGCTTTCTGGCAAATCACCACTCACGATGCCGTTTAAAAGATTCTCAAGGTCCCTGACCCAAACGAACCAGTCAGTTTGAGTATCAAGCTCACTTGGGTCACTTGGATTTCCCATTTCGAACTGGAAACCCGAAAGCGAAGCACCGAACATGAATGAATTTGGAAACACAAAGATCCCTCCTACATAAAAATATGGTATAAATAATTTAGCTTAAAAAAATTGAGGGCAGGACAACTTATGTCACCTTGGCTTTTAAGCCATTTAAGGAGTCTGTTGCCTGCCTTTAACCATGATTAGTTGGTTGGGCTTTCAGCCCTCGTCAGCATGGAGGATTGGTTCAGCAGGCTCCCTGCCCTCATCATTCGAAAGGAGGATTTTTCATGGATAACTTCCCTGTTTTCGTCGGCATCGATGTTTCCAAGGATAAGTTCAACGTCTGCGCTATCTCTAATCCCAGTTCCATCATCTTCGAATCTTCTTTCGATATGTCCCAGCAAGGCTTTTCCTCCTTCGCAAACAAACTCTCTGCCTTCCCAAAACAATCCATCATCATCGCTATGGAATCTACTGGCTGTTATCATCTCAACCTTCTGGCTTTCCTTTCTTCCAACGACTTTGCTTGCGCTGTTTTTAATCCTCTAACTGTTAAAAACTTTGCTTCTCTTCGAAAGACCAAAACCGACAAAATCGATGCTCGCATTATCGCTACTGCTTTGTTTTACCTACAACATCAAATTCCTTCTTCTGCTTTTGTCAACTCTGAGCTTCGTGATATTGTCAGAGCACGCGAAAACATTATCCACCGCATCGCAAAAGTTAAAGGCAATATCGAAAAACTGCTCAACGTTCTTTTCCCTGAACTCGAAAGAGTTACCAATATCTACAGTGACACTATCCTCAATCTTCTTTCTCATTTCCCTTCTGCCAAGGCTATTCAAAAGGCTCGTAATCTGGATGTGTTCTTTTCCAAAGACCGTGGCAGAAGTACAAAACTTAATGCTCAAAAACTTAAAGAACTCGCTAATAACTCGATTGCTCAATATTGGCCGATGAAAGAAAAGATTCTTGTGCAAAATATCAAAGAACTACAATTTTTACAGCAACAGCTTGAAGAATACGACAAGATGATGAAAGAATATTGCGAATGTAGTGCGATAAACCTTGATATCGAGATACTCACGTCAATACCAGGTATTGGTGAAAACAGCGCGATGCATTTCTTGGCAGAAGTTGGAGATATCTCAAGATTTAGTACATACAAAAAACTCATTGCGTATTGTGGACTCGATCCAAGCATTGCCCAATCAGGCAAAAGCAAAGTAGAAGGACACATATCGAAAAGGGGCAATGCCCACCTAAGACGAATACTATGGCTAATGGCAGTGAGTGTAGTGATTCACAACGAATATTTCCGAACATACTATGAACGAAAAAGGCAGCAAGGTATACCGTACAAAAAAGCGATAATGTCAGTAGTACACAAGTTATTGCGAACGTTGTACGCAATGTTGAGAAAGAAAGAGAAGTTCAATATTGATTATGCTATCTCACACTCAAAACAAAAATTTAATTTTGCATAGTTGACTCCTTAAGATTTACAGAATTTTATACCTTCGTACATGCTACGAAATGACCGTTCTCTACTTCTCTTAGTTCCACGTTCTTGCAGTTGATATCTCCAAGTGGGCACCTATCGTAGAACTTACAGTATCCTTTCGGCACACTTTTTCCTTCAAGAGCAACGCTGCTTTTTTCCCATTTCTTGTGAAGTGTGGGCACGGATTCCAGGAGCATTTTTGTGTACGGATGGAGCGGGTTATTGAAGACTTTTTCAGTCTCACCGTGCTCCATTATACTTCCTCGATAAAGAATTATAGTCTTGTCGCTTGTATAGTAACCAAGTGAAAGATCGTGAGTAATGAACAGAACTGAAAGTCCTTTTTCCTTCAACTTTATCAGAGTGTTCAATACATCGATTCTGGTAGAAGCATCAAGCATACTTATTATCTCATCAGCTACCAAAAATTTCGTTTCCATAAGCAAAGCACGCGCTATAAGAAGTCTCTGAAGTTGTCCACCGCTTAGCTGGTGCGGAAATTTACCCAGAACTTCTTTCGGATTTAAACCGATATCTTCGATGACTTTTTGCAATCGCTCTTGCCAATCGCTGCGCTTGACATCTGGATAGAATTCCTCCCTAACCATCTCAAAGACCCTGTCTACCTTGAAAATCGGATTGTACGAGCTAAAAGGATCTTGGAACACCCCCTGCACATGGCGGTAGTATTCCTTTAGGTTTTTGAAGGATGATATGTCAAAAGCATTGTAAAATATCTTTCCAGAAGTTGGTTTGATCAATCTCAATATAAGTTTTCCAATGGTCGTCTTTCCGCTGCCGCTTTCCCCTATAAGGGAGACTATTTCCTGATCTTCTATTTTAAAGCTCACATTGTCAACTGCGTAAAACTTTTCCCTTCCAAATGGACCGATTGGATAGGCTTTCGTCAAATTCACTATCTCAAGCATTCGTGTTCACCTTCCAGCAGTACGCAACGTGATCTTCTTCTATCTGAACTTTTGGAGGCTCTTCGTCACATTCTTTCCCCCTCAACGGACATCGTTCTTTGAATCGACAACCGGTAGGTGGATTTAAAAGCTGTGGTGGTTGCCCTGCTATACCGGTCAGGAGTTTTTCCGTATAGCGCACTCCCACCTCTGGTAATGAATTCAGAAGCATCCTTGTGTAGGGATGTGCGGGATTTTCGATAAGTTGACGAGTTCTGCCTATTTCAGCTACCTTACCGGCGTACATGACCATTATCCTATCGGCAATTTGGTATAACACCGAGAGGTCATGAGTTATAAATATCATTGATTTGACTATCCCATCGTCTTTAAAACCCTTAATCATAAGACAAACCGCTTTTTGCGTCGACACATCGAGCGCTGAAGTTATTTCATCAGCTATCAGCAAGGATGGATTAAGCAAAGTAGAGATAACCATAACCACACGTTGTTTCATACCTCCTGAAAGTTCTATTGGATACATTTTCAAAACCTTTTCTGACAAATTGACGTACTTTAGCCTTTCAATTAGCCTATCCCAAACACTTTCAGGTTCTATACCTTTACTAATTAGAACGTCACTTACGTAAGTTCCAAGCTTTTTGGTAGGATTCAGTGCATCCATTGCGTATTGTGGAATTATAGAGATTTTCTTGAACCGAAAGTCGTTCATTTTCTCGAAATCATCTATCGGAAGTTTCTCACCGTCAAGTTGGACGTCCCCACCGAAATAATTCAACGGTGGCTTGAGCAATATTAAGCCATTTCCAAGTGTTGATTTCCCGCATCCTGACTCACCTGCAAGACCAAGCAACTCTTCATCCCTTACCTCGAAGCTCACATCGTCAACAGCTTTAACAAACCCTCTCAATGTCTTGTAGTACAATTTGAGATTATCAACTCTTAGCATCTACATCACGACCCCTTTAAGCGACTACATCTCTCTAAGTCTTGGATTGAACACTTCATCCAGTCCGGTGTTCATAAAGTACAGAGCACCAACGATCAAGGTTATCACCAATCCGGGAGTTATCGCCCACCACCACATACCTAACTGAATAGCATTCCAAAGCACAGCGTTCTGGAGCATCAATCCTATCGAAATACCCTTTGTTGGCCCCAGTCCTATGAAATCAAGACCCACAGCGGCAAGTATCGCACCGCCAAATTGAAGTATGAAGACCATAAACACGTACGACATCATGTTGGGCATTATCTCGTAGAGAATGATTTTCAAATGACTCCGACCAGTTATCCTGGCAAGGTTCACGTACTCGCGTACCTTTAATGACAAAGTTTGCGCTCTCACGGCTCGGGCGGTCCATGGCCATGCGGTGAAACCGATGATAACACTTTGGATGAATATACCCCTGTACGGAAGATAGGAAGCAATGATAATCAACAACGCAAGGGTCGGTACAACAAGAAGTATATTAGTAACCATCATCAGCAACTCATCGATCCAACCACCTTCGTAACCTGCGAAAAATCCTATAATTAAACCAATCAAAGTGGCCAATCCCCCACCAAGAAACCCTATGAAGAACGAAGACCTCAGTCCAAAAACCAGCTGCGTGAACACATCTTGCCCAAACGTGGTTGTACCCAACCAGTAATTTCTACTTGGTGGTTGATAGCCGGGACCTACGTACTCTAACGGATCTTTGTACTTGGAAATGTACGGACCTATTATAGCTAATACAAGAAAGAAGACAACAATGGACAGCCCTATTCTGAGTTTTTTGTTTCTCAATGCGAAAAACAAAATTTCCCTCATCAAATCTCACCACCGTAAGAAAATCTGACCCGTGGATCGAGCGCCAGGTATACAAGGTCAACGGTGAAGTTTGCTACGAGCACTCCGATTATGATGAACAAGAAACAGCCCTGAATTAAAAAATAATCTTGGTTTAGTATCGCCTGAGTTAGTATATATCCTATCCCTGGATATGAAAAGACAACTTCCGTGGTTACTTGACCAGCGATTACCGTTCCAAGCTGGAGAGCAAGACCAGTAATCTGGGGCAATATAGCGTTCCTGAATGCGTATTTTCTGATAAGTTTTCTTTTCACACCCAAAGTTTCCAGATACCTTGCGTAGTTACTCTCAAGTTCGTAGATAATCATATTTCTCATACCTATTGCCCATCCGCCAAGTTGAATTATAAAAAGCGAAAGGAATGGTAGAATCCAATGTTTCAGAAAATCTCCGACAAAAAGCCAAGACCAGTGTGGTCTTAGAGCAAAACTGTAAGCTCCGGCTATTGGGAAAATCCTGAGCACAACACCAAGAAAGTATGCAAGCAAGATTCCTATCCAAAGGTACGGTGCTCCGGTTATGAAATACATGATAGGTAACATAATAGAATCCAATCTTTTTCGGCGTGCTGCAATGGCACCGAGATTGTTACCAACGAACCAGCTTGCCAGTATGGAAGGTATCAGTATCCCAAGCGAGTACGGAAGAGCGCTTTTGAGAACATCTACGACAGGTTTTGGGTAAAGATAGATACTTACTCCAAGGTCGCCCTTAAAGAATGCGATCCAAAAATTCAGGTACTGCCTCCACATTGGAAGGTCCAAGCCAAATGCTTTTGTGAGATAGCTATAAACGATTTTCGAGGATTCTGGCAAAGTTGCAAATCTTGAAACTAAAACAAGTATAGGATTCCCAGGCATGAGCCTGGGAATCAACCAATCGATAGTAACAGCGAAGATAAACGTAAGGATATAAACAAATATCTTTGTTCTCAGATATTTCTTCATCAAGAGCACCCCTGCATTGTTAGGTTATTTACTTGATATGCCTATCAGCATGAGTATTCCTCCGGTCTGCCATCTTCCGACCCAGGTAACTGGATAAGCATATGGATTCTTTTCACTTGGCCAATTCTTCCAAACTTGCGTACTTGCCTGGAACCACATACCATTGTACCATAGAGGTATCGCCGGCATATCTTTGAGGAAGATCTCAGCTATTTGTTCCACAATACGTTTATTAGCAGCAATATCATCCATTGGTGTCATGTTAAGTTGTGTGACTAAATCGAAGAGTTTTGGATTGTTGTATCTTCCGAAATTACCGTTGTACATATATTCGTCGATGTTGGAATTAAAGACCCAGTTGAACATCGTCCACGGAGAGACGCTCATCTGGGAATTGAAGTTGTTGATCGCCATATCGAATTTTCCGCTTGTTAAGTCTTCCCAGTACTTACTGTAATCGGGGAACTGAGCTTCTGCATTGATACCGACGGCTCTGAACTGTGAGGCGATAAGCTTAGCGGATTCCATCCAGTCGGTCCATCCGAACGGAACAATTATAGAGACTTTGAATTTACTTCCGTCCGGTGCTTCTCTGTAGCCATCTTTGTTTACATCCTTGTATCCTGCTTTATCAAGTAATTCTCTTGCTGTCTTCGGGTCATACTTAAATCCAAGTTGTTTGACAGCATTTTCAGGATAGTACTTCATCCAACCTTTGATTGGGAGGAATCCAACAGGGTTACTTGGCACAACTTGTCCTTCGAATACTGTTCTGGCAATGACGTTCGGATCAATTGCGAAAGCCAAAGCTCTTCTAAGGTTTGGATCATTTAGGGGCTTCTTTGTTGTGTTGATAAACAAATACGCTGTGTTGTCGGAAAGCATGTAGGGTTCTTTATCAAACCACGTATGAATTTGAGAATAACTCTTCTTTAATGTTGGGATACCTGGCAGGAAGAAATTGGAAATGTCGAGTTCACCTTTGAGTATCATTCCGACTGCCACGTTGTTGCTGAGCACTCTTAAGTATACAATCCTCTTTGGCTTTGGCTGTCCGAAAACCTTGTTTCCCCACCAGCTATCGTTTCTCAGGTAAATCATACGATCATCTGAGTATGTTTCGGCCATGTAAGGTCCTGTTCCAATTGGCTTCTCATTTGCGCCGGAAAGAATTTCATCTTTTGACCTTTTCGACCAGATGTGCTGTGGTATAATCGGTAACTGGTAAAGTTGGTAGTTCCATTCGTGATACCTTGGAACTGTGAAAGTAAAAACAACCGTATAATCGTCCGGAGTTTCTACCTTTGCAATCCAGTTCCACAAATAGCTGTAGGAAATTTCGGGGATTTGTTTTGCAAGTTCCAGTGTGAATTTCACGTCTTTTGATGTAAACGGAGTACCATCGTGCCAAGTTACACCCTTTCTCAGCTTAATTTCAAAGGCGTTCTTTTGAAGCCATCTTCCACTTTCGGCAAGCCACGGTATGAGTTCGTCTTTGAGAGGATCGTAACCATACAACGTTTCGTAAATCAATCCTACAGTCCCAGTTACTGCGTTCCATGGTGTGATCGGGTTCCAGTTGGATGGTGGAGACCACATACCACCACCTGCGTACAACGTTTCATCGCGTTTGTAGACAACATCAGCAAATAAAGCTGTTGTAAGAAAAACCGCCAGAAACACCAGCAGGAAAAACCTTCTCATAACGACCCCTCCTACCTAAGTGATTTGCCCATCAGGGCGGGCTTATGATTCGTTCGTATTTTAGCTATGTAAATATTTACAGTCATAACTGTAATAACCAATCAAATTTTGGCTTTGTGAAAAAAGAATTAAAAAGTCATTCTGAAATAAATTTTTGCTGAAAATATTCGCATTTTCATTCCAGAAGTTTTCGGTTAAGAAATCAATAGTTGCTTCTTGAAGATGCGAAAGCATGAAAAATAGAGATTTAAGCGAACAGCCCTCATTAAATTCAAGTCTCTCGAGTCAAAAATTGAAAATCTTCAAAAAAGTATTGCAAAATTTGAAGAACTTGGTGGTATAATATAGCTGGTGTTAACATACAGGTAATCCAAAAATCTGTTAAATCGCGATTTCAATCACAACCAAAGGGGGGAGATTTCATGAGGAAAGTATTCCTATGGTTTTTTGTTCTTCTCGCACTTGTATCTACTATAGCGTTTTCGCAAGTGACACAAACAACGCCTTTAGCAAGGTTGTATTACGAGCTGAAAGCACTTCTTGAAAACCCGAACGTTGACCTCAAAGAAGCACTCGACACGTTACTTCAAAAGTACGCTCCCATCGTTGAACCAATCTTACCTCCAGGTGAATACGAAGAGTACAGCCTTGGACTTTCAGAACTCGACAAGGCACTATTAGAAAACGGTATTTGGATTACGAGAGCTACTGTCGAAATATTCAATCAGGAAGTTGTAGAAGGTCCGTTCCTTTTGAACTACGATAGAGAAACTGGTCAGGCAACCGGACTAATTACGAAGCTCAAAGCAGGTAAATACAACGTAATCGTCAAAGTCCTCGGTTTAATCGACAAAAAGGACGAAAGAGTGGTTGCATACGGTCGAAGAGACGGAGTAGAAGTTGTGAGAGATAGGATATCTCTCGCAAACATTCCATTAACGGTTTTAATAGGTTCCGGTGGAGTGCTCATCAACGCGTTGATCGATTTCCAAAATACTGAGTTTGTGCCTGGAGAATTCGAAGGAATTGAACCACTAGACGGTGCTACTGACGTGCTTCCAACAGTTACTTTGGAATGGCAATCGAAACGCGCAAAAATGTACGACATTTACTTTGGAGAAGAAGGTAACCTACAACTGTTGGAAAAGAACTACTTTGATAACAAATACGAAGTCAAAGGTTTGAAACCTTCAACAACATATGAATGGAAAATAGTTGCCAGAAATGCTTTCGGAGAAACAGAAAGCAAAGTCTTTAAGTTCAGAATAGGCGATGCTCCAACTGTTCCAGATAACCCCGTTCCGTACGACGGTGCACAGAAGGTATGGATTGAGCCTCGTCTGATGTGGCAATCAGAAAGAGCTTCGAGTTTCGATTTGTACCTTGGAAAATCTCCTGATGAATTACAACTTGTTGCAACCGTTGATGAACCGGAATATGACACCAAAAAGCTTGATCTCGGAACGGCTTACTATTGGAAAGTTGTTGCGAAAAACGCGTATGGTGAGACCGAAGGACCTGTTTGGATCTTCTCAACCGGTGATGTTCCAACCAAACCAGAACTAATTGAACCAAAAGGTGAAAAAGTTTGGGTACAGCCAACATTTAAGTGGATAAGCGAGGATGCGAACGAATATGAATTGTACCTCGGAACAGATGCGAGTAGCTTAGAGCTTATAGCTACAACCACGGAACTCGAATTCACATTGCCATATGAACTTGAAATGGACACTGCATTTGTTTGGAAAGTAGTTGCCAAGAATGATTTTGGCTCAAGTGAAAGCGAAATGGAAACATTCAAAACTGGTAAGGCTCCAGTCTTCTTGAACATTTTGAGCCCGGCTGATGGTGAAGAAGATGTCTGGAAAGATCCAGAACTTGCATGGGAATTCGACTGCGCAGATACCTACGATGTGTACCTTGGAAAATCCAAAGAAGACTTAGAACTTATTGCGGAAGATATTAAAGATAGCAAATTGGTTGTGAACGACCTTGAACTTGGTACAACGTACTATTGGAAAGTTGTTGGAAAGAATAGATTTGGCGAGGCCGAAAGCCCAATTGTCAAATTCACCGTTGGAAATGTTCCAGCACAGCCGTTTAATCCTTATCCTGAAGACGGTGCAGTTGATCAATTCAACAACCTGGTGCTCAGATGGGAAAGTGCAAAAGCGGATTCGTATGATCTATACATAGGGTTCTCACCAGACAAGCTCGAATTGTTTGCTTCAGACATGTTAGAAAGCGCAGTGGAAGTTACAGACTTACTATTTGGTACAACGTATTATTGGAAAGTTGTTGCAAAGAACAGATTTGGAAGCACAGAAGGACCTGTTTGGAAATTCACAACAGGTCAAGTACCAGAACAACCGAGAGCAGTTTATCCAGAAAATGGTGCAACAGAAGTTCCAGTTGATGTAACATTAAAGTGGGAAAGTGGAAGGGCTGAAGAATTTGATCTCTACTTTGGAACGGTATCGCTGGAATTAATTGCTCAACTCAAGGAAGCACAGGCAGAATACGAACTTCCAACACTTCACTTTGGAACGGAGTACAAATGGAAGGTCATAGCCAGAAACAAATTCGGAGAAGTTGAAAGCGAAGTATTCTCATTCAGGACGAAACTCCCGACAATTCAAAAACAAACTTTGCTCGGTCACTCAGGTCAAGATACAGCAAGAAAAGTTGTCAAGACAAGCGATGGCGGTTACATACTTGTTGCAAGCACACAATCGAGCAAACTCGAAGGTTTCAAAGGTGAGTCTGATATACTCGTTATAAAGCTGAACAAAGAACTTGAAATTCAGTGGATGAAACTACTTGGTGGTACTGGCTGGGATGAAGCTGCGGATGTCAAAGAGGTAGCAGACGGATATGTTGTGCTTGGGTACACATTGTCGAAAGAAGTTGATGGTCAAGTTAACAAAGGTGGATGGGAATACCTGCTTGCCAAACTTGATAAAGAAGGAAATACTAAATGGCTAAAACTCTACGGTGGAACGGGTAACGACATACCATCCAAAGTCATCGTAACATCCGACGGCGGTTTCTTAATCGTTGGTACAACCAACTCAGTCAACGGTGATACTCGCGGAAACATCGGAACATGGGACAGCTGGCTACTCAAACTTGATTCACAAGGAAACATCGTTGCAAGTAAGACATTCGGCGGTTTGGATAGAGATAAGGCTATAGATGTAATTGAACTCGAAGACGGTTACCTTGTTGCAAACGTTACATACTCGCTTGAAGGCAACATTCCATACAACCATGGAACATCTGACATCTGGATATTCAAAGTGAGCAAAGACTTGAGCACAATAAGCATAAATGTTGCAATTGGAGGAACAGATCAAGACGAGGTCTCGAGAATAATCAAAACAAGGGATGGTAACTTCTTAATTGTAGGTTACACAACATCTGTTGATGGAGACGTTCAACAAAACGCTGGCTACTGGGATGTACTTGTTGCGAAGATTAACCCAGAAGGTAAAATCCTGTGGCTCAAGACGTTTGGTGGTGCTGAAGAAGACATCGCTTACGCTGGTGCGGAATTCGTAGATGGAGGCTTTGCAATTGTTGGATACACGTTCTCAAAAGTCGATGGTCAAAAAGGTGCCGCAGACGTTTGGTTGATTGATATTGATAACGATGGCAACCTAAGATGGTCAAAGACATACGGTGGAAGCTTGGCAGATTACGGATATGACGTATTTATCGAAGAAGACGGCACAATACTCGTAGTTGGCACCTCGTTCTCCAGGAATGGGGATCTTGGAATCAACCTTGGTGGTAGCGATATTTGGCTGTTTAAAGTAAAATAAGTAATCTTAATAGCAATCGGCGCTCGAAAGGGCGCCGATTTTTTCTATAGCAAACTCAAAATCTATCTTGAAAAATTCCTGTATCAATGATAAAATAACATACGCCCAAAGCGAAGTGCCGAGGTGGCGGAATTGGCAGACGCGGTTGACTCAAAATCAACAGGGGTTCAAACCCCGTGCGGGTTCAAGTCCCGCCCTCGGCACCAAAAATAAAAAATAAAAAGCGGTGGAGCAATCCACCGCTTTTTTCTTGTTTCTGGTCGGAGTTATGGCTATCCAAGTAACCTTAGAACATTCAAGGCGTTCACGTTAGATTGACCAAGTATACCCGCAGTTGCCTGCTGCTGCAATCTTGTCCTTATCAAATCCATCATACCACGTGCCATATCTGTGTCTGTCAAAACACTCACGGAGGAGGTGAGGTTTATCATCGTATTGCTCAGTTCCCTTGCTGCACCTTCAAGCCGGTTTGTTACACTACCAACGTAACTTCTCGTTCGCGAAACATTCTCTATTGCCGTATCAAGAACTTTAAGGGCATTTTGAGCATTTTCAGTACTGTTAAGATTCACATTTTCAAGTCCTAAAGACCTAATGTCCATGCCTGGGAGGGTGATCCTCATTCTCTGCCCTTCATTTGGACCAAGTTGCACTTGCATGTCCTTAATATCACCACCAAGAACTCTTCTGTTGTTATATGTAGTCTGATCGACCACCTTGTTTATACCTTGTGCCAACTGTGAAAATTCCTGCTGTAAAGCCGCACGCTCATTTTCCGAAAGAGTCCCATTCGAAGCTTGAACTGCTAACTCCCTCATTCTTTGGAGGTTGTTTGAAATGCTTTGAAGACCGCCTTCTGCAACGTTCATAACGCCGATTGCATTGTACGTACTCATCATAGCTTCGCGATAGCCGTTGATTTGCGAACGTATGCGCTCGGCTATCGCTCCAAAAGCCACGTTCTGTTGAATTGGTACAGTTGCCTGTGCCAAACTCTGCATCTGGCTATTGTGATGCGTTTGTAAATTTTGAAGGTACCTAATAGCCCACATTCCTACGTTGTTATTAATCCTCATAACCATCCCTCCCTACCGGCATGGACGGGGAATAAATATCGCAAAAATCTAATAAACTTTATCTAGCCATTTCTTGTGCTCTAATATATTAGACCATCGATGGGTGAAAATCGTTCAAAGGGAATTTAGTAATAAATTTATAGGAACCAATGTTATCATTCCAGAAAAATAAAATCGAACAACGGCAAAAGAACATGTCAAAATTGATAAAAGTATCTTAAAAAAGGGCCAAAAACTTTCTGCGATTTGTTCAGTGAAAGTCGAAGCACAAGAGGCAGTAAATGGAAAAGCGCGGATAACCTTAAGCGATTTTTCAAAAACAGCATTTTAATGGTCAATGGGATATAATTTACAAGATTTTGTTATTGAATGCAAGTCTTTTTGCATAAGTGTCCGACTATTATCTACGAATAACGAAAGGAGATGGTTAAAATAGGTCTTAAAATCTCAAGGGTTGGAATAATAGGTACTGCTCCACACAGGTTTTTGGATATAACTTTGGTAAGTGAAGTTGAAAACTTGAGATATTTTCATTTCTCTTCTGATAATGAAGCGTTTCAGGCTCTTCTTGATGTTGGATTGGCATGGGACGATTTCACTAGAAAATTTAGCGGTAGAAGGTTTTCATGGGATACTTTTTACAGAAATTACGCGTCGTATTTACGACCTGAAAAGAAACTGATAGACATACTACCAACTGAAATGCTTCGAGTAGTAACGCACGAAATCTCGAAAAGCGATATGGTTTGGGTTGGGGACAATGATTTCGATAGCTCTTTCGTTTTTGCAACGCTCTTGGGAATACTGGGCATTCCATATGTATTAACTTTCAAGGAAACAAGAATATATCCAAACGAATTTGAGTTTTTTGCTCTTGAGAACGCAGAGCGAATTATAGTTCCACATGATGGATATTTGGAACTCTTAAGGAAAAAGTATAATAAAGATTTCTCAGAAAAAATAGAATATGCAGATGTCGATTGGCGCTCAAAAGTGGTCTACGATTTTCTTGAGAAACAAAAAGTTCGAAAACTATCTGAAATGGACAACAAATTTCATGTGTGCATTCTGAGCGGGAGAGTAATTTGGGACAAAAATGAGACAAGATCTCGTGGCAGATATTATTATGTAGACATAATTGAGGAACTCCTTAGGGCTGGATTTACTGTACATCTCCATACGAAAGCATTGATTAAATCTGTTAATGAACCAATCTTTGAAAAAGACAATCCATATTTTAAATTGAAACAAAGGTACCAGAATTCATTTTTTATTGAGGAACCGATTAATCTTCTAAAACCAGAAGGATATCTTGAATTAATGAAATATGACCTGGGATTACTTACATCTGGAGCAGCGACTGAGGACCCTGAGTTTATGGAGTTTGAGCAGTACAACATTCCAAACAGATATTATGAATACCTAATGGCTGGAGTTATCCCAATTGCTCCTGAAGGAACATTAAAGTATATGGAAAAAATTACAACAACGTCATCTTTTTCAAACATTGTAAAGAGATTCGTGATAAACTAAGGAATACTTGTATTTCAACAGTTCCTGAGAAATTCTTTTGCGACCTCATAAAGGTGGTAGTCAGCTCTTATTGATAGATTTACTTACAGAAACGGGGTGGGCGAATGGAAAGTTTAGTTTCCAACAGGATAACTCTTTTTACAGGCAACTTCAGCGGTTCTAATACAGTTGCTCTGTACAAATTTCTGAAATCAAATCAGAATATTTTTGACGTGAAATTAATTATTAGGAGTGGAAATAATTCCTTAGAAGAACTTGAGTTTATCAAAACTTCCAGGTTTTTAATTTATACGGCCTATGATCCAATAAAATATTCAGACGGGCAAATTGTTATTCAAACTTGGCATGGTTTTCCATTAAAAACCCTTGGTGTTTTAAACCAAAATGATTGCTTGCGAGATAATGGAATATACGTTGACTCTTTAGCAAGATCAGACATAGTTTTGTCTTATTCCAAAACATACCAGACATTTTACAATGCTTGTTTTCCCACATTTGCTAGTAAATATTACATTACTGGCATGCCACGAAATGATTTTTTATTTCTTCCTTTTGAAAAAGTAAAAGAAAACCTCGAAAGGATATTTGGGATTTGCAAGAGTTCTGAAAAGTTCATTCTTTTTTCGCCGACTTACAAATTATCAGGATACAGGGGAGATGACTATCTCCAAACATCGTATTTTGAGTATCTTGACCAAATTTTTAGTGATGAATTTGTTTCGTTTTTGGATGAAATCAACAGCGTTTTGTTTTTAAAACTGCATCCTGTTGAAAAAAGGTTCCTTGAATCTTCAGGTTTAATCAAGAAAATCTTTCAGTCAGTAACGAACCGACAAAGAATTTTCTTGATCAAAGACGAAGATTTGAAAAGAAATTTCACAGACCTTTATGAATTACTACCATGCTTTGATTTGCTTATAACAGACTACTCTTCTATTGCCTACGATTGGCTTTTAACCGACAAGCCTGTAGTTAACTATATACCAGACAGGGAATTATACAAGAAGCAAAGAAACTTTCTGGTAGAACCTTTGGAGTTGTGGGTTCCAGGAGCTATAGCTAAGAATGTTCACGAGCTTCAAAGGGAGATACAGAATTCTTTGAGTGACAAGAATTATCAGAAAAACAAAAGAGAATTGCTGAAGAGAATTGTACACCACTATATGGACTCAAAATCTTCGGAACGGGTCTTCAATTTGATTAGAAGTATCTATGAACAGATTGGTTAGACAGATAGACATAGACTTTAGAGGTGATAGCATGAGCTATTTTAACATGAGAAATCAGTTAGGTATAAGGGACAATCGCATAGCGCTCATAACACATAATTATTCTGGTTCAAATTCTTTGGCACTTTATAAGTTTCTGATGCAGAAAAAGCCGACCAACGTTGAGTTCAGATTGGTTTCTCAATATTCGGTGATGAATGATAAAGATACTAAAGATTACATAGCGTCTTCAAAGGTTGTCTTCACTACATTTGTACCCTTTAAGTTTAGTAAAGAGCAGATTTGTGTTCAAAGTTGGCATGGCTTTCCTTTGAAAACCCTTGGATTACTCGACCTAAAAGATGAAAAAAATTTGGGATATATTTTGGAAATGATAAGTAAAACAGATATTGTGTTGTCCTATTCAAGTCTGTATACTACGCTTTTCAATTCTTGTTTTCCACTGACATACGACAATTACGCAATCACTGGTATGCCGAGGAACGATTTTCTTTTCTTAGATAGAGAAACCTCTGTTAGAAATCTTGCCAAAATCACCAGACTTAGGGAACATGACCTGAGAAAATCACAAATCATTTTCTACATGCCATCGTATAGAGTTACAAAATATAGAACGGACAGACAAGAAACTCTAAGTATTGTTGAGGAAACTTTTTTCAACGAAGAGTTCAAAAGGTTCTTAGAGAGGGAGAACTACTTTCTTATTATAAAGCTACATCCATTTGAGGATTCCAAGGCTTACGAAATGATGGACCGTTCTCCAAGTAAGCGAATAGCCTTTGTTACAGACTCTGAACTAGAGAAAAATTTCCTGGACTTCTATGAATTGCTACCTGCTGGAGACATTTTAATAACGGATTACTCATCCGTCTATTTTGATTGGTTATTACTTAACAGGCCAATAATTTTCTTTGTTCCTGATATTGAATTCTATACTGAACGAAGGGATTTTCTATTGGAACCTTTGGACATATGGATGCCGGGTCCGATTTGTCACAACACAAACGAACTGATAAGGTCCATAAGTGAAGTTCAAAAGGATACATCATCTTACGCGTCTAATAGAAAATTTGTAACCGAAAGCGTACACGAGTTCAGAGATAACAAATCTTCCGAGAGAGTGTGGAATCTCTTTCAGGAGTTACTAAGTGGATCGCGTATGCTTCCAAAAAGTAAGCTAGTTTATAAAAACCTTGGCTTTTCGCCGGTGAATGCGATAAGCTACGAGTATCTAGAAAAAATGTTGTTGGAAGGCAGATTCGAAGAGGTAATAAAACTTTTAACAGAGGAGACCAACCCTACCGAATATTATCAATTTATGGCATTGGCAATCTCCTATCTTAATCTCGGCTTAAAAGAAGAAGCTCTAAAAAACATCGAAAAAGCCCGGACATTAAAACCAGAAGACGGCGAAGTCTTGGTTAATTATTCGGAGATCTTATATCTAAATAATAAGCTCTCTCAGGCGGCTGAGATAGCTATCCAAGCTTTGGAGTACGTTGAAAACGATAGTCATTTGTACGATATTTTGTACGATTTTACTTCTGAAACAGGAGAACATGAAATAGCTTTAAACTTTGCGCACCTTGCAGCAGCAAGCGCACCAGACAATGAGACCAAAAGCCTTCTGAGTAACAAGTATAAACTCTTAAAAAACAAAAGAAAGGTAATTATCGTATTTGGAGAACTTGTAAATCCAGAGTTGTTGTATGGCTTGGTAAAAAAGGGGTTTGAGATTATTATTCCTTATTTGAAGAATTCTGATCCATCCAATAGAACCTTTGTTAGAAGCCTTGGAGCAACGATGGTACAATATCGGAACTTGTTTGAACTGCTGAACCAGAAGGAAGTTTCTGCAGTCTTATGTTTTGGTAACGCCGTCGGTAATTACTCTTCACCATTCGAGATATCACAGATTGTCAGATGTCTTCATGAATTCACAAAAACATACGAATTTCTCAAGACTAAAAATCCAAAAGTAGTTTCTATCTACGGATTTAATTCGAAGATATCACTTTTTGAGGATCAAACTTTCAATTCGTTATTGGCGCGCAGTCTATCAAACGTAGATTTGATAATCTTCCCAACAGAAAACATGAAGAATTATTTTGAAAGTAGATTCCCTGAACTATCTTCCGTTAAAAAACAGGTAATGCTCTTGGACACGTTTGTCGATTTCATAGCTCCGAGTACCGAGTCGTCTAAGGTAAATAAGTTTTATCTTGCCCTCCCCAATAACTTGGAAGGTTACAATCCGTTGCCCAAAGCGAATTTTGGAAAAATTGACTTCGACCTTGAAAGAATTAACAAATTAAGTTTTTGGTCTTGGAAGCGGAATTTGAAAGACCTTGCAAATAGACTTGGTAACTTTGTATTCGGATTAGGTTATTTTGGAACATTTTACACTCACAAAGCGAGCTTAGATGATATTCTTACATTCAGTCAAAAGAGCTCAGATATGATGCTGACAGATTCCTTAATTTCTCATATTAATCATATAATCAACGTGCCTCAAGATGTCTTGCTATATTTAGCCTTAGGATTGGTGCCTATTGTACCAGAGAATGAAAACGACTTTTATTCGTTGATTACTAAAAATGGAATGGCTATTTCGATTCCAAAGGATTGCGAATACTTTGAACATTTTACCGTAAGCGAAACCGAAATTGAAGAGATGAGAAAAAATATTAGGCTTTCTAAACATTTATGGACTACAGAGAAATTTTTAAAGTTTTTTGACTTTCTTTTTTAAAGATGGAGATTTACCGACTAATAACCACATGACCTAATTAATTTTCACTGTTCGAAAAAGAACGTTTTGCAACTTATTTGGACATGAGTCCATCAAAAAAAGCAGAAGACCAAGCGGATCATATTTTAATAGTTTTAACAGTGTCCATTGGCATCAAGTATTTTCTGCACTAACCTAAAGACAAGTTTTTGCGTACGATGCTTAAGCATGATTCATCGAAATTGATAGCCTGTATATGATCTTTTAAGTGATGAGGTTACTGTGATGGAGAAGGTAATTGAAAAGACTCTATCATTCAGCACTATTCCCTGAAGATGGTACTTTTTTCCCGAAGTTTATGTAAGTTCGACCATTTGTACGAATACTGTGATAGTATTTATTTGCCAAGAACAGATGGAATATCAGCTACGGCTTAGAAGTTTATTTAACTGCTTATCCAATTCGATGATACAGGAGTTGATAAAAGCAGTAGACTTACTGACGAAAATAAACATTGAAGAATTCAAGTGACGTTTGACATATTAGAACGCTTAGAAAGGTTCTCTCATAGTGTTTCTACGGTAGCAATTTCATACACCTTTGTATGAAGGAAAAAATGGAACGACAAATTTCAACAATGAAAGGTATTTTTCGGTTTTGTTGTTGATTTACAAAATTGCTAAAAATTAATGACATGGGGGATGTTATATAATGGATTTCGGAAGGTTAAAAGCGATCATAAGGAATCCTTTTGCATTTGTCAAAAAGAAAAAATCAAAACTTTTAAAACTTATGATAACACATCCTTTATCGTTCCCTAAAACCATGTATTATAATTTGAGGTAATACTACTTATGGTCCTCGAGGATCTTCAGATTTCCACTATTAACCTTGTGATGGGCAGTGGTCAAGTGTTCAAAGAAGGCAAGCATCTCAATCGATAATAGGCTGATATTAAGGCTTTTCACTTCAAGGATTGGGGAAATCGGGCGAATTAGTTATGATAGAACAATTGCACAATTAGCACCGCACAGAAAACTTATTATCGATGGTACTGTGAAATTAGGACTAAGAACAAGAGTAATACGGGACCATCGGCCCAACTGAAGATTGGAAAAAACACGTTCATTTCGTCCAACTCAAAATTATCTGTAAAGAAAAAATAGAAATAGGTGCTAATTGTGCTATATCTTGGGATGTTCAAATTATGGATACAGATTTTCATACTATGGTAACTTGGGAGGCACAGATAGTGAATCGGACTTTAGTAGTCAATGGAAAGCTTTGGACACCCACGAAGCCTATTAAAATAGGTAATAACGTTTGGATCGAGAGCCGGGTAAGAATACTTAAGGGTGTTACAATAGGTTATGGAGCGGTCATAGGAGCAGGGTCGGTTGTTACAAAGGATGTTCTACCGAACACTTTGGTAGCAGGTAACCCAGCGAGAGTTATAAAACAAAATGTAAGTTGGGTAAAGTGATACTAAGGCTACATAAAGTGAAAGAGAATTGTATATAAATAAATCTGAGGCAATCACAGATACTGTAAAGTAAGAGAAGTTAAGAACAACTATGATAGGGTAGCTGAAGAAAAAACATAAAGAAGCTACCCTATTTTTGTATTAATATATAGCATCAGAGAGAAGAGGTTGACAAGCCATGAGCTCGACAGCAAAGACGTTTCCTGGTAGATGTGATAAACAACAAGAAAAGCAGAATCTTATACGTGGTGGTATTGGACATAACTTTCTCTATATGCAACGTTAAAACTATTTGTTGATGTATTAGCAAAAGCAAAATCGAACTCAATGTACTCTGTGATGTTATGGATAAGCATAAAAATACCAAAATCTGATGATCATTCGTCCCAGTTTCAAATTTAACTAAAAAAATTTTCTAATCTTCCGATAATACAATCGGAAGCTTCAAGGGGGCCCCCAAAGCTGGAAGATAGTATTTGGAAATTTAGGAAAACCACACATGGAGGTGGAGAGGTATGAGGATTAACCACAACATTAACGCTTTGAACAGCTGGAGAAACATCACGATGACCAACATGGATATGGGAAAGACACTTGAAAGGCTCTCATCAGGTTTGAGGATCAACAGAGCAGGAGACGACGCAGCAGGTTTGGCAATCAGTGAAAAGATGAGAGGACAAATCAAAGGTCTTGAGATGGCAGTAAAGAACGCACAGGATGCCATTTCATTGATCCAGACAGCAGAAGGAGCACTGACAGAAGTACACTCGATACTCCAAAGGATGAGAGAACTTGCAGTACAGGCATCAAGTGATACAAACACAAATGTTGATAGGAATCAAATTCAAGCAGAGCTTGACCAATTAAGAGAAGAGATTGATAGAATATCAAGAACAACTGAATTCAACACAAAGAAATTGCTTGACGGAAAGCTTGAAGGATTCAGGTTCACACCGGATGCAAAGGTCGTTACTGGCGGAAACGTTGATGTTAAACTTGGAACAGTAAGTTCTGCGGCTTCTGAGGGTACATATATAATCGAGGTAGGACAGCTTGGCGGAACTGTCGATAGCGCAATAGATGTTAGGATTACTTATATTGGAAAAAATAGGGTTGAATCAACTACTACAGTGATAGGTGCTGGAAGTGTTGTTGTGAATGGTATAACATTCAAGTGGGACAAGAACGCTTTTGATATTTCTAAATTTGGTGGAGCATTGCCACTTAACGAAGTCACTGATAGTGCGGTTGTAAGAGTTGAAGGGATGTACACAGCGAATAATCAACTTGTCTTCCAGATAGGTTCAAACGAAGGACACAACATGATAGCTGGCATAGATGACATGAGTGCAACAGCACTTGGATTGACAACAGCAACGCTAAAGGTTACTGACCAAGACAGTGCGGAAAGAACGATAATGGTAGTAGACGCAGCGATACACAAGGTAAGTACAGCAAGGGCAGCGCTTGGTGCTATCCAGAACAGGTTAGAACACACGATAGCGAACCTTGGAGTAGCGGCAGAGAACCTGACAGCAGCAGAGAGCCGAATCAGAGACGCAGATATGGCAAAAGAGATGATGCAATTCACAAAACAGCAAATCTTGCTCCAGTCGAGTATGTCGATGCTTGCACAGGCAAATGCTCAACCACAACAGGTGCTTCAATTGATGAGGTAATTCTAAACCTGATTAGTGAAAAGCTAATAATCAATAAGATTTGGGAAAGCGGGCGAAAGCCCGCTTTCTTGCTTTTGTATAAAGTTTTAGGAATGTTCTTAGTGTAAAATGAATAATATGTTAGGAAAGTTATATCAAGAATTGGGGGTTTGGAAATGTCTGAGAAGAAGCGTTGTCTACTGAGTGTTGCAATGATTATGAAAAACGAAGAGCACAATCTCGACAGGGCTCTTGGAAGTATTAAGCCGTATGTTGATGAGATTATAGTCGTTGATACGGGCTCAACTGATAACAGCGTTGAGGTCGCTAAGAAATATACAGACAAGATATATTTCCATGAATGGAAAGATGATTTTTCTGAAGCACGTAATTATTCCCTGCAGTTTCCGACGTGCGAATGGGTGCTCATTTACGATGCCGATGAGGAGGTAAAAGAAGATTTTGCAGGAATTAGGGAGTTTCTTGAAAATCTTCCAGCCGACGTGAACACGGTATATCTTCCAACACTGAGTTATCTGGACTGGGATTTGAAAAAAACAGAAATTGCTTCTACGGCAAGGATTTTTAGAAATGGTACGGTAAGGTATGAAAACATAGTTCACAATCAGCCAATTTATAAAGGAAAAGTCGTAGAGGCACCGTTTACGATATATCACTACGGATATATATGGACAAGAAAACTCCGAAGGAAAAAGTACGAAAGAACGAGGAATTTCATCATTAGACTTTTGGAAGAAGGAAAGGATATGCCCAGCCAAGAAAGGGCGTATTATTTGTGCCAGCTTTATAAAACAGAACTGATTGGTGGGAATAAATACGAGCTTTATCCTATCGTTGAGGAAGTTATGAACATTATTCAAAAAGACCAAAAGATGCCCGCTATAGCTTTTGAGGTCCTGTTCATGCATGCACTCGATTTAAATGCAAAAGGCTTTCGTCATAAATCCAGGGAGTTGTTGAAGTTTTTACTGAAAGTTGAACCAAAAAACCCAGATCCATACTACGGCCTTTTAGCTGTTGAAGAAGCAGAAAAGAGTTATGACAAGATAATAGAATACGGCGAGGAATTCCTCAAAAGAATAGAATATGTTGAGAAGAACCCTCAAGAATTCTCATGGACTATAACTGCAATAAAGTATACCCCCATGGCTCATACACTTCTTGCTTTGGCTTATCTTAGGAAGAAGGATTTAAAGAATTTCAGAAGGCACTTTGAGAAAATATTCGATAGGTCTAAGCTTACCTCAGGTGAAGTTCAAAGGTTGGCAAATGCTATTTTGAAAACGGTTGTTGAGGTTGACGATGAGGTTTTCGCTGAGATTGTTGGCGAGTTAGAAGCCCTGCTTGCCATTTTGAAAGAGTTTGGGGTAGCCATCAATGTTATAGACATTGTAGAGCGAATCGTCAAGCTAAACTTAAAATTCAACGTGGACCTACTGAGGCCGTTCTTGAAAGGTCATTTTGGTGAGCTACTTTTTGAAAGACTTAAGGATGGAAAAGATAAATTAATAGAATACATCTTTGGAAAGAATGAAGAAGAATGGGGCCAAAAAATTGAACAATTAGGTTTGGAAGCACTTATTTTCTTCTATGAAAATGTACCGGATGACAATGTTTCAAAGCTCCGAGTATTAAGCAAACTAAGGAAATCGGAGAACCAAGTTATCAAAGGTATTACTCACGGACTTATTGCTGACACATATCTCGCAAAAGCTAATTTCAAACTTGCGTTAGAGTACTACAAGAGCGCAGCGGAAGTTTTACCGGAAATATCAAGGTTTATCAAACCAATACTTGATGATTTGAAAACAAAACTTGATCCTACTGTAGAAGGTGTATTCCACGAATTAAAGAGGTTCTATTTGGAAAACAAAGAACTGATGATGGAAGTTCTCAAGCAGTTTTCGAAAGAGGAACTATCGAAGTTGTATCTCATATCGGATACTGATTTTGCAAAATATGTGAGTGCAGTGAATATTTGGAAAGCGGATAAGAAGAAGTCTGCTGAGCTGTTAGAAAGTATTATGAATAAGGATGAGTTTCCGTTCCTCGAGCACAGATATGCGAAGTTATTTGAGGATTCGAGTGACCAAACTGATTTGGCAAAAGCATACGAATATCACTTAAAGGCTTTGAAGAAAAATGCTGCGCTGGGCGATATTGCGTTAGGAATTTTTAAGTTCGATAACTTCTATCCAGCCGAGAATTTCGGGAACAAAAGCGACGAAATAGTGTGGGTGGGAAATATATCTGAGAAACACTCTGGACTTGGTGTTATATCACCGCTGAGGGTTTGGAGAAAGACGGAAGAGTACTACTACGTTCAGCCGTTCCACATAGATGAGGCGATAAGTGTATATAAAGAACGTTCGAAGAACTACAATTTACCTGTTTTGGAAATCAAGAAAGAGGATATTTTAAAAGTTCTGAGCGATGTTAGCTTTAGCGATACAAAGCTTTTGGAAAATGATGAGAGATATCGTAATTTACTGAGAAGTGTTGCGGTAGAGCTTGAAATTAATCAGGTTGAGGATTCAAGGAATGTTGTTAGTTTTGAATTTGTAAACATCTCTCAGGATTTCTCAAGTCTTGTGAAGAATTTTGAAAGTGGAGTGTTGTTCTATTTTGTTCCAGAATTTGGTAATCATGATGACTTGGTTTGGCACTATCCTATTTTCAGATTCATCAGAACGAAGAAGCAAATCGAAAGTGAGTTAAAGAGGCTTGGTGTGAAGACGGTAAAACACTACATGTTGACAGGACCATTGAGGGCAGTGATATACGAAAAATAATAGGATTATTTTACTTTCCATGGAGGTGAGGTTATGCGTATTAACCACAACTTGTCGGCACTTAACGCATGGAGGCAGATAACACTCACGGACTCAGACATGAAAAAGGTGCTCGAAAGACTTTCGTCCGGTTTGAAGATCAACAGGGCAAGCGATGATGCGGCTGGTTTGGCGATCAGTGAAAAGATGAGAGGCCAGATCAAGGGTCTCGAGATGGCGGTAAAGAACGCACAAGACGCGATTTCACTCATCCAAACAGCGGAAGGAGCACTCAACGAAGTTCACTCTATCCTCCAACGTATGAGGGAACTCGCAGTTCAGGCGGCAAGCGATACAAACACGGATGTCGATAGGTCGAGTATACAAGCCGAACTTGATCAACTCCGTGAGGAAATTGACAGGATCGCTCGTTCAACTGAGTTCAACACCAAAAAGCTTTTGAACGGTAACCTTGAGAGCTTTAGATTTACGCCCGATGCAAAAGTTGTTTCCCAAGGAAACATTGACCTTAACGTGACTGCGGTCAGTTCTGCAGCAAGTGTAGTTGAGGGAACATTTGTTGTTGAAGTGGGACAGTTCAAAGGAAACGTAACCAGTGCTTTGGATGTTAGGGTTGTGCTTGTTCAATCAACGGGAGTAACTACTGTTGTAATCGACTACTCACAAGCTTCTGTCGTTGTTGGCGGAGTTAAAATCAGCTGGAACACTTCAAGATTTGATATCAAGCAATTTGGTGGTGGATTACCTCTGGAAGAGGTAATAGACACTGGAGTTGCAAGAGTTGAGAAAATCAACACGACAGGTAATCAGCTTGTGTTCCAGATTGGTGCAAACGAAGGTGCTAACATGGTAGCTGGTATTGATGCAATGAATGCGAAAGACCTTGGACTTCTGACCTCTACACTCAAAGTTACGACGCAAAATGACGCTGAAAGAACCATCAGCGTCATTGATGCGGCTATTCACAAAGTTAGTTCCGTGAGGTCACAGCTTGGTGCAATCCAAAACAGACTCGAACACACGATAGCGAACCTCGGCGTAGCAGCAGAGAACCTGACAGCAGCAGAAAGCCGAATCAGAGATGCCGATATGGCAAAAGAGATGATGCAATTCACAAAGGCGCAGATTTTGATGCAATCTGGTATGTCGATGCTTGCGCAGGCCAACACGCTACCACAGAACGTGCTTCAGTTGATGAGAGGATAATAACAGCCTTAATACTTAACAGGCGGCGGGGCGATTACGCCCCGCTTTGTTTTGGTGGTATAATAGTTTCTGATGTGTGTTTAAAAGGAACGAATAAGCAGAGGTGAAGTCCATGGGATTACTTGAAGTTTCCGGTCCGGTTATGATCGGTCCATCGAGTTCACATACACTCGGTGCGCTCAGAATTGCACGGTTTGTGTACAAGTTGATGGGGATTCCAGAAAGTGTAGTGTTTGTATTGCACGGTTCGTTTGCTTTAACGTACAAGGGACACGGCACGGACAGGGCATTGCTTGCAGGTATTCTTGGGCTTAAGCCGGATGACCCCAAAGTCAAGGATGCCTACAAACTTGCCGAGCAAGTAGGCTTGAGGTTCGAATTCGAGTTTGCCGACCTTGGTGATGTTCATCCGAACACCGTATTGATTAAAGCGCAGAAAGGCAATCTTTACAACGAGGTTGAAGGTTCTTCCATAGGCGGTGGTGCGATAAGGATTACAAAAATAAACGGTGTTGAATGTTCACTCGCTGGAGACTATCCGGCGTTGGTTATAGTCAATAAAGATAAGCCTGGTGCTTTAAAGGGAATTTTGGATTGTATAAGTGTGAATATAGCGAATGTTTATCTGCGCAGAGTTAATGCGCTTGAGGGAATTGCACTAACAATTATCGAGCTTGACGAAAATCCAAGCAACGATGTTTTGGAATGCATAAGAACTCTTAAGAACGTCATTGAGGTGTACGCTGTGCGTCTTGAAGAGGGTGAACAGATATGAAGTTTTCTGAGCTTGTTGAAATTTGGAAAAATACTAACCTTGAGTTTAGTGAAATCATTTTGGCTCAGGATATGATAGACACTGGCAGAGATCCGGAAAAGGTGAAAAAGCAGCTGGGGAAATTGCTTGAGGTAATGCTTGAAGAAGCGGAAAAGAACTTTGGTAAGAAATTTGAAACGCTCACAGGTTTAACGGGAGAGAATGCGCACAAGCTTGCGAGCGTAAAACCTAAGATGATGAGTGAGTTCAACTACGTGGCAACGGTGGTTGCTCTTTCTATGGGTGAATCAAATGCATCCATGGGACGAATTGTTGCGTGTCCGACGGCGGGTTCATGCGGTGTTGTTCCGGGGGTTGCGTACGCACTGTGGAAGGTGAAAAACGCAGAATTTGACGAGCTTTTAAAAGCTTACATCGTTGCCTCTGGGATAGGCAACGTGGTGGCAAAGAAGGCAACACTCTCAGGTGCAGCAGGTGGCTGTCAGGCTGAGATTGGTACGGCAACGGCTATGGCATCCGGGTTGTTGACTTACTATTTTTCAAAAGATGCAATTAAGGTAGGACATGCGGCTGCGCTTGCTTTGAAGGCACTGATGGGGCTTGTGTGCGACCCTGTCGGCGGATTTGTCGAAGTGCCTTGTGTCAAAAGAAATGCAAATGCTGTGAACGTTGCGATCGCGTCAGCGGAAATGGCGTTAGCTGGTATAGAGAGTGTTATTCCATTCGATGAGGTTGTTGAGGCGATGTACGAGGTCGGGAAATCATTACCCGAGTCGTTACGAGAAACAGGTCTTGGTGGTATTGCTGCCACAAAAACGGCACGGGAGATTGTTGAAAGACTCAGAGAGAACTGGAATGGAAAAGAATAAGGGAAATATACTGAAATATATTGAAATGCTTTGAAAACGTTGTGAAATGCTTTGCTTTCTTGTGTATGGTTATTTTTGAAATAATTGAGAAAGCAGTCTTTCAGAGTTAAAATAAATTGTAAGTTCGGACATCTTTTGAAGGGGGTATTCGGTATGGCTGAAGTGATTAGAGCTCCAAGGGGAACGACGCTGACTTGCAAGTCATGGCTCACAGAAGCAGCAATGCGTATGCTAATGAATAACCTCGATCCAGAGGTTGCACGTGATCCTGCAAATTTGATAGTCTACGGTGGCAAGGGTAAGGCGGCAAGAAATTGGGAATGCTATTACAAAATAGTCGAAACGCTAAAAGAATTGGAAGATGATGAGACGCTGATTGTTCAAAGCGGAAAGCCTGTAGCGGTTTGGAAGACACATGAATGGGCACCAAGGGTACTTATCGCCAATTCAAACCTTGTCCCAAAATGGGCAACGTGGGAGTATTTCAATGAGCTTGAGGAACGCGGACTGATAATGTACGGTCAGATGACGGCTGGTAGCTGGATATATATCGGAACACAGGGCATACTTCAAGGCACATACGAGACGTTTTATGCAGTTGCGAAGAAGTATTTCGGTGGTACACTGAAAGGCAAGCTTGTATTAACTGCTGGGCTTGGTGAGATGGGTGGAGCTCAGCCACTTGCTGTAACAATGAACGATGGTGTGGTAATCGCTGTTGAAGTGGATAAACGAATGATAGACAGAAGGCTTCAAACGGGGTACCTTGATACGTGGACAGATAGTCTCGACGAAGCGTTGAAAATGGCAAAAGAAGCCATGAAGGAAGGTAGACCTCTGTCGATAGGTCTACTTGCCAATGCGGCTGACGTACATCCTGAACTTGTGAGAAGAGGAATCATTCC
Organism: Fervidobacterium changbaicum; assembly: GCF_004117075.1. NCBI lineage: Bacteria > Thermotogati > Thermotogota > Thermotogae > Thermotogales > Fervidobacteriaceae > Fervidobacterium > Fervidobacterium changbaicum. The sequence continues at coordinate 1,451,035 of NZ_CP026721.1, forward strand.
CGATGTTGTCACAGACCAGACAGCTGCACATGATCCACTCAACGGATACGTTCCGGCAGGTATTTCTTTTGAAGAAGCACTTAAGTTGAGAAAAGAAAATCCACAAAAATACTTGGAGATGGTATATGGTAGTGTTGTTAAACATGTGAACGCTATTTTGGAAATGCAAAAACAAGGTGCAAAGGTCTTTGAGTATGGAAACAATATCAGAAGGCTCGCTTTTGACCACGGCGTTAAGGATGCGTTCAATATTCCAGGATACGTACCTGAATACATCAGAGACCTTTTCAGTGAAGGTAAAGGACCGTTCAGATGGGTTGCATTATCGGGTAATCCGGAAGATATTTACAAGACAGACCAAAAGGTGCTGGAACTTTTTGGAGAAGATGAACATTTAAGGAAATGGATAGAAATGGCTCAGAAGAAAGTAAAATGGCAAGGGCTTCCGGCACGAATTTGTTGGCTTGGTATGGGTCAAAGAGCTGAGATGGGACTTGCAATGAATGATATGGTGAGAAAAGGTGAACTCGAAGCTCCTATCGTTATTGGTAGAGACCATCATGATACAGGTTCTGTTGCAAGTCCGTATAGAGAAACCGAAGCGATGAAAGATGGTAGCGATGCAATTGCCGACTGGCCGATTCTTAACGCGATGCTCAATGTGGCAAGCGGTGCGACTTGGGTATCGTTCCACCACGGTGGTGGAGTGGGTATTGGCTACTCACTGCACGCAGGTGTTGTCATCGTTGCGGACGGAACTGAATTGTCCAGAAAGAAAATAGAAAGGGTACTGACAAACGATGTTGGAATGGGTGTTGTAAGGCATGCGGATGCCGGTTACGAAATAGCTATCCAGACAGCGAAAAAGCATGGAATTAAGATGCCGATGTTGAAGAACGAGGAAGGAAAGTAAGTTCATTAATTTGATAAGGAAGGTTGAGAACAAGCGATGTATGTAGGACCAGAAAAGTTCAAAAAGTTGGAGAGTATAGACTTTGATAGCTCTGAGCTCATTGCGTTTTTGGAGAGCAAAAAAGAAAGGCTTGATGTTTACCACCGCCATGTGGCGGTGGTAAGTTGTCATCTTAACCATACTGAACATTTTTCAAATTTCCCATTTTATTTCAATTTCATCGTCACACCTTCTAATGAAAAGGTTGTCGGTATCTCAATTTCACTGCCGATGTCTCTTACTCCTGCGATTTACAAAATGAACGATTTTGGAAAAAAGGAAGAATTTATCAGACTTTGTGGGGAGCTTATCGGCAACACGAATGAGCAGTGGATTTGCCAGTGTGGTATAATGAAATTGCCTTTGAAAACGAGGTTCGTAGCAGTCGCGGGCGACGAGACATTTTTGAACAAAGAGATGTTCAGTGAGAAAGTCTTTGGAGCAGAATCGTTTTCATTTGCTAAGCGAGTGAACGGGAGAGTATTGGAGTTTTTGGAAAAGTACAAAGATGGGCAGTACAAAATATGCAGAACGATAATAAACGATGAGGGTATCAACTTTTTTGTTGTAGATAAAAAGGTGCCTGATGAATTTCGTGCTTTGTACTCTGAGGTTATCTCGCTTCTAAGAAAAAAATACGGCCTATCACCAGCCAAGTACTATCCAATTTCAGAGCGCGTGATAGGTTCGTTTACGCTGGAATTTGAAACGATGTTTTCCAACGCACCTTTTGAAAGGGTCGACAGGTTGTTGGAAGATTATGAGAGAATTAAATCGGATATTGCGAAGTATTTTTAGATTACAAAGAGTGGAGTTGAGCAGATGAGAGTAAAGCGCATATTTTTGATTTTTTCTGTGATTTTTGTTTCAAGTATGCTTTTGGCTGTTGATTTTCCTACACCAACACCGTACAAATACATCAACGATTACGTTGGCGTTGTTGAGCAAGAATACGTTCAAAAAATCGTCTCTGTTGGGAAAGAACTCGAAGACAAAACAACTGCACAAGTTACAGCTGTTATCGTTGATTCATTGCAAGGAATGTCGATTGAAGAGTACGCTGTCGAGCTGTTCAGAAGGTGGGGAATCGGGCAGAAAGGAAAAGACAACGGCGTGTTGCTTTTGGTTGCGATTAAAGACCGAGAAATGCGCATCGAAGTTGGATACGGGCTTGAGGGTGCTATTCCTGATGGTAAGGCAGGAAGAATAAGAGATGAATACATAATCCCGTATTTTAAAGAAGGCGATTATTCAAAAGGTGTTTACTATGGATACCTTGCGCTTGCTCGAGAGGTTGCGAAAGAATACAATGTTGAATTGACGCTGGATGTTAACGCAGAACTACCGGAGAGTTCCTCAGATTCCGTAGGTATTGATGAAATTGTGTTCATAATCGTACTTATTGTTGTGTTGATTCTCATATTCTCACGAAATGGTGTAAGATATATTGGACCTCGTGGGCCTATGGGACCTGGTGGATTTGGTGGTTTTGGTGGCTCGGGAAGAAGTTCAGGCGGGTTTGGAGGTTTTGGTGGCGGCCGCAGTGGCGGTGGCGGAGCGAGTGGGAAGTGGTGAGGTGCTGAAAATAAATGGGCAGCATTCTCAAAGTTGAGAAAATAAATATACTCATATTAGAGGGGCTTGCGATATTCTTCGTCATGCTTGTACATTCCGGTACACCGAACCAAGTCTATGCTTTTTTTAGCTACGGGCTTGGCGCTCTTGTTTTTGCAAGGGGTTATCAGTGGAAAGAGCGCACAATAAAAGAAGTATTATCATCGAGGATTTTACTTGTTCAAACTTATTACTTTGCAGGTTTAATAAACACCATAGTCTTCTTACTTATCGCTCCACCAAGCGTTGTGAAGTACCCTAAATATGAGTACTTTTTGAATTTATTAATCGGAAGGATGGATAGACTTGATCAGGTGGCGGTTAACGCGATACCTCTTTGGTTTTTCTTAATGTTGTTTTTAGCTGAACTGATGTACTACTTTGTAAGCAAAAACAACGTTCTGTTAATTATTTCCATCGCCTTAGCGCTTGTTCTGAGGATGGTTCCTCACGAACCGCTCGTCTTTAAAATTGATGCTGCTATAGTTTCTCTGCCGTTCTTTTGGCTTGGGAAAATTTGGAAAAAATACAATGTTAAGGTGAGCCTCTTAGGTTTTGTTCTTACTACCGGTGGTTTGCTTCTTATAAGCCAAACGAACGGTGATATATCTTGGAACAACCAGTGGTTTGGCAAAAATGGTGTCATAGCGTTCTTTGGTGAGTTTTTTGCAATCATTGTGATAATATTCCTTTCTGAAGTGGTAAAAGTTCTAAAGGTCGATGGATTTTTCTACAAACTCGCCTTCAATGCACTCTTTGTAATTGCCTATCATATGTTGTTGGGAAGCCTACTGTACGTTATCCTTTCTGCATTTGGGATAGTTATTCCTGATGTTATGAAAGTTTTAAACAAAATGTGGTATATCTATTTTGCATTTGATTTGGCTGTTGTGTATTTGGCGATAAGATATATTCCAGCAAGAGTTAAATCATTTTTGATAGGGGACTTTAGGAGGGTTGTAAAGCGTGTCCGATGAAGCGCTTGTGTCAGTTATAATACCAGCGTACAACCTTGAAAGATACATAGAGCGTTCTTTGAAGAGTGTCTTAAACCAGACATATGAGAATATCGAAATTATATTAGTTGACGATGGCTCAACCGATAGGACAGTTGAAGTGGCGGAGAAAGTGCTCAAAAATTCTGGGAAACCATTCAAAATAATCAGTCAGAAAAATCAAGGTGTGAGTGTTGCAAGGAATACAGGTTTAGCTAACGCGAGAGGGAAGTATATAAAGTTCTTGGATGGAGATGATACGCTCTTTCCATATGCTATAGAAGAGCTTGTTGATGCTTTAGAGACAAATGATTGTCAGATGGCATTTGGAGGACAGGATGTGGTAAATATCGAAGGGAAACAACTTTATGCATACAACGAAACGTACACGTACAACGAGGGAATTTACAGTGGTAAAGAGGTGTTGAAAGATTTTATTACAAGTGTCACGTATGCACATTTAAATACATCTATATTTCGAAAAAACATCATCGAAAACTATACCCTTAGATTCACACAGGGTGCAAGGTATTCAGAAGATAACGAGTTCATAGCGAAATACCTTTATTATTCAAAACGGGTGTATGTCTTTGATAAGGCATTTGCGGAACTTCTTTACCGAACATCGTCAACTACCAAAAGGCCGACTTTAGCAGCATTTCATAACGTTGGTTCGTTGTTGAGGTTGAAAAAGTTTTTTGAGGAAAATGGAGAATCTGAGATTGTTGAAATACTTTTAACAAAAAGCATACCTATTGCTTATTCGTGGACACTTGGTAATCTTGCGTTTAACGGATATCCTTTGAAAGATTGGATGAAACTTGCTAGGAATGAATTAATACGTCAGCAGATAGTGAACGCGCTTCTTGAAGTGAATAAAACAAAAATGGGAAAACAATTAGCTTTCCTTAAAAACATATACAAGATTTCACCTTTTTTATGTTACAGCCTTTTGAGGTTAGCTGGCTGGATATTCAAACTGAATTCGAGACATTAGGATTCGAAGGTTCAATAGTGGATTGAGGTGATAAAAATTGGGCGGTAAGAAATATTTGATAGCTACTGCTTGCAATAAAAAATACGAGGATTTTCTTTTAAATCACTGGTTTAGGTCGTTGAAAGAGAATGTGAATCTGTCAGAAACCGATGTACTTGTAATGGACTACGGTTTATCTGACGAGGTTGTCCAGAAACTTTCTCAACAGGGAGCTATTGTCAGGAAAGCCAGACGGACAGACGGGCATATAAACAACACAAGGTTCTTAGAACTTGCGGACTTTCTTAAAGGAAACACTTTTTACAAAGGAATTGTTCTTTGCGACTCAGGTGATATAATCTTCCAAGATGATATATCAAACCTCTTTAAAGAGAACACGACGCAAATCAAAGCTGTTACAGAAGACATTTCTCCAAATATGGAAATGGTAATCAACGAAAAAAACGTTGATGGAGCTGATGACATAAAAAGAAAGCTTTGGAGAAAGAGATTAATAAATGCGGGTTTTGTTGTCTATCCAAGGAATGTTTACATCGACTTTGTTGAAAGAATGTTCTCTAAAGTGAAGGATATGTACGCTTGGGGAGTTGACATGATTCTTTTGAATTATTACGCCTACGAATCAGGTTTTCTCCAACTCCCTGTAATATACAACTTCATTCCAACAACGGCAAAGGTTAAGTACCTCGTTGAGGATGGTGTGTTCTATGTAGTTAACCATGGTAATAAGATCAAAGTCCGAGTTGTGCACAACGCTGGAGGACATAGGATTTTTAGGCCGATTTTAAACTTCGGATATGGAAAAGGTCACAATATACCAAGACCTGCTACTATATTTATGTTGAGAACTTTTTACGTCACTCTCTCAGCATTAAGAAGATTCGGTGCACTCTTTCAAAAGGAATAGCTCATCTAATTGATTAATTCTCTCAGCAGTTCTTCCAAGTTTTTCCCAGCTGCCAGCTTTTGTGCCAATCTGATTACGTTTCTTTTCCAGAAGTTGTATTCATCTTCTGTGATTTTTGAAAGTTTCTCGTCTAATTCCAACAAATTAGAAATTCCGAAACCGATGTTGTATTCTCTTACAAGCTCAAATATGGCAGCTTCTTTCCACACAATCAACGGCAATCCGCTCACGATGTAAAGTGAAGCTTTGTGAGGCGAATTATATTTTAGATACTCTCCGGTAGTCCCAGCTATCGTTTCTACTTCTTCCCCGTCCCACACTAATCCGAAATGCCCTTCGAGTTTGTAGGGAAGTTCATCGGGATGGAAAGCTCCTTTGAGTTCAAGGAAGCCTTCTTTCATTTGTCCTTGGTAGCCCTTGCCATAGAGATAAATAATATAGTTATTAAAAGACAACTTCTGAAGCATCTTTTCTATAAATTTTGATTTCGCAAGATTACCAGCGAATGCGATTGTGTACTTTCCGAGTGGCTTCTCGGGTATTGAAGAAAGTTTTTGCTGATCCAGGTGGTCAAGTAAATAATCAAAGAATCCAAGTATTAAGACTTCACCCCTGAAACCCAATTCGTTTCTTAGGTAATCTGCCATGTTTTTAGAATGCACTATTGCGTGTGTAAATTTGTTAAACACGCTTCTTTCCCTTGTCTTATCCATTTTCCTCCCCAATCTTATACTTTCAACATCGTGAATCACAATTATTCTTTTTCCCTTTCGGAATGCAGATTTCAGAAAAGGGGTGATGAACCAATCTAAACCTGTTCCGTTTTGAAATACAACGGTCGATTCTGTGAGTTGCTTGTTGCCCCAAGAACGAATTAACAGGGAAAACAATTTGTGAGGCATAAACACCTTTTGGGTATCTTCTGTTTTCCCTTTGAATACGTCTATCCTTTCAAATCCCATATTCATTATTATTCTTTCAACATCCATCTTTGCTTTAAAACCTGCGTTGAATTTGCTTCCCCAGTGAAAATACGGGACATAGTAAACCAATTAGCTCACTCCTTCAACCATCGTTGAACTTTTTCTATACTTGCCTCAATGACTTGGTCCATATTGTAGTACTTGTATTCCGCAAGCCTACCTACAAACAAGTATTCTCCACTTTCTTCTAATTTCCTCACTTGTTCCATATATTTTTCTCGCTTTTCCATATTATCCTGCGTCATCACAATATAGTACGGCTCTCCACTTGCGAGTGGGTATTCAAAACATACTGTTGTCTTGTCGCTCTTTTCGTTTAGAAAGTGCTTGTACTCTGTTATCCTCGTCCAGTCGTAATCGTTTGGGTAATTCACAACCGCAACTGGTTGGTAATATTCTTGGTCGTAAGTCTTCAGCTCAAGCCTTAGTGAACGGTATTCAAGCTTTCCATATGCGTAATCGAAAAATCTATCAAGCTCGCCAGTGTACACCGTCAGTTCAGGTTTGAACAGTTCCCTCACTTCGAAGTAATCTACTCCCGTGAGCACGGCTATGTTTGGGTGATTCAGAATGTTTTCCACCATCTTCGTGTATCCAGCCTTTGGAATCCCCTGATATTTGTCCGAAAAGTATCTATCGTCTCTGTTTGTTCTTATCGGTATTCTCTTTGCCACTTCAGGCGACAATTCTTCAGGGTCTCTTTCCCACTGCTTTATCGTGTAGTTTTTGAAAAACAACTCGTACAGCCTTTCACCAACTTGCGAGACAACAACGTCTCTGAAATTTTTGGGAGGATTATTGAACTTTGATTTCTTTACTTCTTTCTCCAAAAATTCTTCCACTTCGTAGGTTGCTATGTTAACACCAAATACTTCGCATATGGTATCTCTGTTGATTGGAAATGGGATGAGTCTTCCTTCAACGTAGCTTAACACTTTGTGCTGATAGTAATGAAAATCACAGAACCGGTTCACGAAATCCCAGACTTTTTTATTATTTGTGTGAAATATGTGTGGGCCGTAGGTATGGATAGTGATTCCATTTTCGTCTTTGTAATCGTGGCAATGTCCAGCTATATGTCTGTGCTGTTCGATAACAAGAGCCTTTTTTCCTGCTTCAGCAAGCACTCTTGCGGCTGTTGCACCTGCAAGGCCTGCGCCTACTACAACTATCTCAAATTTCATCTTATCACTCCTTATTTGAAATATCCGAATCGAACTTCTGCCATTGACAAGAAAGGTCAGTATGGTAAAATATATCTTGCGTTATATGAGTTGGGAGGTCGTCTAATGGCAGGACTGCGGACTCTGGATCCGCCAGTGGAGGTTCGAATCCTCCCCTCCCAGCCAACAAGTCAGTGAAGCTCCCGAAGGGGAGCTTTTTATTTTTTTATTCCAGTTCGGCCAACAAGTCTTTGATGCCGCTGACTACAAAGTCCTTTTCAAATTCTAATTGCTGGCCTGTCTCCATGTTTTTGACTAATACGATATCCTGTTCGATTTCGTTTTCACCGATGATTATACAAAGTTTAGCACCTGTTCTAGCTGCGTTTTTCAACTGAGCACTTAGTCCGCGTTCCATGATTTCCAAATTAACAGCGATACCTTCCCTGCGCAGTTGTTGTGCTAGCTTCATTGCTTCTATCTTGACTTCTTCACCACCGAAGTGTGCGATGTAAACTTCGTTTATCTTTACATCGTCAACATGTACATTCTCAGCCTTTATCGCAAGAATTAGCCTTTCCATACCCGCAGCAAAACCCAGCGCGGGAACATCTTTGCCGCCGATTTCCTTTATCAGGTTATCGTACCTTCCTCCACCTGCTATTGCGCTCATTGCACCGAGTCTGTGATAGTGCACTTCGAAGACTGTTCGGTTGTAATAATCAAGCCCTCGTACAAGTCTTGGGTCTTCCACGTACTTTATCCCAAGTGCATCAAGTAAGCTTTTCAGCTCTTCGTAGTGTTTTCTTGCGCTATCTCCAATGTAGTCTATGAGTTTTGGGGCTTGTTCTGCATACTGAACATCCACTTTACAATCGAGCAGTCTCAGAGGGTTGCGCTCGTATCTTGCCTTACAATCGTCGCAAAGGTTCTCAAGGTGCTGAGCATAGTATTCTCTGAGTGCTTGCCTGTAATTTGCTCTATCTTCTGCATCGCCAAGTGTGTTTATATGTATCTCAAAATCCACAAGTCCTATATCCCGCAGGAATCTATCCACAAAAGCTATCAATTCGGCATCGGCAAGAGCCGACGGACTTCCGAATATCTCAGCACCAAATTGGTGGAATTGTCTTTGCCTGCCCGATTGCGGGCGTTCGTATCGGAACATAGGGCCTATGTAGAAGTATTTTTGAGGAAAACCTTGAGTGATTAGGCCGTTTTCAACAAACGCACGTACTACCGGTGCGGTTCCTTCCGGTCGCAACGTGATACTCCTACCACCTTTGTCTTCAAACGTGTACATTTCCTTCTGAACTATATCCGTATCTTGTCCAACACTTCTGACGAACAATTTTGTATCTTCAAATATAGGTGTGCGGATTTCCGTAAATCCGTACAGTAAAGACAACTTCCTTGCCCTTTCTTCGATCCAGTACCAGTATTTCATCTCACCACCGTACAGGTCTTCTGTTCCCTTTATTTTTTGGTACACTTCTTTTCCACCTCCGAGAGTCTTTTAACTATCTCATTTTTTGCATCTTCGTCTACTACCTTCCATTCTGGTCTGACAGGTAACAGCAGTGCTGTTTCGTATATGTTCAGTGCATCGCAGAATTGCCCTTTCTTTTCAAGAAGTTTGCCATACATCAGATATGTAAAAATATGCTCTGGATTATTATTTAGTGCCTTTTTCAAATACTGCTCTGCAAGTGAGAGGTTTGGAAAAAGTGGAACTTCCAAGTTGCGCACACCTGCTAAGAAAAATGGTTCCCATTCATTTGGACCGAATTTCATAGCTTGTTCAAGGTGATAGTCGATCTTGTTGACAAGCGTGAGAGCAAGCAGGTTATTTTTTTGAACTCTATGAGATAGCACAACCGCCATTGCGTAGTGAAACTTCCAAAATTCTGGATATTTTTTGAGCATATCATCGGCCAATTTGTAGGCTTTCTCGGAGTAGCTGTAATCTACGCCAGCCCAGCTGTATAGTTCGCTTAGAGCGATTATATAATCGGCCTTCTCTATCAACGATAACTTTTCAAAATCCAACAAGCCAAGAAACTGTATAAGTTCCTTGGCTTGACGGTTGCCTATCATGTATTGAATTTTGTACGATACTTCACTCATCTGTTTTGAGTTCGAAAACAAAGAGCCGGAGAAAACTATCAAAAGTGCAAAGAAGATTAACAATTTGCGGTCTTTTACTATCTTCATCACCAGCTATCAATAGCTTTTTCAATCATCAATCCCCAGTGCCCATTTCTTTACCGCGTAAGCCACACCGGCTTCGTTGTTCGATTTCGTGATGTACCTTGCATATTGCTTCACTTCGTCGTGCCCGTTTTCCATTACGATGGGATATCCAACCATCTTCAAAAGGCCGATGTCGTTGAAGCTATCACCGAGGTACATAGTTTCTTCCGGTGCAACTTTAAAATACTCGAAAAGGTGTTTTATAGAAAGTTCTTTGGATGAATTTGGTCCGAAAATTTCGTAAAATGTTTCGTTTCCAATTGTGGTGTTCTTAACGACACTCGTTTGACTCTCAAGTCCATCAAGTGCCTCATTAATGGCTTGTCTAATTACCAGCTCTTCCCCAACGAGCGCAACTTCTGCAACAGCATCTTTTGTTTTTATGTATTTTAACACATCATCGACAATATTCAACCTCCATTGGTTTTGACCAAGGTAAAGAGAAAAGCTTCCAGAGTACGGCATATCAATGTACATGTCCTTTTCTTCAAGAAAGTCTCTGTAGAGTATGTAGAATAGCTTGTGCCTTCTCGCAGTTTCTATAACTTTAGTTGCAATTTCTGAGCCCAAGGCAGATTTGTATATAATTTTGTTTTCCATCCACTGGTAAATGAATGCACCATTTTGAAAGATAACAGGCACATCGAGTCCCAACTCTTCTACGTACGGTTTCGCCGAATAAAAGTTGCGACCTGTTGCGACACTTACGTGTATTCCTTTTTCCATGGCTGCTCTCAGTACTTCGATATTTTCCTTTGGTATATGCTTTTCATCGTTTAAAAGCGTACCATCAAGGTCTGTAACGATAAGTTTTACCATCCTTTAAACCTCCGGATTTTTCTTTAGCAACATAAGTTCATCTTGAAACAACAACTTTACTAAGGTCACCGACGATAATTTGTACGCCCTTCGGCTTACCGTCGTTTTCTACAATCTCGACCTTTTTGCCTATGAGAGAAGAGTCTATTCTGAAAGATAAGTTAGATATTTTGACTTCGTCCATGACGATAGAGTTCTCTATTTCACAGTTTTCGATCATTACACCGTTGCCTATCGATGTGTAGGGACCTATGTATGCATTTGAAATTGTACAATTATCTCCTATAATCACAGGTCCTCTAATAACGCTGTTGACAACTTCTGAATTCTTCCCTATACTGACCCTACCTTGGATGACGGAGGAGGCTTCAACTGTTCCTTCGATTTTAAATTCTTCAATGATATCGTCCAATATCTTGTGATTTGCTTCTATCAAATCCTCAGGCTTTCCCGTGTCTTTCCACCAACCGTAAATGATGTGTCCTTCAACTGTACCTTTGTTTTGAATAAGCCAATCTATTGCGTCTGTGATTTCGAGCTCTCCTCTCCAGGAAGGCTTGATGTTCGCTATGCCTTCGAAGATGTCTTTCCTGAACAAATAAAGCCCGATTATTGCGAGATTTGAAGGTGGTTCTTTTGGTTTCTCGATGGTTTTGACAATCCTGTTACCTTCCATTACTGCTATACCAAAGCGGGAAGGGTCTTGAACTGGGGAAAGCATGATCAATGCGCTGAGGTCTTTCTTCTCTTCGAACTCTTTTACAAAAGGTCTGATGTCGTCCATGATGAGGTTGTCGCCGAGGTACATCATGAAATCCTCGTCACCGAGGAAGTCCTTTGCCATGAGGACAGCATGCGCCAAACCCTTTGGCTCTTCTTGGAGGATGTAAGTTAATTTGACACCGTGCTGGGAACCGTCACCGAGCGCACTTATGAAATCCTCTCTGTTTTCGGGACTTACGATGATGCCGATGTTGGTGATCCCGGCGCTTTTTATTTTTTCAATCGTGTAGAGAATAACAGGTTTGTTTGCTACCGGAATGAGGTGCTTTGCTGTTGTATACGTGAGTGGTCGTAATCGCGTTCCTTTCCCTGCGCAAAGGATAATAGCCTTCACCTTTCTCACCCCTTATGATTTTTTGTAGATAAGTTTACTATTTTGAGAAGAGCTTGAGCAAAACTATTATATTACAAGAAGGCTGAAATTCAAACATTTCTAATTGAAAATGTGCGTGGTATTAGTGAGCATACTGAAGGATTTTTAAGAAAAGATGAGAAGTTCTGAGAATAGGTAAAGGTAAATCGTTTTTTGTACGCTCCATTGAACTGTTGTAATTTGTTTCTCCAAAAAAACCGTGATAGCATTAGTATGGAAGAAAGTGCCGTACACAAACTTTCGAATTCTGGGAGGGAACGAAATGACCAGTTCTCAGGTTCTAAAGCTGGTAGAACAAGAGGGAATAAATTTTATCGACCTTAAAGTTGTCGACCTGTGGGGCAGATGGAGGCACGTGACGCTTGCGAAGACCAATTTTTCTGAAAAAACTTTTGTCGAAGGTGTAGGATTTGACGCTTCCAACCTCGGCTATGCTGAGGTCTTCAGCAGTGATATGGTTATAATCCCTGATCCGGAGACTGCGATAATAGAAGAATACGATGGTGAAAAAGTTCTCTCAATGATTTGCGATGTCTATGAAGTTGAGAATATGACACCATGTTCGCATGACCCAAGGACGATTTTGAAGAAGACTCTTGAATCAATAAAAGACATTGCAGATGAGGTTTACCTTGGACCAGAGTACGAGTTCCACATATTCGAAGATGTGAGATACGATGTAAAGCCGAACAGGATAATGGTCGAAATCGATAGTGGGGAAGGTTTTTGGAAGTCAGGTGAAACGGGTGAGTATTTTATTGGAAGAAAAAAAGGTTACCACAGAATTCCGCCGTTTGACAGGTTGATGGAAGTAAGGAATGCGATTGTTAAAAAGTTGCTTGAGTACGGCGTACCTGTGAAGTACCACCACCACGAGGTTGGAACGTGTCAGGTGGAAATTGAACTGACACTTGTTGACGCGTTGAAAGCGGCAGATTACACGATGCTTGTCAAACACGTCGCAAGAATGGTTGCGAAGCAATACGGTTACTTGGTGACGTTCATGCCCAAACCGTTGTACGATGAAGCGGGCAACGGTATGCACGTGCACCAATTCTTGAAAAAGAACGGTAAGAACATATTCAACGGAGACAAACTCTACAACCTTTCGCAAGAGGCTCTCTGGTATATCGGTGGTGTGCTGAAGAACGCACCGGCACTCATGGCTTTCACCAACCCGTCAACGAACTCGTATCGTCGTTTGGTTCCCGGATTTGAGGCACCAACGAACGCTGTGTTTGCACTTGCAAATAGAACATCAGCTATAAGAATTCCGGCGTACGTAAAAGATCCCGAAAAGCGCAGAATAGAGTTCAGAACGATAGATGCAACATGTAATCCGTACCTTGGCTTTGCTGCAATGATATTGGCAGGTGTCGATGGCATCAGAAAGCATACAGATCCAACAGCAGAAGGCTTTGGACCTTTCGAAGGGGATGTGTACGAAAAGGAACTGAAACCACTACCAAAGTCGCTAGAAGAAAGCTGCGTTGCTTTGAAAAACAACCATCAATTTCTAACCACATTCCCAAAAGAGCTAATCGAACATTGGGTAAAAACAAAGTTAATTGAAGAAAGACAGGTCAATTCCGTTCCACATCCGAAAGAATACGATTTGTATTTCGATGTGTAATGCGTTAAGATAGTTTTGTCCCAGAGAAGCTTCCTCATACCAGTACCCCCAGCCCTCGGCGCTTTCAGGCCCGAGGGTTTTGTTTTTACACAGTATTGACAATTTATCAGTAATGATATATAATCATTTTGGAAAGTGGAACACTCTTATCTTACTTATCTTGACGTGTTAATGGAGGTGTGAGGTTTGCGTAGAAAATGTGGATGTAGTCACCAAGGGCATGGTCCTCACAGATGTGGAGAAATGGGATTTTCGGTTGGAGACTACTTAACGGCAGCTATTTTGAAAGAGCTATTGAAAAAACCAATGCACGGGTACGATTTGTACGAGAAGATAATCAACTCCGAGTATTATCCATTTAAACATGACCAAAGTGTTGTTTATAGCTTGTTGAGAAAACTTAATTCGCTCGGGTTTTTAAGGTACTCTCTTGAAGAGGGAAATGGTGGAGTGAGGAAAGTTTACGAAGTTACTGAGGAAGGTTCTAGATATCTAGAAGAACTTACTAACTATATAGCTGATCTAAAAGACGCTTTTGAGAAATTTCTCAATTATTAACAAAGATATTTTAGAATTCAGGAGGTGGCGTTATGAGGTTTGTTATTCCAACGGACGATGGTAACGTAGTTGCGGATCATTTCGGAAGAGCTATGTATTTCATGAAAGTGGAAATTAAAGATGGGAAAGAGATTTCAAGAATTTTGGTAGACAACCTCCATGCGAGAAGTCACGGAAACCATGGGCACCATGGACACTACGAACCCGGGCATCACGAACATGCACATGGATATGGACATGGACGCGAGTTCGGACATGAGCATGAACACGGACATGGACATGAAGAGGTTTTTGCCTCAACGGGAGAAATAGATGCGGTAGTTGCCGTGAGAATTGGTCCGCATATGTTTGAAGACCTTAAAGAAAGAGGCGTAGATATTTATCTTGTAAAGCCTCGCACTTCAATAAACGAAATTGTCTCTAAGATGCTCTCAGGTGAGTTAAAAAAGCTCGAATTAAGAAAATAAGAGCAACGAATCAATAGAAAAATCCTTGGCGGAAGCCAAGGATTTTTTTGGAGATTTTCAATAACTTAGAGAAAGGTTTAATCAACTGTTTCGTGTTTATCAGTGTTGATTGCTCTTGATTTGCTTTCGCTTCAAATAATCTTTGCCTAACATATCTGCAGTGATAATTGCCGCATAAACCATATCTGGTGTAACCTTAAACGGCATATTATGAATTGTTTCGCCTTCTGCGCACGCGGCTTGTGAAACAATTCGTATTTTCTCTTCTGTGCCATCTAAAATTCCCATTTGTTCCAAGGTTACTGGTAAGCCTACTTTAACACAAAAATCTAAAACTTCTTCTATTTCTTTCTCCGAACTATTTTGCAAAACTAGCTGGGCAAGTGTTCCAAATGCTACTTTTTCGCCGTGGTATAGATGATGGCAATCTTCAACCAACGTAAAGCCGTTATGAATTGCATGAGCGGCTGCTAAACCACCGCTTTCAAACCCAACACCGCTCAGATATATGTTAGCCTCAACAATTCTTTCGAGCGCTTCTGTAACAACTTTTGCCTCTGCAGATAATTTAGCCTTGTAACCTTCGTTTATTAAGGTTTCATAGCATAATCTGGCTATTGTAATAGCGGTGAGTGTTGGTTCCCCGCCAGCCATAGTAATCGCATGTGAATCATAACACGCTTTCGCTTCAAAGTATGTTGCAAGGGCATCACCCATACCTGCCACAAGTAATCTAACAGGTGCTTTTGAGATAATTTCCGTATCGACGATTACAATATCTGGGTTTTTGGGGAATAGTAAGTATTCCTCGAAAACACCATCGTCAGTATAAATCACCGATAGAGCACTACACGGTGCGTCGGTCGATGCAATTGTTGGAACAATAATGACAGGAGTGTTTCCATAATAGGCGACGGCCTTTGCTGTATCAAGAGCCTTTCCTCCACCTACTCCTATAACTCCCGAGCATTTATGTGTTCGTAACAAGCTCACCAATCTACTTATCTCGTTCTTTGAGCACTCTCCTTTGAATATTTCAAATACTCCTTCGATGCCGTGTTGGTTGAGACTTTTTTCGATAGTTTCTCTCGTCAAGTTCATCACAAACTCATCGGCAATGATGAAATATCTTTTTCCAAAAGGTTCCAGATACTTTCCGATGTAGTGTAAAGCACCAGCTCCTTGGATGTATTTCATAGGTGACTGGATAATTCTTAGCATACGCTTATTCCTCCTTCTCTTCAAAGTTATAAAGTTCTGTTGAAAAACGAAAATTACTATCTTCAAAATATCCTTCAGCTCGATGTTTTGGTGCTTTTTGAGAATTTAAAAGCATACGTACTTGATTGAGAAAAATTGGTTGACCAGATTAAAAATGGAAGCGGAATAATTGTGATATTTTTCACATTACATTCTTATTTTACCACTGCTGATAGCGTGTGTCAATAACTTTAGTGAAAAAAATCACTTATATGATAAACAAAGTAAATTATGTTGAATAAACAGCTTGAGTGAGACATTTGACAGACTTTGCAAAATTTTTTTGAATTTCTCACTCAGCATATAAGAAGTAGTTGGTAAAGTTTCGTAAGTTTCATGATAAAATTTTATTTGGATACACAAGTTATTAGACGAGAACTGAGCGTTATTTGTGATGAATTCTTATTATATGAGTATTTACAAGACATTGTGAGGGGCGATTTTTGTGCGGGTTTTCCTATTTTTGCAATTAATAGCGCTTGTTATCTTTGTGTATACTATGTATTTTCTCCCTTCTAATCTGTATTTTATTTCCGTCGTTTCTATATTCATCATTGTGAACACGGTCGGGCTCACCTACTATATTTTCAGAGCTTGGGCAAAGGAGTTGATTGCATCTTCTAAATCGAAATGGAGCAGATTTTTGTATTTTCTCTTAGTCGTAGTTGCTATCGTTGGCATTACTTTCTTGTTCTTGAACATATCTGGGATGTGGATTTCTAAGTATTCCGAAGATTCACTTGCAAACTTCACCAATTCGCTACTTGTCGTCTCAACATTTTTACTGGTTTCGTTTGGTATTGCTTACCTCACACTCAGGAGGGAATTAGAAAGACAGCTGCGAGAGTACGAAAAGCTTAAAGGTGCACAGCAGAAGTTGAGTATACAGGTTATCCGATACAAAACGAATCCACACTTTCTTTACAATTCGTTGAGTACAGCGATATCGATGCTGGATTTAGGTGAGGCACCAGAAGCTGTTAAAGAATATCTCTCAAATCTTGCGGAACTCTTCAGAACGGTCTTTCAAGCACCGGAGGTTTGGACGTTGAAAGATGAACTTGAGTTAGCAGCTCGGTACTTGGAAATTCAGAAGCTTCGGATAGAAGGGCTGAACTACGAAATCAAAGTCGATGCAGAATGCGACAAGGTTAGAATTCCATCATTGGTGCTCCAGCCTATCGTTGAGAACGCTGTAATCCACGGGATCGCTAAGTCTAAGGACGGAAGAAAAATACTTATCGAATGCTTTATTGAGAATGGTCGTGTCGTTATTAAGGTCATCGATGATGGGAAAGGTAGTGAAAACATAGTTCCCGGCACGGGTTTAAAACTTGTTGAAGAATTGCTGAAAGCGTTTGCAAGGAACGTTGAGCTAAAGGTTGAAAGCTACCCTGAAAAGGGTACCACAGTTATACTTTCTTGGCAAAGGGTTTAAAGTGTTTAGTGCTTTTTAGGGGGGAGCATATGACTTGCGTTATAGTCGAAGATGAGAAGCTTTTGGCATTGTTATTGGAAAAGATGGTGAAAGAGGAAGGAATAGATGTGCTTGGCGTTGCCAAAGATGCGGAGGAAGCGATAGCAATCATTAACGAGAAGAAGCCTGATATCGTATTTCTTGACATAAACTTAGGAGAACACGATGGATTCTATGTACTTGAACATGTCAGCCACAGGCCATACGTGATATTTACAACAGCGTATTCTGAGTACGCTGTAAAGGCGTTTGAAGAGAATGCGGTAGATTACTTGTTGAAACCTATAAAGAAAGAAAGACTGCAAGAAGCCATTGAAAAAGTCAGGAAATTGAGCGCTTTAGAAAGAGTGAGTATTTCTCAGAGTATAGAAAAAGTGAAGGATTTGGCGCAGAAGGTAAAGAGTGGAAAGTTTATTGTGGAGGTTGGTGATGAGATTCTATTTTTGAACGTTGACGAGATAGTTTTTCTAACTTCTGAAGAAGGTGAAACGATAGTTGTTGCAGAGGACAGGAAGCTGAAGACAAGAACTTCTCTCAAAGATTGCGAAGCCAAGCTTCCTGCAGAAAAGTTTTTAAGGGTACATAAATCTTACATAATCAATGTTGAAAAGATAAAGAAGATAATCCGGAATTACTTTGGTACAGTAGCACTCGAGCTCTCAAATGGAGAAATCATCCCAGTAGGTAGAAATTACAAAGATTCGATAAAAAAACTGCTCGAATGAATCGAGCAGTCTATATTGTTATCTGATTTTAGCTCTCGATATTTGACAACAACTTGATTAGACCTTTCATCTTTCCATCCTTCATGATAGTACCGGATAACACAAAAACATTTCTTTTTTCGTCATACGATATCGAAAAGAGCATGCCGTAGTCTGTATCGATGGTTTTTTCAACGACCTGTAGCTTGCCTGAGCTTTTGTCGTATTCAAAAAGGCCGTACCAAGGGAGTTTCTTTTCGCCATCGTATTTATAACCTGCAAAGTAGAGCGTATCTATTCCATTTTGTCCTTCACTTTGCAAACTGTTCAACACAGAATGGATTCTCACGTTCTCACCAAATGTTTTTATATACTCCACTTGACCGTTTATTGTAAGCTTTGCGATGAATGCACGTTCGGTTCCCAATCTTTCAGAGTTAGCATCGTTGAAATTTTCGTACACGTATCCGGAAACAAAGATAGCTCTCTCTGTGATAGACAAGTCCATAGGCCAGAGAGTATGTGAATTGGTTAAGACGGTCTGCCAAATTAACTGTCCAGCCGAATTGTAGCTAACAACGTACCCGTCGTACCTTGTTCCGTCTGTGAATGAATTACTTGATCCGGCAACGAGTATTTGACCTTTCATTGGATCATAGCCGACGGCATAGGCTCTATCCCAGCGTGTACCACCGAAGCTTCTATCCCAGATGATTTTTCCATCACTTGAGAACATAACAGTCCAGTAATCATGTTCGCCGAAGTTCTCTGTTACGTCGTTACCCTTGGCATAGTTATCGCCAACAAATACGAAGTTGTTCCCAGCTCTTACCATTCGATATGCCCTGTCCCAATCCGGTCCCCCGTAAGTTTTTTGCCAAATAGTGTTTCCATTCTTGTCTAAACGCAAAAGTAAAACATCGTATCTTCCTTTGGTACCTAAGCTTTTCGAAGAGGTTGTTCCGAGCACAAAAAAACCATCGTCGGTTTGAATGATATCGTATCCGAGATCGTCATTCTCAGCACCGAAGGTTTTAACCCATACGATGTTACCGTCATCATCGACTTTGGTCAAAAGTATTTGATATTTTTCACTTTCATCAGCTATGGTCGAACCTATTCCTACAAATCCATCAGGCGTGCTAATAACTCTTGATATCCGTGATTCGAAACCTTTGTCGATTGTTATCTCTTTGTCAATTTTTGCGGTTAGCTGAGTTGAACTGGAAATACCTTTTAAAAAGGCCAAAAACGTCGAACTGCGTGAGAAAATGAATCCAAAACTAAGAACGAAAATCCCCAGAATTAAAAATAGCAGAGTAATTGAAATCAAGGTTTTTGATTTAGCATGTCTTTGCGATTTTTTGGGCTCTGGCCCACTGGAGTGGGTTGAAGAACCTAGCGGATTAAGAGCCTCTCGATTTCTGAACGCTTTCTTGCTACGTGATTTACTATATTTTAAAGCCTTTCTCGTAGTATTTAGTTTGTCTCTGTCAAGTCTCAAATTTCTATGCCCCTTTCTTTGGCTATTTCTTCAAGGAGTTTTCTCTCTTTTGATGAGACTTTCCTTGGGATTGAGACCTTCACTTCTACTATTAGATTGCCACGTCTACCTGTCCTTGCGTTTGGAATGCCCTTGCCTTTGATAACTATACGTTCGTTGGGCTGTGTCCCCGCAGGTATCTCCACTGGAACTCGTTCGCCGTTTGGCAATGTAACATATACGATGCCACCGAGTATAGCACTGATGTAATCAACGGGAACAGTTACTATTATATCATCACCTTCGCGTTTGTAGTCGCTTGTTTTTCTAACTTTAACGTGGACATACAAATCTCCGTAATCTCCACCGTTTGTTCCAGCATTCCCTTTTCTCGGAATTCTGATAACCGCTCCATCTTCTACACCTGCTGGGATGTTCACGACTGCGTTTGTTTTTCTTCTAATTCTTCCTGCTCCTTTACACACATGGCAGGTTTCTCCCGGAATTGTGCCGCTACCACCACAGACGTCACAGGTATATTGGTTAATAAACACACCGAACGGTGTTCTTCTCTCTTCCCGAACAACGCCAGTTCCATGGCACTTCGAACATGTCACCCATTTACTTCCAGGTTCTACTCCTTCTCCCTTACAGTTCTCGCACAATTCATACCTGTCGTACTCAACGGTTACATCTCTTCCAGTAAAGACGTCAGCTTCTGAAATGGTCACTTCAAGGTTTATATCCTCTCCTCTTTTGGCATACCTTCTACCACCTGTTGTTCGTTGCGTTTGCGATGTACTTGTTCTATGCCCTCCAAAGAATATGTTGAATATATCATCATTTAAGAAGTCCCTGAAGATATCACTTATATCTTCAAATCCAAATCCGTTACCCCTACCGGACGGCTCGTAAACATAGCCACCTTCACCTACGTATCCAAACTTATCGTACATTGCACGTTTCTGTGGGTCGCTCAGCACCTCGTAAGCTTCCTGTATCTCTTTAAATCTTTGCTCGGCTTCCTTTTTCTTATCTCCCGTATGCCTATCTGGATGCCACTCTTTAACAAGCTTCTTGTAAGCCGCCTTTATCTCATCTTCTGATGCATTTCTTGGCACGCCAAGTATTTCGTAGTAATCTTTTCTTGCTGGCATATTGTATCACCTCTGCTTGTCATTTTTTATTGCTCATTCTCTTGCTTGTTCTCTGTCATGTTCTCAGATGTTTCTGCCTTCTTCCTTGGTTTTACAGCAACGCGCACTTTCGTTGGTTTTACAACCTGTCCGTTGAATGTGTAACCGTCTTCAATAACTTCAAGGATTGTGTATTCTTCAACATCATCGCGTTCTTCTTTCTCAAAGGCTTCATGGTTGAACGGGTCGAATTTACCTGTTGCGTCTATAACCCTTAATCCTTCGTTCTCCAAGGTCTTCAAGAGTTTTTCATATATCTTCTCTACTCCAAGTTTGAACTTTTCCAGGTCATTATCGGATTCGTAGTACTTAAAAGCCCTCTTGAAGTCATCTAAAATTGGTATAAGTGCTTTGATGATGCGAAGTGCGGTTGACTTTGAGGCATCTTTCAGCTGCCTGTCGACGTCCAATTTGTAGTTTTCAAACGTTGCTTTGATTATGCGTGCTGCATTCTGGATTTCTTTTAGTTGGTTTTCAAGTTCGGCTATTTTCTCCTTTAACTGCTTGTTTTCCTCGAATAATCCGTTCTGATTCATCTCTTCGTTCTCCTTTATCTCATTTAAATTTTGCGAATTATTGTTTTGCATTTCTTTCATTTCGTTTATTTTCTTTTCTTCACACATGGTCTCAACCTCCTTCTTATCTGGATTGATTTTAGATATTTCTCGATACAACAGTGAAGTATTCACTCAATCTGTTGAGCATGAATTCAAAGCTGTCGATGACTAAGTCATATCTCCCGTATTTGTCAAAGATGACAGCAACGCGCCCAACAGGTGTATCTTCTGAATAAAACTGACCGAGCATTACCGAGAAGTCTTCCAAGAATCTAAGGCCGTGTTCTTTACCGATGAATATATCGTTTTCAAGCTCAAAGAGTTCTTTGTAGAATGTGTCCGACGCGACGTATGCAAGGATGTTCTGCAATTTCTTCAGGTTGATTCTTTCATTTGAAAGTAAGTTTGGTAGTCCCTCTGTTATGTAATCTTCGTAACTCTCAACTGATAGTCTTTCAGTTATTTCCAGGAAACCTCGGCTGAGCGTTCCGAAATCGTTCTCTTTGAAGTTGTTTAAATTGCTCAAGTTATTTATTCGAGCGAGAATATCCCTAAGCTTGGACCTGAATTCGTTCAAAGTTAGTCCTGTCATTACTTTGTTGAGCATTTCTTCTATTTTTTCCGTCTCGTCGAGTTCACTGTGTTGGATCGGGATTGATGAGCTTAGACCAAGCGATGTTATTATATTCGCGATCGAGAAATTCTTGCTTACAGGTGTGACAACTATCCTTTTTATCCTTAAAGTTAACGGACTCGGTTTTTCGATGACAACCATACCTTTTGTTGAAGAACTTAAAAGTTTTGCGGCACCTGTAAGGACCTTTTCCATATCACCGATAGGGAAACGTGCCGCAACTTCGACGTGTGTGCTCTTTGATTTTATTTCTTCTCTAATTTTCCTAAGTTCGTTTACATAAAACCTGAGACCTTTGTCCGTTGGGACACGACCAGCTGATGTGTGCGGCTGGTATATATAGCCTGTTCTCATCAACCGATTCATGTCGTTTCTGATAGTGGCACCAGACCTTTCAATCGTAGCACTTTCCAAAACCCTTTTTGAACTCACTGGGGTTTTGGTATTGATGTACTCTTGAACGATACAATAGAGAACTTTCTTCTGCCTTTCGGTGATATCGTTTCCGAGCATACTTAACTATCACCTCGCTTTTTTGTATATCCATTCTTGCTGTTCTATTATTATCAAACTTATTAGCAATCAACATCCAAGTCTGCTAATATATTACCACAGATTTGTCGATTTGTCAATTTCTTGAGAGCTTACAATACGGTGTTGTTCGGATTTTTGTTACATAAAACTCTTCTTGATGAAAGGATTATTTTTGATAAAATAGAGACATAAAATTGTGCGGAATGCGAACTTTCTTATCGATGAAGATGAGGTGGTCCCTGTGAACTGGAAGGTTTATATATCTGGAGTAGCTGTTTCTGCTATATTTGGATTGTCTTTTCTTTTTACCAAAAACAGCATACAGCACATCAACGTCTACACGTTCTTAGCTTACAGGTTTGCAGTGGCAAGTATCGTTATGCTTTTGCTCGTTGGTGTTGGAGTTATCAGGTTGTCAAAAAAGCCATATTGGAAATTGTGGAAGGTGGCTTTATTTCAACCGATTCTGTACTTTGTTTTTGAAACAAACGGGTTAAGATTTGCGACTTCTTCGGAAGCAGGGATGTTGATCGCTTTGATTCCGATTGTAATTACCGTTCTAAGTCCTTTGCTATTGAAGGAAAGAATAAAGTGGTACCAATTTCTGTTCGCTTTTCTGAGCTTTTTTGGTGTCTTTCTTATCGTTGCGAGTGGTGGTTTTGAGCAAGGAGCGCTTGTCGGAAAGCTCTTGATCTTAGGTGCTGTGCTTTCTGCAGCTCTTTACAATATCTTCTCGAGGAAGTTGTCTGCACAGTTCACACCTGTGGAGACGACGTTCTTCATGATGATAACGGGTTTTGTGTTCTTCTTTTTGGTGAGTATCTTCACAGGTCAGTTCAAGGTAACACTCCATCCGGCTGTTATAATGGGAGCATTGTACCTTGGTGTGCTTTCTTCAACAGTTGCGTTCTTTTTGGTGAATTTCATGCTCAGCAAAGTTCCGCCAACGGTCTCTTCACTTTTTTCGAATTTGACAACGGTGATTTCAGTAATTGCTGGTAGTGTCATCAGACATGAGAAGATTGCGGCATTGCAGATACTTGGAATGGTTTTAATACTCGTATCACTTGTGGCTAACTCCTATTTGAAAAGTAAAGAAATGCACTGACAACGGTATAAATCAAATGAATTAAAAAGCCCTCGGTTTTTTCCGAGGGCTTCGTTTTAAATTACAGCTCTTATATTTCTTCTTCGTCAAGGTTTTCTGGGATATTAATTTCGATTTCTTCTGTTTCAACTGTTGCAGGCATTGCTTCTTCTGTTGAGTATGGTACCCCTTCGCGACCTTCGAGGTATGCATCGGCTATTTTACCAGCGATGAGTGCAATAGCTCTTATTGCATCGTCATTCGATGGGATCACGTAGTCGATTGGATCAGGGTCGCAGTTGGTGTCAACCATTGCAACTATTGGAATTTTGAGGTGGTTGGCTTCCTCAACGGCGATCTTTTCTTTTCTCGGGTCGACTATGAAGATAACATCTGGTAAACTCTTCATGTTCTTCACGCCACCGAGGTTCTTTCTGAGTTTTTCGAGCTTTTTTCTGAGTTTACTCTGTTCCTTCTTTGGCAGCTTGTCGAGTTCACCGTTTGCTTCCATTTCCTCGAGTTCGATGAGTTTCTGAATTCTCGACTGGATTGTGGAGAAGTTTGTAAGAAGTCCGCCGAGCCATCTGTTGTTAACGTAGAATCCTCCGCATCTTTCGGCCTCGTTCTTAACTACTTGCTGTGCTTGTTTTTTCGTTCCGACAAAAAGGATCGTTCCACCCTTGCTCGCGACATCTCTTACAAAATCGTAAGCTTCGTCGAGTAGTTTAACTGTTTTCTGAAGGTCGATGATGTAAATACCTTTCCTTGCACCGTAAATGTACGGCTTCATCTTTGGGTTCCATCTTTGCGTCCTGTGTCCAAAGTGAACACCTGCTTCCAAGAGCTGTTTCATAGTTACCACTGGCATACCTACACCTCCATGATTTGGTTTTATCCTCCGCCCCCTTGACCCACCGACCTTGCACATGGTCTTTAAATTCTCAATTTTGCAAGGCACCGAGGTGGGAAACGGGTTGGCGTGTGGATTGGGGTACTTTTCCAAATTTACGCACTCGAATTTTATCATATATTTTTGTTTAGTCAAGAGTTGAGCGAAGTTAATTCCAATTAGTTGGAAAATGACTTTGCTGTTATGGTATAATTGTGCTAAAATAACCTACAAGTAAGAACTAATTTAACTTGTTCTTAGAAGTCGGAAGGAGTCGGAGGTGAACATGTGATTGTCGAAAAGAAAAAGTTCTTGGCAAAGTTAGTTCTCATTTTGTTATCGGTGTGTTTACTGCCATCGATTTTGTTCTCTGCGATAAAGATAGGTTACTACGATAACTATCCGCTGACCTTCAACGATAACGGCAAACCAAAAGGATTGTTTATAGACGTACTTAGGAAGTCTGGCATTTTGAGTAGTTATGACGTAGAATTTATTTTTGGTGAATTTGCAGACCTTATGCAGCAGCTGAATAAAGGTTACATAGATATGGTAGTTTGCGTTGCGCATACTCCTGAGCGAGAGAAATTGTATTCGTTTAACAAAGAACCCGTGTTGATGAATTGGGGTGTGCTTGTTAGTTTTAAAACGCTCAACGATATCAGCGAATTGGATGGAAGAGCAGTAGCTGTTAATCGTGGGGATATATACTATCAGAAATTTCTGGAAATAGCCCAGTCGTTTGATGTACGGCCGAATTACGTAGGATTCGATACATACGAGAGCGTAATAAAAGCTGTGAACGATGGTATCGCGATTGCTGGAGTGGTTAGCAGACTATCGTATCTTGTCAACAGCAGTAAGTATCCGAGAGTGAGAGCCACATCTTTAGTTTTCAGCCCTGTTCAACTTAAATACGCAATACGCAGAGGTTCGGAAATCGCCAATAAAGATGTGTTGGAGAAGATCGACAAAACGATAGCATTAATGAAATCCTCTGGTGAGTTGGATGATCTCTTCAACTCGTATTTTAGAACGCAGGTTAATAGAACGACTTTAGGTTTAGAAACATATATGATTTTCATCTTTGCTGGTATCTACATAACAAGCATACTGATTTTCAAAAACATGTTAAAAGTTCAAAAACAGCGCTACGAACAAGCACTTGAATTAAATAAGCAAGCACTTGCCCAGCAAGTAATCGATGAAACAAGAGGTATTTATACTTACGGTATAGGAACTGAGATACTGAAAAAATACATGGAACTTTCAAAAAGAGAAAATCATCTGCTCGGTGTTGTTTGTGTGGAATTTGAAGGAAAGACGTGCGAACAAGAAAAAGAAAAGCTGGAGAAGATATTAAACGAAGAGACAAAAATGGGAGATTTTGTGATCCACGTGGCAGGTAGTACATACGCTGTTGTCCTTTACAAATATGGTGTGTTCTTCGCAGAACACTTCAGACGAAGGATAGGTGATTTAATAACAGATGAAGGACTCATGTGCAATGTCTATGTAGGTTTTGTCAAACACAACATAAGCGGTGATTCGACCGCTGAATCACTTATATACGAAGCAGTTGCGGAAATGGAGAAAGAAAAAGATTTTTGGAAAAGGGTTAAAGAATAAACCGAAAGAAAACTATTTCAATTCCTCCCAAATTTTTCGAATCTCCTCATGATGTTCTTTAAATATATCAAGCACTTTCGGTGAAAAGTGCTCCGGGGAAGTTCTTCCATCTCCATCGAGGATGATCCTCAGTGCTTCTTCGTGCGACATACCTTTTTTATATGGCCTATCGGAGCGCAATGCATCGTATATGTCCACAATCTTGACAATTTGCGCTTCGATTGGTATTTCCTCTCCAACCAAACCAAAGGGATAACCGGAGCCATCATGATTTTCGTGGTGGTACAGTGCGATGTTCAACGCGGTTTCAAATCCGGGTACATCCAATATCCTTTTTGCGTAAACAGTATGTTTTTTCATCTCTTCCCATTCTTCTGGTGTCAATTTTCCCGGTTTGAGCAGTATCTCTTTCGGTATGAAGATCTTACCAATATCGTGCAAGCTGGCAAACATGTCCACATCTTCGATCTTCTCATCGGCTAAGCCTAATTTTTCTGCAAGCAATTTTGAGAGTCGCTTAACTCTATAGATGTGTTGACCAGTGTTTTCGTCGTATCCTTCAGCTATAACAGCTAATTTTTCAGAAATGCTGACCAATAACCTTCTGAATTCTTCGCTCTTGAGCCTTAGCTCGTCGTAGGAACGCATTAGTTCTTCATTAGTTGCTTCGAGCTCTTCCATTGTTGCGCTAAGCTCTTGGAGTATCGCTGACAATGTTTCGTAAAACTCCTGTGTCTCAACCAGGTTAAAATTACCAGCTGGTGGTAGGGTACCCGTATTTCCAATTTCTCTTACGGCAATCGATAACTTACTCATATCTGAGGCAAATGGCTTTACGGTTGCGTTAGTGGAAAGGATCGTGAAAACAGTGACACTTACAACAAGTGTAAGCATGAATGTAAGAACATAAAACAAGATTTTTCTGAAATCAAAAACCACTTTTAGATAGATCGGAATTTTAATTTCTCCGTAAGAAGAGAAATCATATGCTTTATAATAAATATCTTGTAACCAACCTGCCTTGAAGTACTGTCGCGTAAATCCTCTCGCAATCACTTGATCGGGTGTCTTCTTAGAAGTGTCCAGTCTGTTCTCATAATCAACATATATCGCAATCTCCAAGATATTTCCAGCTGTAAGTCCTGACAAGCCCTTTATGAATCCATCGTACAACTTTTGATTTAAGTAGAAGGTGAAAAGCAGATATCTGTTGTCTGTCTCAGAAAGTTTTAGCCACACGTATTTTACCATACGAGCTGTACCGGGAACGAAACCGGTGATATGTGGCAACGAACCTGCAAGAAGAACGTTAGGTTTAAAACCGATGTTTTCTACGTTTGATAGGTAACCTGTAGCTCTTATAATGTCTCCCTTTTCATTTATCAAAGCTACGTTTAAGTCAACAAAAAGACTTGGTATGTTATTCAATACAACTCTTGAAAGTTGTTCGTTTATTTTTTCTAAAGCTTCATTTTCATTTAGATTCTCAATAAGCGTTTTAGCTATCTGAAGGTTGGCCTTGACGTAATTTTCTAACTCATCATCGTGATGGGAAATCACCGTATTGAGTGTTTCAAGGAAATTTCGAAGCGATAGGTCTATTTTTTCGAAATGCGCTTTTGAGTTTTCCATGCTGTAGAACTTTACCCAAAACAGCGCAATGGCCAAAACAAGGCCAGTGACTAAGAACGCAATTACAATATTACGAATAAGAATTTTCCTTTTCAACTGATCAACCCTGAGCATTCTCACACCTTCCCATCGCTTGTATCCATCTGATTCAAAATTTTCAATCTGTCGGGATTTTCGTAGTTCAAACAACATCCGCTTCCAAAGAGCCTAATTTCAAGTTTTTGAGCTTCTTCGTACGCGTTTATCTCTTCGAATTTACTGCAGAGGTTATCTTCCGTTAAGTATTTGCACTGGTTTTTCTCATAGTCCCATTCGCCGTAGTAACAAACGGTGTGCCTACAACACCAACCACACTTCACACACGGCGGGCACGCCGTTTGTTTTGCCTCATTCAGCATCTGTTCAAGTGCGCCTAAGAATTCGTCTGATAAAGGCTCAGAGTTACCCATAAGTTTATTCTCTCTCCTTGAATTTCAAAAATATCGGAGCACCAGTAAACGGATCGACCTGCTCTCTTATTGTTTTTCTTATCGCGTTTTGGAAACTCTCAGGCACTTCTAATTTATTCACAAAGAATAAAAACGTTGGTGGTCGAATATCTACTTGTAATCCGTAGTAGAGTTTCAGTCCATGAGGTGGTCGGGCTATCATCCTTTGAATGGCGGCATTCACAGCACTTGTTGGTACCCTTCTGTGTAGTGAATCGTAAGCGGTGTTTATAGACCTTACGAGTTCCTTGTAGCCCACGTGGTTTATCGCACTCGTAAAGACAACAGGTGCAAAGTCAACAAAATACAATTTTTCGCTGAACTGGTCCATAAAATCTTTGACCCTTTTATCCGCATGTTTGATCAAGTCCCACTTGTTGAAAACAACGACGATGCCTTTACCATTCTTCTCAGCAAGCCCTGCTATTCTCTGGTCTTGTCTTGTTATACCCTCCGTCGAGTCGATAACTAAAACTACCACATCGGAGCGTTCTATTGCGTCTATAGTTCTGAACGTGCTCACACGTTCTATGAAGTCTTCAATTCTACTCTTTTTCCTCAATCCAGCAGTATCAACAAAGAGGTAGTTTTTATCCCCGATTTTGACGATCTCATCTATTGTATCGCGTGTTGTTCCTGCTATCGGTGTTACAAGTGCACGCTCTTCCTTTACGATCATATTGAAAAGGGAAGACTTGCCAGCGTTTGGTCTACCAACGATTGCTACTCTTATGAGATTCTCCAACTTCGGTGCACTGCTCAAATCGTATCCTTTCTCTTCAAGCTTTGAGATGATCAATTCTACCAATTCGTCGAGGTTTTTGCTCTGTTCTGCGGAAACAGGGAAAGGTTCACCAAATCCCAAACTGAAAAGCTCGGGATAAACCTTTGAGTAGTTCTTTTCGCTCTCTGATTTGTTAGCTACTAAGATAACGTCTACCCCAGATTTTCTAAGCATATCGGCGATAGTATGATCTTCGGAAGAAAGTCCATTCTTTCCGTCTACCACAAAGAGTATCAAATCGCTTTCTTGCAGAGCCTTGAGCGTGAATTCTCTACTCTTTTCGTAGATCTCGTCTTCTTTTCCTTCAAAGATTCCGCACGTATCAACAAGCTGGAACGTTTTGTCAAAATAGACGACGCGGTCAACGACCGCGTCCCTGGTTGTTCCTCGCTCGTCCGCAACTATTGATTTCTTTTTGCCGATAAGCTTGTTGAAGAGCGTTGATTTTCCAACATTGCTTTTACCAACTATCAGCACCGTTGGTAACTTGTTTGTGGTGAACGATTTATTTGTCTGACCTTCAGTCTTTACTTGCTCCCCTTTCTGGTTCTTCGGATTCAACAGCATTCTCCAATTTTCCCTCCATACTCACTTGAGCTGTACCTTTTTGTTCTTCGTCTTTTGCTGTTTTCAAAGCAATTTCGTCATCGTGTGCTTTAGGACTTACAATGATTTTGTAAATATCTTTTTGTGGTTCAAGTTTGATGATTTTTCCGCTTACTTCGTCGCCTATGTTTAACGTTTCGTAGACTTGTGTTTTCGGTATGTACACTTCAACGCCTTCACAAAGACCGATGTAGCCTTTATCTAGGACTTTGATAATCTTTGCGCTTACCGTATCTCCTTCTTTGTGATTTTTGGCAAATTTCTCCCATGGGTTTTCTTTTGCTCTTCGGATGCTGACCTTGATCTTTTTATTTTCTTTGTCGATTGAGAGTATCTGGAATTTCACTTGTTCTCCTTCTTTTACAACCTCTTCTATTTTATCGACGAAGTTCCAGCATATTTCTGAAATGTTGCAAAAACCCGTTATATTTGGTTCAAGCTCGACGATAACTCCGTTTGGAAGTACCTTTACAACCTTACCAGTAGCAATGCTTCCTTCCGGATATTTTTCCGCAACCTTGTCCCACGGGTTTCCCTCAACGGATTTGTAGCTAAGCAGAATTCTTCTTTTCTCAGGAACGATTTCAAGTATTTGCAATTTAACCGCATCGCCAACGGCAACAACGTCAGTGACTTTTCCGGGTTTGCCCCAGAAGATTTCTGATATGGGCACGAGACCTTCAATACCATCATCAATCTTTGCAAAGAAACCGAACGGCTTTATCGATGTGACGATACCTGTAACTTGCTGTCCTACTTGGAATTTCTTAGTCACATTTTCCCATGGATCTGGCATCAGAGCTTTTAAACTTAGCGTTATTCTTTTTCTTGTTGGGTCGATTTCTTTGATTTGCAATTTTACGGTTTTACCAACTGAAAGTACGTCTGATGCCTTGGCATTCGTGTTGTAAGAAACTTCCTGATTTGGCAGGAAACCAGTCAAAACACCACCGATTTTGACAAATGCACCACGTTCATCGATGTTTTCAACAATACCTTCGACAACGTCACCTTGTTTTTTCGTTTGGAAGAATTCTTCAACAAGTTTTTGGAAAAGCTTTTTTCTTGAAACGACGATGTTGGTCTTTCTTCCGCGCTGCTCAAAATTAATGACTGCAAAGTGCATCTTTTCCCTTGGTAATTCTTCACCTTCCTTTAAATTAGATTCACTACCTGGAAGGAACGCTTCCACAACGTTTTCAAGAAGAACTCTGTATCCACCTTTTA
Organism: Fervidobacterium changbaicum; assembly: GCF_004117075.1. Lineage (NCBI taxonomy): Bacteria > Thermotogati > Thermotogota > Thermotogae > Thermotogales > Fervidobacteriaceae > Fervidobacterium > Fervidobacterium changbaicum. The sequence goes on from NZ_CP026721.1 coordinate 1,481,719, forward strand.
TCCTTTCAAGGATCCTACCTGTGACAGTCTTTCCCTCGTTGAATGCGTTTAATATATCTTCCATAACTTTTCTTTGCATCGGCTTTTTCTCAGAAAGAATGGCAGTTCCTTCTTCCTCGTTGAATTTTTCTATCCTAACAAGGATTTTCTGCCCCACTTTGTATTCAGAAAGGTCTCTGTAAAGCTCTTCAAGTGGTACAACACCTGTGCCCTTCCATCCAAAATCTACGTTTAATCCCGTTGGCGTAACCTCAGTCACGGTACCTTCAACTACGCGCCCCTTCCCCACGCGATTCTGTTCCATAGCCTTTTCAGATTCGTTGAGGAGTTCTTCAAAAGAAGGTTCTAAGTTTTCTTTTGACTCTTCAAAGTTTTCCTGCCCTTCCTGGACAGCGTTGTTGAGTTTCTCAAATTCCGCCATGAAAAGTTCCCTCCCACCGTATTTTTCAAGTATGTATTTGACGATGTTGCTAACATCGCTATTCGATGTTGAAGTACCACTTAAAATGCCAATCTTTGAACTGGAACTTGAAAGGGTCTCCAAAAGCTCAGCATCAGTAGAAATTACATGTTTAAATTCTTCAAGGTCTTCAATATGTATTGCTTTTGCATTGCCTTGCTGGTAAGCGATTTCGTAAAGCTTCTTTGTATTTGAACTGTTCTTTCCACCGACAACGATGACTAAGTCGCATTTTTCTCCAAAGACTTTGGCAAATTTTTCTCGCTCAATAGTGACATTGCATATGGTATTGTAACTGACAATTTGGCAATCCGGGTTTAGTGTTTTCATCAATTCTATGAATTTTTCATACCCTTCCTTTGAACTCGTTGTTTGACTAATAACTGCCCACTTTCCTGGTTCAAGGCGAACTGGGGTCTTGGTGATTATGGAATCCTCAACATGCCCTTTTAGTGCTACCATTTCCGCATGTTGCGGGTTACCATAGGCAACGATTCTAAATCCATCGCTTCTAAGCTTTTCAGCAAGCTTAAATACGTTTAAAACTATAGGACATGTTAAGTCTACTATCTTAAATTGCTGCGAAAGCTCTTTTATTGTCTTCGGAGGTAAGCCATGTGCTCTGACAGCAAAAATCTCACCAACGGAACTTACATTGTCCTGTGTTTTCAAACCAAGTTCCTTAAGGTGCAACATTACGTTCTTGTTGTGCACTATCTCGCCATCTGTGAGAACACTTCTTCCTTCCCGAAGTAGTTGTTCAACCTTCTCAACGGCTCTTTCAACACCAAAACAAAATCCAACAGGACCGATAAAAATTTCTGGCATGGAAATTTTTCTCCTTTGCCATTTTTTACCTTGTTAATTTACATCGCTCTTTAACGATTTCTAATATTTTCTCCACCACTTCCTCAACGCTCAGGTTCGAAGAATCGATCTCAATAGCATCCTCTGCTTTGACCAAAGGGGCTATCTCTCTGGAAGAATCTAGTTTGTCTCGTTCTATTATCTGTCGAAGGAGTTCGTCGTAACTCACTTCCAAACCTTTCATTTTGAGTTCTTCGTATCTTCTCTTTGCCCTAACTTCTGGCGAAGCGACTAGGAATATTTTAACTTGCGCATCCGGCATGACGACGGTACCGATATCACGACCTTCTGCAACGATGCTTCTGTTTGCACAGATCTCTTTTTGCAGCTTTGTCAAAAATTTCCTCACTACGGGGCTTGCCCCGTACTGGGAAGCGTAAACACCCGCTTGAGCAGTTCTGATCTCATCTCCTATTTTCTTGCCGTTCAAATAGTACTCCCCATCTTTGTATTCGATTGAAACTTCGTTAAGTATTTTTTCGATTTCTTCAGTTGAATCAGGATTTACACCGCAGTTATGTAAGTAAAGTCCAACGATACGATACATTGCCCCTGTATCAAGGTACTCAATTCCCAGCCTCTTGGCGAGTTCTCTTGCAACGGTAGTCTTTCCGGAGCCGGCTGGTCCGTCTATTGCTATCTTGCAGTGCAATTTATCATGCCTCCTCAACAGTTTGGACAATTTTGAAGACTCTATCAAGCCTTGTCATTTCAAATATTCTCATAACGGTTTGTTTCAGCGAAGCAAGAACGAGTTCTTTTTCAGCCATTCTGGCATCTTTGTAAAGCGCTACTAAACTACCAAGCCCTGCACTGTCGATGTAGTTAACCTCGGACATATCGAGTACAATCTTTGGTAACTTAGTCTCGGCAATGGCGTCTTTGATGAATTTCTTAACCTCTCCTGAATGATACGCATCTATTTCGCCATGTATAGAGATGATGAGTTTGTCACCTTGTTCCTTTTTCTCAAACTTAATAGCCATACGCACACCTCCCATTTACGCTGAATGTTGCGATATTTACTGCTTTAAGGAAATTCCTAACTCATCGAGTTGCCTTTGTGAAACTGGTGATGGTGCATTTGTTAACAAACACGTTCCGCTCGATGTTTTCGGGAATGCTATAACTTCCCTGATACTGTCAGCACCAGCGGCGATGGTAACCAGTCTGTCCAAACCAAACGCTATTCCACCGTGCGGTGGTACACCGTATTTGAGTGCTTCCAAGAAAAAGCCGAATTTCTCTTCCATTTCTTCTTTCGTCAAACCTATTATATCAAAAACTTTCTCTTGTATATCCTTCCTGTGTATCCTTATACTTCCACCACCGACTTCGAAGCCGTTGATAACCATATCGTACGCATGTGCCCTGATTTTTGAAAGTTCAACGCCGCTTTCTAAATCCTCGACATACGGCATTGTGAATGGATGGTGTCTTGCAACAAATCTGTTTTCTTCTTCACTCCACTCGAGGAATGGGAAGTCTATGATCCACATGGCATCGTAGCCTTCAACTTTGAAGTGTTCTTTTCCTATCTTAAGCCTCAGAGCACCTAATGCTTCGTTCAGTCTTTCCCTGTTGCTGTGGGCTGCAAGGATAAGAACATCCCCTTCTTTCATTTCAAAGGCTTTCGATATTTCAGTGTACTCTTTTTCTAAGTACTTCGCTGTGGTGGAGGTGATTTGACCATTTTCAATCTTAAACCACAGTACACCACCTAAGCCGAATGCTTTCACAAACTCCGAGTATTCGTCTGCTATCTTCCTACTCATCGGTATGTTAGTTTTAAAGCCTTTTACAAACCCTCCGTTATTCAATACATCTGCCACGATTTTGAATTGGGTGTTTGTAAAGTAGTTGGTTAAATCTTGGAGCTCCATCCCGTATCTTCTGTCAGGTTTATCTGAACCGTACTTCTCCATCGCTTCTTCGTATGGTATTCTGTCAAATTTCTCAGGTAGCTGTATCCCTACTTTGGAATATATGTACCGAATGAGGTTTTCCGCAAGTTCCAAGACATCTTCCATGTGGACAAACGACATTTCGATGTCAATTTGCGTGAATTCGGGTTGTCTATCAGCTCTTAGATCTTCATCACGAAAGCATCGTACGATTTGGAAGTATCTATCCATTCCACCGATCATGAGTATCTGCTTGAAAAGTTGTGGGCTCTGAGGGAGAGCGTAGAAGTTCCATTTTTTCAATCTTGAGGGCACGAGGAAATCCCTGGCACCTTCAGGCGTGCTTTTTGTTAAGTATGGCGTTTCGATTTCTAAAAAGCCTTGATTTGTGAGGAATTCTCTCGCATGGAATGCCATTTTGTGCCTGATTATGAGATTATTTGCCATCTTTGGATTTCTGAGGTCTAAGTATCTGTACTTCAAGCGCATTTCTTCAGAAACATCATCACCAGGATAGAACGGCGGAAGTTCAGATTTTGAAAGAATTTCTATCTTTTCAGCAAGAACTTCTATCTCACCTGTTGGATCGGAGGTCACGGCCTCTTTGGGTCTTGCACGGACGGTGCCTTCTACATTGATGACATCTTCTCTGGAAATAGAATTTACAATTGAATAGGCTGGTGAATCAGGGTTCACAACAACTTGCGTTTTACCGTACCTGTCCCTAAGAACGATGAATTTTACGCCGCCAAGGTCTCTGATTCTATCAACCCAGCCCGCAAGTTTTACTTGTTTTCCTTCATCTCTTAAGCGAAGCTCCCCACAAGTATGCGAACGATACATCTATTTACCTCCCTTTGTTTTTCCATTACTTTTACTTTTTCGAAGCTTTGTACGATTCCCAGTCTTGCAGGAACCGCTTTATTCCAACATCTGTAAGAGGATGTGTGAACATCTTTTTGAGTACTTCAAATGGTACAGTTGCTATGTCCACACCGATAAGTGCAGCCTCAACAACGTGCATCGGATGTCTGATGCTTGCAGCTATCACTTCCGTTTCAAATCCGTAGTTAACAAAAATCTGCATGATCTCTTCCAGTAATTTTATCCCGTCGTTTCCGTTATCGTCTATTCTTCCAATAAAGGGACTGACGTACGTTGCACCGGCTTTTGCCGCAAGGAGTGCTTGGTTTGCACTGAACACGAGAGTCACATTCGTTCTAATTCCTTCGGCTGACAGGATTTTGACCGCTTTAATTCCGTCTGGTGTCATTGGGATTTTCACTACAACATGGTCATCGATGGAGGCAAGTTTTCTGGCTTCTTCGACCATACCTTCCCAGTTCAACGAGATGACTTCAGCGGAGACAGGCCCTTGAACAAGTTCGCAGATTTCCTTTATCCGCTTTTCAAAATCGGCTCCTTCTTTTGCGATAAGCGTTGGATTTGTTGTAACTCCATCGACAATACCCCATTCGACCCCTTGCCTTATCTCTTCAAGGTTGGCTGTATCAAGGAAAATCTTCATATCAGTTCACCCCCATCAATGCATTTTAGTGATTGCGAAACCTATGCTATGATTATACCACAGTTCTTTTAAGTTTTGAAAGACCAAAGTTATCCTTTTCTATTTTTGTTGATTTCATCGTAGACTTCCTCTTTTCCAAATTTCACACTCTCACTATTAGCGAATGTGTATCTATCGTTACCGTGGTACAATAGCAATGATTTTGACAAGCCATTTTCGTAGTAAGACTTGTCGTAGTGTATTCCAAGTATTTCTCCAACATAGAGAATATGGTCGCCGTAGGTTCTTGAGTCAACGATTTTACATTCATAACAGGCTATGGCGTTTTCTAAAACAGGTACGGTAGCGACCTTTCCATCGAAATACTTCAAACCGAACGTTTTGACCTTGTCAAGCTCTCTACCCGAAGTTCTACCGACAAAACCAGCGGTCTTGTAGTCTTCGAATTTTAGAAAGTTAACCGAAAATGCGTTACTTTGCTTTAGAAGTTCGTTTGTATACCTTTTCGGTGAAATGAGCACTCCGTAAAGTGGTGGATCAAACGAAAGTTGCGTATGCCAGGCTGCGGACATGAAATTTACTTTCTCACCGGCTTTGACACCTACTATGGCAACGGGGAATGGGTAATGGTAGTAGTATTTACCGCTGCTTGGTTCGAAGATTAACGAACTCATTAAGACTCCCTCCCGTCGTTTAATTGCCAGTATTTTTGCTTTATTATCAATTCTAACATACAACGGTGCATTTTGTTAAAGATGTGGTATAATTTCCTGAGAAAGCAAGGAGGTGTTCACTTTGAGAGAGAAATTTTTCAACACAGAAGAATTTAAGAAACTAACTCTCAGTCAAGCTTTTGAATTTGCAAAAGATAATCCAGACCTACTTGTGAAAACATCTCTGGAGGTTATCGAGAAAGAAGACAAAGTGCTGAATGCATTTATAAGTGTCAACAAAGAAGCTCCGAGTGGTGTTCCTATCGGAATAAAGGATAACATAAACGTTCAGGGGATAGAAACAACCTGTGCATCGAAAATACTGAAGGGCTACGTGGCTACTTACGATGCTACGGTTGTGAAAAAGCTCAAATCTACAGGTTTTTCTGTTGTCGGAAAGACCAATCTCGATGAATTTGCAATGGGAGCAAGTACCGAATATTCTTCGTTTGGACCAACAAGAAATCCGCATGACATAGAAAGAGTTGCTGGGGGAAGTAGTGGCGGTTCGGCTGCAGCTGTCGCTGCTGGCGAAGTAGTGGCAGCCCTTGGTAGTGATACGGGAGGTTCTATTAGACAGCCGGCAGCCTTTTGTGGTGTTGTCGGCTTTAAACCGTCGTACGGCTTAGTTTCACGTTACGGGCTTGTTGCGTTTGCGTCTTCTTTGGACCAGATAGGACCTATCACAAAAACTGTTGAAGATAGCGCTATATTGATGAACATAATCGCTGGGAAAGATGAAAACGATTCTACCACGGTTGAGAGGCAGATAGATTTTACACAATTCATCGGCAAAGAATTGCCGAGGATGAAAATCGCCGTTGCGAAGCAGTCATTTGACGAAGGAGTAGAAGAAGGTGTCAAGCAAAAGGTTGAGGAGTTCGTTAGGTTTGTTGAAAATTTCGGACATTCTGTGGAGCTGGTCGATATAGACGAGATCAAATATTCCGTTGCGACGTATTACATAATCGCACCATCGGAAGTAAGCTCAAATTTATCTAGATTTGATGGGGTGAAATACGGTCTAAGAATATCAGCGGAAGGACTAAGGGAGATGTACGAAAAGACTAGAGGGATAGGCTTTGGGGATGAAGTTAAAAGGAGGATACTCATAGGAACGTTCACATTGAGCGCAGCCTATTACGATGCATATTTTGAAAAGGCCCAGAAGGTGCGAAGGAAAATAGCCATGAAGCTCAACAACGTCTTCGAACAGTACGATTTTATCGTTACTCCAACTTCCCCTATCGTTGCTTTCAAAATAGGTTCTGTAAGTGACCCGCTTGTTTATTATATGATGGACATATTCACAATTCCTGCGAATCTTGCAGGTTTACCTGCCATCAGCGTGCCATTTGGCAAGGTAGGACATCTTCCGGTGGGAATCCAAATAATGGGACCAAGGTTTTCCGATGCCAAGGTCTTAGGTTTCGCTGACCAGATTGAAAGGCATTTGAAGGATAAGTAATTATAACCGAGGAGGTTGAATGAGAGCATGGATAAACTAGATAGATACAAGCCCGTTATAGGTCTTGAGATACATGTTCAGTTAAGTACCAAGACGAAAGCTTTCTGCAGTTGTAGTGCAGATGTGTTCGATTTGGAACCGAATACTTCGATATGTCCGGTTTGTACAGGTCAACCTGGGGCATTGCCTGTACCGTCTTTAGAGATGTTTGAATTGGGAGTTAAGCTGGGATTGGCTTTGAATTGCAAGATAAACAAATATTCGAGATTCGATAGAAAAAATTACTTCTATCCTGATTTGCCGAAAGGCTATCAGATTACGCAATTTTTCTACCCGCTTGCAGAATACGGATTTTTGGAAGTTGAAGGTAAAAAGGTCCGAATAAGAAGAATACACTTAGAGGAAGATGCAGGAAAGCTTATGCATGCTGGTGATAATATCACCGAAGCTGACTACTCACTCGTAGATATGAACAGGTGTGGTGTTCCGTTGGCTGAGATTGTCACAGAACCCGATATAGAATCGCCTGAGCAGGCAAGAATATTTATGGAAAAGCTTAGAAGTATCTTGAGGTACATCGGTGTCAGCAGTGGCGATATGGAAAAAGGTGCTATGCGCTGTGATGCAAACATCTCTGTATTAGACACCTTAACAGGAAGGCAGAGCAACAAAGTAGAAGTGAAGAACATGAACTCGTTTAGATTCGTTGAAAAGGCGCTTGAGTACGAATACGAACGCATCGTAGAGCTCATGGAAAAGGGTTTGGAAGTGGAGAGAGAAACAAGAGGATGGAATTTGAATACAAAGACAACGGTCAGCATGAGAAGTAAAGAAGAAGCGCACGATTACAGGTACTTTCCAGAACCAGATATACCTCCCGTATTACTTGAGGATGAATTCATCGAGCAAATTAAATCAACGATCGGTGAATTACCTGAACAAAGACTTCGCAGGTTTGTTGAAAGTTACGGGTTGAACGCAAAAGAAGCGTGGGCATTGGTTGAGGATAAAGAGGTTGGTGATTTGTACGAAGAAGCAGTTAAAAAGAGTGGAGAGCCAAAAGAAGTTGCCAACTGGTTTTTAACTGAGCTCTTCAGACTGTACAGTGAGCACGAACCAGAAAAGCTACACGTAAATGCTGATACTTTTGCGCAAATTATCGGCTTGGTGAAAGATGGCACTATTTCAAGAAACATGGCAAAAGAGGTGTTCCAAGAATCCGTTCTCACAGGTAAGATGCCAAAACAGATAGTTGAAGAAAAGGGTTTAAGACAAGTTGACGATGCATCATTGATAGAAGAGATTGCAAAGAAGGTCATCGAAAGCCATCCAAAAGAGGTTGAAACCTTCAAAGCGGGAAAAGAAGGTCTCTTCGGTTTCTTTGTTGGACAAGTTATGAAGGAACTAAAAGGAAAGGCCAATCCTAAAACCGTAAACGAGGTACTGAACAGACTACTGAAAGGATGAGTCGGGAAGGGAACGCGTTTGACAAAGCTTGAGGGGGGAACTGGGATGTTTGGAAAGAGGCAGCTAAGGAAGTTGCTAACAGTTGGTGTATTCTTGTTTCTCTTTTTCACAGTAGCTTTTGGAGATTTAATGGAAGATATTACCAATATTGTGAAAGGCATAAGTCCTGAAATACATGGGATGTACAATGCACTTTCGCTGAATATGTGGAATGCATCACTAATTTACGAAGACTCCAAGCTGGCAATAGGATTAAGACTGCACGATGAAAGTACCAGAAGCGAATCGTACAAACTGGGATTCATAACGATGAAACGGCCGGTTGACAAAAGCTATTTCAACTTTATGGCTTTTGTCGGGCAAGTGCATGGTGTTGCACTAACGATTGGGTACGAGAGCTATTCGATACCTGTCACGGGATTTGAAAAAACGTACTACATTTCTACAAACCAAGTCCTGCAATCAGAATATTCAAAGACTTGGTTGTCATTGCCAAGTATTCCATTAGGTGAAACGATTATAGGGCCGTTTGCGTTAAACTATGAAGGCTTCTCACTTTCAAAACTGGGAAATGAAGAACCGAAAATTGAAATAAACCTAAAGAGAGGTTATGCGTTGATCGATACGCTACCTCTTAGCTTTGTTCAAATTGGCGGTATATACTCATTTGGCATGTTCTTGTTTGCGGATAAGTCGCTTGAGCAGGGAGCAATCGTGAACTTAGGTTGGGATTTTGACGAGGGCAGATTGGTAGGTGTCCTTGGTGGAAGATTATTCATAGACTTCCAGGATTTCAGATTTTTCTTTGCAACGTTTGGAACGTACATCCCGTCGTCGCAAAACGTCAAATACGGTGTCTGGTTTAGATTTCTCTCACCGATATCAGGAGATTTGATAATTCAGAATAACGTGGCTTACTTCAAATTAAGATTTTCTGAATGACTTGAATAAACAACTCGGAGAGGCTGAGTATACCGATGCATTTTAAGAAAGTTCAAGATGGTTTAGGTGTCTATATCCATATTCCATTTTGCAAAAGTCGCTGTGTATACTGTGATTTCGTTAGTTATCTGGATAAGAACTATGATGAATACACCGATTACCTGTTGAGAGAGATAGATATGTATAAAGAATACCTCGGTCAAGGTGTTGCGACTTTATACGTAGGTGGTGGTACTCCGAGTATCTTTCCGGTCCAGAACCTTGCAAGGATCGTCAAATCACTAATCGTTTATTCTAAAAACAATTCCTTTGAAGAGTTTACAATTGAAGTAAATCCCGATTCATTTGATGTAAACTTAGCAGTAGAGTATAAAGCGCTTGGCGTGAACAGATTGAGCATGGGATTGCAGAGCACGGATGATACGGTGCTTAAAAAATCAGGAAGACTGTACGATTTTGAGACTTTTTTAAGAAAGTACGACATAGCTCGAAGGTACTTTGACAATGTAAATGTGGATTTTATCGTTGGATTACCTGGAGAAACGTGGGGAACGATACAGGAAAATGTTCGTTTTGTCAGCGAGTTTGTACCTGACCACGTTTCGGTTTATATGTTGGAGGTCCATTCCGAGAATGGTGCTGGGATACTTAAAAAGCCAGATGAACAGGCATTTCAGAGGTATGACGAGTTCTTAAATTCACTGAAAGCTCTTGGATACGAACGATACGAGATTTCTAATTTCACTATCAACGGAAAATATTGCCTCCACAATTTAAAATACTGGTTCAATGTAGATTACATAGGTCTTGGCGTTGCGGCAGGTGGTCACATTGGTTTTCTGAGGTATAATAACTTCGAGCGGTTAAACGATTATTTTTTAGCTATTTCCGAGGGTCGACTACCGAGGTCCTACGAAGTATTCAATTCACCCGAGAGAGAGGCATTGGAAACGTTGTTTATGTCACTAAGAACGAAATGGGGTTCTGACATAGAGTATTTGAAACGTAAGACAGGTGTGGAATTTACAGATGTGTTGGAAGTCCTTAAGAGAAAATTTGATTTCTTCGATGGTCAAAAGCTTACCGAAAAAGGTATGGATTTTAGCAATCTTTTCTTTGTGACACTTCTTAGCGTGTGGGAGGAGTATTTCAAGTGAGGACAGAACTCAAAGTTACGATAGTTACCTATCTGATATTGTTCGTGGTTGGAGCAATTGCGATGTACAGTTTAGACATAGCAAAAGAGCAAGTTTTTAACACTTCAAGCAATTTTTTCGTGAAACATTTGGTTACAATGGGTGTTAGCTTGTTCCTCATGCTCCTTGTGAAGAATATACCATTTAGTTTTTACGAAAGGAACGATAAATGGCTTTATCTGGCGGGTATAATCTTGCTGGTTGCAGTCTTTGCATTTCCACCCATAAATGGTGCGCACAGGTGGTTACACATTGGCGGATTCACAGTTCAGCCCTCTGAGTTTGCTAAGATAATCCTCATATTGTACTTGTCAATTTACGTTAAGAAGCATAAAGGGAAGATGTCAGAGTTTTGGACAGGAATGGTTGTACCTATGCTATACGCAATAATATATGTAGGTTTGATTGTTCTTGAGCCGAATTTGAGTACCGCGATGTTCACGTTTTTGATAGCCGTAGTGACTTTATACTACGGAGGCACGAAGCTGAGGTATTTTGTTATCGCTGTTGTGCTAGTAATAGCGCTTGTCATAATAGGTTCTATAACGGGGTTGCTTCACTCTTATCAACTTGGCAGACTGCGTTATTTCTTCAGCGGGGAAATCGCACCGCAAGTTGATATAGCACTGAAAACTCTGAAAAACTCTGGCCCAACCGGTGTTGGAATTGGGAACAGCTGGTTGAAAGTGTACGTCCCTGAAGCGGAAAGTGATTTTGTACTGGCTGTTATTGGTGAAGATTTTGGATTTTTCGGAATACTTCTTGTTTGCATCACCTACTTGTTCCTGAGCTACTCACTTATGAGGTTAGGTAGTTACATCGAAGACATTGCAGTTCGTGTCTTTACTTGGTCTTATGCAACTGTTATACTTTTCCATGTGACAATAAACTTAGGCGTTTTCGCAGGATTCTTCCCTGTAACAGGAATTCCACTGCCGTTTATAAGCACTGGCGGAAGTTCAATGATGGCACTCTTAATTGGCTTTGGTATTATACTCTCGGGCTTGCTCAACACAGGGGAAGGTAAAGAGAATCAAAATAGTGCAAGGTCATCAATAGAAGGAGAGAGTTTGTGAAGTATGGAAAATACGTCTGCATCAAAAAGTAAAGTACTGAAAATCGCAGTAGCTGGTGGTGTTACCGGAGGTCATCTCTATCCGAACCTCGCTGTCTTGGAAGAATTCCAACGCAGAAGGAATATCGAAGTTCTGTATTTCTGCGTTCAGGGGAAGATAGAAGAACGGGTGCTTCCAAAATTTCACCCAGAGTTCAAAAGGTACAGTGTAAAAGTAAAAGGATTGAGAAGGCCTATATTCCATCCAGAAAACTTGGTAAGGTTTTCGAGATTGTTGATTAACTCGGTTAATATAAAAAGGGCTCTTGAGGAATTCGCCCCAGATTTTGTCTATGTATCTGGCGGATATGTAAGTTACCCAGTTGCTCTGGCTGGAAGAAAACTCGGTATTCCTGTTTACGTTCAAGAACAAAACACAATTCCAGGGAAGGCCAATATAACTATCTCAAAATTTGCCAAAAAGATCTTCGTTGCATTTGAGGAGTGTGTAACGAGATTTCCTGATGAGGTGAGGAAAAAGATAAAGGTTACCGGCAATCCCGTATGGACAAGGGAAGGGAGGGTTGAATTACCACGTCCAACAGTTCTTGTCATCGGTGGTAGTGGTGGTAGCGAGTTTCTCAACAAGATTACCTTGGAAGTTTCATGGTTGTTACCAGATGTGCACTTTATACTTTCAACTGGTGGGAAGAAGGTAGAAGGTGAAGTTCCAGCTAACGTTGAGATAGTGGATTACATAGAGAATATGTATGCCTACTGGCGCAGTGTGGACCTTGCGATTACCAGAGCTGGTGCAACGACTATATCAGAGCTCATTTATTTCAACGTCCCTGCAGTGGTGGTACCTTGGGAAGGTGCAACTGAATCGCACCAAGTTACAAACGCTAAGATTATCGAAAGACATGGGTTGGGAGTTATGATGAGAGAAATCGAATACGAACCAGAAAAACTGGCTGATATGATAAGAACATTGATGAAGAAAGGTAGGAATTTCAACGAGCGGGAAAACCCCGCAAAGATAATAGTAGATGAGATAGAAAGTAACATGTCCCTGTAATTCGCAAAAAATGAAATAATCTACAGCATGGAGGCATAGAAGATGGGTTTTGAGGAAAGTAAAAGAGAGAAAAAAGAAAAGATACACTTTATCGGTGTTGGCGGCATTGGGATGAGTGCACAAGCGATGCACGAACATTTCTGTGGAAAAGAAGTCTCAGGAAGCGACCCGTATAGCTCGGAAAGAACACAGTATTTGAGAACCTTGGGTATTAGAGTGTACGATAGACACGAAGAAGGTAACGTAAACGGTGTTGATGAAGTTGTGATGACGCCAGCAGTTTCCAAGGATAATCCTGAATACATTGCCGCAGTTAGAAATAACGTGAAGATAACGATGCGTATAGACCACTTCAGAAGGATCTTAGAACCGTTCAAGGGTTTTGCAGTGACTGGAACAGATGGGAAATCGACAACCACATCGATGCTCGCAAACAGTTTGATAAACCTTGGCGCTGATCCGTACGTTTTCTTAGGCGCACTGCACAATAAATTGGAACATGGGAATTACAGAAAGGGCTCTGAAAAAACAAAAATTGCGGTCTATGAACTCGATGAGAGTCAGCCAGGTTTTGAACAGTTCCGCCCGGAGTATCTTATAATCACAAACATACGTGAGGACCACTTAGAAAATTATCGAGATCTAGAACACTACTACAGTTCGTTTGAAACGCTTATCAAAAATTCAAAATTCGTCGTTACATTTGCAGACGAGGGCAAATACAAAGGTCATGCAACCTTTGGCATATACTCCGGTGATTTTAAGATGGTGGAGCGAAAACAGGAGGGCTTCAGGCAAGTTGTTACGATAATTACGCCTTGGGGTGAGAAGAAACTTTTCCTGCCTGTTCCCGGATATCACAACGCTCTGAACGCTCTTGCGGTTGTCACATTACTGGCGAGCACAGGTTATAACATTGATGATGTATTAAGTTCGTTCCATGATTTTGCACTTCCCGGTAGAAGGTTTAACGTGAGCTACGAAGATCCGAATAGAAGAATTACGGTCGTCGATGACTATGCTCACACGGCAGAGGAAGTTGAGGTGCTCTTGAAGACGGCTAAAGAGGTATATCCTGACAGAAAGGTTGTTGTGATTTTTCAACCACATCGCTACACACGACTGAAAAGGGAAGCCGACCGGTTCAGTAAGGTCCTGCAACTGGCTGATGAAATATACGTTACTGAAGTCTATGGGGCTTTCGAAAGCAAGAACGGAGCGAGTGCAAGGAAAATAGTGGAAGCTATACCAAGGGCTGTTTTTATTGAGCAATTAGACGAGCTAAAGAAGATGACGTTCGAAGACGGAGCGGTTTACATGTTCGTTGGTGCCGGGGATATTTACAACGTATCGCAAGAGATAATAAAGAATCTAAGCGTTCAATGATTCTGTAAGTCCGAATTTTTTGAGTGTGTTCCCTGTAAATAATGGGGAGGGTGGTCGGTGGTTTTAAAGGAGATTTTTATCAAGGGATTCAAGTCTTTCGCAGACCCTGTTCGCATAGAGATATCCGATAGAGTAACAGTTGTCGTTGGACCCAATGGTTCCGGAAAGTCGAACGTAGTCGATGCGATCCGCTGGGTGCTCGGTGAACAGTCGATGAAAGAAATACGCGCTCAAGAGCGTGAAGACGTTGTATTTTGGGGAAACGAAAAGAGACCACCTGCGCAGTATGCATACGTTGAACTGGTTTTTGAAGACAACGGGAATAAGGTCTCCATCGCAAGGGAACTTTCACGCGATGGAGTGAGTAAATACTTGCTCAATGGCGACGAAGTAAGACTCAAAGATTTAAGAGAACTCCTCATGTCTCACGGGTTTGGCAAAAACCCGTATTCTATTATTGGACAAGGGCAAATAGATAAGATAGTGTCTTCAACTCCCGAGAGTCTGCGTTCAATAATTGAGGAAATCGCAGGGATCGGTATATACAGAGAGAAAAAGAAGGAAGCACTCGCAAAACTCGATGCGACTCAAATAAATTTGAGCAGGATAACCGATGTGCTCTTTGAAGTGGACAAAAATAGAAAATCTCTTTACCTCAAAGCGAAAAGAGCAGAACGTTACCTTGAATATTCTCAGGAATTGGAAAATGTGAAGAGAGAATATTACGGTGGGGTTTATCAAATAGAGACACAAAGACTTGCAGATATGGAAAGCTACTTTAACGAGCTTAATGTTTTGTTAAAAGAAAAGCTGAAAAGGCTTGCTCAGCTGGAGATGAACTGGGCAACCTTACGCGAGGAGTTCAACCAGATAGACGTTGAAATTGAGAGCTACACAAAAACGTTGGAAGAATTTAAAACAAGGGAAGATCAACTAAGGGAGATTAGAGAAAAATTCAGCAAGAAGCTGAACGAATTGGAAAGTAGATACATTGAAACAACAACTCGACTCGATATGTTGACCGATGAAGCAAATTCGTTGAAGAACAGATACGAAGAAATAAAACTTATAGTTTCCAAGATAACAGAGGAACTGAATGAAAAAGAAGAAGAGCTTTCCAAACTCGAAAAAGAGAAAAGTGAAATATACACTCAGTATTCCGAACAGGAAAAAGAGATACTCAAGAAGAAGCAAGAGTACGAAGAAACAGAAAGAACGCTTTCAAGAATCCACAACGAGATAATTCGGTTGAATGAAAGTAACCAAGACATCAAGCATAGGCTTGAGATGATTCAGAGCCAAAGAACATCGAAGGAGACCAGAAAGCAGGAGTTAGAAGAAGAAATAAACGACCTTGAGAAGCATTTGCTTGAAATTGTGGAGAAAGAGAACGAACTTGTTAAGGAGTTAGAACTTGCTAAAAGTTCATTGGAAGAGTACAATCAAAGCAAAGAACAAAAGGTTCGACAGTTGGACGCAATTGTGCGAAGACAAAAAGAAGTCCAAGCGGAAATCGATGTGCTGAACAGACAGATTTCGGAATATCAAGGGTTTGGCTATTCGATCCGGAAGATTTTCGAAAATAAAGACGTGTTCAAAGGTTTAATCGACGTTGTTGCCAATCTCATTGACTTTGATAAATCGCTTTCTGTAGCGTATGAGACGCTTTTAGGAGGAGCTGTCCAGCACGTTGTTGTAAAAACGGCGGAAGATGCAAAACAGATAATCGAATTCTTGAAAGCCGGAGAATACGGACGTGCCACGTTCATACCTCTTGATCTGATCGATGCCTCGTTTTCACCTATAAACGGAATCGAACGTGAACCAGGATTCATCGGATATGCTGCAAATCTTGTGAGTGTATCAGCTGAGTATAAGAATTTGCCACTTTATCTTTTTGGTAACGATATCATCGTAAAGGATATCGATTGTGCCATAGAAATAAAGCGTAAATACGATATTAGGTCGAGAATCGTCACGTTAGATGGCGAGCTCATCTCTGGAAGAGGCTCAATCAGTGGTGGGAAGGCGAAAGAAGATTATTCAAATTCGCTCATAGCAAGAAAAGTAAGATTAAAAACGCTACAAGAGGAACTCGACGGGCTAGTTAGTGAGAAAGGAAAAATTGAAAAAGAAATTGATACAATACAAAGTGAGATTAAGCAACTTCAAGAGAGCATGGGTGTAATAAGGGAAGAACTGGCAAGTGTGTCGAGTAAATCACTTTCATCAAAGCGCGTGCTCGAAGAGCTTCAAAAGGCACTCAAAGACGTTTCGAACGAGCTTGCGGATTTGGTAAAGCTCGAAGCTGAATACAACGGGAAGTACGAAGGAAACCTCGCAAGAGTTGAGTACCTCGAACAGGAAAGTAAGAATTTAGAAGAGAAGCGGAAGGTTTTGCAAGCTGATGTCAGCGAATTTTCAAAAGAACTCGAAGAGCACAGGAAGAAGTTGGAGACACTGAACGAGCATATCGCTACACTGCGCGCTGAAATTAAGAATCTCGCTGAAAGGAAACTCCAATACACCGCTGAAAACGACAGAATAAGTAGCAGGCTATATGAAATCGCCAAAGAAGTCGCCGACGCCAAATACAGTATATCTCAGCTCGAACAGGAGATAAACGAAACTAAGAACTTTCTTATAGAAAACGAAAGAGAACTTGAAAGTCTGAAAGCAACAGCCCAGGATATTTTCACAAGTATAAGGGAAAGGAAAACCGGAAAAGAAGAAAAACTTCAACAACTCCAGATATTAGAAGAAGACATTAGCAAGTTGAAAAACGAAATAGAATCCACAAGGGAAAGAATCCACGAAACTGATTTGAGATTGCAAGAGATCAGATTCAGGATTTCTAATGTTCCTGAGGAATACAGGAATCCTGTGGAAATTGAACCTGAGAAATTGGATGAACTTGCACAACAAATGAAAGAACTGGAAAACAAAATAAAAATGCTTGGCGCAGTCGACTTGAGCGCTATTGATGAGTACAAAGCGGTTGAAAACGAGTACAACGAACTTGTTAAGCAGAAATTGGACTTGGAAGAGGCGAAAAGGAAACTGGAAGAGCTCATTGAACAAACGGACATTCAAGCAAGGGAGCAGTTCTTAACTACCTACAACAGAATCAATGGAGCCTTCAAAAGTTACATAGAGAATCTCTTCTACGGTGGTACAGGGAGCATGAGATTAATAGACGATGGGAATATATTTGAATCAGGGATAGAAATTGTAGTTTCAAAAGCAGGTAAGAAAGTTCAAAAACTTCAACTGCTCTCTGGTGGGGAAAAAGCGCTCGTTGGCATTGCACTCATCATGGCGATGCTTGAGTCGAACAAGGGTGTTTTTTACGTGCTTGATGAAGTGGACGCACCGCTTGACGATTACAATTCTGAGAAATTCAGAAGGTTGTTACAGCAACAGAACTCACAGTTCATAGTTATAACTCACAATAAGTTGATTATGGAAGCTGGAGATATCGTGCATGGAGTAACCATGGTCGATGGGGTTTCAAAAATCATTCAAGTAAAGATGGAGGAGGTAACAGCATGAGGTACTTGTACTTCTTACAACAGTTTTTCGAAAGACTTCCAGCACCCGCGTTCATTAAAGACAATAAAGGACGTTACTTGTGGATAAATAAAGAACTTGAAAATGCTCTGGGGCTGCCGGAAGAGAAGATCGTTGGAAAGCTGGAAAGTGAAATTCTGGGAATTGAGGAGATTGAAGAAATTGACAGGAAGGTTAAAAGAACGAGAAGAAACCACTCGCACGAGATAGTCTACAACGGAAGGTACTATAACATTCAGCGAATGCCTATAAGACTTGGAGACGGTAATTACGGAGTTGCTGGTGTTATGTTTGACATCACTCAAAAAGTTCTTGAACAGACGCTTTATAAACTTCTCACTTTTGTCGAGGAGAAAATCATGGAAGCTTTAGGTGAGGCAGATGGAGACATAGTTACGTTTGTGACTTCTTTTTCCAGAAAGTTCCATGCGCAGTATCCACACATCGCTGTTGTTCTTTTAATGGACAATGAATATCTTATTGGTACAAACGACGAAAAGCTCATAGAGAAAGCAAAAGAAATCGATGAGGTTAAGACTTTTGTTTACGACAAAAAAACTTATCAGGTCGTTCCTATCGACCGGTTTAAGTTTGTTGTGCACGTACCAGAACATTACGTAAGCATGGCAAAGGCGTTAGCAGGATTCCTTGGTTCTTATGTGCTCGCAGCACTTAAAGTGCTAGAAAGCCAAAAGGTCTACAAGGATGTTATTGAAAAGTTAAACTCGATAACAAAGCTCATAAAACTCTGGAACGAAACACAGTCGCTGGAAGAATACCTCAAGATTATGCTTGATGAACTTGTGAAAGTCATTCCGGAAACCCAAAAAGCCTCAGTATGGCTTTTGGAAGGCGACGATTACAAATGCGTTGCCGTTTATAATTATGGCGACGAAGTCAAGAACCTTGTCATCAAGGCTTCGGAAGACAGCTACGGACCACGTATTGGTGAAAATAAAGTTGTGGAGTTTTTGGATGCTTACAAATTCAATAGAGAGAGTAAGTACAAAGACCTTTGGGAAAAGTCGGGAGTTACCTCTCCAAACTTCATACCACTGGTTGGTAGTGTCAAAGTTGGAGATAAGAAAATGATTATAATATCGCTCGATAACTTTGAAGGAAAGCGGTTCTCTGAAGCAAGTAAAAAGGTTTTGCAGATCTTTGTTGAACTGCTCTCGACATTTTTATCTTCTAAGGAAAAATAAAAGGAGAGCAGAGAGAATTGCCGTTCAGACTCGAAAAGTTACTTTCGTTAAGGCAAAAGGAAGAAGAAGCTCTAAAAAACGAGCTTAATAAAGTAAGAGTGGAGATAAGAAGGCTGGAAGAAGAAATAGAAGAAGTTAAGAATTCGAAAAGATTTACCGAAGAGCAACTTCGCACCGGCGTCCAAACTGGTGCACAAGTTGCTTTTTTAATGTACTTGATACATATGTACGATGAGCATTTGAAAAAGCTCAATCTAAAGTTGTCCAACCTGCGTAAGATTGAGGAAGAGACTTTAAGAGCATATCTTGAGAAACGAACTGAGCGAAGGAGTTTTGAAAAGCTTAAGGAAAGGTATCTCAGGGCACAACTGATGGAGGCTGACCGCAAGGAGAGGATTATCATAGATGAAGTTGCTCTTCAAAAATACATACGAAATTTGGAAGGGCAGGTGCGTGAGTGACTGAAAGGGGACTGGTTCTCAGATATGTTTGAACTTATGAAGATAATATCTGCCTTTCTAATCTTTCCTGGTATCTTCGTAACACTCTTCTCAGTTCTGACCGTTTATTTTTTTATAAAGGAAAAGAATTCAAAGTACAATAAAATCTGGATTTTATTTCTTCTTTTATCTATTTTCTTTTATCTAACTTCTTCGACTTGGTTTGTAAACCTATTTTCAAAGGTTTTGTACGTTCCGGACACATCTGATGGCGGAGATTACATCGTTGTTCTTGGCGGAGGAATCGACGAATACTCAGGAAATGTTGAGATAGGAAGACATACTTTGAGGAGGTTGTATAAAGGCTACTTGCTTTACAAATCAAAACCAAGAAAGGTAATAGTTACAGGTGGGGTTGTTTCGAAGGGCATTCCGGAGGCACTTGTCATGAAAGACGTGCTCCTTTCTTTAGGCGTTCCAGAAGAAGATATCGTAGTTGAAGACAAGGCGAGGAATACGTACCAGAATGCAAGATTCACACACGATATAGTTAAGGACAAATCCATAACCCTCGTAACAAGTACAACACATATGAGAAGAAGTTTGATGGTTTTTAAAAAGTTCTTCAAAGAGATTTACCATGTACAGAGTGATGTGCCTATCGATTTTCGAAATTCATTCCTTGACTATATTCCAACGTACAGCGCTTTTTACGGGTTCTGTAACATAGTGTATGAACTCGTTGGACTTCTTCAGTACACGATTTTCAAACATTAGAGGCCTTTTATTTTTTTAGTGAAAGAGTAGAAAGGAGTGGGACCAATGTTCCCATTGTACGATACGATTCCCAGTTTGAGGAAACCTGTTGTGAATTATATGATAATCACCGTCAATGTGTTGGTCTTCTTGTATGAGCTGGCATTATTTTGGAACGAGGAACTACTCCAGGAGTTTTTTTACACCTTTGGTTTTGTTCCAGAACGTATGTTCTACGCTTTCCCAGTCTTACAAATCTTCACGCACATGTTTGTTCACGGCGGCTGGTCGCATATAATTGGAAACATGTGGTTTTTAAAGATCTTCGGTGATAATGTCGAAGATGCGATGGGGCATTTTAAATTTTTCGTGTTTTACATCACTGGTGGTATTTTTGCGCTCTTTTTCCACGTGGTTTTTAACCCGTTCTCCCCTTACCCGATGGTAGGCGCGTCTGGTGCAATATCCGCAGTCATGGGTGCTTATTTTGTTCTTTTTTACTATTCACGCATAGTCTCGCTTGTATTTTTCATTCTGCCTTTCATAGTGGAAATCCCTGCGGTAGTGTACCTCTTTGTTTGGTTCTTGCTACAAGTGTTGAACGGCGTATTTGCCGATGTCACAGGAGCAGGAGTTGCTTATTGGGCGCATGCAGGAGGGTTTATCTACGGTGTGCTGGTTGGAATGAGGATCAGAAGGAAAAGATACTGGTACTGATTAATTAACACACTGAAAAAGGGGAGAGGAATGTATGGCTTTTAAAGACGGTAATTGGCTGACCAAAAGAAGGAAAAAGATAGTTATCGTCAGTACAGGCGGAACAATCGCTATGGTGAAGAAAGGCAGAACTGTTGTACCTTTCGATAAAGGGAACGCACTTGTTACGGACATCCCTGAGCTTTACGAAATAGCTGATGTTGAACTTTACGAATTTTCAAATATCCCAAGCCCACACATGACTCCTCGTTTGATGCTTGAACTTGCAAGAAAGATAGATGAATTCTTGGAAGAAAGAGGTTACGACGGCGCGGTTGTAACACACGGAACAGATACATTAGAGGAGACAGCTTACTTTCTTGACCTCGTTCTGAAAACAGAAAAACCCGTTGTTCTGACGGCTTCAATGAGAAACATCAGTGAGCTAAGTACAGACGGGCCGCGAAACGTTCTTTCATCGGTGCTTGTTGCTTCGTGCGATGATAGTTACGGAATGGGGGTTGTTGTCTGCTTGAACGACGAGATCCATGCAGCACGTGAAGTAACAAAAACATACACGAGCAACGTTGCAACATTCGATTCGCCTGGTTACGGTCCACTTGGCTTAGTTGATGAAAACAACGTCGTGTACTTTAGAAAGTCGCTTACAAGAGAGAAAATACCAACTGACAGAATAGAGGAGAAAGTGGCCGTTGTCAAAACCTTCACAGGTGATGACGGTACAATTCTGCGTGCCGTGTACGAGATGGGCTACAAAGGTATCGTATTGGAAGGATTTGGCCGTGGCAATGTGCCTCCGGAACTTGCAGATGTTGTTGAAGAGATAGTGAAAAGTGGCATTCCCGTTGTTATCACGTCACGCTGTTTCAAGGGCAGGGTCTATCCAATTTACGGTTACACCGGCGGAGGCGCTGACTTAAGGAAACGCGGTGCCATACTCAGCGAACATCCACTTGCGCAAAAGGCGAGGATAAAATTGATGGTCGTTTTGGGAATTACGCAGGACATAGAAGAGATAAGGACATACTTTGAAAAACACATAGGAGGGGTGATAAGTGAAATTGAGCATTAGGCAACAGGCGTTGCTCATAGTACTTTTGTACGCCGGGATATTTTTCATTGCATTCACACTCTCAAAGACGTTACTCTACGTCTTCGTCTTCTCGCTCATATCTATACTAGTTGTGAATTTCATTTACAAGAACATGATGAGATTGAGAATTCCACATCCGATTTCGGTTACTGCGGCATTGATTATCTATTTTGGCGTCCTAATTTATGCGTTCGTCAGAATCATCCCTCTAGTGGTTAATCAAATAGGCTCTTTCTACGAATTCATGAAGAATATTCTCGATTCAAAATACTGGGAGAACTATTTAGCTGATAATCCAGAACTATCAAAGGTTATAGGTAATTTAGCCGACTGGGCAAGTCCAAGGATCACAGAGTTGTTCAACAATTTCCTCTTGGAGTTCGCCAAGAAGCTTCCTGGTATTGGTGTCGTTATCTTTTACAGCGTCCTTTTCACAATTTACGTGACCATATATACAAAATGGACAACAAAGTCATTGCCGGGGCTTTTTCCAAAACGCGTACGACCATTGGTGGAAGATTTCCTGTCGAAGTTGGGAATGTCACTACAAAGCTACGTCGATGTGGTACTTCTTGGAGGCCTTATTGTTGGCTTGAGCTTTTATTTTCTCTTCTCAATTTTTCTGCCAGAATATACCGTCTTACTCTCTTTTTGGGGGTTTATAACCAACTTAATTCCCATAGTAGGAGTAGTTATCGAATGGATACCTATTCTAATAGTTACACTGGGATTGGGACTTAAAAACTTCATAGTTGTCAATCTAATTGTCGCAGCCGTTCATTTTGGAGCGTTTCTGTTCTTCATATTCATAATGAAGCACAAAGCTAACATCAACCCTGTTCTGATGTTGATATTCATCTTCTTGGTAGGCTTAGTCTACGGACTTGTTGGAACGTTTTTTGCCGTTCCCGTCGCCATATTTTTCGTCACGTTATGGAACGAATTCATTAAAACTGAACTGGATGAAACAAGGATATAATCACGGATTATTCAAACACATGCGTTTGTTCTGGGAAGAGTTTTGATTTTACCTCTTCCCTATATTTTTTTACAGCGTTCAACATAACTTCATAGGTATTCGCGTAGCTCTTAGCAAATTTCAAATTCATCTGAGACAAGCCAACGACGTCGTGGAACACGAGAACTTGCCCATCACAAAACCTTCCAGCTCCAATGCCTATGGTTGGGATACCAACACTTTCCGTGATTTCCTTTGCTACACTTTCCACAACGAGTTCAAGAACGATTGCAAAACATCCGGCTTTTTCAAGGGCTTTTGCATCTCTTAGAAGCTTCTCCCTACTTTCAGGTGTTTTTCCCTGCACCCTGTGACCACCGAGCAGATTGACCGATTGAGGTGTGAAGCCAAGGTGCCCCATGACAGGTATTCCCGCTCGTATGATTTGCTTAATTGTTTCTACGTATTCTTCGCCACCCTCGAGTTTTACCGCATTGGCTCCGGCCTTGAGCATCAGTCCTGCGTTTTCGACAGCCTTTTCAATGCTCACTTCGTACGACAAAAAAGGCATATCTCCAACGATGAACGCATCGGATGCCCCTCTGCGCACAGCCTTTATGTGCATCAACATCTCTTCCATCGTTACTGGTATAGTGCTATCGTAACCAAGCACCACATTCCCCAGAGAGTCACCGACCAATATAATGTCAACACCTGATTCCGAGGCTATCTTAGCGGTTGGATAGTCGTAGGCGGTTAACATAACGATAGGTTCTTTGCCCTTCATATCTATAATCTTCTTGGTTGTCATCGCCATTTCTCCTCACCCCTTGAATTTTTGGAAAACAACTCCAACCAAGAAAATTATACCACTTCTGTGATATAATGGCTATATCGAACGTATAACAGCGGTTAAAGGGGTGAAAATCATGAGATGGAACTTAACGAACATCTATCCTTCGTTTGAGTCTGAAGAATTTAAATCCGATTTGGTGAGATTTGAGAAAGAAACTGCAGAATTCCTGAAGTGGATGGATGAAAACCTCAATTCAGCGGAAAATGCCGAGGAAAAGCTGGAGTATATCATCAGCAAACTGAACGAACTTTCTTTGATTGGTGGAAAATTGTACAACTTTGCCAGCCTAACGTTAAGTGCCGATGCAAATAACGAAACTGCTGCAAAGTACCTTGATGTTATCAGGAGTAAGTTCGTTGATCTTTCACTTGCGAGAACGAAATTTAGGAAGTTTTTGAAATCGGTGGAAATTGAAAAGCTTGAGGATACTCCTTCTGAGGTAATTAGATCCCACGTGTTTGTGATTAAAGAACAGAAGATACTTTCTAAATACATGCTTTCGGAGAATGAAGAGAAAATAATCAGTATGATGAGACTAACTGGTGGAAACGCTTGGAATAACTTGTACGAAAAGACCACGTCAAACTTACTGTGCGAAATGGAACTGAACGGTGAAAAGAAGAAATTACCGTTGATGAGAGTGAGAAACTTAGCGTACGATAAATCAGCTGAAGTGAGAAAAAAAGCGTACGAAGCCGAGATACGAGCTTGTGAAAGTGCTGCAGATGTTGTGGCTCAGTGCTTGAACAGCATAAAAGGGGAGTTTTTAACAGAAGTAAAACTGAGGGGATACACTTCTCCGCTTGAGCCTATGCTCTTTGAAAACCGGATAACTGAACAGACGTTCAATGCTATGATGGACGCAGTCAAAGAAAGTATGCCAAAGCTGAGGGAATACCTCAAAAAAAAGGCTAAGATCCTCGGACACGAAAAAGGTTTACCATGGTACGATTTATTTGCACCGCTTGGTGGATACGAACGTAAGTGGACCTACGAAGAAGCAAGAAGGTTCATAGTCGATAACCTGTCAGCATTTTCAAAAGAACTCGGTGATTTTATCGACAGTGCCTTTGAAAAGAGATGGATCGATGCAGAGACAAGGCCGGGAAAACGAGGAGGGGCATTCTGCTCTTCTGTGAAAGCACTAAAAGAGTCAAGAATACTCATGAGTTTTGACGGAACTCTTGACAACGTACTCACACTTGCGCATGAGCTTGGTCATGCATTCCACAACTACTGCTTGAAGGACGAAACACCACTGAACAGTACAACTCCAGCCACACTGGCTGAAACGGCTTCGATTTTTAATGAAACGCTGCTCTTAAACATGATAAAAGCAAGTGCAAAAAGTGAAGAAGAAAAACTCGCATTACTCGATAAAGAACTCTCCGATGCGGTACAGATAATCATAGATATTTACAGCCGGTTCTTGTTCGAAAAAACGGTCTTTGAAAAGCGTACGGCCGGTCCTCTCAGTGTCAAAGAACTCAAAGAAATAATGCTCAACGCACAAAAACAAGCATACGGTGATGGTTTGGACGAAGAGGTTCTCCACCCATTTATGTGGCTTGTAAAACCGCATTACTATTCACCAACGTTCCATTTTTACAACTTCCCATACACATTTGGTATGCTCTTTGCATTAGGCGTGTACGCAAAACGCGACGAACCTGGATTTTTTGGGACATACAAAAAACTGCTCTCTTCAACAGGAAAAGGCACAGCTGAAGAAGTCGCTGCGAGTGTGGGAATAGATATAACCAAAAAGGAATTCTGGCGCTCTTCGTTGGAGGTAATCGAAAAGGCTGTGGAAGAATTCCTCGAGCTCTAAATATAGCCTAATACACAATTAATAACGTGTGAGGTGGGGAAGTTGAACGCTCTGTCTGGTTATGGTTCGGTTGAGCAAAGGCTTTTTGGATATACTCAGGATGGCACACAGGTACACGAATACACACTCATCAACAAAAACGGGTTGATGATGAAAGTCCTCTCGCTCGGTGGCATTGTTCGGGAGTTATGGGTGCCCGATAAAGACGGAAGGTTCGTTGATATTGTTCTTGGATACAACAGTGTGGAAGAGTACGAACAAAACACGGGCTATCTGGGAGCTGTTATTGGTAGGTTTGCCAACCGGATAGCTTACGGAAGATTCCAAATCGATGGTGTTACTTATCAATTAGCGCTGAACGACGGTGGCGGGAAAAGGCCGAATGCACTACACGGTGGTTTTAAGGGATTTGACAAAAAAGTTTGGAAAGCCTTTGATGAAGTGACCCCTGAAGGTCCCAAACTTCAACTAAGACTAAGAAGTCACGATGGAGAAGAAGGTTACCCTGGAAATTTGGATGTTACGGTTATTTACACGCTAACAAACGAAAATGAATGGAAAATAGAATACACAGCGAAAACTGACAAGCCGACAATCGTCAATTTGACACAGCATACGTATTTCAACTTAAACGGCAGAGGCAAAATCTACGATCATAAAGTGTTTATTAACGCAGAGAAGTACACACCGGTCAATGAAAACCTGATACCTACTGGTGAAATTTCCACTGTCGAAGGTACTCCTTACGATTTGAGAAAGCAAACAACCATAGGAGAAGCAATAGAACGTTTGAAAAGCGTGTATCCGAACTTGAAAGGTTTTGACATCAACTACGTTCTTAGTGAAAGTGATGACAGATGTGAGAAATTTGTAGGAAAGGTATTAAGTGAAAAGAGTGGAATTTCAATTGAGGTTTACACAACGCAACCTGGAGTTCAGTTTTACACAGGGAACTACTTACAGGGGTTCCAAGGAAAGTACGGTCAGTATTACGACGAGCATACAGGCTTTTGCCTTGAGACACAGCACTTTCCAGACTCACCTAACCATAAAAACTTTCCAACAACGATCTTAAGATCAGGTGTGCTCTACCACCATATCACACACTTCAAATTTTCTGTAGCTTAAAACAACAAAGCCCCCAAATTTTTGTTTTTCGGGGGCTTTGTTTTAGTTTTTAATTTAAGTGCAAACTATCACGCGTTACCGGCTATATCGAGTGTACTTATCAGCACAGAAGGTGTTATTATTCCCATAAATGCGCGTATATCACTTCCTACTTCCTCGATGTTCTTTATCATCTCAAGGAAGTTCCCGGATATCGTTATCTGTTCAACTCCGTGCGTGATTTTCCCGCCTTCAACTTTGAAAGCTTTAGCACCAAGCGAGAAGTTACCTGATATTGGATTGGCTCCCGAATGCATACCTTCCACTTCGATTATCACAAGCCCATCATCCAAAGTCATCAGCAATTCTTCAAAGGATTTCTTGCCCGGTTCAATGTAAAGGTTTATCGGCTGTATACCGGTTCCCATTGCGTTACCTGTTGGCTCAACGCCATCTTTTTTTGCTGTTTTTAAATTGTGCAGGAATGTTTTGAAAACACCGTTTTCGATAATTGTCTTCTCTTTTGTAGGGACTCCTTGTGTATCAAACGGTGCACAGCTTATACTTAGTGGATGATACGGCAAGTCTTTAACCGTGAGTACCTCACTTCCAATCTTTTCACCAAGTTTTCCTTTAAGAGGTGACAAATTTTTCTGCGCATTTTCTGCGCTGATCATCGAAATAAGCATGCCAAGTATGTCTGAAAAAACGTCGTTTCTAAGAATCACTCTGTATTTCCCACTTTTGACTGATTTTGAGCCTACAAGTGCAAGTGCCTCATCGCGTGCTTTTGAACCCACCTGAATTGGATCAAGAGCTTCTGGTTTCCTTCCAAGTGCGAATTCGACTGCTGACCTGGGAGAGACATCTTTTGCAACGGCCATCGCGTACATGAATCCTCCACCGTTGACGTAAGACACGTCAAGTCCAAGGGTGTTAGCAAGTCGCATTTCGTTCATCTGTTGCCCGTAGACAGCCATATCGTTCATTATTTCCGCGCTTTTACGAATCTCTTCATGCGCCTTCTCAACGTACGACAGTCTTTCTTTCACAGACAATTTCTCAAAACTACCATCGTATGGTTCTATCTGTGGATATTCACCTTTTCCATCGTAGAAATATTCAACATCTTCTGTATCAATTATCGATATATTACTCAACGCGTCTTCGAATACTTTCTCTGGATCGTCCAAAGTTTCCGTGTAAGACATCCCAAGTTTACCATCTTTCAAAATTTGGAGTGTGATTTTGAATTTGCCTGCATCTGTGTACTGATCCATCTGACCATTTTGGTATCTTACTTGGAAGTTCTTATTTTGAGAGTAGCTTATCTGCGCCTCTACGCCATTTGCTTTTGCAAGCTTGAATATCTTTTCTTTGAATTGTTCGAACGTCATGCGTTTCGCCCCCCAACGATGATTTCTCTGACCTTAATCGTTGGTTGCCCAACGTCAGCTGGTATGGAACCACTGTAAGAACCACACATACCTTGTCCTCTTGCCACATCGTTTCCAACCATCTCGATCTTCTGGATGATTTCATAGCCCTTCCCTATCAACGTAGCACCTTTAACTGGTTTTGTTATCTTTCCATTTTCTATCAGATAGCCTTCGTTTACAGCGAAATTGAACTCTCCGGTTGCGGGGTTCACAGAACCTCCACCCATCGTCTTTGCATACAAACCATATTCAACAGAAGCGATTATTTCTTCAGGGTGGTAATCACCTGGGAGGATGAACGTGTTACTCATTCTCGATGTCGGTGCGAACGTGTAATCTTGCCTTCTACCACTGCCTGTTGATGGCATTCCCATCCTTCTTGAGCCGAGCTTATCGATCATGTAACCTTTCAGAATACCGTTTTCAATAAGCATAATTCTTTGCGTTGGTGTTCCTTCATCATCAACATTTGCACTACCCCATGCATTTGGAATCGTTGCATCGTCAACTGCGCTGACACATTCAGCTGCTACTTGTTGTCCAAGTTTGCCGGCAAAAACGGACATTCCGCGTGCCACAGAGGAGGCTTCCAGTGCGTGTCCGACAGCTTCATGGAAGATAACTCCACCGAATTCATTGGAAATTACCACGGTCATCTTACCTGCCGGAGCTGGTTGTGCATCCACCATCCTCACAGCAATCCTTGCCGCCCTAACACCTGCTTGTTCAACATCGATTTTTTCCAAAAACTCAGGTCCCATAGCTGCACCCGGACCGTAAAAGCCTGACTCCATCTGTCCATCCTTGACAGCTACGGCATTTATCATCAACCTGGTGCGCACCCTGTTGTCTGTTACGAATACGCCTTCGCTGTTTGCTATCAGCACATTCTGGTCGTAGTCCCAGTACCTTACGACAACTTGCGCTATCGTTGGTGAGTATCTCTTAGCTGC
This sequence comes from Fervidobacterium changbaicum, assembly GCF_004117075.1. Taxonomy (NCBI): domain Bacteria; kingdom Thermotogati; phylum Thermotogota; class Thermotogae; order Thermotogales; family Fervidobacteriaceae; genus Fervidobacterium; species Fervidobacterium changbaicum. The sequence continues at coordinate 1,510,707 of NZ_CP026721.1, forward strand.
CTCGTATGCCCTTTTCATATAACCAACTTTTGCCTCTTTTTTGACTTGTTCTGGCTTCCACAAAACAAAATGCTTGTTCTCAAGTTCTTTCTTTCTCAAATCGATCGAGAAATCTTTGAGCTTGATTTCTCCAAGAGCTTCGCCAACGCGCTTGGCAACATTAAGAATATTTTCTTTAGACAGATCGTTTGTGTACGCATATATTGCCTTATCTCCGAGAAATCCCCTTATACCTACACCGAACATCCTGCCAGTTTGTGCAAGTTCTACTTTCCCGTTCTTCAGCTCAATGTTTGTAGAATATCTATCTTCGACAAAAACTTCCGCGAAATCTCCACCGTATCTCAGAACCGTTGCCAAAATCTCTTCAACAAAAGGCTTGTCAAATCTGTCCAACACAGTCTCACCCCTTTTTTCAGATAACAGATAGTTCGCTATTCGAACGAAACACATGTACAATTATACCACAAACGAAATTCATAAGTCAAAGCATATCAAGATATCGATTATGTTCATCTTCTTTCGAAATAACTATCCAGCTGGTCAAACGTGATTTTCATCATTATAGGTCTTCCATGAGGACATGTGAGGAGGTTTTTACCTTTTATCTCCTCGATAAGCATTCTTACTTCCTCTTCGCTCAGTTTATCACCTGTTTTCACGGCAGTTTTACAGGCCTTCGTTGCAAGAACGTGCAGAATGCTCTGTGGTTTGTTGAACGGAAGCCTATATTCCTCGAGTACCTCCAGTAACGTCTCTTGAGCTCGTGTTATCTTTATCAACGAAGGGATGGATTTTAAAACAACCTTGGCACTATTTTCTGATTTTTCCATCTCTATGCTGAAACCAAGCTCTTTCAATTCAGCTTCCAGACCTTCCAAAACATTCGCTAAGCTTTTCCCTATACTAAATTCCACAGGTATCAAAAGATCTACAGGCTGGAATTCATGCTCTTTGAGTTGTTCATAAATAACCCTTTCATGCGCGGCATGGAAGTCTATGATAACGATCCCATCGTTATCTTCAAAAAGGATGTACCTATTCTTTATTATTGTGAACGCTCCTGCTTTATCCAAACTCGTTGGACTGGCGAAATTTGGAAAGAGCGCAGGATGTGAGTTGGCGGTTTTGAAATCGACACTTTTCTGATATTTTTCACCTGTTTGAATCATGTGCTGAGGAAACGAAAGGCTTTTTTCCTTCGTTTGGAATTTTTGAAATTCATCCGTCTGGTTGAACTTTCCTGTTGAATCTTTGCCTGACTCGGTCAAAATGTTTTTTGACTCGCTCTGTTCAACGTACGTTGAAACGAATTGATCAAGAGCACCTTTGTCAATTTTTTCAACAAACAACTGGAATCCTTCGAACTTTCTTAATGTATCCCTCACGCACCTTGCTATCGCGTCGTAGACAACACGTGGTTCAGAAAATTTCACCTGCAGCTTTTGCGGATGAATGTTCACATCGACTTCGTTTGGCGGAATATTTATGAAAATCACAGCGTATGGGTGCGTGCTTTCAACAAGTGACTCACCGTATCCGCGCTCTAAAGAAAGATGAAGCAAATTATCCAACACAAACCGGCCGTTGACAAAAAACAGCTGGCCAGAACGGTTCTTTCTGAAAAACTGAGGTGATGAAATTATCCCAGAAATCGAAACTGAACTATTAACATAATTATCAATAACTTCAAACGACTTCACCTCTGGGAAAATCAACTTGAACCTATCGGGCAAGCTTGATGCAGGTGCATTGTAAACAATTTCTTCATCTACTTTGAAAAGGAACCGAATTTCTGGCTTTGTAAGTAAAAACCTCTCGATTACCTCAGTTACCATGCGCCTTTCGATCTTTTCTGAGGAAAGAAACTTTCTTCTTGCGGGGATGTTGAAGAATAAGTCGTGCACTTCAACGGTCGTTCCCTTCTCCCTGAAAGTTTCTGCTACTTTGACAAGTTTTCCACCAACCATTTCGAGTTTGTGCGACTCAATGCCGTCAGAAGTTGTTATCACCAGTCTTGATACTTCACCAATTGAAGCGAGCGCTTCGCCCCTAAAACCGTAGCTCGTGATGTTGTAGATGTCTTCGAGCGAAGAAATCTTGCTTGTTGTATACCTTTGAACTGCAAGTAGAAGGTCTTCCTTTGACATACCAGAACCGTTATCGACAACTTTGATATAGCTTTTGCCTCCGTCTTTTATCTGAACTTCTATATTAGAAGCACCGGCGTCAATGGAGTTTTCCACCAGTTCCTTAACAACGGACGCAGGGTTAGCCACAACCTCACCGGCGGCTATTTTCGATACAACTTCTTCAGGCAGTTTGATTATCTTTGTCTTCTCACTCATGACCGATTCTTTCCTCCTTTGAACAGCTTTCCAAAACAATTATACCATCTTAAAAGAAAAAAGCCTGCCGATTTCGTAATTGAAAATCGGCAGGTTGAGGGATACAAGTAGGTTTAGGATGTAGTTTTAAGTACTTAACTTACAGACCTCCGGATATTGTTAGTGAAAATCCTATTCCGGGGGTGGAATTGTTTGTTGGTATGAATGAGTTAGTTGTTGCTGTAAGTTTCAAATCGGCATTAAGGAAGAATAGATTCATCCCAACACCTATAGTGTGCGAATAGGTTATTTGGTTGTACCCAAGTATGTAGTATGCCTTAGCAATACCAATGTTCAGTCCTGCGTAGCCTTTTACTGCCCAATTACCGTCGAGCCAGTAACTGCCCATGACTCCCCACATTATGAATCCATCGTTTTTCAAATAAGCTGTAATTTGCATTGGCGGAGCGACACTTACCGGTGTTATCAGCCTTGCAACAATGGGGTCGGAAACAGAATACGTTGCGTCTGCGGTAATATTTGTACCCTCTGCTGTGTACGTGATTTTTCCGTTACCTATTACTTCAACTGAATACCAAGCTTTCGCCGGTGATATTACTATGTTACGTACCGCTATACCGAATACGTCATTTCCGTACCCCACTTCTACCGAAATCCCATAGTCTTCAAAGTTACTAAGGTCATTCACCAAGTTCTGTATATTTTGCGACATTAAGTCGTTCAAAGAAATTCGACTGTAAGCTCTAATTTTTCCAGAAGCACTTAGCTCAGCGTAGGCAGGTGTTGCACTTGAAGTGTACGAAACATCTATCATAGTTGTTTGTGGGTCACTGTACAAAACGGGTGTGAACAAGTTCCCCGCAACGTAAATATCTCCAATAACGATTGCGATACCTCCGTTTGCTGTAATATTTGCATTAAAGAAGTTCGTATAACTGCTTTCATATGTTTCATCTATTTGTGTATCACCAACAAGAAGTTCTGCAAACGTCTTCGGAAGCGTTAAGTTGATGTTACCATCAACACGTGTGTACGGTACAAACCTTAACGCTCCGAGTTTCAAGTCAGCGTATGCGCCTAAACTAACCGGAAGAGCAAACTGAAATCCACTTTGCAAAGCCGAAGAGAGAGTAGTTTTGTCGACTTTGAAATCCTCTTCATTCAAAAGTGCATTAATATTACCCATGCTGAGAATATTCTGACCAAATTCAAATTCAGCAAACGGGACGAACTTTAAGAGCGCCGTAAAATCGTGCCTAACCAACGAGACATTTCCAAAAAGTCCGAAAGGTTGGATGGTAAGAGCAAAACCTGAAATTGCTAGAATCAAGCTCAACATTACTAAAGAAGATGCAATCGTTCTCCTCATTGCACTCACCTGCCTTTAATTTCCAAGTTTGACTTCAGTTGCAACTTTCAGTTCAACGGCGATGTACGGTGCAACACTTAATTTACCGTTGTAGTTCAAGGCGATGTTTGAATTTTTCGGTAACAGTATCTGATATGGTGTGTTGTTCTTTGATAATGTTGCAATATCGTCTTTGTTCACACCTATGGTTGGAACTGAATCTGAAAGTAATACCTCTACTTCGCCATTCTGCCCGAGTTTGAGCTTTGCCTTCAAACCTGTCGTATTTGAATACGTTTTGAACTTTATACTCACGTTATCTACGAGCTCTTTCAGAGGTTCTAACTGACTCAAGTCTACTGTACCTGAGCTTATTACAACATCATGGTCAGGTGTGTTTGCACTAATCGGCAGCGTGAACCCAAGGTTAGCTTTTATCTCGCTATCTTTTGTTAGCTCGCCGGGATCGGTTTCAACCGTTATACTAAGACTCAAAGGCGAACCTCCGCTGATAAGGGTTTCTATAATATTTCCAATATTTACCGGTGTTCCTTTTGAGATGTTGACTGTATTACCGGAGATGTTTAGTGTTAGCGTTGCAGGTATTGTTGAATTCGTTATATCGAACGAGACGGACGCATTGATGTTTAAATCAAGTTCCCTTATAAATGCGAACTCGTCCTTGAAGATGTCACCGAAGTTTATCAATGTCCCAAGGTCTTGTGTAAAGGTTTGACCTTTGAGTTTTACTTTGCTGATTTCAAACTTTTCGATAACTGGTTCTATCCAAAGGTTCACACCTTCTCGTATATCAATGTCAGATACAGTCAGTAAAGGCGGTACCAACGGGATTATCGTCAAGTCAAACGAGGTGAAAGTGGAAAAATCGAAGAGCTTGTTAACAGATTGCAATACAATGGAGTTTTGTCCAGAAAGTACATATGTTCCATTACCCGAGTCGAAGATGTTAGAAGCTATGTTCAAAGTAATTCCTGAGATATTCCCAACATTGTAGTTGAGTTTTACCTTTATAGTTGCGGTTGCTTCACTGACGAAGTTGCGTACTTCACTTGGAACAGGCTGACTGAACGAAATGGGGGCTATACTGATGCCTGAAATCTTCGCGGTGGCTATTTTTATAGTCTGGTCACTTGGCAAATCGATAGTATAGGAAATCATGTTTCCAGTAACATTTCCACTTATTGTACCAGAAACTGACGCTGGCAAGGATACATTTTGGAACGGGATTTGAACACCGGCCGCTGTACTTGTAAGAGCATTATTTCCAAACGTTCCAGATACGTTAACAGATGTAAGGCCACTGAAGTTGAGTAGCATATATCCGCTATCTGAAGTGAATTTAAGCTCAGTAACATTATTTGGAAGTGGTACGTTAACGCTGAGCGGATAGTCCTGTATTTTTTTAACCTGTACGTTTGGCGTGATCTGAACTTTTGGTTTCGTCCTCAAGTCGGCACTGACTAGTCCTGTCAGTTCTATCGTGCCGTTAATATCTATTCCATCTCCTACCGTGAACAGTTTTGTATCATCGAGGTTTATTTGGGTGTTAAGTGAATTAGATGAGCCGATTCCGACTGTGTTACTACCAGAAACAACAGAGTAGTTTTGAGAAATATTTCCACTGAAACCAGCGATTGTTAATTTGATACCAACATTTCCACCAAGGGCTAATTTCCATGTGCCAGAGGTTATAGGTATATGTTGCGAAACATTAATGGAAATCTTGCCGCCGCCAAGTTTTGAAGTATCTAAATCTTTAAAGTAATCCACCTTTTGGTTTTCGAAAGCTAAGGAAATTTTAGCCATTCCTGAAGAGGCAGAATCAAATTTGATTTTTACAGAGGACGTCTTCTTTATCAGAACATTTGCCAAGTTCTTAATTCCATTTACAGTGATTGGATAAGTTGTTCCATCGATTAGAAGTTCTGCATTTGAACCAGTAATTTGCTCAATAATAAATCTTACATTGACACTTTTCAAATTCGCTTCACTAAATATAAGTGTTGACAATACAGCAGGGGGGACGTCGAAAACATTTGTACCACCAGTAACTGGTACGATGAGACCTGAAATAAGAGTGAGATTACCTATTTCTACTTCAGATTGGTTAATCTCTTGAACTACTGGTTCTACAGACGGTAATTCGATTTGTCCGGACATAGCGTTTAAGAAATACGAAGTATCGATCTTGTACTCGAATCTACTTCCAAGTTCACCAAGTTTCGACTCAAGCTCATTTTGAACATCTTGCAAAAGTGTCCCGGGGCTGTAGGTAATTTCCGAGGCGTACTTGAGTGTAATTGGGTCGGTTTTTTCTAAAGTTAAATCTCTACCAAGTTCGTTTGCAAAGCTATCGACCAAATCTTTCACTTTAAAATCAAGAGTCGTCAGTGGGAATTCCAGATACTTAGTGTACTGCACCTTAACCTTTTCAGGTGGTTTTGAAGGTAACTTCAAACCGCAGGAAAACAAGATAAGACCGATGACTACAACGGTGAATACCATGTAGAACTTCCTCATGAATGCCACCTCCTACATAAAAATATGGTATAAATAATTTAGCTTAAAAAAATTGAGGGCAGGACAACTTATGTCACCTTGGCTTTTAAGCCATTTTGGGAGTCTGTTGCCTGCCTTTAACCATGATAAGTTGGTTGGGCTTTCAGCCCTCGTCAGCATGGAGGATTGGTTCAGTAGGCTCCCTGCCCTCATCAATTGAAAGGAGGTTCTTGTATGAATAACTTCTCCATATTCGTCGGCATCGATGTTTCCAAGGATAAGTTCAACGTCTGCGCTATCTCTAATCCCAGTTCCATCATCTTCGAATCTTCTTTCGATATGTCCCAGCAAGGCTTTTCCTCCTTCGCAAACAAACTCTCTGCCTTCCCAAAACAATCCATCATCATCGCTATGGAATCTACTGGCTGTTATCATCTCAACCTTCTGGCTTTCCTTTCTTCCAACGACTTTGCTTGCGCTGTTTTTAATCCTCTAACTGTTAAAAACTTTGCTTCTCTTCGAAAGACCAAAACCGACAAAATCGATGCTCGCATTATCGCTACTGCTTTGTTTTACCTACAACATCAAATTCCTTCTTCTGCTTTTGTCAACTCTGAGCTTCGTGATATTGTCAGAGCACGCGAAAACATTATCCACCGCATCGCAAAAGTTAAAGGCAATATCGAAAAACTGCTCAACGTTCTTTTCCCTGAACTCGAAAGAGTTACCAATATCTACAGTGACACTATCCTCAATCTTCTTTCTCATTTCCCTTCTGCCAAGGCTATTCAAAAGGCTCGTAATCTGGATGTGTTCTTTTCCAAAGACCGTGGCAGAAGTACAAAACTTAATGCTCAAAAACTTAAAGAACTCGCTAATAACTCGATTGCTCAATATTGGCCGATGAAAGAAAAGATTCTTGTGCAAAATATCAAAGAACTACAATTTTTACAGCAACAGCTTGAAGAATACGACAAGATGATGAAAGAATATTGCGAATGTAGTGCGATAAACCTTGATATCGAGATACTCACGTCAATACCAGGTATTGGTGAAAACAGCGCGATGCATTTCTTGGCAGAAGTTGGAGATATCTCAAGATTTAGTACATACAAAAAACTCATTGCGTATTGTGGACTCGATCCAAGCATTGCCCAATCAGGCAAAAGCAAAGTAGAAGGACACATATCGAAAAGGGGCAATGCCCACCTAAGACGAATACTATGGCTAATGGCAGTGAGTGTAGTGATTCACAACGAATATTTCCGAACATACTATGAACGAAAAAGGCAGCAAGGTTTACCGTACAAAAAAGCGATAATGTCAGTAGTACACAAGTTATTGCGAACGTTGTACGCAATGTTGAGAAAGAAAGAGAAGTTCAATATTGATTATGCTATCTCACACTCAAAACAAAAATTTAATTTTGCATAGTTGACTCCCAATATAGTTTCCGTACACAAAAAGCTCTTTCTAATAGTTTAGACAACCAATGTTGTAAAATAGTTCACTTCTATTTTAGCATGTTCGAAGTTCATTCTTGTAGGAATCGGAGAATTTGTGGTAGAATAGTGAATATGAAAACAGGACGATTTGCAACAGGGGGCTTAAAACATGGCAGGTATATTCAACTCGAATTTTGACACACTAAAGACAGCAATGGATGTTCAAATGAAACGGCAAGAACTCCACGCACAGAACATAGCGAATGCGGAAACGCCTGGCTACAAGAGAAAGTACGTAGCATTCGAAGAATACCTTCAGGAATCGAAGATGAAATTGCAGCTGAAAACGACAAATCAAAAACATCTTCCAACATCCCCGAAAGTTGTAACTGCAAAAGAGGTAGCTATGAAAAATACGTCTCTTACCAATGACCAGAACAATGTGGATATAGACATGGAAGTCACGGAAATGGTTAAAGACGCGCTCAGATATCAGGTTCTTTCAAGACTGATGAGTTCGAATATCGATAGGTACAACACAGTGATTAGGAATACAAGGTAGTTGTGTCGTAGAATAACCTGAGAGGTGATATGATGCAGAGTGAATTCAACATAATGAACATCTCGTCAACAGGATTGTCGGCGCAAAGGTTCAGAATAGAGCTCATCTCAACGAATATAGCGAATTCCGAGACAACGAGAACGGAAAATGGGGGACCTTACCGAAGGAAAGTTCCTGTTTTTCAGGAACTTGTCAGAAACATCCAAGGCAAGCGTGAAAACTCTGGTGTGATTGTAAAAAGTATCTACGAAGACCCTTCCGAATTTAGGGTAGTTTACGACCCGACACATCCAGATGCGGATGAGAACGGATATGTGAGACTTCCGAACGTGAACATAGTTCGTGAGATGGTGGATATGATAAACGCACAAAGAGCTTACGAAGCAAATGCTACAGCGATAAACACAACGAAAGCGATGATAACTTCCGCCCTGCAGATAGGGAGGTGAAGTGAATGGTAGATAAAATTGGTGGGGTTAATCCGTTAAGACCTAACGTAACGATGAACGTTAACAACAGCCAAAATCAGGGTGAAAGTGAATTCAGTAAAGTGCTTTCTGAAGCACTGAAAAATGTGAACGATCAGCAAAAGAACGTGGAAAAGTTGACCGATGACTTCGCCATGGGTAAAGTGAGCAACATTCACGAACTGATTGTGGAGGCGGAAAAGGCTTCCATATCGTTGAGACTTACCGTTGAAGTGAGAAATAGGATAGTAGAAGCGTACAGAGAGATTATGAGGATGCAGTTTTAATTAGTTCAAATGATGAAAAAACAAGCGGGGCGAATTGCCCCGCATGTTTGTTTATACAATTTTCGATTATGCCTGCTCACGTAGTTAAAGGCTTATTCCTTTGGCATTACAAAAGGAAGAACAACCGCGATTGCTCCAAGCACTACTCCAAGCCACGCGATCATATTAACGTTGTTCACTTTCTCTTCAACGACTTTTGCGTCAGCTTTCGTATCGATCTTTGCCTGGAGATCTTTTACAGCTGCATTGAGTTCTTCTGTGCTTGCTTTTGTGTCGATCTTTGCTTGGAGGTCTTTTGCTGTGTCGTTAATCTGTTTCCTCAGCAAGTAATCTGTATCTCCGATTTGTGCGGCAAGGCCTGTGATTATCTCGTTCAAACCCGCAATTTGTTCTTGCAGATCTACAATAGTTGCTTCAAGAGTATCAACCTGTTCCCTGTCGGCCTTCATGGAGAGGTTGTCGTATATGTTGACAATGTCTTGGTCATGCATATCAAGTCTGAGGGCAAGTGATTCTACAATAGACGATGCTTCTTCCTGAGCAGCAAGGGCTTCTTGAATTTGTGCAATTTGTTCGGAGAGCATACCAAGGGTGTCGTATATCTTGAGGATGTCACTGTCGTGAATGTCAAGCGTTACTTTGAGGTCATCAAGTTGTGGTTGTAACTCATCCATGATCGCGGTTTTAACTTCTTCTTTAGCCGCATCAAGTGAAACTTCCACAAAAGATGTCAACCTTTCGTCAAGCGCTGCGAGGTTCGCAGAAAGTTCGTAGAGCATATCCCTTAGTGCTGGCAAACCCGTATCAATAGTGCTTTGAATGTTGAGAACTTTCGTTTCAAGTTCTGAAAGTCTTTCGTCGAGTTCTGCAAATGTTCCTTCAATTTCAGAAAGTGCTACCTCAAACTCATCCAGTGAGACTTTTGTTCCGAGTGTGTCGTAGATCATGTTGGTGTACTCTTCCAAAAGTTCAATCCTATTGATAAGTGTTTCTACTTCAGAAAGCACTGATTCAAACTCGTCCACTGAAACCTTTGTTCCAACTGTGTCATAGATCATGTTGGTGTACTCTTCCAAAAGCTCAATCCTGCTAAGAAGTGCTTCCATGTCAACTTCTTGAGCAAACGCAAATATCCCGAAAAGAACGACCGCAATAAGAATCCCCAGTTTCTTCATGCTTAATCCCTCCTTTTAAAAGTGTGATAATGTAGAACCCAAAAAACACCCGGTTTTTAACTAATAAAGAAGATTAACGTATCTCAAATATCGAACTGTCCAAATTGAGAAGTTCAACTAAATTATATTATAGCACCATTTTACAAAAATTTGTAAATAGCTATCTTCAAAAATTCCATAGAAATCCAGCGTTTTTCCATTGGAAACCTGAGAAATTGGCGCTATACGTTTTTTAATCAACTTTTTCCGAATGTTAAATAACACTTCTTCTCAAAATATAGATAAAACGTGGGCGCGATTCTAAACTTGACACGGCACTCATCATATTGTATCATATTAACGCCCTTGCTCGGTTGCGGGAATATTCCCCTACTTGGCAAGAGGACTTTAGACGGAGGTGTAGAAGATGGAGAAGCAGGACATCATTAAGGAATTTCAGATCCACGACACGGACACCGGAAGTACCGCAGTCCAGATAGCACTCTTAACCGCGCGCATAAGGCATCTGACAGAGCACCTTAAGAAGCACCCGAAAGATTACCACTCAAGACGCGGTCTTATGAAGATGGTTGGACGCAGAAGAAAGATGCTTAAGTACCTCATGAAGAAAGATCCAGAGCTTTACAAACAACTCCTTGAAAAGTTGTCACTAAGAAAGTAAAAAGCCAATTTTAAAATCTCAAAGGGCGGGGAACCGCCCTTTACTTTTGGATTTTGTGCAAAGAGGTGTGGTGTAATATGGGTTCAGTAGACCTTTTTAAATTGGAAGCGTACGACTACAATCTTCCAGAAGAACTTATCGCCCAAGAACCTGTCGAGCCGAGGGACCTTTCAAGGTTGATGGTTGTTGACAGACGAACAGGAGAGATCCAACACAAAATATTTAGAGATGTAATCGAACATTTAGACCCCGGTGACTTGTTAGTTTTCAATACATCAAAGGTCATTCCAGCAAGGCTGTTTGGAAGAAAAACAACAGGAGCAAAGGTTGAAATACTTTTGCTTGAGAAAATTGAACAGGGCGTGTGGAAGTGCCTTGTTAAGCCCGGCAAGGCGGTAAAAGAACGCACCGAGATTGTTTTTGACCTTTTTAACAAAGAATGTGGCATAACAGCCAAGTGTGTAGGAAGGGCAGAAGAGGGGACAAGGATTCTTGAATTTTCAACAAAAAGCGATAGCGAAATTTTTGCTATTGGGAAGGTGCCTCTGCCACATTATATAAAGAACGAAAATGTGGACTTCAACAGATATCAAACGGTGTATGCGAAATACGAAGGAAGTGTTGCAGCACCAACAGCCGGCCTGCATTTCACTACGGAATTGTTAGAAAAGATAAAAAATAAAGGAATTCTTACCGCCGAAGTTGTACTCCACGTTGGAATCGGCACATTTAGACCCGTTAAAGTGGAAGATATCAGACAACACAAAATGCATGAAGAATATTATGTTGTTCCAGAAGAAACCGTTCGGATAATAGATGAAGTAAAAATCAGAGGTGGAAGACTAATAGCGGTTGGCACAACGAGTGTGAGAACACTTGAGACGATTGCAAGACTTCCCAAAGCAACATCGTATTCCGGCAAAACAGATATATTCATATATCCACCATTTGAGTTCAAACTGGTCGATGCGTTAATCACTAATTTTCATCTCCCAAAATCATCTTTATTAATGCTCGTTAGTGCATTTACAGGGTACGAGTTAACAATGAAAGCTTACAAAATTGCTGTTGAAGAAAGGTATCGCTTTTTCTCATTCGGCGACGCTATGCTCATACTTTAATTTAACAAAAAGCAAAAATCAAATCGTAACATCCTAAGAAGTTGCAGCGGGTGTATAATTGGAAATCGAAAGATAAAAGAACAAACTCTAAATGGGTTAAATGATCTAAACACTTTGAAAAGAGGTTTTTCAATGCGGATACTTGGAATAGACCCAGGATATGGTATCGTTGGTTACGGAGTTGTGGAAAAGATCGGCAATCGCATAGCTCACGTGGTACACGGTGCCATAACAACGGGCAAAGAAGAACATTTCGAAGATAGACTCGACTACATTTATTCTGAAATCTTGCGCATTATTTCAAATTACACACCTTCACTTATAGCTGTCGAAAGCCTGTATTTTTACAAGAATGCTAAGACGGCTATCTTTGTCGGAGAAGCGCGAGGTGTTATCCTTCTTGCTATAAAGCATTCCGGTATTCCTTTTGTTGAATTTACCCCTCACCAAGTGAAACAGACCGTTACAGGGTACGGACGTGCCGAAAAGTCTCAAATTCAAAAGGTTATGAAAATACTTCTCAAACTCGATGAAATTCCTAAGCCCGACGATGCAGCCGATGCACTTGCTGTAGCTTGGTGCGCCGCCGTGACTCATTCAGGTTTGGCTCCGTCGAGTCGAAAGTAAAACAACCATTCAAAAATAGTACCGGGACCGTTCCGAGGTGGGCTATATGTATCACATATTTGAAGTCTCAAAGAACCTGAAGGATATATCAAAGAAAATAGGTATTGATGCAGAAGGAACAATAAAAAAGATTATTTACGACCGGAAAAGGGAATCGGTATCTTTTGTTATCCAAGATTTCAGAGGCGATGCGCGTTCATTCAAAAGAACGCTTGAGGATTTTATAGGTGTCCACATCGACTTGGTGTTTGAAACCGAAAACGGCAATCATATGGAAAGTTTAGAAACACTGCATAATAGGATCATGCAACTTCTCAACGGTTCGGGAAAATATATAGAAAAGATAGAAATAGAAGGAGAACATTTGAGAATCTATGCGCTTGGAGAATTTGGGAAGGCGCATGTCCTTACCCGTTTGAAAAAAATCGAACGCACCCTACCTTTCAAGAAGTACACCGTGGACGTAGTTGAGCCAACCAACGATACAACACCTGAAGACTTTCTTTTAAATGGAGCATCTCAAGCTTCTCAAAATTCTGTGCAGTTGCCACAAGAAAAACCAAGCAGAGAACTTGGAAAAGATAGTAAAGATGGCGATAAACATTCCATCTCAGAAGGTTTTAGCCCGTCCGTTCTGAAAACGCTCTACACCCCTTCAGAGCCTCCCGCTGTTAAAAAGAAGGCAAAGCTTTATGGCAAGATCTTCAAAATCGACAAAGTATCGGACGAAATACTCAATGTATATATAACAGACAAAAGAGATTCCATCCTTGGAAAAGTCTTCAATTCAAAAGTGAAAGAACTGGAAGAAAGCCTTGCCGAAAGCAATTGGTACATATTCACCGGTTCGATGAACTACGACAAAAACGGCAATCTCTTCTTCAAAATAGATTCCGCAACGTCGATTCCTTCACTCGACAGAATGGACAACGCAGTTGAAAAGCGAATAGAACTCCACGCTCACACGAAGATGAGCGATTTAGACAGCGTGCTTGATATTGCTGAATACGTCAAGACGGCCAAGAAATGGGGTTGGAATACCATCGCAGTAACGGACCATGGAAATGTACAGAGCATTCCCGAACTTTACGAGCTTGCAAAATCGGAAGGATTAAAACCAATTTTCGGTTGTGAACTTTACATTGCAAACGACCCGAAGAAAATAATGGTAAACGAAATAGACGGCTCAATAGAAAGTGCGACATATGTTGTGCTTGACTTAGAAACAACCGGCTTAAACCCTAGGCTTGACGAGATAATGGAAATCGGTGCTGTGAAGATCTTCGATGGAAGGGTTGCTGATGAGTTCCATACGCTTGTAAAACCCACATCTTTAAAAGAAAAGAGCTTGCAGATCACAGGGATTACCGAAGATATGTTGAAAGATGCGCCGGAGATCGCGGATGTTATCGATAAGCTCTGGGGATTTCTGAAAGGGGCTGTTCTTGTTGCCCATAACGCCGATTTCGACATTGGATTTTTGAAACACACGTTCGCAAGGTTTGGTAGAGAATTCAACCCGCCGTACATCGACACGCTTAGATTATCACAGGCTCTTTTAAGAAACCAGATGAAAGCCTTTTCTCTCGATAAACTCGTAGAACACTTCAAGCTCGGTAAGTTCCAACACCACCGTGCGTTGGATGACGCAAGGGTAACTGCAAGAGTATTTCTGCAGCTTGTTGAACTTCTGAAGAAAAAATCCATCACCACATTTGACAGAATAAACAAACTTGTTGAGCATATAAATCCGCTCTCCAAACACCCGCAACACTTGACCGTTTTGGTGCAGAACAAAACCGGTTTGAAAAACCTTTACAAACTGATCTCCAAATCCCACACAGAAACGTTCTTCACAGTTCCTCAGGTGTTGCGTTCTGATTTAGAAAAGCATAGGGAAGGATTGCTTATTGGAACTGGCTGCGCGAATTCTGAAATATTCGAAGCTGCCCTCGAAGGTGATAAAGATGCGCTCAACGAGATGTTGAAGTTCTACGATTACGTTGAAATCATGCCGCTCGATACAATTATTTCTGAAGAATTCACAAAAGATGAAGCGAAGCGTGCTTACAGGCTGTTGTACGAAGTTGCAAAAGAACTGAATATTCCAGTTGTAATGGTTTCGAACGCGCACTTTTTGGACCCGGAAGACATAAAGGCACGCAAAGTATTGTTGGCACCGCAGAGTAACGTTGAGGATGTCGATGCGAATTATTACCTGCGCACAACGGAAGAAATGCTCCAAGCAGCAATGGAAATCTTTGAAGACGAAAAGGTTTCGAGGGAAATTGTGATCGAAAATCCCAGAAAGATAGCTCAGATGGTCGAAGAGATAAAGCCTTTAGAGAAAAAACTCCACCCACCGAAAATTGAAGGTGCCGAAGAAAAATTGAGAGAAATGACGCTCATGCGTGCGTACGAACTTTACGGAAATCCACTGCCAGAAATAGTTGAGAAAAGAATTGAAAAAGAGCTAAACAGCATAATAGGCCATGGATATGCGGTTCTCTACATGATAGCGCATCTGATTGTGAAAAAGGCAGGGGAAGATGGATACGTCGTCGGTTCGAGAGGGTCGGTTGGTTCATCACTTGTTGCACACCTTGTTGGGATAACCGAAGTCAACCCACTGCCAGCGCACTACAGATGCCCGGATTGTAAGTACTTTGAACTTCACGAAGAATACGGTTCCGGCTACGATCTACCAGACAAGCGCTGTCCAAAGTGCGGCGCAAAGTTGGAAAAGGCAGGGCAAGATATCCCGTTTGAAGTCTTCATGGGATTTGAAGGGGACAAGGTTCCGGATATAGACCTGAACTTTTCTGGCGAATATCAAGAACGAGCGCACAAGTTCATCGAAGAACTCTTTGGTAAATCGCATGTCTTCAGGGCAGGAACTATAAGCACGATAGCTGATAGAAGTGCTGTTGGTTATGTCAAATCGTACATGGAGGACAAGAACGGAAACATTGTGAACCCACTGAACCCGGCCGAACAAGAGCGGCTAGCGATGTACGTTACCGGGGTTAAGCGCACAACCGGTCAGCACCCCGGTGGGCTGATGATAGTCCCGAGTGATTACGACATACACGACTTTACACCTTATCAACATCCAGCGAACGATAAAAAGTCAGGGGTTTACACCACACACTTTGCTTACGAAGCCATCCACGATGATTTGGTTAAGCTTGATGCACTCGGACACGATGATCCAACGATGATAAAACTGCTGTATGAATACAGCGGTGTAGATCCGATGAGCATCCCAATGGACGACAGAGCCACGATGAGCATCTTCTCATCGGTCAGAGCGCTCGGTGTGGATCCACAAGAGCTTGGAACAGATATTGGAACGATCGGTATACCGGAATTCGGAACTGATTTTGTTATGGGTATGCTTCGAGAAACAAGACCTAAAACGTTTGCTGAACTCGTGCGAATATCCGGATTGTCGCACGGAACTGATGTGTGGCTTGGCAATGCGCAGACGCTGATTGAAAAGAAAATTGCTACACTGTCCGAAGTTATCTCCTGTAGGGACGATATTATGATCTACCTCATCCACAAGGGAGTTCCACCATCAAATGCGTTCAAGATAATGGAGAACGTGCGTAAAGGTAAGGGGTTGAAAGAGGAAGAAGAAAAGTTGATGAAAGAACACAAAGTTCCCGAGTGGTTTATAGAATCGTGTAAGAAGATTAAGTACCTCTTCCCAAAAGCACATGCTGTTGCCTACGTAAGTATGGCATTCAGAATTGCGTACTTTAAAGTACACTATCCGCTGGCATTCTACGCTGCGTTCTTCTCAACAAAAGGTGACGAATTTGATGCGGAGTTAATTTTAAAGGGGAAAGAAGCTATCAAAAGAAGACTCATGGAACTCAACAACAATCCGAAAAAGGATGTTAAAGAAAAGAACGAAGAAAAGGTGCTTGAGGCTGCACTTGAGATGCTCTTGCGCGGGTTTGGATTCAAGAAACCTGATTTGAAAAAAAGCCACCATTCAAGGTTCATAATAGATGGTAAAGACTTACTCATACCGTTTAATAAAATACACGGTATAGGTGACAACGTGGCGAAATCGATAGTCCAGCAAAGAGAAATCAAGATGTTCACCTCTGTTGAAGACCTCATGAGTAGGGCGAAAGTGACGAAAGCGCAAGTAGAAGTTCTCAAAAGGTTAGGGGTGCTGGACGGACTACCGGAAACCGATCAAGCATCTTTGTTCTGAATTCTTGCTACATTTCCCAGCGGACAAGCAATTTGTTATGTTTTTTACGAGCTCGAAAAAATTCATTGTTTACTATTGCAAATTTAAAAAAAAACATGTTATAATAAACACTGAATCAGATATAGTAAAAGCGAATAAAGTTTGCATGAAGATTTGGAGGTGTTAAGATGCTTGCGGTTGTTTTGCTAATTATCCACACAGTAATTGCAGCAGGTCTTATTTGGATGGTATTGCAAGAGATGAGCAAGTTCGCAGAACTCGGTGGAGCTTTTGGAAGTGGTATGGCTTACACTATGTTCGGTAGAAAAAAGGGATTGGATACATCAGGTAAAATAACAGTTGGATTAGCCGTTGCATTCTTTGTGATGTGCTTTTTAACTTCTTGGGTATTGTCGAGATAATTTAAGTATTTAAGTGGGGTGTATCGCTTGCCAACGACAAAGCTCCCTCCCGAAGAGCAACTGAAAATACTGAAGAGAAATTGCGTTGATTTAGTTTCTGAACAAGAGCTACTCGAACGTTTGAAATCTGGCAGGCCGCTGAGGGTAAAGCTCGGAGTAGATCCTTCAAGACCGGACCTGCACCTCGGTCATGCTGTTGTACTTAGGAAACTTAAGCAATTCCAAGACCTGGGTCACCAAGTGATCTTAATCATAGGTGATTTCACCGCGATGATAGGTGATCCCTCTGGGAGAAATACAACAAGGCCGATGCTTTCAAAAGAAGAAGTTCTCGAAAATGCAAAAACATATGCAGAGCAGGCCTTCATGATACTTGACAAAGATAAAACGGAAATCCGCTACAACGACGAATGGCTCGGCAAAATGACGTTTGCCGATGTTGTGAGGTTGGCTTCAAAGTACACTGTTGCACGTATGCTGGAAAGAGAAGACTTCGCAAAAAGATATGCAGAAGGTTCACCGATCAGCATCTCCGAATTCTTGTACCCTCTTGCGCAGGCTTATGATTCCGTTGCAATAGAATCTGATGTTGAACTCGGTGGAACTGACCAGCTCTTCAACTTAATGGTTGGCAGAAAGATACAAGAAGAATACGGACAGCAACCCCAGATAGTTATGACAATGCCCATCATCGAAGGAACGGATGGGAAGCTGAAAATGAGCAAAAGTTATGGAAATTACATAGGCTTTACAGACGAACCAAAGGACATGTATGGTAAAATAATGTCGATACCTGACGAGCTCATTGTAAAATATGCAAGGTTGCTCACTGATGCACAAGAAGAATTCTTAGAAAAAATGGAAAGAGAAATTGACGAAAAGATTGTAAACCCGAGGGACTACAAGATGTGGCTCGCAAGAGAAATAGTGAAACAATTCCATGGTGAGCAAGCAGCAAGGGAAGCTGAAGAATACTTCGTGACAGTTTTTCAGAAAAAGGAACTGCCCGAAGAGATGCCGGAAAAAATTGTTAAACAAGGTGAATACAACATCGTAGAGTTACTCTTCAACTTAGGAATAGGCACAAAGAGTGAGATAAAAAGGTTGATAACACAAGGTGGAGTCTACTGGGATAACAACCGAATTGACAACTTTAAGGCAACGATTGCAGTTGTCGAAGAACATGTCCTAAGAGTCGGAAAGCGTTTATTTATCAAGATTATTGCTGATAAGACCAGATAACACCTTAAAGAAGTGCTGTTCTTTTCTGGTAAAAGATGAAGAAAAATTTGCAATACTAAGGATTATTGTGGTATAATATACGTGCAAAATGTTTTGCAAAATTCAGAAATCATCATGCATCATGGTATTATTTTAAAATCGACTCTTAATACGCAAGGTTGAACCAGAATCATTATAAAAGGGGGTAAGATTATGAGAAAAGTATTAGCGTTATTGGCGGTTATTGTTCTTGTCACATTCTCCATGGCAGCTTTTAGAGACATTCCGAAGGGGCATTGGGCGGAATCATTTGTGACAAGGCTGGAAGAGGCAGGAATTGCGACGGGGTTTCCCGATGGAACATACCGTGGTGATGAAGCGATAACGAGATACCAAATTGCGGTATTTTTGGTTAGAACTCTCGATTATGTTTTCCAGACTGTTGATTCCAGCTTGGTAAATTTAAAGTCACAGTTTGAAAGCGATGCCAAAAAGCTTGAAAACGATATAAATGCACAGTTTGCTGCGGTTAAACAAGACATAGAAGAACTCCAGATAGCGCTTGAGGATGCAAAGTTAGTTCTTGAACTTCACGACCAAGATATTATAAAGTTATATGACCTCGTCAATTCACTTCAGGATAAGTTCGTTTACACAGATGATGAAGGCAATCAGCAAGAAGTAGACCTTGCTGCGTTGAAGAGCGATGTACAAACGATCAGTGAAATCCTCAACGGTTTGGCTGCTCAGCTTGGCGATGTAGATTACCTTTTGAGAAAACAAATTGCCGACACAAATAAAGACCTTTCATCACAGATAGCAGAGGTCAAAACTAAGGTCGATGCAATAGACCTCGGAACAAAAGTAGACAAGGAAGTATTCGAAGGTTTGGTTTCAAGAGTTGAACTCTTGGAAGAATACGTAAATATGGTATACGAAACCCTTGGGACAAAAGTATCTTCTGATGAATTCGAAAGTGTAATCTCTGAATTAGATGCGAGGATTTCTGAGCTTGAAACACAGGTTCTGAACATTAAGAGCACGCTTGATACAGGATTGCCAGCGATTAGAGATATGGTTTACGAGCTATACAACAACATCGCAGCACTCGAAGAAAGGGTTACATCGTACACGGATGTCAGGATAGATGAACTGTACACAGAATTGCAAACACTGAAAGACGATATCGAACTCAATGCAGCAAAGCTTGCAGAACTTGAAGAAACTGTAGCGAATAATTATGCAACGCTAGAAGACGCGATCCTGGGACTTTACGAAGAACTGAACGCTGTTAACAATTCGTTATCGTCGAACGTTGAGAGAGTTGAAGTACTGGAGGAAAGGTTGAACTTAGTTGAAAATCAGGTAGCAAGTTTAGATCAGATTGTCAACGAAGTCAAAGCTGACAAGAGCGAAGTACAAGAAGTTAGCAAAAAAATTGACGACCTCAAGGCTGAAAAGGCTCAGGATGTTTCCCGCTTAGAGCAGATGGCCATGTGGGGCATTGGGCTTGGTGTAATTGGTGTTATAATAGGAATAATTGGTTGGTTCAGGCCGTAATCTAAGTAAACACTGTTTTTGAGCTCTTCGTTATATGCAGAATACTTCAATCATCCAAAAAGGGGGGATGGTAAAAGATAGTGAAGTTGAAAAAGCTATTTTCTTTAGGTTCATTTATAGACATTTTAACACCTAAACTTACAGGAGGAGGGAGAAGGTTATGAAGAAACTTTTAACGGTTTTGGTAGCACTTTTGGTAGTTGTTAGCATGTTTGCAGCGGAAAAACCATTCACACTCGGTCCAAACGTAACGTACACAGGAACAGTTAACTTCTCGCTTGTCGTAACAAAAGACGGAGTTGATATTGACGGTTCATTAACAAATGTTAAAGCATCGCTTGCATTTGGTCCAACAAGCGATACACAGGCTGGGGCAACATTTAGTATAACTTACGTACCATTTGGTGGAGTTAATCTTACACTCAAGAGCATCACATTCTCCACACCATACTTTGCAGCATTCTACAGCACAGATAAACAGTTTGTAAGTGATTATTTCACAGGTTTGGTCTACAAGCCAGATGGTACAACCTCATGGGCAGACGCAATGGCAGATTTCAAAGACTCATTAAAACTTACACTCCCAGCAGTTCCAGGTCTTGAGGTTTACTACCTTGACAAGACATCAGAAGGTAATGCAACATGGTTCAGCGATATGGTTCTTGTAAAATACCCGGTAGCTGGTTTCACAATCGTTGGTGGAACATACAATACAGGTAACACAACAACACACGAATTCGGTGCAGGAGTAAAAGGTGCACTCGACTTTGGAATATTCAAACCAAACCTCACAGTATTCGGTGGTATGGTTGATGGCGGAAAAGGAATGGTAACAGCATACGACGTTATTCTTTCTGGTTCACTCTCACCAGTTACAGGACTAACACTTGCTCCAATATTCAAATTTGCAGAAAACCTTGACAAACTCGACTACAAATCAACAAAAATTGAAAACGGTAAATACATCAGCCTTGGTGTAACATACACAACAACATTTGCACCAGTTACGCTTACAGCAAAAGTTACACCAAAAGTAGACTTCGCATCAGCCAGACCAACGACAACACTTCCACTTAACGAACTTTCAGCAAACATAGCACTCTCACCAGTAACATTCTATGTAAAGACAACAAATACTAACCTTTTGACAAACAACCCATTCACACTCTATGCAAAAGCATCTTACGCAGATGCAATGTTGTCCGCAGCTGTTGATGCAAGCTGGGCAGATATGACACAGCTTGCAACATACACATACATCCATGGAGCAGTAACCATCAAGGCAACACCAGAACTTACACTTTGCTCGGATGTTCACAAGATAATTGCAAGTACGAACGACTTTGGTTACAACGTTAGAGCAGCATATGCGATCACACCAAACGTAAAGTTGACAGGATCCTACGGAACATTGACAACAGATTCTAACGATGCTTACACAGTAATCAACACAGACCCAACATGGAACGTTAAACTCACATACACAGCAAGCTTCTAAAAGCCAGCTAATCAATAATTAACAAAAATCAACAAACCCCGTCCGAGAGGGCGGGGTTTTTCATTTCTTTCACAAAGAGCGTATATAAAATATAAAAACGCCCCTCCAGCTTGTAGGAGGGGCTTGGCGTTTAAATTTTCTAATATTGTTATCTTTTAATCGAATAGAATGCATCCAGTCCTTTGTAAATTGCCGCATCACCGAGTTCTTCTTCGATTCTAAGTAACCTGTTGTATTTTGCGATCCTTTCGCTTCTTGAAAGTGACCCAGTTTTAATCATACCAACATTCGTTGCAACTGCAAGGTCTGCGATGAACGTATCTTCCGTTTCTCCGCTTCTGTGTGAGATAACGTTTGTCATACCAGCGGTCTTTGCCATTTCTATTGCATCGAGCGTCTCTGTAACCGAGCCAATCTGGTTGAGCTTTATGAGGATTGAATTTGTGGCGAAGAGTTCAATTCCTTTGGCAAGTCTTTTGACGTTAGTGACATACAAATCATCACCAACGATTTGCACCTTTCCACCGACTTTCTGTGTGAATTTCACGTAGCTGTCCCAATCTTCTTGTTCGAATGGATCTTCGATGGAGATGATAACGGGCCAGTATTTGTCGACGAGCATGGAGTAGTACTCAATAAGTTCATCACCAGTCTTTTCCGTTCCATCGATGTTGTATTTTCCTGTCTCTTCATTGTAGAATTCACTCGCTGCGCAGTCGAGTGCGATGAATATGTCTTTTCCAGGTTCATAGCCGGCTTGTTCAATCGCCTTTATGAGAACCTGAATAGCCTCTTCGTTTGAAGAAAGATTTGGTGCAAATCCACCTTCGTCTCCAACGGCTGTCACGTGACCAGCGTCTTTGAGTATCTTTTTGAGTGTGTGGAATACTTCTGCACCATATCTGAGTGCTTCTTTGAACGAAGGAGCTCCTGCTGGAACGAGCATAAATTCTTGGATATCAAGGCTGTTATCTGCGTGTGCACCACCGTTGATAACGTTCATGAATGGAACTGGAAGAACCTTTGCATTTGCTCCACCAAGGTATTTGTAAAGTGGCAAACCAGCGCTTTCAGCTGCAGCTCTTGCAACCGCCATTGACACACCAAGGATAGCGTTTGCACCAAGTTTGGACTTATTTTCTGTGCCATCAAGTTCAAGGAGAACTTTGTCAAGGTAAACTTGATCAAACGCGTTCAATCCAACGACTCGTGGTGCGATGATTTCATTCACATGTTCAACTGCCTTGAGAACACCTTTACCCATGTATCTTTTTTTGTCGCCATCTCTCAATTCGAGTGCTTCAAATTTACCAGTGGAAGCACCACTTGGAACTATCGCACTGCCAAAGCTACCATCTTCAAGAAGAACTTCAACTTCAATCGTGGGATTTCCGCGGGAATCAAGCACTTCTCTTGCCCTTACATCAACTATCTCTACGTACATACTAACACCTCCTAAGTGTTTTGGTGAAAAAAGTTAAGAGCCTAAGTATATTATACCATAGAGTTGCATTAGTGACAATTTTCACTAACGTAACAATCGATGAAATCGTATTTTCACACTTAGACTATTTTCACTTCGTATGGTTTCAAAGTGATTCCTTCAAACGATTCGTTATGTCCTGCGATATTTGCGTATACTCTAAAACCATAATTACCATCGGTTACCGTATATGCGATAACAAATGTGTTGTGTGTAACGTTTTCGACCCATGCGTTTGTGAGCCACTCGTTTTCTTTTCTGAATTTCGTCCATGCTATGACCTCTCTGAGCAAGCTCCCTTCTCTGCTGAGTTGTTCTTCAACAGAGACTCCTGTAAATGCTCTGTTAAATCTAATTGCCTTCCAGAACGTTTGACCTTCTCCAGATAGTGATGCATACCATGGGAATGGTTCGATAACGTCTTCTGTGAATGTGGAGTCGTAAACACCTTTCATGCCAAGTTCATCACCATAGTAGATGAAAGGAACACCAGGAGTTGTCATGAGTAAACCGAAGAAGACTTTTCTTTGTTCTTCCTGTTGGATAAGGCTTGCGAGTCTGTGCATGTCGTGGTTACCTGTGAAGTTGCTTGGTAGGTATGGTTTTTTTGTTAGTGTCCTTTGGAAGCAATCGACGATTTTGTAAACGGCTCCATGTTGCATAGACTCTCTAATTGCTTCTGTGAAATAGAAGTTGAACGAACAACCAATTGTCTTTGCGTATCTGTCAACTATCTCTGGGTCGTCCCAGACCTCCGTAACGGCAAATATGTCTGAACCTTTTACCTGTCTTGCTTTGTCCATAACAAGTTTCCAGTATGCAACATTTTTTTCGTGGTCGTATCTAAATCTACCTTCTTTAATATCGTAATCGTATATGTGTTTTGCTGCATCGAATCTGAAACCATCAACACCTTGATTGAGCCAAAATTCAACGATTTCAAGTGATTTTTGGACAACTTCTGGATTTTCGTAGTTCAAATCAGGTGAGGAGCCTCCGAAAACCCCATAATACCACTTTCCATTCCTGTTGTGCCAGAGTAATTCTTCATCCCAGTGCCTCTTTTCGCTTAGGTTGAAGTGTGGTTGAGCCCAAAGGAAATAGTCTATGTAAGGTTTTTCACCGTTCATTGCTGCTTTAAACCAAGGGTGTCTGTCCGAAACATGGTTGAGTGGAAGGTCAATGACGACCTTTATACCTTTTTCATGGAGCGTATTGACCATCGCTTTGAAATCTGAGAGTGAGCCGAAAGAAGAGTTCGTATCGAAATAATCAATGATATCGTATCCGTGATAGCTCGGTGATTTGAAATGTGGTGTGAGCCAAACAAGGTCAACACCGATAGCTTTTAAGTAGTCTGCTTTCTGTGCTATACCTTTGAAATCACCTATACCATCGTCGTTTGAATCTGCAAAAGACCTAACAAATATCTCGTAGCCTATCATCTATCTTCCCTCCAATTTGAATACTGAAAGCGTTTTTCAAATTATTGTTCCAAAAGCTTTTTGACTATCGCTTTAAAATGGTCTCCACGTTCTTCGAAATTTTTATACGCATCGTAACTTGCACCAGCTGGTCCCAAGAGCACGTAATCGCCTTCGCCTGCCATTTTTGATATTTCAATAACTGCTTCTTCGATATTTTTGTATCTTTTGTAATTAATCTCTCTTTCCTTCAAATACGGCTCAATCTGGTCCGCGATAGGTCCGACTATAGCAACGTGTTTGCATTTTTTCTTTATCTCATCTGCCAGCTTTGTGTAGTCTTCGTTTTTACCTTTTCCGGCAATTATCAAGAAAAGATTCCCGTCGAAATTTTCAAGGGCTTTCAATACTGCTGCAGCATTTGTGGCTTTTGAATCGTTGTAATAATGTGCTCCGTTTATTGTCCCACAATACTCCATTCGATGTGGCAATGGCACGAAATCTTCGAGCATACTCATGTCAAATGGTAAGTTCAACACCTTCAACACGGTCTTCGCAGCGGCGATGTTTTCAACGTTCTGTTTTGTGCGGATGTGGAATGGTATCTCTTCGAATTTGAAATCCGCTGTGAATGGAACACGTTTGGCTTGGACGAGCGAGAGTCTTTTGAATGTTTCCATATCTTTTGGATTGTAGATGAAGTGGTCTTCGTTATCTTGGAACTTTGTTATTTTAAATTTCGATTCAACGTAATGCTCCATAGATGGATGCCAGTCGAGGTGGTTCGGATATATGTTTGTGATAACTGCCACGTGTGGTTTGAAGTATTCCGCCCAGTAGAGTTGGAAACTGCTAATTTCTATGACAAGATACTCAGGTTTTTTACCTTCCAGAAGTACTTGTGCTATTGGTATGCCGATATTTCCAGAGAGTTGAGAGGTTGCGGATTTTGAAATGAGATGGTTAATCATTGATACGGTTGTGCTCTTTCCAACGGAACCTGTAACCGCGATGATGGTTGGGTTCCAATCAAGATTTTTCGTAAAATAAGTGATTTCTGTGTCAACATGTTTGCCCAATTCTTTTGCTTTCATGAGAATGGGATGGTTGTATGGAACACTTGGGCTGGTTAATATAACGTCTGCTTCGAGGATTTTTTCGCTGTTTGTCCCTTCTTCATATGGGATGCCCGTTTCTTCCAAATATTTTTTATCCTCTTCTGAAAGCTTACTACCTTCGCTTACAAAAACTTCTTCTCCGAGTGATTTCAAATACCTTGCTGCGTATTTGTTACTTAACCCAAACCCCAGGAGTGCAAACTTCAAACAAATCACTCTCCTTTTTAAGTCTAAATTTTCCTGGATTTTCTCAAATTCTGAATATATTTTATCACAAAGTAGATTGTGAAACCGATTTTTGTGGAAATGTTCAATGAATGTTCATATTTCTAAACTCTACACTCTTGGCTTAAAATCCCCCAATATTGTTTGACTTTGAAAATCGCTTTATGGTATACTATACTTTAGTAAACTATACATATGTTAAGTATGTGTTATAAAACGTCATTGTTGGATTGATGAATATTGATGAATAATAAGCAGGGGGGTGATATCTGTGCTTTACAAGTGTGTTGCTTTGCTGGATATGGACGCTTATTTTGCTTCCGTTGAGGAAGCGAAAAATCTTTCGCTTAGAGGTAGACCTTTTGCGGTAATTGGGAATGGGGAAAGACCTATAGTTATAAGTGCGAATTATGTAGCAAAAAGTTTTGGAGTGAAGACTGGGATGGTTATAACAAAAGCACGGAAGTTGTGTCCGAAGATTATTTTTGTAAAGGCAGATTTTTCGCAATACGAGTTCACAACGTTGAAGATTATCCAACTTGTTGAGAAATATTTTCCTGTCTACAAAGAGGCAAGCATAGACGAAGTGTATATTGCGGTTGATAGTATTGGAGATGTATCTTATGGGGTGGAAAGGCTCAAAGAACTGAAGGAAGAGATAAAAGAGAAACTCAACCTTACTTGCACGATAGGGGTTGGACGAAATCCGATAATTGCAAAAAGTGCATGTGAGTTAGCTAAGCCGGATGGTTTCTTTGTCGTTCAAGATTTTGAGAAATTCGCAAAGGATTTGCCAATAAAGAATGTAACTGGAATAGGTAAGGAAAGTGAGAAGATTTTGGAAAGGTTAGGAATAGGAACGTTGGAGCAATTTTTGAACGATAAAAGGTTGGACGGTTTGAGTGGATTTCAAAAATTAAAGACGTTGATTTTAAAAGAATACACAGAATCTGAATTTTTTAAATTTGTTCCTCCAAAGAGTATTGGCCATTCGCTTACGTTAGATAGACATGTGAACAATTTAGAAGAGTTACTAGAGGTTTATAAATACCTTACGTTCGGTTTATACGCAAAGCTGTTGAGAGGGCGGATGGGAGCAAAGAGTGTAAGTTTGTATTTAAAAGATAGGTTCGGTTCTTTTTCGATTTCCCGTTCGTTTATTTTCTACACAAACGATTTTCTTTTCATTTCGAAAGTTGTTGAGAATCTGGTTGAAAAGTTGTTCAGAGGGTATCCCGTTTCGAAAGTAGGTATCTCTTTGAATAATTTGAAGTTAATCGATGGTGTTCAAAGCTCGCTATTTTGGGATGAACAGCAGAAAAGGTTTGAGAAATTGGCAGAATTTGAGAACATCTTTTTTGGAGGTTATTTTGTGTTGCGCACAAAGAAGATAGTTTGAGTTTTGTTTGAAATAATTTGGAGGATTGGAAGTGTTGAGGTGTTATAATTAGATTGTGAAATAGCAAAGCAGAGGAGTTGAGAAAGTGTATGAGGTAATTGATGTAACGGAATCTGTAAAGGTGTTAAGGGCGCCTGTTAATGTGGTGTTTTTCTTCAAATCTACGTTGGGAAAAAGCGAGTGCTTGGTCATCGATTCTGGAAGTAGCAATGAATATGGGAAAAAGATATTAAAATACCTTGAAAGCCAAGGTGTGAATAGGTTTTCGATACTCAATTCACACTCGCATGCAGACCATATCGGAGGAAATAGCTTTCTGCAGGAAAGAACCAAGTGCAAGATTTATGCGACGTATTTTGAGAGCGTCTTCATTGAACATCCTCAGCTTGAGCCGATGTATCTCTGGGGAGGACCTATTTTTGAAGGGATAGATAACAAGTTTTTAATGGCAAAATCTTCAATAGTTACAGACATTGTAGAATACGGCTGGTCTTCTGAGCTCGATGTAGAAATCATACCACTTAAAGGGCACTCTTTTAATATGGTTGGAGTGTTGATTGATGATGGTAAAAAGAGGGTGTTGTTCGTAGCCGATGCTGTTGTTTCTATGCAAACGATAGAAAAATACAAGGTTTATTTCTTATACGACGTGCACGAACATCTAAAAACTCTGCGAGGTCTAAATAAATGGGCAGAAAACGTAGATGTTGTTGTGCCGAGCCATGGTGAGATTTTTGACTTCAGCAAAGAAGATGATGGAGAAAACAAAAAAAGAGAGTTTTTGAACCTGATTAAAGGAAATGAGAAAGTTATAGAAGATGTTTTGGGTTTGATTTTGGGAATTCTGGTGGAACCGAAGACGATAGATGAGATTTTGAGCGAGGTTGCAGCTAATTTCTTAATCCCCATTGATGCCACGTCTTATGTGTTACTACTCCAAACTCTCAAAGCCTATTGTAGTTATCTGGTTAATGTAAACGAGATAGGTCTTACTTTCGAAAGAGGGAAATTGGAGTATATTAGAATGCATTGAGCTAAGAACAAAAAATCGGAGGATTGAGCGCAATGGATGAACTTTTAAAAAAAGGTTCGAAAAATGTGCGTAAGGCTACCTTGATAGTGTTATTTGCTGGTGTTTTGTTCTGGGTTGCTACTATATTTTATTTCTCAACCCGACCGCCGGAGGAATCGCACCAGCAATCGAGTTTGGCGTATAAGGTTATAAAGAAAATCGATAGTATTTTGGATTTTTCCAACACGGAAATTTTCAAAAAAGTTGAGAGGAAATTGAAATTGATTTGGTTTGGGACGGAATACGTGCCTGCAGAAATGGTGATTAGAAAGACAGCACATTTTGGATTGTATTTTGTATTTGGATTTTTGGTAGCCTTAACATTTTTTTGGTGGAAGAGAGATATAATAGTATCGGGGATAACAGGTCTTACAATCCCTTCAACGTATGCGATTTTTGATGAATATAACCAAATTTTCTACCGACGGGGTTCTTCACTTAACGATGTTGTTATCGATGCTTCTGGAGCATTAGTTGGTGTTATTGTGTTTCTCTTCTTACTTACTCTGTTTTGGGGAGTAAAAAGGTTAATTCAAATTCTCAAATGAACTTGTTTGAAATTGCTTATTATATCTCGACTGCTGTTTTGTTTGAGGGGTGATAAAATGTGTATGAAAAGGATGCTTAAGGTGGTTTTTAAAAGTTTTATAATGTTTGCTTTGTTTTTCACACCTTCTTTGGTGGTTGGTCAAAAAATTCTCTACACATACGCTCAAAATGCTGAACCAAAATTCATGTTAAGTGGTGGCAATATAACAGGGCTTTGTCACGACATCATTCAAAAGCTGAACGAGGAACTTAGAAGTCAAGCAATTAGAATTGAGTACAAATCAAAAGAGTTGAAAAGCAGCTCCGAGATTTTTGATGCACTTTCCAAAAATGAAATTCAGATATTCGTTGGGGCTGCTTACAGTAAGCAACGAGAAAGTTATACTACATATCTCCAGCCTCCACTTTACGGATTGAGGGAGATGTTTCTTATTAATTCAAGTGATGTAATGAGATTTGCTGAAAAGCAGTATGCGAAGATAGGTGTTATAGGTAGCACTGTAACATCGGAAAGTTTACCTACTATCGCACCAAAACAGGAAGTTATTCCGTTCAAGAACATAAATGATGCTATCAAAGCCCTTGAACGAAAAGAGATAGACACGGTGTTTTATTCCAGTCTAACGCTTGGATATATGCTTAAAAACTCAAAAGGGAAATTCGAAGCCTTAAAAGGTCCTTCGGAAAAGTATTACCATTACATCGTTCTTTCAAAGAGCGTGGGCAAAGATGTTGTGGCTAAAATTGAAACGGCGTTGGAGAAATTGCACAAAAATGGGGTATTGAAGGCGCTTATAAAGAAATACGGTCTGGATGGTTATGTCGTTCCTGGGAATGTTATAGAGATACTTACAATTGATTGGAAACCATACGAATGGTATGATACCATCAAAAAAGATTGGGTAGGCGTAGATGTAGATGTTGTCAGGGCAGTTTTAAGTAAGATGGGATATAAACCAGTTTTTATAACGTTCCCGTGGCCAAGGTGTTGAAGTGATGAAGGTCGGGGCGTACGATGGTATAATGAGTTTGAGAATCAGTGATGAGCGAAAAGGGTTTCTAAGCTTTCCAGAAGAGCCATTAAGCACAGGGAAAGATGTGCTTTTTAAGTTGAAGGGCTCAAAGGTCAACATAAACAGCCTTGAAGGAGTACCGCCTGAAACGCTGTGCGGTTACACGGATGGATATGCCTACGGCGATTGGTTCTGGAATTCGAGGTTCAGAAAAATCGCGGTACCAACTGACGAGGTAGGATTTAAGCTTTTGCAAGGTGGCAGAATAGAGCTTTTTGTGTGTAATTTACTTGTGGGCAGACAGCTTGCAAAGGAACTCGGCATTAATGTTGAGTGGTCTCCAACTTTTGGAGAGAAGATGATTTACTACTTGGCATTCTCAAATAATTACCAAGGAACTCTGTTGTCAGAGAATTTTTCACAAGTTTTGCGCCAGTTTAAATCAACAAAGGAGTATTTGCAGATCCTAAGCAAGTATGGGATAACCTATGAAGATTTTTGGAAGTAAGGTTGCTTGTGGTATAATAAAAAAGAGCATATTCTAAGAACTCTTTTCGAGTTTTGGTATTTTAACATACTTGTCGTACTTGTCAAATCTTGTAGAGGGTGAAAATGTGGTGGGAAAATATGAAGAACGAAAGTCGGAGAGAATATATCTTGCTCTAAATCTTGTTATCCTTGTTATCGTCGCTTTTGTATTCTCATGGTATGCAAAAACCTTCTACGAAAACTGGCAAAAAGAAATTGATACCTTCATGAAAAACATGGCTGCCAGCCTCTCTTATCCAGCTTGGACTTACGATAGAAGGGTTATTGAAGAACTCGTAAAAGTTATGATTGAAAAAAGGGATATCTTTTCAGTTGCGGTTTACGATGATAAAGGCAGTAAACTTGCCATTAAAGAGAAAAAATTGGAACTAACACTCTTCGACCAGATTTTCGGAATAAGACAACTGACAAAATCACTTAACCTTACATTTGCAGATACATTCGTAGGTAGCATAAGCTTTGGTTACACGGACAGGCAAGCCAGAATGTTTTTAGTCACTACGGGTTTCGTTGCTACGCTGTTCTATATAGTTCTTGTACTTCTGACTTTGAATTTGAAAAAGAACAAACAGCTTGGCGCGATGGTTAACGAACTCAACGAGATGAACTCTGAACTTGAAACGGCTTTCAACGAGCTTGAAGAAGCGCAAAACAAAGTCATCAACGCTGAAAAGATGGCTGCACTTGGCAAATTGATGGTGAACATCGCGCATGATATTAACACGCCTACAGGGATAATTTATTCGTCTTTGACTGAACAGATGAACAGATTGGAAAGTGTTAGGGAAAAATTCGAAGCCGATGAACTTACGGAAGAGGATTTCGCGGATTGCTTGAACACTGTGCGTGAGTTAACTGATATTATGATTCGGAATGCCAGAAAAATAACAGAACTTGTGCAGAGTTTGAAGCGTGTGGCACTGAACGAGATGACTCAAACTTGGGCTGAGGTTAATATAAAATCTGTGGTAAACGATGTTCTTAACGCAATGCATCCAAAGTTGAGAAAGACGAAGATCGAGGTTGTTACAGAGGTAGACGACAACCTGGTGGCGTATACTATCCCAGGTGTAATTGCCCAGATTTTGATGAATTTGATAGACAACGCAATAGTTCACGCATTCGACTACGACAACCCTGGGAAAATTGTGATCAAGTTTGAAAAAGTTAAAAGCCGCAATGATGGTGAATTTCTGCTTTTTACTTTTTCTGACAATGGGAAGGGAATGGACGAAGAGACCAAAAAACGTGCTTTCGAACCGTTTTACACAACCGATAAGGAATCTGGCACAGGGCTGGGTCTGAGCATCGTGTACAACCTTGTTGTAGATATACTTGGTGGAGAAATCGAACTTGAAAGCATTCCTGGAAAAGGGACAACTTTCCATATTAAGATCCCCTTGATGAAAAAAGAACGGTAAGAAAACGTTTAAAATTCCTCAAAAGCTTTTTCGATGAAGCCACTTGCTCTGAGAGGTTGAGAGGTGACATAGAATGCCAGAGTTTTTGAAAAAATCAGGAATAAAAGATAGCAATGGAGAATTTTGGAAAATTTTAGTTGTAGACGACGAACCCGATGTGCATGCTATCACATCGGTCGTTGCACGGGATATAGAGTTTGAAGGAAAGAAGGTAAAACTATACAGTGCTTTTTCTGCCGATGAGGCCAAAAAGATACTTACGCAAGTGCCAGACATAGCCCTTGCTATGATCGATGTTGTTATGGAAAAGGATACCTCAGGGCTTGATTTAGTCAGATACATCAGGGAGGAATTGAAGAATCCATATGTAAGGCTTGTCATTAGAACGGGGCAGCCTGGATTTGCACCGCCAAGGGAGATTGTTTTGAAATACGATATAAATGATTACAGAGAGAAGGCGGAACTTTCCAGTAACGGATTGTATACGATGATAATTGCAAGGCTGAGAGAGTACAGAGATATCATTGAGCTCGACACACAAAGGAAACTTTTGGAGCGGAGTGCGTTTTATTCTTCCGTGGTGCTCAACTCAAACGTCGAAGATTTCGACGACGTCTTAGCGGAAGCGTTCGACAACTTTTCTAAGATTTTGGGATTGACCGTCAGAATCGAGAAGCTTAGTGAGGTCAGAGCTGACAAGTTCAATGGTAACGCTTATTCTACCAACGTGTCTTGGAATGAAAGTAAGAGTGTAGAGTTCGTCTTGAGAAAAGAAATAGGCTTAGGTGAGAGGATAAGAGTAGATTTTTCTAAACCTTTGACACGTCATCAGTCCGAGCTAATGACCATGTTCTTGGAACGTTACCTTTCGGCTGTGAATAATTATGTTTTGTCGAAAGACTTGATAGAAACTCTATACAAGATAATTTATATAATTTCTGAAGTTACCGAAACTAGGTCACTGGAAACAGGCGAGCATGTGAGGAGAGTAGGAAAACTTTCAAGGTTAATCGCTTCGAAATTGGGATATGAAGGTGAATATCTCGAGTTTTTCGAAATCGCCGCGATGTTGCACGATGTTGGGAAGATAGGTATACCGGACGCTATCTTGAATAAACCTGCCAAGTTGTCAGATGAAGAATTTGAAATTATGAAGCGACACACTATCATCGGCTACAATATACTCGCCAGTGTTGAACACCCGCTCTTTAAGTTGGCAGCAAATATAGCACTTTACCATCATGAGAACTGGGACGGAACAGGTTATCCGAAGGGATTGAAAGGTGAACAGATACCGCTTGAAGGAAGGATCGTCAGTATAGTCGATGTGTATGATGCATTACTTTCTGACCGAATTTACAGGCCTGCATGGAGTGAGGATGATACTATACGTTACATTAAAGATAGCTGCGCAAAGAAATTCGACTCAAAGGTGTGCGATGTATTTTTCAAAAACTACGATGAGGTTAGGGGTATTTACGGGCTCAAGAAATAAAGTATAAGAATTATAAAGAATTCCGGAATTTTTCTAACTTTCAGCGAACGGTTATCAGTTCCTTCAGTTTTTCGAAAGTTTTCTCACCAATTCCTTTTACGTTTTTGATCTCTTCAATGGTTTTAAATGGGCCGTTAACTGTTCGGTAATCGATTATAGCTTGCGCTTTGGTAGGACCTATACCTGGAAGTTTTTGTAATTCTTCAGAAGTTGCTGTGTTGATGTTAATCTTAGCTTGTTCTTGTTTTTGTGCCGTCTGTGATTGGTTGAGTTTTGCTTGCTGGAGTGTCTGGTTATCATTTTCAATTTCTGGAACGGTTTGAGGTCTGCCGGCGGTATTTTTCGCACCCGCGGTTTCAACTCTTTCAACCTTTATTCTGTCTTTCAATTTTTCGTATGTTTTTTGCCCGATTCCAGGAACGCTCATTATATCCTCAGGCTTTGTGAAAGCTTGATTTTCCCTGTATTCGATTATCGCTCGCGCTTTTGAGGGACCTATGCCGGGAAGTGTCTGGAGCTCCTCAAAAGAAGCGGTGTTTAGATCTATAACAGACGGTGCGTAATTTCGCTGAGCTTCTTGAAGCGTGCCCTGGGTTGTTTTGTTTTCGCCACCCATACCCTCTGCCTGCAATTTCAATCTATCGTAGCTGGGATTGAAGAGTACACCTGAGATAACTATCAGTGCTGAAAAAAGAAGGAAAAACGTCTTTTGTTCCTTCGAGAGCTTGGAGTGAAGTGATTTTAAAAACTCCAGAAATCTTGTAAGCAAGATTTCTGGAGAAAAACGTTCCGAGTCGCCCTGGTCTTCGTCTGGCTTGTATCCACCAACACGGTTCAATGGCAACATAAATACAATCCCCCTGAGATACACCCGTACGTCACGTTTGTTTCATATCTTTTTTACCGTTCTCATCTGAGTTATCGAACTTACCCTCCTATTTTGGTTACCTTTGCCCCTTTTGTGTAGCCGTATTTTTCGAGCTCTACCCAATCCTGCGAGAAGTAGAAGTTCTTCGCCTGATTTTCGCTGGTGAATATTCCAAAACAGATAACGTACCCTGCGTTCGTAGAGACGCTGAAAGCACTTATGCCGAGTGTTCTAAGGTTGACAACGGATTTGAAAGCTTCTTTCGAGCTTGAAATTGGATCGGTCTTCACCGTCCAAAATCCTTTTGAGGGATTCAATTCAGGCATCACGTTCGTTGGTGTCACAACTACATACTTGCCTGAATCTGTACGGTCTAATACGTAGTTCTGTGTTATCTTTGCTATCTTGAGGGCGGTCTCTCCATCAACAACGTACACGTACGCATTCGTTAAAATACTTCCTGGTAGATTCTCAGCCATCCTTGAAACTAAGAGGTTGTAGTCGAATTTTGTGATATCTTTGAGGAACTTGTTTTCTTCAATAACAGGTTTCGCCTGCCCGCCTTCTGCAGTCGTCGTAGTTGCACTCTGGTTTACCTTAGTTCCTAAAGATTGGTCGGAAGATTGTGAAGATTGTGCAGCTGCGGTATCTGTAGTGCTTGTTGCTTGTATCAAAGGTATTAAATTCTCGGTTTGTTTGTTTTGTTTACCTTCTTCGCTCGAAGGCTTTATAACTTGTGATTGAGTAAGGGTGCTTTCATTAACCACCGAAGGTAAGAGCACAGTTAATGTACTCTCCTGTGCAGGCTCGACTACAATAACGGTCTGCGTTGCTGTCGTTAACGTCTTTTCCACAGGTGGATTAGTGTTAGTCCCTATCTCCCGTATCACAACTTCGACTTTGGACTTCTGCATCTTCAGATAAAATGCGTAAAATGCCAGTGCTATTGTGACTAACGAAAGTGCTATGATGATAACTGATAGGATTTTTAAGTCAAAATCAGTAATTTCCCTCCACTTTCTCGAACCAATGGGTGTCCTCTGCTTCATTGCTGATTATAACCCCTCTTCGCAGTACTTTATGGTAAGTTCTATTGTAGCTTCCACATCAGGTTCGTACACCATTTCGCTCGGGGTGTGGATGTACCTTGTCGGTATGGATATCGTAGCGCTCGGTATACCTGCTTTCGTGGCTTGGTAACCCGCTGCATCGGTTCCTCCGAATATGAGTACTTCCATCTGATGCGGTATGCTGTACTTTTCGGCGAGTTCTTTTAGCTTGTCGACGATGTGTCTGTTGCTTATCGAAGCGGAATCCTTTACTTTTATACACGTACCTTTGCCAAGTTCCATTGGGACCCTCTTCAATCCTTTTGGCGTGTCTCCAACGCCTGTAACATCTAGTGCTATTGCAACGTCAGGTTCTATATCGTATCCCGCAACGTGTGCTCCGATGAGTCCCACTTCTTCTTGAACAGCGAATACGCCGTATACGGTATTCGTAGGTTGCTTCAAACGTTTGAGTACTTCTATTATAACCGCACATCCGATTCTATCATCCATCGATTTGCTTATCATGTATTCACCTTGTTTGATGAAATAGCTATCGAACGTTCCGAACGTGCCGATTGGACACAATTTTTCAGCCTCTTGCCTTGATTTTGCTCCGATATCGACGAAGAGTTTTTCAAACGACATCTTTTGGATGTTGGTTTGGAGTTCTTCTGGTGTTTCGCCCTCGATTCCCACGATGCCAACCACATCTCCAAATCTCAATCTTGATTGGTAAATCGTGTACGGAGAAACACCACCAACTCTGTCTATTTTGAGAAAGCCTTTGTCATCGATATTTGTAACAACAACACCGATTTCGTCCATGTGGGCGTCAAGAAGGACTTTTTTATCACTTTTGCCATTCTTCCAAACGATTAAATTACCAAGCTTGTCTATTCTGTAACCATCGATATGCCCTTCGAGTTCTTTGAGGATTACCTGAGTTATTTCCGATTCCCTCCCACTTGGACTTTTTGCCATCGTCAGTTTTTCAACCAATTTTTCCAACACAATGAACACCCCCGCTTTTTTGGTTTTTATGAATGTTGTTTTCGTACTGAATAAAATTATACCACAACTTGCCTTTCGAACAAACAATTAATTAAGGTTTAAACAACACAATCTAAACATATTCTAAATCTATTCCATTGTTTTGCGTGGTATAATCAGAATTACCGAAAATTTCAAGCCAGTAGGAGGCATGTTCAAGAATATGGGAATTGGAATAGAAATCCTCCACGAATGTACGTTATGTCCAAGGATGTGTAAGGTGGATAGAAGTGTAACGAAAGGTGTCTGCACGGTTGGATATTTGCCTAAATTGTCGAATATCGTTCTTCACAAAGGTGAAGAACCACCATTGTCTGGGGAGAAAGGTGCAGCTGCGGTATTTTTCACGGGTTGTCAAATGAAATGTACTTATTGTCAGAACATGGGTTTTTCGCAGAAAGGCGTTGGGTTTGAGATAAGCGTAGAAGAGTTGGCTTGCGGGTTTTTGAAAGCGCAAGAGGCGGGTGCAAAAACGCTTGATTTGGTGACTCCAACACCGCATCTTCCTTGGATAATCAAGGCTTTGGACATGGCTAGGGAAAGAGGTTTTTCGTTGCCCGTTGTTTACAATACATCAAGTTACGAAAGAGTCGAAGTGTTGAGAGAAATCGAAGGCTACGTTGATGTGTACCTTGCCGATATAAGGTACACGGATAATGAATACGGAAAGGTTTATTCGAAAGTTCCAGATTATTGGGATGTTGCGCAGCAAGCGATTTTGGAAATGTACAGGCAAGTAGGCCCTTTCGATGAGGAAAGGATGAGAGGACTTATCGTGCGCATCCTTGTGCTGCCAAACAATGTGAGTGGTCATGAAAAAGCGTTTGAGTTCTTAGCCAAGCTCGATAAGAGGATACCCGTAGCCCTTATGTCCCAATACATTCCACACTTTGGTGCGAAAAACGACCCACTGATAGGCAGGAAGATCACAAAGCAAGAGTACGAAAGCGCACTGGATAAGTTGATCGAGTTTGACCTTGATGGTTGGATGCAACTTGATGAGAAAGAGCGTGTCACAACCGCACCTATAGATTGGAGATGCATGTTGTAGTTCGAGAGAAATTATTATGTTGAGAGAGGTTAGATATGGGCAAGCGTGAGTTCATCGGAATAGATCCATCCGCAACTTTATCGGTTAGCGTTACCAAAGGTTGTCCTCTTAATTGCGCACACTGCGGAGGACATTATTTAAAACACATGGTTCAAGTTGAGGACCTGGAAAAGTACGCAGAAAAGTACAAATCTTTCCTCATCAGTGGCGGGATGTTGCCAAACGGAGAGATACCCTTTGGAAAGTACATCAGCTTTCTTAAAGAGCTCAAAGAGAAATACGGTTTGAAATACAACTTTCACATAGGCTTTCCCCTCAATCCGCCTTATGAGATAGAAGAAGTTGCAGACGTAGTCAGCTTCGATTTCTACGCTGACAAAGAAGTGCTGAAGGAAATATACGGTATAGAAAGGGAACCAGAACAGATATTAGATGCGGTTTGGCCTTTAAAAGTCCAAAAGGTGCCACATATAACAATTGGTGTTTTGTGTGGTAAAATATCTCATGAGGGAAAAGCTCTCGAAGTGCTTTCAGAATATTTTG
Organism: Fervidobacterium changbaicum; assembly: GCF_004117075.1. NCBI lineage: Bacteria > Thermotogati > Thermotogota > Thermotogae > Thermotogales > Fervidobacteriaceae > Fervidobacterium > Fervidobacterium changbaicum. The sequence continues at coordinate 1,548,491 of NZ_CP026721.1, forward strand.
AAAGCGTTGTCTTAAACGTTTTTATCCCAACTCCTTTGACGAGGTATGCGAATTGTCAGCCACCGGAAATAGACGAGGTGGAGAAGATATTTGAAAAAGCAAGCAAGTTGTTCAATAATGTCGTACTTGGTTGTATGCACCCACGAGGCGAATACAGAAAACAGCTGCAAGAAAGGATACAAAGGCACGCGGGCTTTATTGTGAAGCCTACAGATAGAACTTATGATTATCACGGCTGCTGCTCTTTTTATGTGAAATAACTAAAAATTGGAAACGAAGGTGATAGATATGGGAAGTGTTAAAAAGAACTTACTGGATTTTACTTATGAAGAACTGGTTGAAGAATTCGCAAAACTCGGGCTTGAAAAATTCCGCGTTGATCAAGTGTGGGACTGGATATTCAAAAAGAAAATATTCGACTTCGGTGAGATGACAAACCTTTCAAAAGAGCACAGGCAAATTCTTGCCGAGAGGTTCTATATTGGTATCCCAAAACTTTTAGATATGCAAGTTTCAAAAATTGATAAGACGACGAAATTTCTTTGGGAACTGGATGATGGAAACACAATAGAATCCGTGCTGCTGTTCCACCCAGATAGGGTGACTGCGTGCATTTCATCGCAGGTTGGATGTCCTGTTAAATGTGCATTTTGTGCAACTGGTCAGAGCGGTTATGTCAGAAATCTTTCCGTTGGTGAAATCGTTGCTCAGGTTATTGCGATGGAAAAGGAAAGGCGTGTGAATATTGGTAACATTGTTTACATGGGCATGGGAGAACCACTTTTGAATTACAACGAAGTGGTAAAAAGTGTGCGCATATTGAACCACAAGAAAGGCAAAAATATAAGTATGAGACGAATTTCGATATCAACAGTAGGTATCCCGGAAAAGATAGTGCAACTTGCAAACGATTTGCCCGAGGTCAAGTTGGCGATTTCGTTGCATGCACCAACGAATTATAAAAGAGACATTATTATTCCTATGAACAGAAAGTATTCTGTCGAAGAGATAATCCATGCTGTCAAAGAATATCAAAAGATTACCAAAAACCGTGTCACATTTGAATATATCCTTATTAGGGAATTCAACGATTTTGTGGACGATGCGGAAAAGCTTGCGGAACTTCTCAGAGGTATAGGCGCTTACGTTAACCTTATTCCTGTTAACCCTGTACAGACCGATAGTGAAATCAAAATGGAAAGACCTCACCATTGGGCTATTGAAAGGTTCAAGGAAATCTTAGACAAGCACAACATCGAAAACGAAATAAGAAGGGAAAAAGGAACTGATATAGATGCGGCTTGCGGTCAGCTCAGAAGAAGACATATATCTGGTGGTAAAGTAAACAAGGTGAAAGAAACAAAATAAGGGGATGGTACCGTTGATCGACAAAAGAGGGAAAAAAGTGAAAAATGACGCATCGAAGAAAGGAAAAAACATAGGCGTGTTGCTCGTTTCTGCTCCGGTTTTAGTCGTTATCGTGTTGATGTTGGCGGTAATTTCAGGACTCATTTCGTTTTATTTGTTGATGTTCCTGGAAACGAAAAAGGGAACTGTGCTTCTTCCAAATTTCATAGGTACCGATGTCCGAACGGCAGAACAAAAACTGAGGAGTATGGGTTTCAAAATTGAAAAAGTGGGCGATTCTGGAAAGGTTATCAACATGGATCCTCCCGGCAATACGGTCGTGAAGAAGGGTAGAAAAGTAAAGCTGTTTGCTGAGAATGCAGTTCAGAAATCTCTGCTAATTCCTGATTTTAAGGGAACGTGGTATAAGAGCGTTCAACAACTTTTCAACCTGATGGAAATACATTCCGTAATCAAAAAAGTGCCTGAGGGTGGGTTGGAGGGTACAGTTATCCAAACATCACCTACTCCCGGCAGTAAAGTTTTCACAGGAGACATTGTTACATTGTTTGTAAGTACGGGCACGGGCTCTGCAGGTACAAATTCTTCCGAGAACGAGGATCGTCCAATGGAAAGACTCGATAGCACTATAAGCGAGCCACAGCCGGGAGGGACGGAAAGTGCGCTGGAAGTTATTCCACCGTCAATTCCGGTTGAATCTCGGAGTTCCCAGGAAACTAAAACTGAGCAAGAAACAAACGAAAGTTATCCTTTGAGCGAAGGCACTCCGCTTAATCAAGGGGGTCAGTTCTGAGAGATGAAGCAAGAAAGGAAATTGGGCAGGGTTATTAAGTTTTACTCTAATCTTCTCGTGGTTCAGGACCTCGAAAGTGGTGAAAGGTTTTTATGTAAGTTGCGAGGTAAGTTTAAGAAGCAAGGGATAAGACCCATCGTTGGTGATGTGGTTGAATACGTCAAAGTTGTTGGCAACGAAGGGGTAGTGGAGAATATTCTGAATAGGAACAACGAATTAAAAAAGCCGAGCGTTGCAAATGTGGATCAGGTTATAATCGTTACTACTCTTGAGAAACCACAAGTGCCTTACGATATTCTTGATAGGTTCATTGTTTTGGTAGAGTATGAAAAGTTGCCCATAGTCATCGCATTAAACAAAGTAGATTTACTTTCAGAGAAACAGATCAAGCAATTTGAATCCATATACGGAAAACTTTACCCGATAGTTAAAACAAGTGCCGTCGAAAAGGTTGGTTTAGAGGAGCTAAAAAGACACCTGATGGGAAAGGTATCTGTCTTTGCAGGTATGTCGGGTGTCGGTAAGAGCAGCCTGTTGAACGCTATAGAAAGTACACTTAAATTAAGAACCGGTGAGATTTCTGAAAAGTTGGAACGCGGTAAGCACACAACCACAGCTGCTGAACTGCTTTCGCTTTCGTTCGGAGGATGGGTAGTTGATACGCCAGGGTTTGCAAGTCTTGAGATTTCACACATCAAGCCTTTGGAGCTACGAGAGCTTTTCATCGAGTTCGAAAACGATAATTGCTTCTTCCCGGATTGTTTACATCTGAATGAACCCGAATGCTTTGTAAAAAAGTCTGTTGAGAAAGGGAAGATAAGTCCTTCAAGATACGACAGTTATGTGAAGTTCTTGAACGAACTGATTGAGAATCAAGAAATGCGAGCAAAGGAATAAAAAAGCGCTCCGTTTGTTTTTAAGGAGCGCTTTTTGTTTATTCAAACAGTTCTATGAGCCTTTTAAATATGGCGTTGAGTTTCAGTTGCAAGGAAGTGTTTATTATGGATGGCATATGGAAGTCTATAAACCCTTCTTTCAAAGCCCTTTGATAGATCACCTCTAACCTGTCAGCCATGGTGTTCATTGACCAGTGCTTTTCGACATATTCTATGCCTCTTTTTCGTAGTTCATCCTTCTTTTCAAGGGCAGTGATTATCGCATTGTAGAACTCTTCTTCATCGATACCCGTGGTTATGGCTCCTTCGCCATTTACAAGCACGTTTGCAATGCCTTTGTAAGCTATTGCGACGACGGGTATACCGCTTGCCAAAGCTTCTAAAACGACCAGACCTTGTGTTTCTGTAAGTGATGCAAATACGAATAGATCAGCGGCTTTGTAGTAATCTTTTATTTCCTTATGTGGAACGTATCCGGCAAAGACAACCCTTTCTGATAGCCCTTCGTCTTGGAAGAAGTTCTCAAGCTCTTTCCGTTCAGGTCCATCTCCAACGATTAAGAACCAAACATTGGGTTCATTGTGCATGTAGCGTGAAACCACTTTTGAAAGAAATCCCAGATTCTTTTCTTTTGCGAGCCTTCCTGCGTACATTAACAGTACAGCGTCCTGTGGTATGCTGTATCCTCTACGGATGTCCTTTTCAGGTGGCTTGGAAAACTCTATTGTATCGATGCCTGTCGGTACAACCTCGATAGGCCTTTGCACGCCGTACGATATGAGTTCACGTTTTATTTCTTCCGTTGGTGCTATAACGGTGTTGACCTTGTTGCAAAACCACTTAGAGAATTCCTCAACTGTCCGTCTGTCCGGTGTAAACGGCGGTGGTACGTAATGCCTATATTCGGTCAATAGTGTATGATAGGTATGAACATGGGGCAATTTCAAGTCTTTTTGCACTTTTAAAGCTCGCATACCGAGTGCCATAGGATCATGGCTGTGGATTATCTCTATCTTGTTCGCAAGCGCGAATTCTATTATCTTTATGTGGTTTGCAAAGACGACTTTGTGCTGCTTTTCTAGAAGAAAAGGAATACCTGGTACAACGAGGGCCTTGTCTTCTCCTTCCGGTTTAACGGGTGCTACAATGTAGACCTCATGCCCCCGCATTTCCAAATATTTTTTTGATAAATAAATCGAAGTCGCTACACCGTTAATTTGTGGTAGGTATGTGTCTGAAATCATAAGTATTCTCATTGTTTATCCCCCTGCTCATCATTAGAAGTTGATAGTTTACTCCTAGCTGCTTTCTGGTAAGACTTTTCTGCAGAATTTAGGTACCAGAAGAATGAAATAAGCAGGGCACCTATAAGACCTGCGGATGTGACAAAACCAAATTCCCTCAGCAGTTGCCCTTGCGCAAATATGAAGCTGCCAAAAGACGCAACAGTCGTGAGCACACTCATTATAATCGCTTTTTCCGTTTTTATAACACTCTCTTTTCCATACCGAATACTGTGGTCTAATTCTACAAAGCTATCAACACCTATCCCAAGAAAAATCGGCAAGACGATAAACGTGATGAAAGTTGTTTTTATACCCATAAGGTAAGAAATACCAAAGGCAGCAAGTGTGTTCAATATTGTCAGTGTCAATATACGTGATGCCTTCAAAGTGCTTCTAAAATCTATGTAAAGCACTATAAATTCTATCAAAAAAACTATGCCAAATACCCATACAGTGGACCTTAACAGCTCTTCGATGATACCATAAAAAAGGGCGGTGTAGCCGTACACCCTTATATCTCCAAGAACCTTAACTGACTCAAAGAACTTTTTGATATTATTGTTACTCCAGATGTCCATTGCAGGTGTTATGTGCGCAAGTAGATACTTCTTGCCTTGGATATCTTGGTAGAAAAGACTCGGGATGTCCTTTTCCATTAATTTGAAGAGGTCTTCGGTTGTGGTGATATTTTTTATCACATCCACTGTTGAAACGAAGCTTTCGTATAAGCCGTATTTTCTGAACAAAATCTCTAAAAATGGCGTGTTGGTTATCTCAAGTACCTGGACGTAGATATTCGATTTTTCCTCAGCTATTTTTTCTGGGTTTTGGATGAATGTTAATATAGAAAAGTCGGATGTTATCAAACCTGCGTCTTTGAGCTTTTGAATCGCGCTGTGCAGCTTTTCCGAAGTTTCTTCTGCTATTGCTATGTCACTTGAAGCAATGCTACCGAATTTTTTAGCTATAAGCTCGCTTGTGATATTTGTTTCTGACTTCTTAGGTATCAAGCTTGAAGTTGTGTATGAAAAGTTCAAAATGGAAAATACACCTATAGCTGCCAAGATAACAGTGAGAACCATGGTTGATACCATGAGTATCCGATTTTTTCTTATTATATCAACTATCCTCACGTACGTTTCCCTCTGTCTTCCCTTGAATTTCGAGATGAATCTATCATGGGCTATGGGGACCAGCGTGCTAAAGACGAAGAAATAAACTACTACGCCAAGAGCGATCGAAAAACCCATCTGTTTAATAGCATCGGAAGGACTTAAAAGCATTCCGAGAAATGCTAGTGCTGTTGTTATCATAGATATAAAAGACGGCCTAAAGTTCTCAATAAAGGCAGCAATAATACTCTGGCGTGAGATACCTTCAATGTTGAATCGTTCTTGTATTCTTGTAACGATATACATCGCGTAGTCTATACCCATTCCAAGTAACATGGCGTTGACAAAAGTGGTTACTATGTTCAGTTCTTTCAAAAACAAGGCTATAAGGCCAAGGGCTATACCCATTGCCATGAGAAGGCCTGTTGAGAGAATCAAAAGTTCGAGTAAGTTGCCAAAGCCAATGATTATTATAGCCACTATGGCCCCCAACGATATGAAAGTTGTTAGTGTGAAATCTTTCGAAGCTTGAACGTTTGCCTCGTAAGTAGACATGACTCCGCCGGTGAAATAAACCTTGACCTTGTTCTGAGCTTCGAAATTCTTGGACAATTTTTTCAACTCTTGTATAGCTCCTGTGACAAATTTTACATCGGACATTGGTTTTGTCATAGAGAAGTTCATAACCAACAGCTCTTTATCGGGAGAGATTAAGTAGTACTTTTTTATACCACTTTTTTGAACTATGTTTTCTATATAATTGTTCAAATCGTATAGGGCAGAACCAATGTTTCTCCAAAATCTGAAATCTACGAGTGTCTTTGGTTCCACATTGGTAAGGGAACGGTAGTACCTAACAGTGTCGCTTATTGTTCCTTCACCTAAAGAGAGCAGTCCATATTTTACCAAGGTTTCTGGGTTATCAAAAGGCTCTGCTTGGTTTATGTATGAAGTCTTTTCGAAAAGGTCTTTGAGTTTTTGTGCGACATCATCTGGATTGTGCTCTTTTAGACCATCGACAGCCACAATAAGGGTATTAGAAGTCAACTTTTCAGAAGTGTATTTCACAAGGTCTTGAAACCTTGGATCTTCTTTAGGTGCTAATCCCGTGATGTCCGCGTTTATTCTAAGACCGAGAACAGCGTACAGTCCGAGCGAAACCGAAATAATGAACAATGTGATTATGACTTGTTTTTGCTTATTTAGAATGGTTTCGATATACCACTTGGCAAACCTTTCCAATTCAGCTCGCCCTCCATGTTAACAGTAATAACAACGCTAATCCGTTGAATATAATTATGGGAAATCGTTTTTGGAATTTCGGTTTTACAAAATTACTAATGATGTAACATACCACATAACCATAATGGAATGAAAGTCCGTACCAACCAAGCCTGAACGCAAAGATGGGAGCGAAGGCGTATACAACCAGTCTTTGAACTTCCTGAAAAGTTTCCTCTAAGTTCAAAAACAAACTGGAAAAGAACACAAGTGTTGGAAGATATAAAAGAAAGAAGTTAAAGACCTCAGGGTCTAAGAGAAAGACTCCAAGGTGCAAATACTCGGCAGACCATGGGTAAAGGACGATTAAGAAAAAAAGAGCTACGAGAGACTTTATCATTTCTACAGTAGCTTTCGACTTCAACTTTGCCATTCAGAGTTTCTCCCCTTATCGTTAAGGCTTCAATTTACTTATCAGCAACGAATTCAACGTTGTATTTTTCTGTTATCAATCTTGCTATCTCTTCATCTGATTTTCCCAGACAAAAAGATGTATTCAAACCGTTAAGTGCGCTCCAAAGTGCATCTCCAAAGGTTTTGTTGGCACAGTACTTGCTGTAAATTAAGTAAACTCTTGGATACCAGACTAAGTTAATATGTTTGATTTTGTACCTTATCCACTCGACGCCATACCCCCACCAGTAGTGCCAAACCTTTTTTGTAACATATCTTGCTGCACGTATATCTTGTACCATGAATATCTCGCGTTCAAGTACACGCGAATCATCGTATATATGAATCCTTCTGTTGTATTCTATGAAAAACAGTTGTTGGTTAACCTCGTTAGTCTTTCTCAAAATCGTGTATTTGTATGGATTTTTCAAAAAAAGAGACGGAGAAGGCAGAACCTCCTCCATCGTTACAGGCTTTTTTCCTGTGGTCAGAAAAGTAAACGTGATGACCGTGAATGCGAAGAAAACTAACGCATAAAATTCTACCCTCATCTTTTCATACTTCACTTTCTAAAGTGCGTGTATTCTGATTTAACGAATATCTTCATTGTTCATTTTTTATCTGTTTTACAAGGTAATCAAGTGCAACTTTGACAACGGGGTCATTTTGGTCTACTTCTATTTCGGTTAACGTGTATGTTTTCGCATCCATCTTTCTGACGGTCGTGTTTGTAGCTCCTTGAGTTTCTTCGACTTTGAGATTTGGTTCGATGCCAACTTTGTGTATATCCTTGCCGGATGGTGTTAAATAGTGAGCGATCGTCAAAAAGACGGTCCCACCATTACTCAGAGGGAATCCTCTTTGCACGGAACCTTTTCCAAACGTCTTTTGACCGATAAGTACCGCCCTGTTGTTCTCTTTCAGAGCGCCAGCTACAATTTCTGAAGCGGAAGCAGAACCGTTATTTACAAGAACGGCCATCGGTACCTTTGGATAGTTGTTGCCTTCACTGATGTAACGCTCGGTGATTTTTCCATCCCTGTCTTTTACAGATACGATAATTTTACCTGCATCCAAAAATTGATTGGCCACGTTGATTGCTACGTCGAGTAATCCACCAGGGTTGTTGCGCAGGTCCAAAATCAAAGCATCGATCTTTTGATCGTAGAGTTTCCTGAGTGCTTTTTGAAGTTCTGAAGGGACAGGCTCGTTGAATTTAGTTATAAGTACGTAACCTATCTTGGTTTTGTTATACTCGGTTATACCGGATTTGACAGGGATTATCTGAATGATTTCACGAACTATAGTAACTTCAATAATGTTGTTTCCACGTTTTATGGTAAGTTTTACAGAAGTACCGGGTTTTCCTCTCATCTTATTTACAGCTTCCATGTATTCCATTTCACTCACAGGTTGGTCATCGATGCCTATGATAAGGTCTCCCGCCTGCAATCCCGCTCTCCAAGCCGGGGTTCCGTACATTGGGCTTACAACCTTAACAGCTCTGTTCTCACTGTCGTACGTAACTTCAATACCAAGTCCACCGTACTGACCTTCCATCTCTATCTGCTGCTCAGTCATCTGAGATGGAGGATAGTAGTAACTGAAGTCATCTCCGAGTCCTTTTACCATACCGTCTATTGCAGAATCGATGAGCTTGTCGAATTTTACATTCTTAATGTCGTAGTAAAAGTAATTAATTCTGTAAAGCGTCTCGTAGAGTGGAGAAATGTAATTGAGTAGTTCCTTGTCCGATGCTCCTGATAGTATCAAGCTCGATGCGATAACCACAACAGCCAAGAAAACGTAAGAAAGAAAACCCTTAAAAACGCTTTTCATACTTTTCACCTTCCTTTTCAACCACATTTTGATTAGGAACTCGCAATATCGTTTGTGTGTTCATGAAACCGGGCTACGGATACACGTGGCTTTAGCCATGAACAAGTAGCCCTTTCCCTCCTTTCGAACATCAACGTTTTAGCTCTCTCAATTAGCCTTAATTTTGTATACTTTACACTGTCACTTATCTTTTCTCCACTAAGACTACTTATCGAAAAATATCCGCTGCTTCTTAAACCTGTTATTATCCCTTTCTCACCTTCACACTCAACTTTATCAAACCTTCTAAACCCTCTCACTTGCTTAACTGTGTTAATTGGTCTTTTCCCGCCCTTAATCGGATTGGCTTTGTGAAGCGACCTGTTTTGTCGCCTGAAGAATTTACCGAAGTACCATTCGCTTGCTCTTTCTTGAATATTCCCACCAGCTATTACTAACGCGTCATCTCTGTGAGACTTCTCAAGTCCATACAGAATCCGTTTTTCTTTCGTAATACTACCATACGTGATTTCGACATGGTAGTTTTGCCTGAGTTTGTTGACTATGTGCCACCCAATCGTTGAAACGTGAGCTACGTGCTTAAACACCTTTATTTGCTCTAATCTTGATTTAGGTATCTTTATCTTGCCTTCGTGCAACATCTTGTGTTCTTGTGTTGTTAGCACTATTAAATTGTTCGGTGCATCTGTACCACCTTCGCTTCTTGGAATAATGTGGTGGATTTCCAGTATTCCAGTTTTACCAGACAGTTCAGACTTGTATCCAGCTCTCCAAAGGCAGTAATCTCTTACATCGCTAAATCCTTTCTGCGGACCATTTTGGTAGTCTTTTGCTTCTATGTCTGGATTTTGTACTTTCTGGATATCAAACGGTGCAACTTCCACAACGACTTTTGTTATCGGTATTATTTTGCTGAGCTTGTTTACTATCCTGACGTGCGCGTCTACTTTCCACTGCAAACTTGGAGGCAACCAACCATCTTCCTTTCGTCTGTTTAGAAATCTGGGTTTGCGATATCTTGTTTTTCTGTATCTTCTGAACCTTCTATGTTGCCTGCGCTCAAGTAGTAACTTTTTGATATCTTGTCTAAGCTGGACTTCTGCAGAGAATATCTCTTCTTTGTCAGTGACGGCAGATACACCTACAACCTTAGAGCCTGTGTCTATTCCAACGGTAACAGGTTGTGTGTAGTTTGTTGTTTCGTACAAAAGCTGGATGGTAAATGGTTCTCTGTTCACTACCTTCGCCAGTCCTTGTTTCAAGAGCCTTCTAACCTTTCCAAGCCTTTTTGTTGGCATTAGTGGTTTTCCATCTTTTGAAATCACGAATACCATGCGGTAAGCCTCCTATCGGAGTTAGGTGCTCATCCCCAAAGTTAGGCTGGCTTGTCGTGTCTGCCACACTGTCCCTACCCATTAGGACTGTTTAGTGGCAGACGGCAGGGCATGGAACTTGAGCAGTATTCCATGGTGCCGTGACCAGCCTAACGTAGCCGAAAAGGCTGAGGGTAGTCAACCAGGGCTTTTTCCAAGCCCGCCACTTAAGTGGTGGGTGGTTGACCTTTTGTTTCTGCTTTACCTTTTGCAAGTGCGTTCACCTTTCTGGCAAAGATCATATAAGTTGTGTGTGCGACCATCCTGTCGACTGGTCTTAATCTATTTGGATATGGTTTGAATTGTCTCATCAACGATTCCCACACTTCTACATCGATAAACGGTAGTTCGTACATCTTCTCAAGTACCATGGAGACCTGATTGACCGTTGGACAGATTACACCTATTCGACCACCGCCGGCAAGTGCCTCCCAGCACACCTGAATGTAGTTCTCTGGATCTGGTACGTCCAAAAGTAGAGCATCCACATTTGTTTCGTCAAATCCGAATGCGATATCACGGAGTTTCAATTCAACTCTGTTTACAAGTCCCCATTCTGTAAGGTTCTGGGTTGCGAGTTTGTAGAAGTCTTCGCGTCTTTCGTACGCGTAGACCTTCCCTTCTTCTCCAACAAGCCTTGCCATTGCAGCGCACATTGCACCGCTTCCAACGCCAGTATCAATAACCCTACTGCCTGGTTTGATATCTAATTTCATAACAATGTAGCTTGAATCCTTTGGATAAACTATTTGAGTCTTCCTTTTCATCGAGAATATGTCGTCGATATAGGTAGGTTGCAGGAGGTAGTAAGATTTGCTTGTCTTACCAATCGTAATTATATCGCCGTAATTTTTCCCGATTATCTTATCAAATTCAACAACACCAAGGTGCGTACCTTTTTTCTTCCCTGCTTCTACTCTCACAAGGAATTTTGTCCCATCTTCTCCATAGAGTAAGACTCTATCTCCGTCTTTTATCAATTCATCTACACCTACCTTCTTTTTTATTGTTGCTTATTTTCAATTTTAGCACGAGTGCTTGAAAGTTCAACAATCAGTGAAATCACAAGTAATAGTCCTAAGATGTAACTGGCCACAGCTGTTCCAAATATATCCATCAGAATTCCAGACAAAATGATGCTTGCGTAGACTGAAAAGGTCTCCCAAGGTCTTACTTCATTTATCTTCTGCACACTATCTTTGTAGATTTCTGGCAGGAATCTTTCCAAACCCAAGCAAATGGAACCAAGTGGCTTTTGTATTCGCGAGTAGATAAAGAAGCCGATTAAGAATGCAGATGTTAACATCCATCCTTTTATTGCAAGTAAGAAAGTCGTTGCGTAGATAAATAGCGCAAGCGCTGTATTAACGTGCCCTAAAAGACGGACCTTCTCTCCATAACTTTTGAAAAAAGCGCTTGAAAGAGCGTTTAGCGTAGCACCCAGAACGAAAAGCAACAGCATCTTAGGTGCTTCTAATTCAGGTGCGGTTTTGCGCGTAGTGAATGAGTACCATGCGTGTAAAGGTAGCAAGAATTCGATTTGATAAAAGAGTACGGTTTTTACAACGTCTAAGGATAGGTTGACTCTTTGAGCTTTGTTTTGGACTCCAGCCTTTGGAGTTTTCCCTATTTGGAATTTATCGTATATTTCAGCTTTCTCAGTTGTGCTCAGTTTGATTTTGTACTTCTTATCCTCAACTATCAAGAAAGCAACAGCAAAAACGGAGAAGAAAAACAAAAGACTCACGTGAGACACTATTTCACTGCACGTGTCGGTTTTGAATACTTTCAGAGAGTAAGTGTACGACCAGAGTGCTCCAAAGATACTCCAAAACACCGACTGAAAGTTTAAAAGCTTTTGGTTGAAATAAGTTTTCTTATCTTGCGCAAGTCCTATTAATGACAACGAGTAGACGAACAACGAGAAGTTAAAAGAGAGTAAAACAAGAAAAAGACTGAAGAGATTTGTCTCAGCTGTCATTAAATTTGGAATCGTTGAGAGTAAGAAAGCTGAGGTGGTTCCAAAGACGAGTATATAAGGAGTTCTTCGACCTATGGCACTCCTTGTCATTTCAAATAGGAAAAGTATTTTGTTCTTTAGTAAAGCAACAAAAAGCAACTCTGAGTAGAAAAGTGCAAGTGTAAGTGTCCTTGAAATTGTTGATTTCAATAAGAAGTTCAATGTTAGGTAAATGTAAGTTGGAACCACAAAACCAAGCCCAAAGAAACCAAAGGAAAGTACAATTATGTCTTTTATATCCTCTGTTCTTAACTTACCAAAGTTCATACCTTCGTTTCCCACCATTTTCACGCATAGACCACCTCTCTAAATTATGAAAACCAGGGAATTCTTTGAACACGATTATGGTTTATATCATCGGTATCTTTCGACTGTGAATTTGTATATTTCGAAATCATCATCGAATATCCCAGCTTTGAGTTTGGCTATTCGGATTTGCTCTTCAACTGTGTCTACGCCTTCTATGTCCGGTAAAAGTAGCCCTCTTCTCCATCCTTTTTGGACGATTATCCCGTATTTTTTTGGATCAAGCTCTGAGATGCTTTCCACAGGTTCGTATGGGTTTAGAACATCAACATTGACTACGATGTTGTCTAATTCATAAGGTTGCACAGGCGGAAACCTCGGATCTCTTGTCGCAGCTGCTATTGCATTGTCACGTATTTCGTACGCGAGGTTTTCACGCACAGGAACAAAAGTTCCTATACATCCCCTCAATGAACCATCCAAGTTATGCAATGTTACAAAACAACCTGCCCTTCTTTCGAAAAGTTCCTTTGGAAGTCCTTCGTGTGGTTCGATAGCTCTTTTGTGTTTAACGTAATTTTCAATGACTTCAATTGCCCACTTTACATAAGGATGTTCTCCAATCACGCTAATCCCCCCTTGCTTGCATAGATGCTGTTAACTAAAAGTATTGAAAATTTCCAAAAACCGTATTATCTTCTTATTAGTGGAACACCCCCCACCATCAATTCTCACAAAAAGGAGGTACTCCACTATGCAAAATTCTGTAGTCTCTTGCCCCAAATGCGGCTCTACCAACATCTACAAAAACGGTCATGATAAGTACGGTAACCAACAATACTTTTGCAAAGACTGTAAGCGCACTTTCAGACTTGTTCATTCAAAAAAACACAAGCTCTTCTCTTTCCCTTATCCTAAATGCCCTGTCTGTGGAAAAACTATGCAAATCCACAAAATCAAAAAAGCCTTCGTTAAGTTCCGTTGCCGTTCTTGCCATACCAGAGACGAAATCCCAACTAACTTACCTCAATTTGTCCCTCTTCCTTTCGACTCTTTCAAGTTCTTCCGTTTCCCTATCTTTATTGTCCTTAAAGCCTTCGTCCTTTATTTCAAAGCTGTGTCCTTGCGTTCCATCAGAGACTCACTTAATATCAAAGTCTCTCATGTCGCTATCTACAAGTGGATCCTTAAGTTGTCTTGTTTCTTTTCCATCCTCGTTCCTGTAGATGCTTTCAAAGTCCATGGTGATGAAACTGTCGTTTTGTTTAAATCCAAAAAGTACTATGTTTGGTTCTTAGTTGACCATGAGACGAATCTCATTGTTGCTTGGCATGTATCCAAATATCGCGATATGGGTCAAGTGAAGATATTGTTAGAGAAGTTCTTTGGTAACAACGAAAGAACAATCGAACTAATTACAGATGGACTTGGTGCATATGGTGCAGTGAAGATACTATACAAGAATATCAATCATATTGTTGTGAGACTTGGGCAAAACAATCAATGTGAATCGAAGTTTTCGTTATTCCAAGACTTTGTACGAGCCAAGCGTGGATTTAAGAATATTGACAATCTTCCAATGTACGTAAACAGTTTTTGTGTAGTGAGAAATCTCTTGAAACTGAACGGGAATGATATTGCGCGTGTTATGAGTGTTCTATTGTCTTCCATCACTACAAGTTAACAGCATCCTTGCATATACCGGAGATTCCAAAAACTCTAAACTGAAAGTTCAAGGTCTTTGCCTCTTCATGAGGTCGATTATTAGTTGAACTTCTCCCACACCCATCTTCATCTTTTTGGCAATTTCCACGGGCTCTAAGCCACTGAGATACATGTCAAATATGAGCACTTCTTTCTTGTTTTGTTCTGGTTCATCAACTCCATCGACATCTTGTATTCCCTCGTAATCTGAGTACTCATCTTCTTTTTTTGAGCTCTCTTTCCTCGATGATGGTTGTGCTGAGTTGGATGGAACGTTTTTGAAGATATATCCTTGAATTAACGCCTTTTCGTCTGGAGATATCTCAACATCGGAACCGGAGGATTTTCCGCTTCTTTCTTCCCTCAGCCCGCCAGTTTTTGAACTTGAGAATTCCGTATTTACATCAGTGCTGGTTAAGTTTTGTAACTGATTTTGAAGCTGAACAGCCAAAGTAGCTAAGGATACGTATTGTTCGTTCAGTTCCTTTATCAGATTCTTTGCTTCCTCCATTTTCTTTTCAAGTTGTTCCAATTTTGAATCTACGAATATTCTTACCTTTCCTATCAGTTCTACAAGCTTTTCTTCCTCTTCATCTATTTCGCTCTTTTCAGTTCTCTTCTTGAAGCTTTCCAATATATACGTAGCCCAGGCAAATATTAGTGAACTTATTGAGGCTAAAACTACAAACCAGTGGAAAGCTGACATGTTTTACTCATCCCCTTCCCGATGAGTTGAACTTTTGTAAACAACTTTTGGGAAAGTCTTTATGTCCTCTCCGCTCCATACAAGCAGTGTTCCCAAGTTTTTGGTTGGTGTGGGTTCGACAGTTTCAATTTCTGCATCTTCGGGTAGATGAACTTTCAGTGTGGAATTTGCTACCGAATTCATCCGGATTTGTCCCATGTCAAGAATGTAACTAGAATCGCTTTTCTGCACAATACCGCTTAATACAACAGTTTCGGTAATTTCCAAAATGCTTTCTTTGTCATCCATTGTCGATTTGAAATCTATTACCTCGATCTTTTTTCCTATCTCGTCTGAAACTTCACTGAAGTACTTTTTGAATGTGTCAAGAGAAGTCTGCTTGTATGTTTTGATGTATTCTTCCTTTTTCTTGTCACTCTTGAACTTCAATCCACTTACGGTAGTTATCGTGGCGTTGTCTTCATAGCCGGCGATAATATCGGAATTGTAGTACTCGACGGTGAAGTTCGGAGACCTGAACATCAATGTTAAAATGTCGGTGATTAGAAAGAACAGAACGATCAACATAAGTAGGTAAATCATCGTCTTATTTCCCATTTCTAACATCCTTTCTTCTTATTCTTTGCTACCGAAGTTTTGAGTTCATTACCTTCGTGAGTCTTAATTCATCGACCTTCTTATTTATATCATTTACCAACTTTGCTATTGCGTATATAACTATCAGAAATTCAAACCTTCCTGTGAACATTCCTATGATTAATGTCCACATGGCCGTCAATGGCATGTTTGGAGATGTAATACCACAGCTGAGACCTACACCATCCATTGCCGACGCGAATTCAAACATCGAGTTCAGAGCTCCGTATCCATGTAGCATAAGTATGAAAGAACCAATAACGAACGAAGTCAAATAGAGCGATATAACGACTAAAGCTTCGCGAATATTCTCATCACCGAGAATGATTTGCTGTTCACCCTTAAATATTATTCTTTTTTTCACAGTGTTTCTTGGTAAAAGGAAGCTTTTCACGCTATCGTAAAGTGTATTTATTACGACCCAGAGACGAAACTGCTTAATACCACTCGATGTCGAGTCCATCATACCACCGGAAATCATTAAGATTATTAAAACGAACATAAAGGGTGAAAAAGCTATCCATTTTGTTTCGTTCAATGGCAGAGTCTGGAATCCAGTTCCGCTTATAGCTGAGACGGTCTGGAAAAGTACATATCTTAAGGCCTCTTTGAAGTCTTTGAAATATTTCCCCACCGAATAAACCGATAAAATAATCGCCGTACCAAATGAGGAACTTATCAACAACCATGGCTCACCGTTTCTCAAAACAGCTTTGAAGTTCCCTTTCCAAAACGCATAGTGAACTCCGAATCCGGTTGCACCTATGATCATCAGGAATATTGTAACTATCTCTATCGATAAGCTATTGAATTCTCCTATACTGCCGTTACGTGTAGAAAATCCTCCAGTTCCCAGTGCAGTCATCGTGTGGTTGAGTGCTTCAAACCAATTCATTCCGGCTATCCTTAGTGCTACTGTACCGGCAACGGTATAAGCAAGGTAGATTTCAATTATCAGTTGCGCTGATCTTCTTATATTCGGCACCAAATTATCGGATCTACCTTCTGATTTGTAAAATCCCAGAGCTCTTGGACCTAAGACCATTCCGAGCATCAAAACTGCGAAGCCTGCACTCCCAACGTACTGGGTAAACGACCTCCAAAAGAGCAAGAGTTTCGAAAGCTTCGTCACATCCGTGAATATGGTCAAACCTGTGCCCGTAAGTCCGCTTACCGATTCGAAAACCGCTTGAGAAAACGTAAGATTACCCAACAATTTATGCGGAATGGCAGATAGCAGTGAGATGATTATCCAGGTAAAGACTGTTAGCACTGCACCCTCTCTGTAATATATCGTTTCAACATCCTCAACTCTAACAAGAAAGCCTGATAAATATATGATAAAAGAGATCATCGATGTGAGCAGAAAAGGATACGTGTTCTTAACTTCTTCTGGGTAGAAGATACAAAACACTACAGGAACTAACACAAGTAACGCATACTGAAACATAACAAGGGTAAACACTTTATATACTTTGAGATAGCTTCTCAACATCTGTAGCAACCTCCAAAAAGAACGATGTTTTCAACACATTATTTAGTTTCTGACCTAAACAAAGTCAAACCTATTTTATTTTCATGAACTAAAGAACGACAGAACTTCCATGCGCTTTTCTTCTGGGCAAACAAGGATAACCTCGTCTCCTGGTTGAAGCGTAGTCTCACCCCGCGGGATAATGAAACCATCTTCTCTTTTTATACCAACGATCACAACATCTTCCGGTATATTCAGTTCTTTGAGCTTTTTTCGTGCAATGTTTGAGTCCCAACTTAAAGAAACTTCTATAACAGATACTCCCTTTAGAGCAGTTTTCTCCTCGAGTTCTTGTGTTAGCTGGCTTCCAAAAAGCAGTGGCTCCAAGTTTCTCATAATCAGATCAGTAACGCCAAGCGTCCTGATTCCAAAACGCTCGAACAAATCGAGATTTTCCGAGTTATTCAACAACGTAACAACATTTTTCACTCCGTAGTATTCCTGCACCAAGCGTGCAACGAAGAAATTCTTTCTATCTCTTTCCATGAGCAGAACAACGATATCGCTTGGTTCAATTTCTAACTGATCGAGCACTTTTTTTGAAGTGGCATCTCCGTTAACGATGGTGGCGTTCAGCGTTTTTGAATACTCCTCACACAGCTCTTTGTCCCTGTTAACGAAATACACGTCGTAGCCTTGGGCTATCAATCTTTTGGCCAAAAAGTACGGTACCCTTTCGCCACCGATAATAACTATTTTCATCTCTTTTCACCAACCTTTGGTTCGATGTGTTCAAGAATATTGTTCTGGAATGAATCGACTGTTAATTCAGTTGGTGAAATAACATCAATTCCACTTTTTATGAAAAGTGGAATACAGATTGTTGACAAACCCCACTTTTCGATAAACGAAAGGTGGGGTTTTATTATCGCCAATACAACTTTTGAGAAAAATTCTAATAAAACTTCCAAATTTTTGCCCTTCCCTGGACCTCCCTTCCCCTTTTTCCATATCCAATTCGCTAATTTTTTCATGTTAAAACATGTGCAAGTCAATAACACTTGCATGTGCACCTTTTCTATCCCCCTCAGCATCGTCACCCTCATACCGTGCTTCTCCTTCAAGTCCGCAAATACCCTCTCTATCGTCTTGCTTCTTTCTTTGTACAACTCTTTACATTCTTTCGTGTGCCTTAAATACTCTACTTCTTCCATGTATTCTTCCCATACATGTCGGGTGATTATCTTCGTGTGATTCTTACTGCTTGTACATCTACCTAAATCTTCACATTTCTCACATACCTTCGGATCCGATTTGTATTCTTTGTACCCTTTTCTGTTTGTTGTTGAGTATTCTAATATCTGCCCTTGTGGACATATGTAGCAATCGTAATATTCATCGTATACGAATTGTCTTTTTTTGAAATACCCTTCTTTGTGTTGTGCACGTGTGTATGGCATGCACGGGACTATACCTTCGTCCATCAATAGCTTACATATCGGTGGAGTCTTGTATCCTGCATCCAAAGCTGCCCTTTTCGATTTGCCAGCGTTCTTTTTTGTTTTATTGAATAAGTTCTCAAACACCATGCTGTCGTGGACATTTGCTGGTGTTGTTATACAGCTTAGTATTATCCCGTTCTTATCGCATGCTATGTGTGCAGAATATCCGAACTGGTGTTCTTTTTCATTTTTGTTTATCATCCCGCTATCTGGGTCTGTCGTGCTTATTTTTATTTCCTTCAGTTTTACTTTCTCATGTGTGAAATCCAAAGGCTTCAATCCGTGTTTTTGCCTATCTTTGTTTATTTCTTCTTCTAAAGCTTGTTTGTATGTCTTGGTTTGCTCCTCTACAAATACCTTCTCGTACTTTTTCTTGTTCGCACTTGCTTTGATGTGTGTTGAATCCATGAACACGGCATCCATATTTACCAAGCCATGCTCGATTGCTTGCTGCAGTATTTTGTTGAAGATTTGCTCAAACAAATCGGTTCCTTTGAACCTACGTTCGTAGTTTTTACTGAACGTGCTGAAATGAGGGATGGTATCAGAAAACCCGAATCCGAGAAACCATCTGTATGCGACGTTTGTTTGTATTTCCTTTATGGTTTGACGCATGGATTTTATGCCGAACATATATTGGATAATGGTAATTTTAATTAACACAACGGGGTCAATACTAGGTCTGCCATTATTGAGGCAGTACTTGTCTTTGACAAGGTCGTAGATGAAATCGAAATTGATGGCGGATTCGATTTTTCTGACGAGGTGGTCATGAGGGACGAGTTGCTCGATGGAGACGGATTCGATTTGTTCTCTGCGTGATTTATCTTTGTTGATGGTCAGCATGTATATTCCTCCTACTATTTGTGTAAAAAAAGAGGATCCTGTTTGGAAAGGATCCTCTTTTGAAGAGATTATACTTGAACAAGTTATACTTTGTCAACAGTCTGAATTCCACTTTTTATGAAAAGTGGAATATTCTCTCTATCATTGACAAGCGAAATAATTCTTGGGATTCCGAATATCTTTGCTCCGACGAGTGAGATGAAGTAATTCGTCGAGTCGTCTTCAGTTGTTACGACCAGCAAGTCAGCTTTTATTGCCTTTGCTCTTTCCATCGTTTCACGTTCAGTGGCATCCCCTATGATAACGAATCCCCCGTAATCTTCCGGCAATAAATCCAGTGTGTTTGGGTTTTTATCAACGACCGTGACGTTAAAGCCTATTCTTGAAAGTCTTGTTGCCACTTCCAGTCCAATCTTTCCGCAACCTACTACTATTACGTAAAGCCTCAGGTCGGCGGATATGTTTATATTAATCGGACTCAATTTCATCACCCTTTCGATACCCTTTCATATTCGCATCCAAAGCCTTAGCAGCGCCTCTGTGCCTCTCTGCCAGTTCTGAATTCCCACGTTTCTCTAGTATCTCCGCCATCAGATAGTGCGGGATAGGCGATGACGGCATGATTGAGAACATTGTCCTGACGAGCTGTTCCGCTTTGTCCAGATCACCTGGGAAGTTCGAATGGATTAATCCTTCCGCTTCCCTCAGGTACCTTTCGAACGAATCCTTTGTGTGCTCAAGTAAACCCTTAATCTTTCTTCTTAGTTCGTCTTGAGTGAACGGCTTAGAAAGGTAATCTATCGGGCTGTACTTACAAGCTTGTGCAATATCTTCGGGTGTAGCATAGGCGGAAATAATCAAGACGGGAGTGAAAATCCCCCTCAGTCTAAGGCGTTTTATAAACTCGATCCCGTCAAGGTTTTCATCGTTTTCAAACTTTATATCTGTCGTTATCAAATCAAACTTGTATTTATCGCAAAGCTGAAGGGCTTCTTCTACACTACCAACTTCTATTGGGTTGCATTCATACGCATTTGAAATCATACGAACCAATAAATTTCTAACATGTTTTTCGTCGTCAACCACCAAAACGTCTATCATCTTCAATCGCCTCCTTCTTTGGAAATTATACCACACTTTTTTTGATATGCACATTCCGTGGTACAATAACAATAGTTCTTAGTCTTTCTTCAAATATGGAGGTGGAGAAGATGGGAGAAAAACTGGTACGTCAGTTAGAACAGAGGCGCTTTACCTTCAGTTTCGCGTCAGTTTTAGCTTTGTTAAGTGTTGCTTTTTCAGTCGTTTTTTCTGTTTTGGGTTTCTCAGATGTGCTCAGCCAATACAAAGGTGGTTGGGCGGATAAGGTTTTGTACATGATAATGATCGACCGATTTAACGATGGGGAACCATCAAACAACAACCAAGGTAAAGGAGAGTACGATCCAAGGGACGGTGCGAAATATAGCGGTGGTGATTTGAAAGGTATCATCGACAAGATCGATTACATCAAAGGACTTGGTGTAGACGGCATATGGATAACTCCTCCTGTTGCGAACCAGTGGTGGGACCCATGGGTGAGCTACGGAGGTTACCACGGGTACTGGGCTAGGGACTTTAAAAAGGTGGACGAACACTTTGGTACATTGGAAGATTACAAAGCCTTGGCTGAGAAACTGCACGAAAATGGGATGAAGTTGATACAGGATATCGTTGTGAATCATGTGGGTAATTATTTCCGATTCAGAAACAACGTATTTGAGTTGAATACGGGAAGCATCCCTACGTCTGCTCCAACACAGTATCCGTTCAATTTGAACAATTACAACGATCCTAGCCAGCGAGAAAGGGCGATATACCACTGGACACCGGATATAACAAACTACTCTGACCCCTACCAGAAGCTGTATTACCAAATGAGTGGTCTTGACGACCTGAATACAGAAAATCCAGAAGTTGTTGAAGCACTAAAAGATTCTTATGCTTATTGGATCAAGGAAATTGGCGTCGATGGTTTTAGAGTAGATACGGCAATGTACGTTCAAAAGTCGTTCTTCGATGAGTTCTTTAAAGGTAATAATGGGATGTTTTCATTAAAGCCAGATTTTATAGCTTTTGGAGAAACATGGCTATCTTCAAAGCCATATGAGAACACCTCAGACTTGGAAATAGCCTCTTATTTCGAACATGGATTTAACTCAATGCTGGATTTCACTTTGATGGAGGACATAAGGCGTGTGATTAAGGGTGGACAGCCCACGGATTTTCTTGCGTACAGGCTTACTACAAGAAATGAGATCTTGAAGAGAGGACTGTTGGTTACTTTTATCGACAATCACGATATGGAAAGATTTGGCAAAGGGGTAACTCCGAACATCACGATGCAAGCTTTGGGGCTTCTTTTAACTCTACCAGGTATGCCTGTTATATACTATGGAACTGAACAATACTTTGAAGAAACACGTGCCAGCATGTTTAACGGCGGATGGGGTTCTTTTGGAAAAAGTCACTTTAATCCAGACAGCGACATGTACAAATTCATAAAGAACGCTATAGAATTTAGAAAGTCGCATCCTGCAACAAGATACGGAGAAGTTGAGATTCTTTTGTCTGAAAAGAGAGGTTCTGGATTGCTCATTTATACACTGAAGTGTGAGGAAGAGGAACTGATGGTCGTTTTAAATACAGCGAACGATTCGCGAATAACGAACTTTAAGACAAAGTACGAACCAGGGACAACCTTAGAGCCTATCTACAACGCCGTGGGTGGTTTTGGAACTCCCGTTGTTGTAAGAACTGATGGCTACATAACTCTGAGGGTTCCACCAAGAACATTTACAGTCTTTGGTATCTCACAGGAAAAGTCAGAGGTCTATACTCCTACAACGACCGTGGGAATTGACTTGAAAGATGGTGATACTATAAAGGCACTACGAGAAGTTGTCGGTACAACGACTGGAAAAACCGTGTACGTGTATATTGATAGGAAGGCTGAAAATGAGATAAAAATAGAACCAAAAGAAGGAAAATTTACGTTCACCATTGATCCGTTCAAGCTCGACCCTGGAGAACATGTGCTGCTTGTCAGGGCTGTCGGGAGGAATGTTAGGGATACAGTTTACACAAGCGAAATAAGATTTGCAGTTGAGCTTGAAAAGAGGTTGCTTGCCGAGGTAAAAGACCCACTTGGTGATGATATAGGTCCAAATGGAACTTACGTGTACCCGACCGATGCGACGTTTAAACGCCAGATGGATATTGTGGAAGCAAAGGTGGAAAGCATAGGTAGCACACTCGTGATCTCAATCAAACCGAGGGATTTAACAAAGAGCTGGGGGCCTCCTAACGGATTTGACCACGTAACGTACCAGATTTTCATAGACAATCCAAACAGGAAGGGCACAGGTGTTTTACCGCTCCAGAACTATGAATTCGACAACTGGGATTGGGACTGGGAAGTCTTTGCAACAGGATGGTCGAGTGCCATATATACTTCGCAAAGTGCTACAAAGGACAAATTCGGTACGCAGATAGGTTCACCTGAAGTATTTGTTGAAGATGAGTGGGTAAAGATAATAATCAAAGGTGAATGGCTCGGAAATCCTTCATCCTTCGCAGGCTGGACGATATACATAACGAGTTGGGACTACGACGGGATAGAGAATAAATTCAGGCCACTTCAACAAGAGCCTAAAGCTTACATCATGGGTGGCGGTAATCCAACAGATCCGTTGATTATGGACGACGTGTGGCTGGAAATCGAAGGAGAGTAGTGGTTGAAGAACAATTAAAAAAGCCCGCCGATGGACCTATGGCGGGCTTTTTTATTACCTTTAGTTGCCTTTCGTTTTAAAGACCTTTGGGATGGTCGTTAGACTAAAGGAGTAGCCTTCCTTTAGAATTCTTAGTTCTACCAGCATCGCCAAGTTCTTGTCTGTGTTCTTTTCAAATTTGACTATCTTTTTACCGCATTCGTTTAACTGCACTTCCAAATCGATACTTTCCCACCGGGCTTTTCTGAAATCCAGCGTATCAGAAACAGCGTACCAGCCTTTTGCGTACTCTAACTCTTCAGGTGTTTCAACGATCATCCCACTTTCGTTTTCCTTCCACTGTATTTCTGGAAGGCTATTTGCTACAGCCAGCACAAAAAATGCCCTAAGTGTATTGAAAAATTCGGCTTGGTTAGTAATGTTATGTACTTCGTTTGGTATAACGTATGCGTACACTGGTGCTGGTAAATCGTAAAAGTACAGTTGAGAGGAGTCAACAACCCAGTAAGGATCGTTTGTACCTATCACTATGAGCTTTGGCATCGTTAAGCTTTCTTTGTAGTAGAAAGGATCGATGGCTTTAACGATTTCTGGGACTTCGTTGAGGTCGGTTTCGGCTATCATCTTTGTGAGACCGTACTTTGTGTAGTCTTTTATCTGCTCACTGAATGTTCCATAGTATTCGAGTTGTTTTTTCATCTGGAGTGGCATATTCAAGTTGTCGTACACAATGGGCGCAATTGCGAAAACCCTCGGGTCAATGGCAGCTGTAAGGTACGTTGTCCATCCTCTTTTTGACGCCCCTGTGACCAGAAACTTTTCAATCCGAAAGTTCTGTTCCTTTTCCAGTAGGTTTTGCACACAATCCATCGTTGAAATCACACCCTTAACCATGGGGAACAAGAGGGGCCAATCTTCTTCGCCGGTCTCAAGATATTTCGCCAAAGTGTAAGCTATCAGAGCGTCTTCTCTTAGGCCGAATATTGGCTGGTTAGGTATATCCCAGAGTATTATGAAAGGTGCACCGATACTTTCGATGACAAGAGCATAGTTGTTGATGTTGGACACCGGGTCTTTCGGCGCAGAACCTGTCACCATCAAAACGCCATGGTTTTTATAGACCAATCTTCTTGGTACGTATATCCCCACTTTGTGGTTCCATTCGATACCACGCCACGTCTGGCTCTTTACATTCAATAAGTAAAACTTACCACCAAATATCGTATTTGCAGAACTTAAAACAGTGTAGGTCGGCTTTCCTGAGTTTAATATGTATTCACTTAAGGAAAGTGTCGCAATACTTGTCTGTGCTATCGCCAAAATAATGGCGATCGTGAAAAATAATAATAAACTCCGAGGTCTTAATCTTGACGATACCATTGAAATGGATACCTTCACAGTTATCATCCCCCTCAAGAATTGTAGACAAAGCTATTTTAACATATCTCAGCCTTTTTTCTGTTTTCGAAATGTACAATTTGTGATATAATTTGAACAGCTAACATTGTGTGAGAGAAAGACTCTGCCAGGCTTGGGCAAAGGAGGTGGGTAGGATGGAGAATTTCGTTTTTCACAATCCAACAAAACTGGTCTTTGGGAAAGGAACGGTCGAACACATAGGTGAATATCTCAAGAAGGATGGTATAAAGAAGGTCCTCATGCTCTACGGTGGTGGCTCGATTAAAAAGAACGGCGTTTACGAAAAAGTTGTTAGGTCGCTCCATGAACATGGTATTGATAAGGTAGAAGTCTCAGGTGTAAGGCCGAATCCTGTTCTTTCGAAGGTCCATGAGGCTATCCACGTTGCACGCGAAAACAACGTAGAGGCAATTCTTGCAGTCGGTGGCGGGAGCGTTGTCGATAGTGCAAAAGCGGTTGCAGCGGGTTTTTACTACGATGGTGATATTTGGGATGCCTTTGTAGGTAAGTACAATGTGAAGAAAGCACTTCCTTTGTACGTAATCCTCACGATGTCTGCAACTGGCACAGAGATGAACGGGAATGCCGTGGTGACGAACGAAAAGACACAAGAGAAATTCTACTTTGGCTCAAAACACGTGTACCCTGTTGTTTCGATAGTCGACCCGACAACTCAGTACAGCTTGCCTGCCAACCAAGTAGTCTACGGTGCTATCGATGCTATAAGCCACGTGATGGAATACTACTTTGACGTGGCTGGTAGCGACTTAATCGATAGAATAGACGAAGGGATAATCAGAACACTTATGGAAACCACAGAAGTTATACTCAAAGAGCCTGAAAACTACGAAGCAAGGGCGAACTTCTGCCTTGCCACTACGTTAGCACTCAATGGATTGACCGGCATGGGAACATCGGGAGGGGATTGGTCTTCGCACGAGCTTGAACATGCGGTAAGCGCACTTAATCCTGATATCGCCCACGGTGCAGGCCTTGCCATAGTCTTCCCCGCTTGGATGACCTACGTCAAGGACAAAATCTCTGGCAAACTCATCAAATTCGGCAAAAACATCCTTGGCATGTCTGGTGAGTTCTCACCGGAGGATGTTATCGAGCAGCTGAAAAATTGGTACAGGAAAATCGGTGCGCCTGTAACGCTGAAAGAAGTTGGCTTCACCAAAGAAGATATTGAAAGACTGACGCAGTTGGCGAATAAACATGCACCGTTTGGTAGTGTCAAGGAACTGAAAGTGGATGATATCAGGAAGATATACGAGATTGCTTTTGAATAAAACATTTTCAAGATTTAAAGACAGCAGAGACAGGAGGTATTGAGAGTGCGCAAGACGCTTGAGGAGCTTAAAAAACTGAGTATCCAGTGTCGTGGAGATATACTGAAAATGACTTACGTAGCAAACTCAGGACATCCGGGTGGTTCGATGTCCTCTATCGATATGCTCTTGGCCCTCTACTCATTTGCCAACGTTGATCCAAAAGATCCTTGGAATGAAGATAGAGACAGGATTGTAGTAAGCCACGGTCATATTTCACCTGGTGTGTATTCGACGCTGGCCGCGTATGGTTATGTTAATAGAGACGAAGTGATTGCCGGTTTCAGGCATCCTGCATCGATATTTGAGGGACATATCACCCGCGGTATCCCCGGTGTCGAATGGACAACCGGTAACTTGGGTCAAGGACTGTCGGCTGGTGTTGGTTTTGCCCTTGCGGCAAAGTACAAAAAGAAGAATTACCACGTATACGTCGTCATGAGCGATGGTGAGAGTGCAAAGGGACAGGTTCAAGAGGCGAGAAGAACTGCCAGAAAGTACAAACTCGATAACTTAACAGTGTTGGTGGACTACAACGATATTCAAATCAGTGGACACGCCCATGAAATCATGTATGTCGATATAAAATCGGAGTTTGAAGCAGCCGGTTGGAAGACGATAGAGATCAACGGTCATGATTTTGAACAGATACTTGCAGCGCTTAAAATCGCAAGAGACGACGGGTATCCAACGGCGATAATTGCACACACCGTCATTGGCAAAGGTGTGGATTTCATGGAAGACAAGCCCGATTACCATGGTAAAGCGTTAAGCAAAGAAGAGCTAGAAAGGGCATTGGCTCAACTTGGTGTGGAAAATGACGTTGAAAAATACATTGAGATGCGCAAGAAACTGCCCGTCAAAGCGCATGAGAAGGTAAAATTGACCTACGATGTACGTCTGGATACAGGCAAAGTCAGAGTATATGACAAGCCAACGGACAATAGAAGCGCACTCGGTAGGGCCATAGCAGACCTTGCTGTGGTAAACGACAACGTAGTCGCTGTCGATTGCGACCTCAAAGGCTCCGTGAAGTTGGATTTCTTAGATAAAGAAAGACCTGACAGGATAGTGGAAGTGGGTGTTCAGGAACACAACGCTGCGGCGTTAGCTGGTGCGATGTCGGCAGACGGTATTGTAACGTTCTTTGCAGATTTCGGAGTCTTCGGTGTCGATGAGACGTTCAATCAGCACAGATTAAATGCCATCAACAACACTAACCTTAAAGTTGTTGTTACACACTGTGGAATCGATGTTGGTGAAGATGGAAAAACACACCACGCACTCAATTACATCGGTGCACCGCTTGCTTGGTACGGGTTTAAGGTTATCGTTCCAGCGGATCCGAATCAAACAGATAGGGTGGTTAGGTACATTGCCAAAGAGTACGGGAATTTCGTTGTAGCTGTTGGGAGAAGTAAATTGGAACCAATAAGAAAAGAAAATGGAAGCTTGTACTTTGATGAAAACTACGAAT
This sequence comes from Fervidobacterium changbaicum, assembly GCF_004117075.1. Classification (NCBI taxonomy): domain Bacteria; kingdom Thermotogati; phylum Thermotogota; class Thermotogae; order Thermotogales; family Fervidobacteriaceae; genus Fervidobacterium; species Fervidobacterium changbaicum. The sequence continues at coordinate 1,575,966 of NZ_CP026721.1, forward strand.
TTGAATACGGGAAAATGGATATCTTACGAGATGGGACAGATGGTGCAATATATGCCATCGGTTCCGCGGTCCCGTACGCACTTAAAGCTTACGAGATACTGAAAAGCAAAGGTCTGAATTTCGCCGTGATCAACGTCAGCTGTCCGTACGCTTTGGATGAAGAAGTGCTCAAAAAGTACTCGAATTTCATTGTCACCGTCGAAGACCACAATGTTTTGAATGGTCTTGGGAGCCTCATAGCTCAAAAGCTCTTTGAAATGCGCATAATTCCAGCTCAATTTATCAAGCTTGGACTGAGTGAATTCCCAGTTTCTGGTGATGCAAAGTTGTTATTTGAAATCTACGGACTGAGCGGTGAAAAGATTGCTGAAACGATCCTGTCAAACCTTCGATAGGGGCTTAAAAACCTTGTTGTAAGACCGTGAAATATGGTGCGGGAAGCGGGCTTCCCGCACTTATTTTTAATTTTTGGTGAAATACTTGGAATTTTTGGAAATTTAATGTATAATAATACCAGCAAGCTGTAGGAGTGGTTTAAATGCCAAGAAGTATGACAGGTTACGCAAAGGTTCAAAAGATACTCGACGATTACAAAATCACCTGTGAAGTGAAGACGTTGAATTCAAAGGGGCTTACAATCGACGTCTCGATGAACTATTTTCTCAACTCGAAAGAACTCGATGCGATGGCGAAGATAAAGGAGTACATATCCAGGGGAAAGGTCAGTGCAAGGATCTGGGTTAAGTTCATGAAGCCCATACAAGTTTCCGTGGATTACTCCCTACTTAAAACCTATTACGACGCCTTATCCGACATCAGAGAGAACTTGAACATCCCAATCCCCGTTAGCTTGGAACACCTGCTTGCGTTTAGAGATGCGTTCCAGTTTGAGATCGGCAACGAAGAAATTGAAAATGCGTGGCAGTGTGCTAAAGCAGTCTTGGAAGAGGCACTTGCAGAAGTAGTGAGGGAGAGAAAAATAGAAGGTGAAAAGCTAACGAAGGATTTGGTAGAAATGGTTGAAATGATGCAATCAGTTGTGGATAGAATTAATGAGAAAGCTGAAGATATTCCGAAAGTTGTTGCACAAAGGATAAAGACGAACACTCGAGATCTGTTACCGGATGATATTGAACTGAACAAAGAGCTTTTCGAGAGTGCGGTTGCACTTATCGCCGACAGGGCGGATATACGCGAAGAACTTGTCAGGCTGGATAGCCATTTGAAAAGGACCCGAGAATTACTTTCAAAAGACGAGCCCGTTGGAGATATGCTGAATTTCATATCGCAAGAAATCTTGAGAGAATTCAACACAATACTCTCAAAGAGCAGGTTTACCGATATAACGAACTTGGCGCTCGAAGGGAAATACCTTGTTTCGCAATTCAAAGAGCAGGTAATGAATATCGAGTAACTTTACTTTGAGCAATTGAACAGAGGTTTTACCAATCTGGGAGGTGTAGATTATGTTTGGATTGATCAACATCGGTTTCGGTAATGTTATTGCTGGTGACAGGGTTATCGCCATAGTTAATCCTGAGAGCGCGCCACTTAAGAGGTTGAAAGAAGATGCAAAGAACGAAGGGAAACTCATAGATGCAACTTATGGAAGAAAGACCAGGTCGATTCTCATAACCGACTCAAACCACATTATACTTAGTGCTATCCAGCCTGAAACGATTGCGCAAAGGTTCATAGAATCGATGGTCGAAATTGAGAAACAGCTCGAAAAGATAAGAAAGGGCTAAGATAGGAATGGAGAGTAAGGAGAAAGACTTGGATTTAAAAAATGACCATGCTGAAGGTATACTATTTGTAATAAGTGGGCCGAGTGGTGTTGGTAAGACAAGCATCATCAGGTCTGTTCTTGAAAGAGTTGAACGAGTTGTATTCTCTGTCTCCTGCACAACTCGAAAGCAAAGACCTGGGGAGATACATGGTATTGATTATTTTTTCATTACGCACGAAGAATTCGAAAGAATGATAAAAGAGAACAAGTTCATCGAATGGGCAAAAGTCCACGACAATTACTACGGAACACCAGCAGAGATGGTTTACGATAACATAAGAAAAGGTCTTGATGTTATACTTGATATAGATGTCCAAGGCGCTTTGACGGTTAAGAAGAATTTCCCCGGTGCCAAGTTTGTCTTTATCGCACCCCCAAGCTATGACGTTTTGAGAGAGAGACTCAAAAAAAGAGGTACAGAAACTGAAGATAAAATACAAAGAAGATTAGAGACTGCAAAAAGAGAACTCACATTCATTCCTGAATTTGAATACTTGTTAATCAATGAAGATTTAGAAGAATCGATAAGGAACTTGATGTCGATAATTTACGCAGAGAGACTGAAATTCGAAAGGGTTAAAAACACCACAAAGGTGAGACAGTTAATAGAGGAGGTGCAGTAAGTGAGCAGACTTGTTATACAGTACGACAAGTTGCTTGAGAAAATCCCCTACAAGTACGCAATACCAATAGTTATTGCAAAGAGGGCAGAGGCGATAAACGATTTTGCCAAACCGTTTGTCACGACCCCGGATGGCTATTCTGTCAGCATCGCTTTTAAAGAACTCCAGGAAGGGTACATAAGAATAAAGAACGAAGATATCTTAAAAATACTCTTACCTGATGTGAAATAAGGGATAAGTGTGCGCAGAGGAACCGGTTGGTTCCTCTGCGTATTTTAAATAGAATGGAATAACAGAAAATGGGAAAATATAGAATGTGAAGAGTCAGTCTCACGTGGGGGGAAAAAGATGTGTGGCATAGCCGGAGTATGGAACGTTGACGAGGCGTATAACGTCATACACGATGTTTTGCTCACACTCCAGCATAGAGGACAGCAGTCTGCTGGTGTGGTTGTGAACGGTTTTAAGTCGGTAAAAGGTGAAGGTTTGGTTGAAAACGTCCTAACCCCAGAACGCTACCTTCCTGGAAATAAAGGAATCGGTCACGTACGTTATTCCACTTACGGCTCACTCGATGAGATCCAGCCACTAACAGCTCACACACTCAAAGGAAGGATTTCCGTTGCCCACAACGGTAACATCATCGATGCGGACGAGAAAAGAAAGTTCATAATGGGGAGTGGAGGTATATTTGCTACCACACTTGACACGGAGATAATCATCCACTATTTTTCCATAGCACCATATACCAATCCTCGCGAATCTCTCCAGTGGGCATTTTCACGTATAAAAGCAGCCTATTCCGTTGTGGTGCTTCACGACACCTTCCTTGCTGCCGCAAGAGACTCTTTCGGTATTCGACCACTTTTTTACGGTAAGTTCCAAAGTGGATACATTGTAGCATCGGAAGATGTGGCGTTGAGGGTTATAGGTTGCGAAGACATAGTAGAAATCGAGCCCGGAACGATCGTGTTCTTCACTGATAGGACTCCCCCAGAAGTTGTTAGATTCGCAAAGCGAAACGACAGGTTCTGCTCGTTTGAATTCGTTTATTTTGCGCGACCGGATAGCAATTTCTACGGTGTGAACGTCCACGAAGTGAGAAAAGCACTCGGTATGAAATTGTACGAAGAACACAAACTTGGAGCTGATGTGGTTGTCCCTGTACTGGATAGTGGATTTTCTGGTGCACTCGGATACAGTCAGGCGTCAGGAATACCGATAGAGTACGGACTGATAAGGAACCATTACGTTGGCAGAAGCTTCATTATGCCAAAGAACAGACAAGATATCGTCCGAAGAAAATTGTCCGCTCTCTCTGCCGTACTGGAAGGGAAAGAAGTGATACTGATAGACGACTCGATTGTTCGTGGAACGACCATGAAGCTAATAGTTGAGATGGTTAAGGAAGCTGGCGTGAAAAAAGTCTACGTAGGTATCCATTCTCCACCTGTTATTGGTCCTTGTAACTACGGGATAGACACTTCAAGAAGAAGCGAGCTCATAGCGTCCGAAAACGATATTAAAAGTTTGCAAGAATACATCGGTGCAGACAGGTTGGTTTATCTGTCCGTTGGAGCATACCGAGAAGTTTTCGAAAAATGTGGGGTGCATGGTGTATGCATGGGCTGTTTCGATCTGAACTACCCAGCGTAAGTAAAGAACTACCAACTATCGTTGTTCTTGCTTCCGGAAACGGGAGCAATTTCCAAGTCTTGGCGGAAAAATCGATTTCTGGTGAATTGAGGGCTAATTTGAAAGCGCTTATTGTTGATAGACCGTGCGGCGCAGTTGAGCGGGCTAAGAAATTAGGAATAGAAGTAGAAATGCTTTCTAAACCCTGGCATGAAGACCTCGAGAGAGTTCTCGATACTTTGAAACCAGATTTGATCGTCTTGGCAGGTTTCATGAAAATCATACCGGAGCGCATTGTAAATAAGTACTTTCCAAGGATCGTTAACATCCACCCATCTTTGCTACCAGCGTTTCCTGGAAAAGACGCAATAAAGCAGGCATTTGATTACGGTGTCAAGGTAACAGGAATTACGATACATTTTGTCGATGCGGGTGTCGATACGGGTCCGATAATCTTTCAAAAGGCTATAGAAATAGAGGAAGGTTGGGACTTAGAGACCTTAGAATCGAAAATCCACGAACTTGAGCATGAAAGCTACTGGAAAGTGGTAAGCAATTTGCTCTATAAAGCATACAAGATAGAAGGCAGAAAGGTCAGATCCTGTTAACTTGTAGTGATGGAAGACAATAGAACACAGATAACACGCGCAATATCATTGTTGTTCAGTTTCAAGAGATTTCTCACTACACAAAAGCTGTTCACGTACATTGGAAGATTGTCAATATTCTTAAATCCACGCTTGGCTCGTACAAAGTCTTGGAATAACGAAAACTTCGATTCACATTGATTGTTTTGCCCAAGTCTCACAACAATATGATTGATATTCTTGTATAGTATCTTCACTGCACCATATGCACCAAGTCCATCTGTAATTAGTTCGATTGTTCTTTCGTTGTTACCAAAGAACTTCTCTAACAATATCTTCACTTGACCCATATCGCGATATTTGGATACATGCCAAGCAACAATAAGATTCGAATCGTGCTCAACTAAGAACCAAACGTAGTACTTTTTGGATTTAAACAAAACGACAGTTTCATCACCATGGACTTTGAAAGCATCTACAGGAACGAGGATGGAAAAGAAACAAGACAACTTAAGGATCCACTTGTAGATAGCGACATGAGAGACTTTGATATTAAGTGAGTCTCTGATGGAACGCAAGGACACAGCTTTGAAATAAAGGACGAAGGCTTTAAGGACAATAAAGATAGGGAAACGGAAGAACTTGAAAGAGTCGAAAGGAAGAGGGACAAATTGAGGTAAGTTAGTTGGGATTTCGTCTCTGGTATGGCAAGAACGGCAACGGAACTTAACGAAGGCTTTTTTGATTTTGTGGATTTGCATAGTTTTTCCACAGACAGGGCATTTAGGATAAGGGAAAGAGAAGAGCTTGTGTTTTTTTGAATGAACAAGTCTGAAAGTGCGCTTACAGTCTTTGCAAAAGTATTGTTGGTTACCGTACTTATCATGACCGTTTTTGTAGATGTTGGTAGAGCCGCATTTGGGGCAAGAGACTACAGAATTTTGCATAGTGGAGTACCTCCTTTTTGTGAGAATTGATGGTGGGGGGTGTTCCACTAATAAGAAGATAATACGGTTTTTGGAAATTTTCAATACTTTTAGTTAACAGCATCAAAGGTCACGTGGGGGGTGTAGTTCATGGAGTTTTTGAGTGCGCAAAACGTGGAGAAACTTGAACTGAAAAAGTTTGACATCGAGCTGAGATATGGTGAGAACTCGCACGAGCAAGTTTACATCTTTGGAAAGCCTCAGTTTGAAGTATTGCACGAAGGAAAGCAACTTTCTTACAACAACATACTCGATGCGGAGGCTGCTTGGGTACTCGCAAGGAACTTGACAACCATCGGTGGTGGCGCAGCTGTAATAAAGCACCAAACACCATGTGGAGTAGCGTACTTGAAAAATGAAAGTGAAGACGGAAAGATAGAAGCAATCAAATTGTCAATCCAAGCAGATAGCGAATCGAGTTACGGTGGCATCCTTGCAACGAGCTTTCCGTTCACACTGGAGATGGCAAAAGTGTTAAATACATACCTTGAGGTTATCGTTGCTCCCGAATTTGAGCCACAGGCAGTGGAGTTCTTATCAAAGAAAAAAGTCAGGTTAATAAAGCCTAAAGAATACACACCATACGCAGGAAAAGTTGCATTTGGTAGTTTGGTTTTATCTGAAAGAAGATTCGAAGGTGAGCCCGAGCTGTTATTTGGCACACCTATCGATATTAAAGACGTGAAATTCGCTCTCATCGTTGTCGAAGCGGTAAAGTCAAATGCGATTGTGATCGTAAAAGACGGAGTTACCGTTGGAATTGGTGGCGGGCAGCCGTCAAGGAAGAGGTCTGCGTGGATCGCAACAACATTGGCAGGAAACAATGCGAAAGATGCAATAGCAGCATCGGATGCGTTCTTCCCATTTACCGATGGCTTGGAGATCCTCATAAATGCGGGTGTGAAATGCGTTGTTGCACCACTTGGTTCCATACGAGACGAGGAAGTCCTAAGCTTTGCTCGTGAAAAAGGCGTCACGTTCTACAAATCACCTATAAGACTCTTTAGACACTGAAGATATCGGTATCTGGGGAGTGAATTTTATGGAAAAAATCAGGAAAGTGCTGATTCTTGGAAATGGTGGTAGAGAGCACGCTATTGGCTGGGCTTTTAAAAATGCGCACTTTGAAGTCTACTTTTTCCCTGGCAACGCGGGGACCAAGTTGATCGGTGAGAATTTAAATATCAGTGAGCAGGAAATTTTCAACACTGCTGTTCTGAACGATTTTGACTTGGTTATCCCCGGCTCAGAAGATTTTTTGGTGAAAGGTGTAGCCGACGGGAAAGAGAACGTCTTCGGACCTGACTCAGCTGGTGCACGGCTTGAAGGTTCAAAATGCTTTGCTAAGCTTTTTATGGAAAAATACAACATCCCAACAGCCAAATTCCAAATTGCTAAGAACAAAGTTCAGCTTGCAGATGCTCTCAAATTCTTTTCCCCACCTTACGTGATTAAGGCAGATGGCCTTGCGCAAGGCAAAGGTGTAATTATAGAGGACGACTTTTCAACAGCCTTAGAAAAAGGTTGTAAACTAATAAACGGAAGTTTGATTCCCAATGTCAGTGGTCCAGTTGTCATCGATGAGTTTTTAAATGGCTGGGAACTTTCCGCCATAGCTATCGTAAGTGGGCGAAAATTTGCCTTGCTGCCATTCACCCGAGATTACAAACGTGCATTCACAGGTAACAAGGGTCCAAACACAGGTGGAATGGGCGCGTACGGTCCAGTAGAGATAGATGAACGGCTGAAAGAAAAGATAAAAGAGATATTTGAGAAAACATTGTACGGTCTGGAAAAGGAAGGGATTTTTTACAAGGGATTCCTTTACATAGGGCTGATGGTTGTAGAAAACGAGCCGTACGTTCTTGAATACAATGTCCGACTCGGTGATCCCGAAACAGAGGTCATAGTCTCTATGGAACCAAAGAGATTTGTTGAAAACGTCTTAAAAGCATTTAGCAAGAAAGACTTTGAAGAGTACGTACCTTCAAAGTACGCAGTTGATGTTGTCGTTGCATCTGAAGGTTATCCAGAAAATCCAAGGAAGGGGCAAAAGATAACGATTGGAACGACTGATAGTATCGAAAGCGAAGGAAGTTTAATATTCTTTGCAGGCGTTAAAGAAGTAAACGGCGAGTTATTTGTTTCTGGCGGTAGAGTTATACACTCAGTTGGAACCGATGTAGAACTGAAAAAAGCAAGAGAAAAGGCTTATGGTAACATAAATAATATCCATTTCGAAGGTATGTTCTACAGAGAGGATATAGCTTTGTAACGCACTGCTATTTACATTGTGAGGTGAAAGTATGAAAGGTATAAATGGTGAAAAGAAATATACGTACTCAGGTTCTGGCGTGGATGTTCTGAGGAACGATGAATTCACTGATTACATCAAAAACGTTGTGAAGGTCCCGGAATGGGCTGTTAAAGAACCAACCGGATACGCGACGATCTTGAATTTCACAAATCCACCGATAGTGTTGACAGCGGACGGAGTTGGTTCTAAGCTGCTACTACACATCGAACACAACCGTTGGGATGATGCAGCCCAAGACCTAATTGCTATGAATTACAACGACATTGTTTGTGTTGGAGGGGTCCCGAAGGCATTTGTTGATTATCTGGGTGTGAATCACATCGATAAACAGCATTACGAATTCATAGAGGCGTTGGTGAAAAAACTTACCGAATACGAAATGGCACTTGTTGCTGGTGAAACTGCGGAAATACCATCCATTTACAGCGATAAAGATTGGGATGTTGCAGGTTTTTGCGTAGGAGTGCTCCAAAGACGGATGCCCATTGAAACGATATCTTACGGCGATATTATCGTAGGATTGTCAGCCAGTGGTTTTCATTCTAACGGATGGTCGCTGATAAGGAAGATACTGAAGGAAGAAAAAATAAGAATTGAAGAGTTGGATTTTGACCTTCTAAAGGGAACCAAGATATACAGCGAAGTTACTAATGTATTTGAATTGGTAAAAGGCATTGCGCATGTTACAGGTGGGGGAATATTGAGAGCGTTAAAAAGAATTTTGAAGGACAAAGGATGGCATATAAGTATCAAATTGCCAGATTACATGCGTTGGGTTTTAAATTACGTTGAAATTGAAGAGGCTATGAAAACGTTCAATATGGGATACGGAATGATTTTGGTTGTCTCAAAAGAGCACTTAGAGAAAGTCATTGAACATGTCCAAGGTGAGATCATAGGCGTTGTTAGTACAAATACCGAAATTGTGGTAGAATAGTGTAGTAATTGAAAATTATAGGAGGTGAACAACTTGAAGCTACATCCTGCGGTGATAGTGCTAATAGTTGTGCTCGTCGTTGTATTGATAAGTGTTTTCTGGGCAATAAGTATATACAACAGGATGGTCTCTTTAGAACAAAGGGTACAAGAGTCTTACAGTCAGATCCAAAACCAGCTTCAAAGAAGGGCGGATTTAATACCCAACCTTGTAGAAACTGTGAAAGGTTATGCTGCGCATGAAAAAGAGATTTTTGAAGCACTTGCGAACGCGAGGGCAAAACTGGCAGGTGCTCAAACTCCGCAAGAACAAGCAACAGCTGATGCGGAACTGAGCAATGTACTTTCAAGATTGCTTGTCATTGTTGAAAATTATCCAACGCTGAAGGCTGATGCCAACTTCCGCCAGCTCATGGACGAACTTGCCGGTACGGAAAACAGAATAGCAGTTGCAAGGAAAGATTACAACGAGGCTGTTAGAGAGTACAACGCATTCATAAAAAGATTCCCGAACGTACTTATCGCAAATGCATATGGATTTAAAGAAAAGCAATATTTTGAGGCAAAGCCCGGAGCGGAAGAACCACCGAGTGTGAAATTTTAAGGAGTTAAGTCGACAAATCTCTTTTTTACAACTGATAGCAACTTAAATGCCCGGTAAACTCTTCCGGGCTTTTTTGTTGACTAATGCGGTTTGAACTCTTCTATTAAGTAGTGGGTTAAATGTAGTATAATAGTTTTGTAGTATCTTTGCAATATGTACAGAAGGAGGCTGCGAAATATGAAAACCGACTTACTCTTTGCGGAAATAGGTTCTACAACTACTGTTTTAACGGCATTTCATTTTGGTTTTAAGCCAAGAGTAATTGCTCAAACGGAGCACTGGACAACGGTTAATGAGGGTGATGTGACAATTGGAATAGAGCTGGCCTTGAAAAAGATGGAAGAAGAGCTTGGTGAGAAGGTAGTTTGGGAGAAATTTGCAGCAACAAGCAGTGCAGCCGGTGGTTTAAAGATGACGGTCCATGGCCTTGTCTACGACATGACGGTACGGGCTGCCAAGGAAGCAGCACTTGGCGCTGGCGCGGTTATTAAGTACGTAACGGCTGGTAAGATGAATGAGTTCCATTTGAAGAAGATAGAATCTATACAACCAAAGTTGATTCTTCTTGCCGGTGGTGTGGACTACGGTGAAAGTGAAACGGTTATCCATAACGCAAAGATGCTTGCCAAGTTGCCACTGGATGTGCCTATCGTATATGCAGGAAACGTAGCCGCAGCCGAGCATGTAGAGTTCATCCTCACAAACGCTGGAAAGAGGGTCTACGTAACAGAGAACGTTTATCCAAGGATCGATTATCTAAATGTCGAGCCGACAAGGAATGTGATAAAGGAAGTGTTCGCTGAGCACATAATAAAGGCTCCGGGTATGGACAAAATAAAAGGCATGGTCAACTACGAAATTATTCCAACACCTGCCGCAGTCATGACAACAACAGAACTGGCGTACGAGCACTTTGGTGACTGCTTGACAATAGACATAGGCGGGGCGACAACCGATGTTGATTCTGTTACCGACGGTTCTCCAGAAGTCCAGGAATTGCTTATCTCTCCCGAGCCTTTCGCAAAAAGAACAGTAGAGGGTGATTTGGGACTGTATGTTAATGCTCATAACGTTATCGAAATGATCGGTGAGGAGAATCTGAGAAAGCAATTCGAAGATTACGACGAACTTGTCAAAAGGATCAGTCCGTATCCTGCAACTGAGCGAGACGAATATTTCATAAGCAAACTTGCAACATTCTGCGCCCAGCAGGGGTTAAGAAGACATGCCGGAAGCAAAAAGCACCTCTACACCCCAACTGGTAGGAAGACAATAGCCGAAGGTAAGGATTTGACTGCCGTTCGAGTTATCTTCGGAACAGGGGGATTTTTATCAAGATCAAAACACGCAAAGGAAGTTTTAGAGAGTTTGAGACATCTTTCGAAACTTCATCCGATGGAGCTGCTACCACCGGAAGAAGTCAGGTTGTTTAGAGATAAGCATTACATATTTGCTGCGATAGGGCTTATCGCAAGTAAAATCGATAAGGATGTGGCGAAGCAATTGCTCGAGATGGATGTTGAACCATACTAAAAAATACAGGGGGAGAAATCATCATGGGCATTAGTGAAAATAATGCGATGAAGGAAAAAGTACTCGTTGTGAAGACAGAGGAAATTGAACGGCTGTGCAAAGGGAAAACAGGTGTAGTTGAGGTCCCACAAGAGGAATTCTTTAGTGTGCTAAAAGATGGTTTCTTCGTTGAGCGCGAAAAGGCGGAATACGATGAATCAACGCGACAAGTGATTCCGTACATTGTTTTAAAAGAGGGTGATGAATACATATTCTTCAGAAGAACGGCCAACCAGACGGAAAAAAGGCTCCACAATCTCATTACTCTTGGGGTCGGAGGGCACCTGAATATCGAAGATTCGCAAGATCCTGTGGAATGCTTTGAGAATGGTTTGAAGCGAGAACTGGCAGAAGAGGTTGATGTTGAGCTGAAATCATTGAGATACGTCGGCTTGATAAACGAAATTGAGAATCCCGTGAGTCGTGTCCATGTGGGAGTTCTTTACATTGCAGATGTGAAGTACAATGGAGTTGTTGAAAAGGAAAACTTTGTTGAACTACGTTCTAAAAGACTACAGGATTACGTTGGGGAGATGGAAGGATGGGCAAAGGTGGTAGCGTTGTACTTAGAACATTCGCAAAGCTGAATCTTTGCTTGGATGTTTTAAGAAAAAGAGAAGATGGTTTTCACGAAATAGATTCGCTCTTCCAGACGATTTCCCTCTTTGATAGAATGATTGTCAAAGTTAGGCAAGGTAATGGAGATTTGAAAATAGAATCGAATGTGGATATTGAGAACAACATTATTGAGAAGATTTGGAGTTTAGTAGGAGTTCGGGACCGTGATGTACACGTCTTGCTCGAAAAGAATATACCGATCGGTGCAGGACTTGGTGGCGGAAGTAGTAATGCTGCAGGTTTTTTAGTTGCTTTAAAGTTGTTCGGACTGATATCTGAGCAAGAAGCCTTTGAATTGGCAAAAGCGGTGGGTAGCGATGTTCCGTTTTTCTTATACGGCGGCACCGCGATTGTTTCAGGCAAAGGTGAGGTTATCAAGGAGGTTGAACCTCTGGAAGGTTACGACGTCGATGTGTACTTTCCAGGTTTTTCGATATCAACAAAAGAAGCGTATGCAAAATTGAAACCGGAATGGTTTGGAAAAGCACCTTCGAAAGCTGCTGAGCTTTACGAAGCTTACCGTACAAGAGATTTCGAGAAGATAAAGTTAGGAACCTACAACATTTTTGAGAAGGTCATCCCTGATGAATTACTCGATAGGATTGAGGTGCTAAGAAGCGAAAATCCTGCAGCTCTCACCGGTTCAGGCAGTGCTTATTTCGTCTTGACACCGCAGGGCAAGTACCACTTTACTAAGAAGGGAGTGGAGATCGATGCCTTTGAAGAAGATTAGGGTGGAAGAGCTTGTTGTAGATAAAAGAATTATTCCGCCTATTGAATCTACGGAAGATGTTAGAAAAACTCAATCGTTTATCGGTCGACAGAGCGCTATAAAGGCTCTGCGCTTTGGTTTGGATATGGATAAAGAGGGATACAACATCTTTGTTGTAGGACTACCGGGCACCGGTAGGAAAACTTTTGTCAAACACTTTGTTAGCGAGTACGCACAAAAGAAACCTGTGCCTTCTGATGTTGCTTACGTGATGGATTTCGACGACCCGCAGAAGGCTAATACTCTCTTCTTACCTGCAGGGAAAGGTGTTGAGTTCAAAAAGGACATGGAGAAACTCGTGGAGAACCTAACGGAGAAGATTTCAAAGGTGTTTGAAGGAGAAGATTACAAGGCGCGCAGAAAGGAGATAGACGAGGAATTCGAAAGTGAGCAGGAACGGGTTGTGAACGATTTAGTTGGAAAAGCACAAGCACTGGGATTTTTGATAAAATTCACACAAACAGGTGTGAGCTATTATCCTTTCAAAGATGGAAAACCACTGAAAGAAGAGGAATTTGCCGCATTGAGCGAGGAAGAAAAGAAGAGATTTGAAGAAAATGAAAAGAAGGTTCAGCTATTGATAGAGGCAGCCACCGAGAATGTGCGGAAATTGGAGAGCTTGTACAAAGAGCGGGTAAGAGATTTGAATCGGTACGCTTTATTATTTGCAACCGAAGAGTTCTTCTCTGTGATTGAGGAAAAGTACCCGTTCAGCGATGTGAGGGAATTTATTCACAAGATCAGAGAAGATATCATCGAAAAGGTGAGTTCAACAAAGAAATTAGCAGAGCTTGAATACTATTTCAAAAGAGCTTACAGTATAAACCTTGTAGTTGATAACTCGGATTTGAACTGCGCGCCTGTGGTTTTTGAAGATACGCCGACTTATCACAACCTGTTCGGTAAGATCGAATATATTGAACGTGAGGGAATGTTGTACACAGATTTCAATATGATTCGACCCGGCGCTTTACACAAAGCAAATGGTGGGTATTTGATCGTTGACGCACGGGAATTGCTTATCCACCCATTTGTGTGGGATAGACTTAAAAAGATACTCTTTTCAAAGCAGCTTGAGGTCGAGAACGTCGATACAGCCTACGGATATTCCACGATAGCGACTTTGAAAACTGAACCTATCCCACTGAGGGTAAAAGTGATACTCGTAGGTACTCCTGAGATATACGAACTACTGCACGAATACGATCCTGATTTTGAGAAACTTTTCAAAGTAAAGGTAGAAATGGATTGGGAACTTGATACCACTGTTGAGAACATTTCTGACTTGGTAGCATTTATCACGGATTATACGCGTGAAAGGGAGATATTGCCTGTTAAAAGAAGCGCTATAGAGAAGATTGTTTGGTACTCAACAAGATTGTCAGGTGATAGGACTAAGCTTTCGATGAAACTCGGGTCAATAATAGACCTTTTGGAAGAGGCAAACTTTTTTGCTGTAAAGAGAAATTCAAAATACGTTGAGTACGAAGATGTCTCTCGTGCTTTGAAAGAGCGGGAGGAACGACTGAAACTTGTTGTGGAAAAGTACGATGAGATGTTTAGAAGGGAAGACTTGATGATTGATGTAACGGGCAAGGTTGTTGGACAGGTGAACGGTTTGACTGTTATAAACTTCGGAGATTTCGAATTCGGTCTGCCTGTAAGAATAACGGCAAAGACGTACCTTGGTAGTTCCGGGATTCTCGATATCCAAAGGGAAGCGGACTTGAGTGGGCAGATACATAGCAAAGCAGTAATGATTTTAACCGGTTATCTTGGAAGTAAGTACGCAAGAAAAGTACCTTTTTCAATAGGAGTCTCGATTTCGTTTGAGCAAGTCTACGGTTACGTTGAAGGTGATAGTGCTTCTCTTGCCGAGGTACTCGCCATTATTTCCGCTATTTCGAAAATTCCAATTAAGCAAAATATAGCGGTCACGGGTTCGATAAACCAACATGGACACGTTCAACCAGTCGGCGGTGTTACCGAAAAGGTGGAAGGCTTTTATCGAATCTGCAAAATTAAAGGTCTGACAGGTAATCAAGGAGTTATCATACCAAAGGCGAACGTGAGAAATCTCGTACTCTCTGACGAGGTGCTTGATGCTGTTAGAAATGGCCTATTCCACATTTGGACTGTGGATGATGTAGATGAAGCCGTAGAATTGATGACTGACATGAAAGCGGGAATCATGAACAAGAATTACGAATATCCACGCGGGACTGTTAATTACTACGTTGTTCAGGCTCTTAAACAGTCGCATGATATAGCTGAAGGGAAAGGTAAAGAGAAGAAGGCCAAGAAAAAGCGCGAAAAAATGTAAAATAGTTTAAAAGAAACGCCGATAAAGGAATAAGTAGACTATTCCAAAAGTTTGTGGTATAATTCAGCTTGTCTTGAAACGACAATGTAAGACTTTTTTAGGGAGGCGATTAAGTTGAAGAGGATAGCTGTGATGACTAGTGGAGGAGACTCTCCTGGAATGAATGCCGCTATAAGGGCTGTTGTTCGATACGGTATCAAGTCAGGACTGGAAGTTTACGGTATCAAGAGAGGTTATGCAGGACTTCTCGATGAAGACATAGAGCCTATGACTTTCGCTTCCGTTGGCGGTATCATGGAAAAAGGTGGTACAATCCTGAGAACGAGCAGATGTCCGGAGTTCGTTAGAAAAGAGACAAGAGCAGAAGCTGCGAAAATCCTCAAAAAACACGGAATCGAAGGACTTGTAGTTATTGGTGGAGAAGGAAGCCTGCACGGTGCGATGTTTTTGGAAGAAGAACAAAAAGTCCCTGTTGTGGGTCTGCCCGGTACGATAGACAACGATATTGCCATGACAGACATGAGTATCGGTGTGGACACGTGTCTTAATACAGTTGTCGATGCGATACAAAAGTTAAAGGACACGGCAAGCTCACATGAAAGGGCATTCATAGTCGAGGTTATGGGTAGGTCTTCAGGTTATATCGCCACTGTAAGCGGGCTTGTAACAGGCGCAGAGGCGGTTATTATCCCAGAGGTGCCCGTCAATTACGAAGAGTTGGCAAATAAATTGCTCGAAGAGAGGGAAAGAGGAAAGATAAATTGTATAGTGGTTGTTGCAGAAGGTGCCGCAAGTGCGTACACAGTTGCAAGACACTTAGAGCACAGAATTGGATACGAAACGAGAATCACTATACTTGGTCACATCCAACGCGGAGGTTCACCGACTGCGTTTGATAGACTACTTGCTTCGAGAATGGGTGTGGCAGCTGTTGATGCCTTGCTGCGCGGCGAAAGTGGAGTCATGACCGCACTCCAGGGAGGAAAGATTGTAACCGTCAAGCTTGATGAGGTTTTGAAAGAAAAGAAGAGATTAGATATGGAATTGGTCAAGTTGGCTGGTATGCTTTCGTAATTTTGAAAAAAGTGAGTCGATAGAAGGTGTTAATTTGGTTGTAAAAAATGGTTACGTTTGGAACGGAAGGATTTTTGAGAAGAAGGACCTTTACATTGAGAATGGTGGATTTGTGCCCCACTCAGACAACGGACCTGTGGTTGACGCCACAGGTCTATTTGTAATGCCCGGATGGGTAGATTCGCATGCTCACATCATCGGAACTGGAGTGAAGATTCTAACGCACGACCTGGCAAAAGAAAATTTGGCAGATGTGTTGACAAGCGCAAGTAATTCTTCTGAAAACTTTGTAATTGCTCGTGGCTGGGAGACGTTACCTGAAAAAGCTTTGCTTGATAAGGCAAACGCACTAAAAAGACCTGTGGTGCTGATAAGAAAGTGTGGACATGTTGCGTGGATAAACAATTACATGAAAGAAAAGATTGGAAAGACGGGAAATAGTGCAAATAATGAGAACTTAATCTATGAGAATGAAATAGAAGAGATTTGGCATTCTTTAGGCGATGAGTTCTTTAAAAGGGCTTTTGAAATAGGTCAGCGGGTATTCTTAAAACACGGTGTCACGCAGGTGCATTCCGATGACTTTCATGGAGTCAGTTTTGATGTGCTAAAAGAATTGTTACAGAATAGCGAGCTTAGAGTGTTTGAAAAGCTTTACACTTACGAGCCTTGGAATTACGAATTTGGAGTGTATGGCAATTCCAAAATCGGTGGTATTAAGTTGTTCGCCGATGGTTCGCTTGGTGGGAGGACTGCGTGGATGCACAATCCGTACAAAGATACTGGAAATTACGGAATGAATACCTTACCCGACAATTTTGACGAAATAGTGAAGTTTGCCGAAGCCAAAGGCATACAGTTGAACATCCATGTGATTGGAGATAGGGCGCTTTCGGAAGTTCTAGAAAGGCTTGAAAAAAATAGAACGAAGTTGAGACACAGGTTGATACATCTGCAATTTGTTTCAGAAAGAGATTTTCCAAAACTAAAAAGGTACTACCTATCGGTTCAGCCACACTTCTTTTTCGAAGACATTCCCTTACTAGACAACGTATCTTTTGAGCTTGCTTATCCGTTTGTCAAAATGCACGAGGCTGGATGTTTGATGGCATTTTCCACTGATTCCCCCGTTTCACCTGTCGATCCAAAGTACGTGCTTGAACATGCGTTGAAGATGGGATTTACAAGGGAGGATGCGATCTATTACTATACAGAAGCAGGTTCTAAGATTGGTGGATACAAATGTGGAAAAATAGAAATAGGATACCATGCAGATTTTGCTTTATACGATGGTAACCCGTTGGAAAGAGATCCAGTTGCCGTCTTTGTTAACGGTAAGGAGGTAATGAGCAGATGAAGATAGACTACGGTAGTTATTTTGAAAGGCCAGAGGACGATTATTCGTTCGATATCATAGTCATAGGTGGAGGACATGCAGGAATCGAGGCTGCTTTGGCAAGTGCAAGGCTTGGGTTTAAAACGATGCTCATAACTGGCAACCCAGACAACGTGGGATGGGCATCGTGTAATCCCGCTATCGGTGGATCTGCCAAAGGGATTGTTGTGCGTGAAATAGATGCACTTGGTGGGGAGATGGCGAAAACCACCGATGAAACGATGATAAATGTGAGAATGCTCAATACAAGTAAGGGACCTGCAGTTCAAGCTTTGAGGGCACAGATAGACAAGTACGGTTATTCAAGAACGATGAAGAGAAAATTGGAAAGTCAAGAAAATCTGCTGCTGCGCTATGGAATTGTAAGGGAAATCATCGTCGAGAACGGTAAAGTTTCAGGGGTTGTGGACTCATTCGGAATAGATTATCGCGCACGTGCGGTTATTGTTACTACAGGAACGTTTTTAAGGGGACGTATATTTATCGGCAGAGAGACGATGGAAGCTGGTCGAATGGGCGATTTTTCAGCGCATGGCTTGACGGACTCACTGATAAAATTGGGATTCAAGGTGGGAAGGTTTAAAACTGGAACTCCCGCTCGTGTTTTGAAAAGGAGCATAGACTTTTCGAAAATGGTAAGACAAGACACCGACGACGTGCCTTGGGCGTTCTCGCACTTTAACGAACCAAAAGTACTGCCGAAAGATTATCCGTGCTGGTTAACTCATACCGTTCCAGAGACTCACAAAATCATAAGAGATTACCTTATCTTCTCACCTCTTTACGGTGAAGTGAAACTCATCCAATCGAAAGGGCCAAGGTACTGCCCTTCGATAGAAGACAAAGTGGTAAAATTCGAGCGTGAAAGTCATCAAGTGTTCGTTGAGCCGGAAGGAAAGGATACGGAAGAGTACTATCTTAATGGCTTATCGACCAGCCTGCCGTACGCTGCTCAAATCAAAATGCTTAGAACAATTCCCGGACTTGAAAATGTGGTCATCGTTAGACCGGCCTATGCGGTTGAATACGACTACATCGACCCAACACAGCTTTATCCCACATTAGAATCGAAACTTGTTGAGAATCTTTACTTCGCCGGACAGATCAACGGAACGAGTGGTTATGAAGAAGCGGCGGGTCAGGGGATAATAGCGGGAATCAACGCAGCATTGAAGCTGCGCGAGGAAGAGCAGCTGATTTTGAGAAGGTCGGAAAGTTACATAGGTGTCATGATCGATGACCTTGTTACAAAGGGCGCAGATGAGCCCTACAGATTGTTGTCATCAAGAGCGGAGTACAGATTACTTCTCAGGCACGATAACGCACATATCAGATTGGCAAAATACGGTTACAAAGTCGGGTTAATTCCAAAGAGTTTCTACGAAAGAGTTTTGGAAATTGAGCAAGAAGTGCAAAGGCAATTGGAAAGACTCGAAAATGTGAAAGTACCACCTTCAGGACAGGTCAATGACTTGTTAGTAAGAGTTGGTTCTACACCTTTAACGGAAGGTACAAGACTTGCAAAGCTGCTCAGAAGACCTGAGGTTAAATACGAAGATATTCATATGTTGGATCCAGAACCGATTACCGATAAAGAGGTCCTGACACAAGTAGAGATACAGCTTAAATACGAAGGTTACATTAAATCAATGCTGGAGCAGGTCAGAGTGTTTGATGAGTACGAAAATTTACAAATTGGAAACATAAAATTTACAGAAGTACCAAACTTGTCGACAGAAGCGCGCGAAAAATTAGAAAAAATCAAGCCATTCTCAATTGGACAAGCTATGCGAATCCCAGGTGTGACTCCTGCAGACATTATGGCATTGTTGACGTATATTAGGAAAAAATGAGAATTTTTGGAACTTAATCGGTAAAAACAATTAAGCGCCACCCAATTTTGACAAAACGAATTTTTATGGTAAAATATAACAGGATTTTTTTGTTACAATCAGAATAAGGGGTGGTAGAAGTGCGAAAAATATTGGTGTTTTTGATATTATCAATTGTTGGATTGACATTTGCATTTTATATAAACTACCAGGTTCAGTCGGGGGACACTCTTTACAGTATATCGAAGGGGTTTGGAATTCCTATTCCCGTTATTCTTGACTGGAATCCAGAGGTGTCACCATCAAGTTTAAAAGTTGGTCAAAAGTTGAAGATACCATTTGTACCTGGAGTGATGTATAAGCCTGTTAAAACGTTAACCCTTTCTGATTTGGCGAAGATATTTTTTATTGATCCCGAAGAGATTTTAGCGATCAATCCTTCAATTGGTAGTAAAGTTACAGCAGGTAAAGAAGTGTTTGTACCGCTTGGTAAAGTGAACACTTCTTTTACACAGCTTGCAGATTACATCTGGCCTGCTTATGGGCGCATTTCTTCGGAGTTTGGATGGAGGATCCATCCCATATACAATAAAACAATGTTCCACACGGGGATTGACATAACTGCAGATACGGGAAATCCTGTTTTTGCATCAAGGTCGGGGGTAGTTAAATTCGCTGGATGGAAGTCTGGATACGGAAATTTGATAATCATTGACCACGGCAGTGGAATAGAAACCTACTACGCACATTTATCGAAAATTAATGTTTTTGTTGGTTTAAGAGTAGAAAAGGGCGATTTGATCGGAAGAGTCGGAAGCACAGGTACGTCCACAGGCCCGCATGTACATTTCGAAGTTAGAATAGGCTCAGAAGCGAACGATCCTGTAGCCTATCTACCAAGAACGAACACTTATGTTATGAGGAGGGTGCTCTCTGAGTAATTTGAACAAAGATAGTAAGGTATTTAAAGAGGTTGTCTTTGTTTTTGATGAATTGAAGCAAGATGTTGTCGATGAAATACTTTACGGTGAATACGATTATTACGAGATAGAAAGCAGCGAGGGAAAATTCCTCGCTGTTGTTTCGCCATATGGGGAAAAATTGGAGGAAGTCAAGAAGACTTTAATGGACGCTGGCCTAACGTTTGTGGGTTACCGAGAGACGAGACCAGAAGACTGGTTTAAGAACATAATAACGGAGCCTTTTGAAATGATAGAAGGTGTTTGGGTTGACCCTGATGAGCACCATTTAGAAGAAAAGAATGGAATTGTTGTTTTGAAAATACCACAGGGGTTGGCTTTTGGAACAGGTCTGCATCAGACAACCAAGATGTCGGCTATGTACCTGAAAAAGTATTTGAAACCAGGTTTTGATGTTCTTGACCTTGGTTGTGGGAGTGGTATACTCGGCATACTTGCAAAAAAGCTTGGTGCTGGGAGAGTCTTGGCTGTCGACAACGACCCACTTGCCGTTGAGGTAGCTCAGGAAAATGCGATGAGAAATGACGTAGATATCGAAATAAGGTGGTCGGATCTATTCTCGAATGTTGATGGAAAGTTTGATATAATTGTTTCAAACATCATTGCAGAGATTCTCGTCGAAATGCTGAAAAATGCAAAGCACTATCTTAAAGATCACGGATTGCTTATACTATCAGGCATCATTGTTCAGAAAGCAAATCTTTTTGAAGGATACAATATTCTTGAAAAAATGGTGATGGACGAGTGGAACGCATTAGTGATAAAGATCTAAGAGTTATACACGCTCAGCTTGAAAGAAGCGTTGACAACGTTTTAGGAGTTGAAAAACGCTGCTCTTGTGGTTTCCCTCAGGTCATCCTCAGCTACCCCATCAGAGACGGTAAACCGTTCCCCACAATTCACTACCTTACATGCCCTCACCTAAGAAAAGAAGTTGCTAAGTTGGAGGAAAAAGGTTGGATCAAAAAATTCGAAGAGTTGCTTAGCAACAACACAGAGCTATTCGGAAAACTTCAAAATGCCCACAAGCAGGTTATATCCAAACG
This sequence comes from Fervidobacterium changbaicum, assembly GCF_004117075.1. Lineage (NCBI taxonomy): Bacteria > Thermotogati > Thermotogota > Thermotogae > Thermotogales > Fervidobacteriaceae > Fervidobacterium > Fervidobacterium changbaicum. Next base: position 1,597,056 of record NZ_CP026721.1, read on the forward strand.
ACAGGCTCTTTTAAAACCCGAAGATTCAGACTGGTCATCGGTGCTCACTTCTGTTGGTACTGGTGGAATCAGGGATTGGAAGACGATAAAATGTCTGCATCTGCATCTTGCGGATTATCTTGCTGGAATCGATAATCCAATTGGGGAAATGGTGTATAATCTCATTGTAGAAAAAGAGTGTGCGGATTGTTTTTGCAAGACTTTTGAACTTTGAGCTTCGTCTTTTCAGGGATGATGCTGTTAACTTGTAGTGATGGAAGACAATAGAACACTCATAACACGCGCAATATCATTGCCATTCAGTTTCAAGAGATTTCTCACTACACAAAAACTGTTTACGTACATTGGAAGATTGTCAATATTCTTAAATCCACGCTTGGCTCGTACAAAGTCTTGGAATAACGAAAACTTCGATTCACATTGATTGTTTTGCCCAAGTCTCACAACAATATGATTGATATTCTTGTATAGTATCTTCACTGCACCATATGCACCAAGTCCATCTGTAATTAGTTCGATTGTTCTTTCGTTGTTACCAAAGAACTTCTCTAACAATATCTTCACTTGACCCATATCGCGATATTTGGATACATGCCAAGCAACAATAAGATTCGAATCGTGCTCAACTAAGAACCAAACATAGTACTTTTTGGATTTAAACAAAACGACAGTTTCATCACCATGGACTTTGAAAGCATCTACAGGAACGAGGATGGAAAAGAAACAAGACAACTTAAGGATCCACTTGTAGATAGCGACATGAGAGACTTTGATATTAAGTGAGTCTCTGATGGAACGCAAGGACACAGCTTTGAAATAAAGGACGAAGGCTTTAAGAACAATAAAGATAGGGAAACGGAAGAACTTGAAAGAGTCGAAAGGAAGAGGGACAAATTGAGGTAAGTTAGTTGGGATTTCGTCTCTGGTATGGCAAGAACGGCAACGGAACTTAACGAAGGCTTTTTTGATTTTGTGGATTTGCATAGTTTTTCCACAGACAGGGCATTTAGGATAAGGGAAAGAGAAGAGCTTGTGTTTTTTTGAATGAACAAGTCTGAAAGTGCGCTTACAGTCTTTGCAAAAGTATTGTTGGTTACCGTACTTATCATGACCGTTTTTGTAGATGTTGGTAGAGCCGCATTTGGGGCAAGAGACTACAGAATTTTGCATAGTGGAGTACCTCCTTTTTGTGAGAATTGATGGTGGGGGGTGTTCCACTAATAAGAAGATAATACGGTTTTTGGAAATTTTCAATACTTTTAGTTAACAGCATCAGAATTGATGGTGGGGGGTGTTCCACTAATAAGAAGATAATACGGTTTTTGGAAATTTTCAATACTTTTAGTTAACAGCATCTCAGGGATGAAGGGGGGCAAGGATATGGAGGGTTCAAGTTTTCTAAGCTCTTCTAATATCTTCCTGCTTTTTGATTTCCAAAATCAGCCCGTTGATGTCCAGCTTGTCTACAAAGAGGCTCAGAAATATGGAAGAATCGTAGGTGGAAAAGCATACGGTTCGTGGTCGAAAAACAAAATGGCTGCATTCGCTTTGTATAACTACGGCATCGAACTTGTCGAAGTGCCGGAGGCAGAGTTCTTGCCAAATAAAAAGGGGAACGATATAAGGCTTTCGGTGGACTGTATAGAACAGGCACTCAGAAATGAGGTTGTAGATACGTTCTTCCTTGTTACAGGAGATGCAGATTTTACCGCACTGGTGTATAAACTTAAATCGTATGGTAAACGTGTCATAGCACTTGCCAGAACCAAATCAACAAGTTACGAGTTAGTCTCCGCTGTCGATAAGTTCATACCTTACGAGGACCTTGTGAAGAGCGAAAATCTCACCGATCCCGTTGATAGACTGGCTGAAGAAATGGAGATATTCCTGAAACGTTCCGGCAAAGAATTTACGCGTGACAACCTTTCTCGCTTCTTAACATCTTTTAACATCAATCCTTCAAAATACGGTTTCCAAACCATGCACGAACTTGTTGATGAAGTCTACGAAAGGAAGGTTCAGAAACCCGAAAGATTAAAGAACGTTAAATTGATGATTTTGAATGCGGTACTGTACGAATCGTTGAGTGAAAAGACACTACCAAAGTTCGCAGAAGAGAATAAGATTCCAATAAGCGATCTTAAAGCAGCGGTTGAAATTTTGGTAAACGACAACGTTTTGAAATTTTCAGAAGGTACATATGAAATAAACAGAAAAAAGGCGTTCTTTGCTACGTTGCTTGAAAAATATCCGGTGGTTCCCGAACACCTTTCGGAATTTGTAGAAAAGACTTACAAAGCGTTCGTTAACGGGCGTGTCAAGGCTTTAAATCAGCTCCTGCCAAGTGAATTTAAAGTCCCATCAAGCGAGTTTAAAAGCTACGTTGAAGCTATAAAAAGGAGCGGGTGTTTGAAAGGACTTGATGATAGTGACTACATATCGTACTCCACACCTGCGAAGATTGTATGCGATATTGAAACATTCAAAATATCCACATTCGCCTACTTTGTCAAGCGTGTGTTGGCACAGACTTTCGTCTTTGAAGATGAGTTGCACTACATAAGAGAGCTAATATTCTCAAATGACGAAACATTATTCACAAAGACTATGGATTACCTGCAGCAAACAGGGGAAGTAATAGAAGTGGGAGGTGTCTATTTCTACTCTCCGATATGAAGATAGAGATAATTATTCCAGGTAAAATCTCCAAGCATCTTTTACCAGCTCAAGAGTTCTACGAAGAAAAGATCTCGCGTTTTACAAAATTAGACATAAGCTTTGTTCCACTCGGTGGGGATATTAACACCACAGACCCAAAGGTCATACTCTCAAAAGAGGCAGAGTACATTTCAAGAAAACTAAGAGAGCGCAAATACACACTCATCGACCTTTGGGGAAAACAGATGAGTAGTGAAGAGTTTGCACAATATTTGGACAAAAGTTTTCTCAAAGATTCTGAATTAGTCTTTGTCATAGGTGGACCTCTTGGGATTGATGAAAGTCTAAGGAAAAAAGCCAATGAGAAGATTTCATTTTCGAAGATGACGTTTACACATGAGATGTGTTTAATTCTTTTGTTAGAGCAGATATTCAGAGGTTTTAAAATTTTGAGGAACGAGAAGTACCATTACTGAGGACTGTGCTTAAGAAAGCTTCAAATGTATCCGATAATTATCTCGGGAAGATTAATAACGTTTTGAAAAGGCGGTGACGTGTATGATCGACAAAATCAACAAAGCGGGAATGCAGAGTGCACAGAACGTTCCGGAGGTCAAAGGAAAAACCGAAAAGGGTGTAGAAAAATCTAAGGGGAAGGAAGTAAGAAAAGGTGCAAGTGATTCGATCGTAGTTGAGGAAGGAAGGAAAGTGGCCGAGTATATCGAGATGGCGAAGAGCTATCCTGAGATCAGAGTAGAACTCGTTAATAGTATCAAGCAGGCCATTGAAAACGGGACCTTTAAGGTTGATCCGGAAAAGATAGCTAAGAAGATATTGGAGGGGTAAGATGTTGCTAATGGAAAACTTGAAAAGCGAAGTCCGGGTTTTTGAAAGTATGATTCAAGCCTTTAGAGGGCTTGAAAGTGCTGTTTTAAACAGGCAGACAGATATGCTCTCAAAATATGCAGTTGCAATTGAGGAACTTTCCTTGGAAGTTTCGAGATTAGAAGACGAAAGGGATATTATTTTGAAAGAAATGGGGTACCACAATATAAAAGATTACATCAATAGGTCGACAGATGAAAACACTCCACAGGTAGCCTACCTTGCTGCTGAGATTGTTGAGAAACTCAACGAACTAACAATTGTTATCGAAAGCATAAGGCAAATATTCGAATTTGAGAATCACTACTTCGAGTTTCTCAACAATCTTGTCAGAGGTATTAACCCTTCCCCAAATTATTCGTTTAACCAAAACAGACATGGGGTTTCTTCTTACAGTTCAAACTACAACGCTCCCAGGTACGATAGTTTGAAGTAACTGTTTCCTCAGCCAATAGAGGGAGTGATGAGACTTGCCAGACATCAGCCTATTTGGGACACTGAACACCGGATTGCTTGGTATTTATGCGAGTAAATTGGCAATGAACGTGGTTGCACACAATATAGCCAACGCAAATACGCCCGGCTTTTCAAGGCAAAGGCCGGAACTTCTCACTATGCCACCTATACCGGCGAGTTCGCTAACGCAACCATCAATACCCCTTCAAATCGGAACGGGCGTTTACGTTCGTGATATAAAGCGAGTAAGAGATGCTTTTCTTGATATACAGTTTCGTCAAACGAACAACAAATACAACTACTGGGACACAGTAACTTCAAACCTCCACTTCGTTGAACAACTCTTAGCAGAACCTTCCGAAGCCGGTATTAGGTATCTGTATGATTCACTTTGGTCAGGAATCGAAGAAGTTATCACTGATCCAACAAACACAGCAGCAAAGCGCGGACTTGTGAGCAGGGCAGAGCAATTAGTCCAGCACGTGCAAGACCTCTACATGCGTTTAGAACAACTGCGCGTTGATTTGGACAACGAAATAGCACAACGCACTCAGCAGATAAACGCAATGGTTAAAAGGCTCGCTGATATAAACGCAAAGGTGAGAACAGCTGTAAGCTTGAGGTACACACCTAACGATCTACTCGATGAGCGAGATAGAATCTTAGATGAGTTGTCTAACCTTTCCGATATTTATTACTACGAGGATAACGCAGGTCAGATTACTCTCAGAATTGGTAACCAGATAGTTTTGACTGGTCAAGATGTAGTTGAATTGCGTGCACTCGAAAGACCGTACGGAAAAGGTTTCAAGGAGGTATTCGCCGGAAATTCAAAATTGGTGTTTAACGACGGAAAGCTGAAGAGCCTTTTCGATCTGCGTGATGAAATACTTGTAAAATACATGAACAGGCTTGACGAATTCGTGTTGTCACTTACGGATGAATTCAACCTGATACATCAAGATGGCTTCAACAGTGACGGGAGTGTAACTGGCTTAAAATTCTTCAACGATATTTCTGCAGAAAGGATAGAGGACTCCAAACTTTACCGGTTGGCTGGTGCCAAACGTGTTGAGAATGGACCTATCAATTTCATCTCTGGCATGAACGATAGAAAAGATTTCGCCGATATTACGACAAAACCGTTCATAGAAAAGGGTGCGATAGTGTTTTTTGATGGAACAGAGAAAATCTTTGCCGCGCGAGTTAACCCATACGACAAGGTCGAAGACTTTCAAAATACACTCTCGACAATTACCGATAGGTGGTTTGATTTGAAAGTTGGTGCCCACGGTGATGGGGGTTATAGGCTTTACTTTGAATCTTCGCAAAATCTTAGAAATACACTTGCGCTTGACTTCAACGGTAATATGTTCAATACAATGGGATTTGCGACGAAAAACGTGGATGTCTTTGTTGTTGATAGAAAGGATTTCAAAGTCAAAGCAGGAAGTTATAAGATCGCTATCAATGGGAAGGAAGAGATTTTGAATGTCACCGAAACAACAACACTCGAGGACTTGGCAACCCAGCTTAACACTCACTTTGGAACAGATATAAAGGCCTTTGTTCACGATGATAAATTACTCGTAATTCCCACGAAGGTGAACGAATTCAACTTGAAGAACATAAAACTATCGGATTCTGGTGGATTATTCACACAGGCGAACATCCGTGTTGAAACGTATAAGGCACTCGATACAGGTCGCGAAACGCTTGAAAACATACTCGGTAGAAGTCAGGCATTCTCTATTAGAATCGGTGCCACGGAGATAAGAATTGATCCCACGAAGACAACTTTGAGAGATTTAGCCAAGATGATAAATGATGCCAATACTGGTATCATAGCTGAAGTCACACCGCACGGCAAGTTTGTTTTGCGTGGTTCAAGGTCGCTTGATTTCGAGCTTAAGAAAGTAATCCAAGGTCCAGAAGCTCTGTGGACTGCTCTTGGATTTATAGACCCAGACGGTAACCCTTTGAACGATTGGGATGAAGGATTTGTGTTCCTCAATCCTTTCGAGCCACCGAAAGACCAGAGGATGAGGTACATTAAAGCTGATGCATTATTCATAGACAAGGGAATTCCGAAAGACCCATATCGATTTGTTGAGAAATTCGCAGTCAACTCGACGATAAGAAGCAATCCAGAAACGTTGGCTGTGGATATTGGATACACTGAGGAGAACCCGAACTGGGATGCAAAGGTCTTCAAACCATCCGGTCGTGCGAATACAGGCATAGTAGAGCTACTTTCGGCTTTGAGAAATAAAAAAGTCCTTAACGATGGACTTGAATCATTCAATGAATATCTTGGTAGTGTTGTGGCCGAACTCGGTGTTGAGAGTGAAACGGCGATGAAGATAAAAAGTAACACGGACTTGATGAAAAAAGAGATCGATGGAGAACGAGAAAGAGTGAAAGGTGTCTCTTTGGACGAGGAGATGGCGAATATGATAAAATACCAGCAAGCTTTCAATGCAGCCGCAAGAGTAATGACCGCTGTAGATGACATGATCTCAAGAGTTATAGACAGATTGGGTATGGTGGGAAGATAGTCTAATTAGGAGTTTGAATAATCTAAGGGGTGATTTGTGATGAGAATTACGAACAACATGATAAACGAAAGAACCCTTTTCAACATACAGCAGAGTTTGTACAGAATTGCTAGAATGCACGACAAACTCTCTTCTGGAAAAGAAGTTCAGTATCCAAGTGATGACGCTGTCATCGCTACGAGGTCTTCTAACATATCAAGTAGGTTGAGAGAACTCGAGCAATTCAAAAGGAACGTTGACCATGTCAATAACTTCGTTCAATCGTACGATACCACGCTCCAGGAGCTCTCGGATTTGTACCACCGAGTTCGAGAATTGATGGTCCGTGGTGCAAATGGAACAAATACCGTTGATGAGAGGAATTCAATAGCTGCTGAACTTAAGGCATTAAAGGAGCACCTTATTGAAATTGCAAATACTAAGGTCGGAGATGAATATATTTTCGGAGGTGCGAGATCAGAATTAAGACCTGTGGATGAAAACGGCAACATACAGACACCAATGGAAGCTAACGTGAGAAGGAAAATCAACGCATTAGGTTACACCATCACTTACGGTGTTACCGTCTATGACGTTTTCACATTGGAAAATGGTAAAACGGTATTTTCAACAATTGATGATGCGATAAATGCACTGTACGAAGGAAATGAAAAGAAGCTCTCTGAAATATCGTTAAAAGAGATCGGGATTTTGGAACGTTCCGTGATGGAGCACTTCGCATCTGTTGGTGCAACCTCTCGCATGGCAGAGATGGTTGCCTCAAGGATTGAAGATTTGAAACTCTTCAACACAGAATACCTTTCAAAAGAGCAGGATGCAGATTTAACGAAAATTTTAACTGATTTGAGCATGCAGCAGGCGGTTCTTGAAGCTTCATTAAAATCGGCAGCCATGGCCATACAAAAATCACTTGTCGATTTTGTCGGTGGATGATATTCGCTGTTCGCACGAGAGGTAAGTGGTGAAATGCATCTTGAAAGGTTTTCACCTGACATTTTGAGAGTAATAAAAACAATCGATACACCATATCATAAGCCGACGCACGCGTCGGCTTTTTTAGTTTGGTATTCAAAACCAACGAGTGATATAAGAACCGTTGCTGAACTTGGTAGTGGGACCGGTGTAGTTGCATTTGCATTAGCTAAATTGTATAATCTTAGTGTTGAAGGGATTGAAATCCAGAGTGAACTTGTTGAACTTGCTCAGCAGGGGGCAAAGTTAAACGGGCTTGAAGACAAAGTGAGTTTCAAAAACTTGGACGTTAAAGACGTTAGAGACTATTATAAACCAGAAACCTTCGATATGATTGTGTCAAACTTCCCGTTTCACGTTGCAGGCAGAGGGAAAGAAAGTCCATATCAAGTGCGTCGCTTGAGTAGGGCAGCGGATTTAGAAACCATAAACTCTTTCATTCAAGGCGCTTCGTACTTGTTGAGAAACCGTGGGACATTTGTATTCGTTTTCTCACCGAGTATATTACTTACCGTCTTGGAGTACTTGGACAGTTCCAATCTTACTGTACAAAGAATGTGCTTTTTACACGGCACACCAGAAAAAGAGGCGAAATTGGTGGTTGTTAGAGGAAAGAAAAATGGTGGGCAGCAGTTGGTAGTTGATCCACCGCAGTGGGGGGTGTAGAAAAGATGGTAGAAAGGTACGCACTTGAACCATTGAAAAGCCTTTGGACACTCAAAGCACAGTACGAAAGATGGTTGGAAGTAGAACTTGCTGTAGTTGAGGCTTACGAAGAGGTCGGGATCGCACCAAGAGGGACAGCTGAGAAGATAAAAGATAAAGCCGTCATAGATGTTGACGATATCTTAGCTATTGAACAGATAGTTGATCATGATGTTATCGCTTTCATAAAGTCTGTAACAAAAAATATGGGTGATGAGGCAAGATACTTTCATTACGGTTTGACCTCTTCTGATGTGGTGGATACAGCCAATTCACTTGCCCTTGTGCGTGCAACGGATGTCATTATAGAATCGATGCTCAGGCTAAGTGATGTTTTGTACGAAAAAGCTCTTCGATACAAATCACTTCCAACGATTGGCAGAACGCACGGGATACATGCCGAACCTACGTCATTTGGATTGAAATTTCTTTCTTGGTATGCAGAACTTCTAAGGAATATTGAGAGACTCAAAGCCGTGCGTGAGGAAATAGCCGTCGGTAAACTGAGCGGTGCGGTTGGTAATTACGCAAATATTTCACCAGAAGTTGAAAAAATAGCACTTCAAAAACTCGGACTAAAACCAACACCTGTTGCAACACAAGTCATATCGAGAGATTACATAGCACACCTGATTTCTATATTTGCTTTGATTGCAGGTTTGATAGAACGAATAGCAATAGAGATAAGGCACCTACAACGCACAGAGGTACTTGAAGCAATGGAACCTTTTAAGGAAGGACAAAGAGGTTCCTCTGCAATGCCGCACAAGAAAAATCCCATTCTCTGCGAGCGACTAACCGGTATGGCAAGACTCATGAGAAGCTACGCTCAGGTTGCATTCGAAAACATGGCGCTGTGGCATGAAAGGGACATATCGCATTCATCTGCCGAGCGGTACGTACTGCCAGATTCGACGATGACGATGTATTACATGCTTGAGAAAACAAGATATTTGATTGAGAATTTGAAAGTCTTTGAAGAGAGGGTTAAGAAAAACATAGACCTGACACACGGTTTGGTTTATTCCCAAAGGGTTCTCCTTGCACTTGTAGAAGCAGGCATGAGCAGGGAGGAAGCTTACATCCTTGTCCAAAAGTACGCTTTGCAATGTTGGGAAACTGGGGAATCGTTCAAAGAAAAATTGCGTTCAGATACAAGGATCAATCAGCTCATCAGCGACGAGAAGTTTGAAGAACTGTTCAGACCGGATTACTACCTTAGAAACGTCGAACAAATATACGAAAGATTCCAAAAGTAAATAACAATATAAAAAGCGGGCTGAAAAGCCCGCTTTTAATTAACTTAAAATGTCCATTAAAACGCTTGTTCGGTTGCCTCTTCAGTTGTTCCTTCCGTTGTTGTTGCTTCAGTTTCTGTTCCTTCCGTTGCTGTTGCTTCTTCTGTTGTTGTTTCTTCAGTTGTTACCTCTTCCGTTGTTGTTTCTTCCATTGCTGGTGCTTCTTCTGTTGTTGTTTCTTCCGTTGTTACTTCTTCAGTTGTTGTTGCTTCTTCTGTTGTTGCTGCTGCCTTGCTCTTGTTTGCTGCTACTGCCCAGATGATAGCGACTACGATGATGGCGATGACAATAAGTGTTACTGTCAAACCTTTCTTGGATGCCATAGCTCCAACCTCCTTTTGATAAGTTATGAAAAAGCTTTCCTAACTTTCACGGTTATTATACCATTCTGTATGTAACTTTCAATGAGCAATTAGTGAAAAAAGTATGTTAAATCCACATTAAGCAACTTGTTATACTGCATCGTGATTATATTTGTAGTAGTTTACGCATTCATAAAACTATGCTTTCTTCTTGTTTTATGTGTTGTTGCATACCAGCGCATAAACGAGCAAAAGAAAGAGAAAATGAGTATAAAGGGGCTATAATTTCATCTCTTCGGTTTTAGCTACTATCACACACTTAGGAACGTTTGAATTACGGTGGTGAAATTATGTAAAATAAATAACAGAGCACACTTTAGCCATGAAATTAACAGACAAAATCTACCAGTGGGAGGGGATTAGAGTGAGGATAGTAACATGGGGTTTTGGTGCTATGGGACGTGGTATTGCAAGAAACATCATCGAAAGCAAGTTCATGAAATTGGTTGGTGTTATCGATAAGAACCCTGAGTTTATTGGGAAAGATGTTGGTGAACTGCTTGGTGTTGGAACGTACGGTGTTCGCGTTAGGGATTCTATCGATGTAATCGAAGAGACAAATCCTGACCTTGTTGTTATTGCTACAAGCTCGTTTGTGAAGGATGTCCTGCCACAGATCGAGTACGCAGTCAAGAACCACGCAAATGTCATCACCATTGCCGAGGAAATGGCTTTTCCGTTTGATTCCCATCCAGAAGAATCACTTTACATGGACAGTTTGGCCAAAAGATACGGGGTGACGATCCTTGGAACAGGTGTCAACCCGGGATTTGTCCTTGATACGTTGATAATTGCACTCACGGGAGTGTGTACAAGAGTTGAGAGAATCGTTGCGAAGAGAATCAACGACCTGTCACCATTTGGAAAAACCGTCATGGAAACACAAGGTGTTGGAACAACACCAGAGCAGTTCGAAGAGGGACTGAAAAAAGGCACGATAGTTGGACACATAGGATTTCCGCAGAGCATTGCGATGATAGCGCGGGCTTTGGGATGGAACATCACAAAGATAGAAGAGGAAAGAAAACCGATAATTTCGAACGTCCATAGAGAAACACCAGTTGTTAAAGTTGAACCCGGTATGGTTGCAGGATGCAATCATTCAGCAAGAGCATATGTCGGTGATAAATGCGTGATTGAACTGTACCACCCACAGCAAATTCACCCGCACCTTGAGGGTGTCGAAACTGGAGATTACATAGAAATATACGGCGACATAAACATAAATCTGTCGATAAAGCCTGAAATCCCAGGTGGTAAGGCAACGATCGCTATAGCAACAAATATGATACCGATAGTCATAGGGGCACAGCCTGGTTTGAAATGCATGGCCGACTTGCCAGTACCGAGGTCAATACTTTCTTTTACAAAATGATTTTTTAGCTCTTTAAAAAATCGTGGAGGTGAGCTTAATGCTCGCTAATCTTGCCAAGAAAGGCGATTGGGTGCAGGTTCAGGTGACGATACTCCAGCCGCACGAACGTGCACCGCAAGTACCTGAAGATACCAAAAAAGTTCCCCTTGAAATGAGAGTAAAAGGTTTTTTACAAGACGAAGCTGCCGAAATAGGTGCAATGGTGACAATAAAAACAATGACTGGCAGATTGGTAACCGGGAAACTCGTTTCGGTTAATCCAAAATACGAACACGACTTCGGTGAACCCGTACCAGAGCTCATCACGATAGGTATGGAACTACGGGAAATATTGGAATCATCGGATGGTGATGAGAAATGAGCAAAGATAAATCATACACTGCAGTAATGGCAAGACGTGCTGAAATTATGCGCAAAGCTGTTGGAATAGACTACGAAAAGTTCATAATTGAAGGTATCGCTTTTGATTACGAAAAGATGATGAAAGAAGTTGGGTATTCGCTTGAAGAAGTACGAAAGATTCAAGCAGAAACATGTGTTGGCAACACTCCACTGGTCGAACTCAAGAACATCAACAAACTCATCAAAAAGCTCGCCCCGAAAGGCAAAGGTGCGTGGATTTTCCTAAAAGATGAAGCTACAAACCCATCAGGTAGCTTCAAAGATAGAAGGGCAGCAATAAGCGTTTACCATGCTCAAAAACTTGGGTACAAAGGCGTGATAGCAGCCACAAGCGGTAACTACGGCGCTGCGGTTGCATCTCAAGCAGCCAAAAGAGGTCTAAAATGCATCATCGTCCAAGAATGTTACGACAGCCAATGGCGTGGCCAACCTGAAATTCTTGAAAAGGGTCGCTCTTGTGAAGCGTACGGTGCAGAAGTTGTCCAGCTAACAGTAGGACCGGAACTTTTCTATTACACGTTGGTACTGCTTGAAGAAACCGGATATTTCAACGCATCACTGTATTCTCCGTACGCAATTGCTGGGATAGAAACTCTTGGATATGAAATTGCAGAGCAGATGAAAGCACTAACCGGAAGATTTCCGGATGCCGTTATCGTTACGCATGCAGGTGGTGGTTTACTTACAGGTACTGCACGTGGCTTGAAAAAAGCCGGCGCGACGGAAACTAAAATAATCGGTGCAAGCGTAGATTTGAGAGGGCTACATATGGCTAGTGATACGGACTTCAACAGGAAATACTTCACAACAGGTCACACAGGGTTTGGGATACCATTTGCCGTGTTTCCAGATAGATCAGATGTACCGAAAAACGCGGCAAGACCTTTGAGATACATGGATAGATATGTACTCGTAACGCAAGGAGAAGTTTTCTACGTTACTGAAATGCTTGCACAACTTGAAGGCTTGCAAAGGGGACCAGCTGGGAACACATCACTAACGGCGGCAATCGCACTTGCGCTTGAAATGGACGAAGACCAGACGATAGTGGTGAACGAAACAGAGTACACGGGTGCTGGGAAACTGCCCTCAGCTCAGCTCACATTTGCAAAGAAGATGGGCATGATTGTAAAACGGGGGGATCCGATAAAAGAGGACGTCCCCGGGAAAGTCATTGCAATCCCTGAACATCCTTCACAAATAGGAGTAATCGAATACCCAGTCGAAGAGATGAAAAAAAGTTACCTCAAAGAACTTATCAAACGCGAGGGCAGAAGTGAATTCACAGAGACTGAAATGAAATTCTTGGAAGAAGACCTGAGAGCAACAAGGAATGAAATAACACGCTGGATAGAAGAAGTTAAGAAAATCTTGTAGAGAGAAGAGATTGAGGAGGGAAAGGGATGAAGCCAAGACCAGATGATTTTGCAGAAAGGTCGAAACACCTTCAGAACATGACCGATGAAGAACTCAACGCCTATTTTTGGCAACTTGTTGAAAAAGTTGTCGATCCTCTTGTTGAACTTGCAAAGACGCACACAAGCCCATCTATCGAAAGGTCCGTTCTACTGAGGATGGGGTTCAACAGTCTGGAAGCGAAGAAACTTGTAGACATGATCTTTGAACGAGGCCTTCTTGGGAAAGGTGCTGGTCACATCGTCTTGAGGATTGCCAAGGAACACAACATAGATTACATAGAGGCAGGTAGAAGGATGATAAACGGCGAATATTGGGATGATGTGGACAGGATTTTCAAAGGGGTCAACCACCCCTGACTGAAGTCGAGAGCTTGTAATAGCCCTGGTTGACCAGCCTGAGCACTGGACCCGAAGGACAAGGGGATGAAGGTGCTACGTTGGTAGTAGGCTCAAGACCCACTCCGGGATGCTTCTCCAGTCTCTGACCCTGGAAGTGAGTGAGAGGGAGCGGATTTTTCGACATTAAGGATACGAATGGCAAAAGGATTAGTCAGGGAATAAGATATAAGTACTGCAAGCTGATTCAAATATCTGACGGCTGGCAATATAGCAAGAGGAAAGCAAACTATTACAAGTCTCACACGCCTGAAGTCGCGTGTCTCTAAGTCGGAGGTGAAGAAGAATGGATAAACTCGACCCAAAAGTTCCAATCGATGTTGAAGAGATACTGAAAGACTTAGATAAATACCGTCCAAGAAGAAGGGGCTGGACTTGGCGAAAGAAACTTCCAGAAGGCACAAAAGTTGATAGGTACGAATACTACCAAATCAGCGAGCCATTGAAAAACAGCATCCCACTACCAGCTGCGCATTATTTCAACAACATCGACCCGCAGCCAGATGTCGTAATCACAAGTGAAATCGCTTCCGGAAGGTTCGAAGATGACATCAGGAGAATGCGCATGGCAGCATGGCACGGTGCGGATCATATAATGGTCATACGGACACTTGGGCAATCGCACTTCGACGGGCTCATCGAAGGAACCCCAGAAGGCGTCGGAGGGATACCAATCACGAGAAAGCAAGTTAGGGCAACCAGAAAAGCGCTTGATTTGATAGAAGACGAAGTTGGAAGACCTATAAACTTCCACAGCTACGTTTCTGGTGTTGCAGGTCCTGAGATAGCTGTTCTCTTTGCAGAAGAAGGCGTCAACGGTGCTCACCAAGACCCGCAGTACAACATTCTTTACAGAGGTGTCAATCCTGTTAGATCGTTTGTCGACGCAGCCGTTGCAAAAAAGATAATGGCATGGGCGAACATGCTCCAAATAGATGGTGCACACAACGCAAACGCATCCGCAAAACTGGCGTGGACCGTAATGCCAGAACTACTCGTCCAGCACGGTATCAACTGTATGTTCTCCGTCAAGGTCGGAATGCCGAAGGAAAACATCGCACTATCAACAGTTCCTCCGGTCATCGCACCACTGCCGGAAATGAGAATAGACCTACCATACGCGGTGGCGTTGCGAGAACTCTTCAAAGGTTTTAGATTCAGAGCGCAGATGAACACAAGATACATCGAATCAGACCTTTTCGATGCAACAAGGGTGCACGTTCTGAATGCCGTACTCTCAAGATTAACAAGTGCGGATTTACAATCAACGATAACTCCCGATGAGGGAAGAAACGTGCCATGGCACATCAACTCGATAAGGGGAGTAGAAACGGCAAAACACACACTTCTTGCGATGGACGGAATCAAAAAGTACGTCAAAATCGACCAAGAAGCGATTCGAGAAAAAGTCAGAGAACTGAAGATGAGGGCCATTTTGATGCTCGAAGAGATCCTCGAAATGGGAGGCTACTTCGAGGCACTCGAAGCAGGTATGTTTGTTGACAATGGGTATTATCCTGAACGACTTGGCGATGGTATCGCAAGGAAGAAAGACGGAGAAATCGCCGCAGGAACGGTTGTTCCAAGGGAACCAGACTACATGGCACCAGTTTGCGAACACTTTGGATACAACAACTTGCCGGATGGGCTCGAAAAACCGTGTGATCTCATCGGTGGTTGTACGTTCCACAAACCTGAAAAGATACAGTTCATAGACGAGCTTGACGAAACGGATAATGTCAATCTTAGATTGCAACGCATTAAAGACATGAAAGCAAGAAACGTCATCAAACCGGAAGTTGAATGGTATTCAGATGGCTGGATCCAGATTGATATGACGTTCGCACTGCCAGAAGAGTACGCAGAAGCAGCGGCTCTTGCAGTATGTGAAAAGCTTGGGCTCGAGGATCCTACGGTAATTGCAAAAACTGTGCTCCATCCAGCTGAGGGAACGTACGTTGAAGTAAAAGCAAAAGTTCCATTCGAAATTAAGATAGATGAATTGAAACTTCCCAAAAAACCAGAAACACTCCCGGAAGAAGAAATATTCGAGTATGTAGCCAAACGTCCAATAAAAGTGGTGGCAGCAACCGTAGGAGAAGACGAACATTCGGTCGGCCTGCGTGAAATTCTTGACATCAAACACGGTGGTATCGAAAAATACGGAATCAAATACGTCTACCTTGGTACAAGCGTTCCACCAGAAAAACTCATCGACGCAGCAATCGAAACGGGTGCGGATGCGATACTTGCTTCCATGATCATCACGCACAACGATGTGCACATTAAGAACATGAGAAGACTCAACGAACTTGCAATTGAAAAAGGTATAAGGGACAAGGTATTGATAATCGTTGGTGGAACACAGATAAACAACGACATGGCAGTAGAAAACGGTGTTGATGCAGGATTCGGTAGAGGAACAAAGGGTATACACGTTGCCTCATTCATTGTAAAAAAGCTCAAAGAAAAGGAAGCAAATTAAGAATTTAAAGACAAAAGCCAAATCTATTCCAGGGGGGATTGGGATGTACGAAGTAACGGATTGGACGATCATACCACCTTTCAAAAATGAGCCTGTAGCCGACTTCTCAAAACCAGAAAACGAGCATAAGATGAGAGAGGCTCTTGAAAAAGTCTACAAAGAATTCGGGAAAGAGTACGATATTGTAATCGGAGGAAAAACGTACAAAACGGAGAAAAAGATCAGGTCCATCAACCCAAGCAAACCAGACGAAGTTGTTGGTGTTGTGAGCAGTGCAAACGAAGAACTTGCACAAAAAGCACTCGAAGCAGCCTGGGAAGCTTTCAAAACGTGGAGTAAAACACCTGCGCATGTAAGGGCAGAGTACTTACTAAAGGCTGCGAAAAAAATCAGAGAAAGGAAATTCGAATTTGATGCAGTAATGGTCTACGAAGTTGGTAAGAATTGGGTTGAAGCTGATGCAGATACATCTGAAGCTATAGACTTCTTAGAATTTTACGCACGCGAAATGCTTAGATATGCATCAGAACAACCAGTTGTCAGAATTCCTGGAGAGTACAACGAGCTGAGGTACATACCACTCGGTGTTGGCATTATCATTCCACCATGGAACTTCCCACTCGCCATACTCGTTGGAATGACAAGCGCTGCTATAGTCACAGGCAACACCGTTGTGTTAAAACCAGCGAGCGATAGCCCGGTAATTGCAGCTAAATTCTTCGAAGTATTGCAAGAAATCGGACTTCCTGATGGAGTTGTCAACTTCTTGCCGGGCAGTGGTGCACTCGCTGGTGAATTCTTAGTGAAACATCCGAAAACAAGGTTCATAAGTTTCACAGGCTCAAAAGATGTAGGCTTACGCATACACGAACTTGCCGCAAAACCACAGCCCGGACAGATTTGGATTAAGAGAACTGTGCTCGAAATGGGCGGAAAAGACGCCGTTGTTGTCGATGAAACAGCGAATCTTGATTCAGCAGCGGAAGGAATAATCGTCAGTGCATTCGGATTCCAAGGGCAAAAGTGCAGTGCGGGAAGCAGAGCAGTTATTGTTAAAGATGTCTACGATGTGTTGATTGAGAAAGTCATAGAAAGGGCGAAGAAGATAACGATTGGTGACGTAAGGTACAAAGAAAATTGGCTCGGTCCGGTTGTAAACAAAAGCTCGATGGAAAAGATAATGGCGTACATAGAAATAGGCAAAAAAGAAGGGCAGCTCATATTCGGTGGTAATGCACGTGAAGACCTTGGTGGATACTTCATTGAGCCAACGATATTCAAAGACGTACCATGGGATGCAAGAATAGCACAGGAAGAAATATTCGGTCCAGTGCTCGCGATAATTAAGGCAGAAGACTTCGACGATGCATTGAGAATAGCGAATGCTACAGAATACGGATTAACTGGTTCTCTGTACTCGCGTGACAGAAGCCGTATAGAGCGAGCAAAAGAAGAGTTCCACGTTGGAAATCTGTACTTCAACCGAAAATCAACAGGTGCACTTGTGGGAGTCCATCCATTTGGTGGATTCAACATGTCAGGCACCGACAGCAAAGCAGGTGGAAGAGATTATCTTGGATTGTTCTTGCAAGCAAAAGCGATAAGTGAGAAGATTTGAAAACTAATCATGTTGAAAAAACCGGCCTGAAGAGGGCCGGTTTTTTTAGTTTTGGTGTTGTTCGATATGAGCGACATAAATTCGATATTTCAGGATTTTAATTGTGCATGGTTAAATAAATCAGGAGTCTTCTTACTAAACAAACCGAACCACATCGATGTTTGGTTACTGGAAGCAGAAAAGTGCAAATTTCGGAGAAATTTGCTGAAATGAGAAGTTTTTTCTCGCGATTCATTGCTATTCTTTTTTAATGTGTATTAATCAGTTCTTAAAATTGTGATATAATAATTAGCTACGGTAATAGGGCACGTTTCTTTTTCTCTATCTTTAGTAATTGAGAGACTTCGCTGAAAGAGTTTGAAACAGGAGCAAGATGTTCTGGTATAGGCTTAGCACTAGTTAAAGGGATTTTTGTTATATGAAAACCATTCGCAGGATTTGTAGGTTCTAAGTTTTTTTCAACACATACTTTAGTTGTGGAAAGTTTTGGATAAAAAAGTTGTGGTTTATAAGTAAAAGAATTTTTTGTGGTTTTTTGGAAATTTTCAACGCTCTCACTTTGCAAAACCACTACTTACAGGGGGTGTATGGTTATGGGTAAAAGTAGGGTCTTACTTTTGACAGCGGTGGTAGTAACTTTGCTGCTGATTTTCTCTTGTGTTCCTCAGAATCAAGGTAGCGGAGGTAACGGTGGTGGCGGAGGCGGAACAACAGTGAAGGACATCTACGGTTGGAAACTTGAAATTCTGAACTCAGCAAACCCGGATACGGGGATAACGATACCGGAAATCTCTGGAAAAGTGATTTACGTATCATCGGCTAACGCGATAATTTCAGATGCAACAACGGCCATTTTTGTTTACAAAGCAAACTTAACGAATAGCGACATTGGTAAGAAACTCACAATAAAAAATGCTGTTGGGAAGACGTACAGCAAGTCCTTAGAAATAGACCTTAGCAGTGGGACTAAGGAACTTAGCGAGGATACAAGTGTTATTGAGCCGGCTCTCTTGAACACAGCTCTCGATAAAACAAAAGAAACAAGAGCACTTTGGGATATAAGATATGCATATGTTTACGGTGAATTTACGGGTAATGCTGGCGAACTTCCAAATACTTACGAGTTCAAATATCCTGTGGGTGATGAGAAACTTTCGATAAGTGTTTACAAGGTAGCCGATGTCGATGCTATATACAAACCAACGACAACTACACCAGCGACACTTGTAGGTTATACAAAATACTACAACGATGTGTGGGAGTTTGTCGTATTCCCTGATAAAATAATCATAGAGCTTCCTATGGTAACAAATGCCCGCGCCAAATACAATCCGAATTCAAAACTCTTAACACTGAGTTGGGAGTCAGATGTGACAGATGCAGCATTCAATATTTACATCTCGGATGAATCTGAAACGACACTTGCTACAACAACAACATCGAAGGAAGTTATAATACCAGTTAACGAAGCGCCAAAGTCAGTTGGCATTGAAATTGTGAAAGGAACTTCAAAGAGCAAAATTCTGACAATTTCCAAAGAAGAAATCGAAGTTGTGATAATAAATCCAGTAACAGGTTTGCTTGCTTCATACGATGACTATAACGGTAAGATGTACGTTAGCTGGTCTTACGATGGTGAAGCTCAGTTCAAAGTCTACACAAAGGTTGCAGGCGAGTACGTGCTTAAGGGAACGACAAGTGACAAGAGCTATTCTTTTGACTTAGCACAGGGAGATTACAACACACTTGAAGCTATCGCTGTTACACCCGTTGTTGACGGCCAAGAAGGACCAAGTGAAGAAGTGAAAAAAGAGAATATCGGATACACATTTGCAGGTGGAGATGGCTCGGAGAGTAATCCGTATCTCATTGGTACCGTGAATCAGCTTAAGCTTTTGAATAAGGATGCTTATAGAACGACAGGCAAGTATTTCAAACTCGTTGCCGATATCGATCTGCAGGGTGCCAACTGGGAACCAATAGGAACGTACAGCTCCAACTTAGCTCAGTCGGCATTTGTCGGTGTCTTCGATGGAAATGGGAAAAAGGTAAGGAACTTAACTTACAACGACTCGTCGAAGACGAATGTTGGTTTGTTTGGGTACATTTACAATGCAACAGTGAAGAACTTGATACTCGAAAATGCGAACATAACAGCTCAAGCTTACGTAGGTGTACTTTCTGGAGGGGCTAAGAATTCGACTGTTGAAAAGGTTGGAGTTAGAAATTCTTCTGTTACCGCAACCAACTCGGGGAACTATCCGTACGTTGGCGGATTAATAGGCGATGTTAACGCAGACACAGGTTCTACGAACCCTATGATAGTGCGCCAGTGTTTCGCTGACAACGTTACTGTAAGTGCACCGAACAATGATAACGCAAGAGCTGGAGGACTTTTCGGAAGGTTCTATGCAAATCAGACAACAAACAGCGTTGTCGAAGACTGTTATGCTACAGGACAAGTCAACTTCAAATCGACAAGTAGTTCTAACATAGGTGGTCTAATTGGTCTTGTTTCAAGGAACACAAGTGGTTCACCACTTGGTGAAGTTACAATTCGCAGATGTTATGCAGCGGTTCGACCAGGCTCGAGTGGGAATAACAATTGGAAAGGATTCATAGGTGGTAGCAGTGTTCCGGCAAGTTCAAGTAGTGGTAACAACTACTTCGATAAAGATGTAGCTGGAGAAAATTCTGGTTCAGCAAACAGTTCATTGCAGGCAGCCAAAACCACAACTGAAATGAAACAGCAAAGCACGTTTGTGGGTTGGGACTTTACAAATATTTGGAGAATTAACGAAGGACAAGATTATCCAAGGCTGAGATGGGAATACTGATAATCAATTTTGGGCGAAGTATCAAAAATGCCCCGGGCAGTTCCTTGCCCGGGGTGTTTAACGAAAATCCAGCATGATAATTTTTGGGAGGGATTAGCGTGAGAAAGTTTGTTTTTATCTTGATTTTAGTGTTTGCTACTATTAGTTTTTCCTTCAAACTTGATTTTCAAGTACGAGGTTATCTGACTTATGATCTTAACTCCGGCGCTATAGATAATTTTCCTATAGCGTACTGGACAATTTCTTTACCAAGCCCGCTTGACTCTTTCGCTATAAAGCTAACTGATTACATGACCTATTCACATCAAACGTTTAATTTGTTTGGAATGAATTTTATAGTTCCAAGATATTACTTTGTTGATTCAAGGTTTAGACTTGACAACAGCTACATAAATACGTTGTATATAGCGATTGGTCGAATGAGGTTATCGCGTAGCCTTACAAATAATTACGACGGTGTTCAAATCGGGGGGTTAAAATACGACACCTACAAAACTTCAGCAACGGAATTGGGTATCGGTGGTGTTGTTGGTTACGTATCGGGAAAGGTTGGGAACTACTCTTACGAGGTTGGCGGAGCTTACAGCATTGAATTAAATAATTATGCCCTTTACGGTACGCTTAAGACAGATTTCGGACAATTTGGGGCGTATTATGAAACAAGGTACTATCAACTTTCGCTCAATTATCAAAACACGCAGAACTTGCCTTTCGGTACTTTGAAGTACTGGGCTGGTGTTGGGTCAGCGACGAATACGATAAATGAACCAAGTTTTCTCGCAGGTGCAACATTAAATTCTGGTCCTATTTTCTTGGCAGGTCAATTCGCTTGGATTGGTGGAAACAAATACGATGTGAGTTTTGCAACAGGTGAGCCTTCCAACCCCAACCAACCAAGATCATGGAATGTCATGGGCGAGATAGGTTACAACCTGCCTAACTTCTATGTGGGATTGTTTGCAAAGTACAACAGCATCTGGGCAGAAAATGGTTGGCTACCACTTTACGGTGTTAAGATAACGTCTGGGGACTTTTCACTATCGTTTGCTAACGGTGATTTGTACGTTTCTTCCTCAATGCCCGGAACTCAGTCAGTGCTTCTAAAAGTGACTTATAACTATCAAGCGAGTATAGATTTACTTGCTGGTGTGCAAGGTGTCTTATCTCAGTTCGCGCCAAAAGCAGTTTCAACATCCGCTCAAAGGGAACAAACGATAACAGTTGCTGATCTGTACAAGATGCCTGAAGGTTCGAAGGTTAAAGTCACTGGTACCGTACTTGCACCAGTTGGACTCTTGAGTGGTTCAACAACATACATACAGGATAAAACAGGTGCGATAATGTTGTACGGAAGGTCCATTCCTACAACACTCAAGGTTGGAGATGTGGTATCGGTAACTGGTTCGACAAAGGTCTACAACGGTATACTTGAAATAGTTGTGGACAGTGTAACCGTGGTTGGAAATGCCAGAGTCGAGCCCGTAGAATTGAGAGAACTTTCAGACAAATACATGTCTAACTTAGTCTATGTGATCGGAACTGTTGAAAATGTGGCAAAAGACAATTTTATTGTCAACACAGGCAACTTTAAAGTGAAAGTTTATATAAAAGCTGCTACGGGCATTAGTTTAGCTAACATATCAGAGGGAACAAAGGTAAAGGTAACTGGTATTTTGACGCTCTTTAAAGGCGAGTACGAAATTCAACCGATTCAGCAGTCCGACATAGAAGCAATGTAACTGATGCAGCATTTATGAGGTTACTTTATAGAAAGGTGGTTTGCAAGTGAGAAAGTTTTATAAAAACTTTTGGATAATCATAGCTCTTGTCGTAACACTTTATCTATCATCTTGTGCAACTCAGCAAGAGATACTAAAGAACGTTGAAGTAATCGATGGTGACACAGTCAAAGTCTATGGTCAGTCATACAGACTAATAGGTATTGACGCACCAGAAATCCATTCTGGTGATAAACCTGCTGGTGAGTACGGAATCGATGCCAAGAACTACCTTATATGGTTTGCAAACAATTTTGAGCTAACTTATGAACAAAAAGGTACAGATAACTACGGAAGAAAACTGGTTTACCTTTTTGGAATTGATGGAAAGAACAAATACTTATACGAAGCTTCGGTTACCGAGCAAGGTTACGCAAGACCTCTTATTTACGAGAGCACAGCTGTACCGATGTACACAAATCAGATAGTCGCTGCATATAACAGAGCTTATCAAAATAGGAAAGGCATATTCTCAAAATATGATGAAGCACCAATTATTACGAAGTCAAATCTTTCAAGTTCATACATAGGAAAAATTGTATGGCTTGAAATGGATGTTTCCAACGTGAGGTACTCTAATTATACGTACTATATAGAATCTGATTTCGTTCTTGCCAAAGTGAGATATGAAGAATACAAATACCTATTCAACGGGTACAATTTGTATGGTTTAAAAGGCAGAAAAGTTAGGTTCTATGGTGAATTGTGGTACGATAACTATGAGAAGAAATACATGATAATGCTGCGCGCACCATTTGAAATTAGAATCGTTAGCTAGAAAGGGAGGTTGGGAGGATGAAAAGGTTGCTTATCGTTTTCTTGGTTATTCTCAGCACGTTTTTCTTTGCAAATAGTCTTCTTAAGATCGCAGATATTTACAAGACAAAGGAAGGGACAACTGTTGAAGCAACAGGTATAGTTTTGGCACCAGTAGGCGTACTTGGAACACTGACAACATACATGCAAGATGAAACAGCTGGTATTATGCTCTACGGTAAGGTGCTTCCAGCAGACTTAAAAGTGGGCGACGTTATTAAGGTGGCTGGGAAGACGAAAGTGTACTACGGAATCTTGGAGATCATCCCTGACAAAGTCGAAATCCTTGGGACGGCTACACCGACTGCAGTTGAGCTCAAGGATGATAAATTCGAGAAATATCTATCGAATCTTGTTGTGGTTGTTGGAACCGTGAGTTCTGTTGAAAAGTTCCAGTTCAGAGTGAAGACTGATAAGTTCGAAATACTGGTCTACATCAGGAAAGAGGTACCATTCAAAGTCGATACTCTGAAGGTAGGGGACAAGGTAGAAGTTACCGGTATAATGTACCTTTATCAAGGCATGTACGAAATTCTGCCAAGAAGACCAGAGGATATAAAGAAGTTCTAAAAGCAGTCGAAATTCAGAAAGTTGTGATGGTTTGAAATCAGCTGGCGACCGCCAGCTGATTTATATTTCTTAATGATAGTACACAATCCCTTTTCAGACTTCCTTTTATAATATAGTCGAAGCGCATCATTTTGTACACACTAAGAGGAGGTGTAGGGTATGAAGTTGAGAAGCGTATTGGTTTTAGCACTTGTTTTTATCACAGCTTTAGCATTTTCTCTCAACGTGATATTCTTGGTTGGGGATGGTATGAGTTTTAACCAGCTTCTTTTAGCAAGCATTTTGGAAGGAAGAGTACTGACAACGATGACGCTTCCTTACACCGGCATAACCACTACTTATTCTGCAGATTCTTGGGTTACCGATTCTGCACCGGCAGGTACAGCTCTTTTCTCTGGTTACAAGACTTTGAATAGGGCGATCGGTATTCTTCCAGACGGTACTTTGGTACCTTCAATGTACGAACTTGCGAAGAAATCCGGATACAACATCGGTATTGCTGTAACCTGCAGAGTCACGCATGCAACACCAGCTGCTGTCTACGGTCATGTTGCTAGCAGGGATGATGAAGTTACCCTTGCAAAGCAGCTTGCTGAATCAGGTGTTGTTGATGTCATCTTCGGTGGCGGTTGGGACATGTTCGTTCCAACTGCGCAAGGTGGTAGGAGAACAGATGGACTAAACCTTATAGAAATGATGACCAAGAACGGATACGAGTACATCACCACACCAGAACAACTCAACAAAGTCAGTTCCTCAAAAGTTCTTGGTTTGTTCACAAAAGGGCACTTGGATCCAGTATCAAGCAGACCAGCAAATCAACCAACACTCGATGCCATGACAAAGAAAGCAATCGAACTTCTCTCCAAAGATGGAAAACCGTTCATGCTCATGGTTGAAGGTTCTCAGATAGACTGGGAATCACATGCTAACGATTTTTACGGTGTGTGGAAGGAAGTTGTTGAGTTTGACAACGCCGTAAAGGTAGCTCTTGAGTTTGCAGCCAAAGATGGGAACACGCTTGTTGTTGTTCTTGGAGACCATGAAACAGGTGGATTGTCACTTTCTAAAGGTGGGTACACAATAAACGTGGAACAGGCAAGGAAAGCAAAAGGCACAACACAGATGTTCCTTGCACAGTATAACATAAGCGAAAAGGATAAATTCATGGCAGGGCTCAAGGAATGGTACGGAATTTCCGTTACGGATGCTGAATACGAAAACCTCAAAAAGATTCCAGCAAGTGATTTGAGAAGACAACTTGCAAGATTTGTGGGCGAAAAATTAGGCTTTGGTTGGACAACATTCGACCACACGGCAGCCCCAGTTCCAGTGTACGCATTTGGTCCTGGTGCACATTACTTCACAGGCTTCATGGACAATACCGACGTTCCAAAAATACTTATGACATTAACGAGAATTTCATCAATCACATTCCCTGTCATCAAGGAAACAGGTAGTGGATACTAATTAAGCAAATCCTATGTAAAACATCGCTTATGCTTTTCTAAATGATTATTCTCCCCTGCGCGTTTAACGTGCAGGGGCTTTTTGTTGTTTTTTAGGTTTTGTTTTAGACGGAAAAAGATGTAAAATAGAATTGTAAATACCATCCATTGATTATCTTAGGGGGGAGCAACGTGCCAAAGATGGATTTTCTTACCTATCCACTTCCAGATGTTTTGAAAAAATACATATATCAAGGTTTTTTCAAAAAAGCGCACAAGCAAATCGACAAGATATTAGAACACAGACTGCCACCACAGATGAGAGAGCGGCTGAAATTTGAACTGTTTAGAATGGAACTTCTCAAACGAACCTACAAATATCCCCACGACGAAGCACTTAGGATTTTCAAAAAGTCCTATAAGAACGCAACCAAGTCTGAATTTGAGCAGCTTTGGAAAGAGGGCAAAATCGACTGGATATACATCGAAACGCAGAGGTTTTTCGAAAGCAGGTTCGATAAAAACTTGGCTTTCAACGAGAAAGAATATAAATCGAGACAAAGAGTCGACAAGCAAACAATTCGAAGACGGGAGACAATAAACAAGGCGGTTGAAAGGTTGCTTAAGAGTGGAAAGCCGAAAAGCTACCGCGTGCGTGCAAGAATAACCGTTGGAAAGGAAAATCCGAAAGAGGAAAAGGTTCGCGTGTGGTTGCCCTTCCCAAAAGAGGGATTTCAGCAAAGTGATGTGCAGTTGATAAGTTCGAGCCATGAATGTGAGATTGCAGACAACTCGGTTGGTCAAAGGACGGTTTACATGGAAGGGAAAGATACGGAGAAGTTCTATGTAGAATTCGAATACACGATTCACGAATGGATTGGACAGCAGTCACTCTTCACTGAAAAGCCCACAAAAGAAGACCTCAGCGAGTTACCCCCTCACATCGTCTTCTCACCTTTCTTAAAAGAGCTCATCCATACGATATTTCACGGAGAAGACTACACAACTTTCGATGACCTCACTCGTGCAAGGAGGATATACGATTTCGTTACGCTAAACGTGAACTATTCGTACGTTCTTCCGTACGCACTGTACGATAATATCCCCGAATACGTAGCGACAACGTTCAAAGGAGACTGCGGATTCCAAGCGCTACTTTTCATCACGCTATGTCGAATGATTGGTATACCGGCAAAATGGCAATCGGGCTGGAGTATAACGCCACTGGGTGCTTCGTCGCACGATTGGGCACTTATCTATCTTGAAAAATACGGCTGGGTTCCTGTTGACCTTTCGTTTGGTGGAGGAAGAAGAGAACAAGAGCCCATGCGCATATTCTACTTCACTAACCTCGATGGGTTCAGGATGTTTGCAAACACAGAATTTCAAGGGGATTTTTATCCTGAAAAAAAGGCTTGGCGATTGGATCCCTACGATAACCAGACGGGAGAGATGGAAATTATCAGCAAAGAGGAAGACGGGTACGTAGTAGATTTAAAAAGCGAGATCGAAGTACTGAAATTCGAAGAGATTCGTTAAACTTGTTGAGATGGAGGGGACTGAAGATGGGTAAAATCAAATCTGTGAAATTCAAGCTGAATCGCTTTGAATACGTCAAACCGTTCCACATAACGAACAACATTTCGTACGACACAGAAAATATTGAAGTTGCCGTCGAATTGGACAATGGTGTTGTCGGATATGGCGAAGCTTCACCATCTTTTAGAGTCAACGGTGAAAAGGTAGCTGCTTTGATGGGATTAGAGAGTGTTGTAAATGATATGATAGTAGGGATGGACGTAAGGCATTATCGACAGATATTCGATGTGACAGACAAGTTGTTCGGTACACCAAGTATAAAGGCTGCTATTCAGTACGCAGTACTTGACGCTTTCAGTGAGGAGACAGGTGTTCCAGTCTATCAGATACTCGGTGGTGCGAAAACGAAGATAGAAACAGACTACACGATAAGCATTGGTTCTATTGAAGAACGTGTGGAAGAAGCAAAAGAGATAGTTCAACGTGGGCATAACGTTATAAAGATCAAAGTGGGGGAAAACTTAGAAGAAGACATACAAGCGATGATGGCGATTTACGAAGTTTCAAAAGGATGCAAATACATCGTCGATGCGAACACCGGTTACACACCGAAACAGGCGGTTAAGTTTGTGACAGAGCTATACCGGGCGGGTATCGATATACATGTATTTGAACAGCCTGTGGCTATGCACGATATCGAAGGTCTCAAGTACGTGAGATGGAATTCACCGTTCCCAGTTGCTGCAGATGAAAGTGCAAGAACAAAGTACGATGTGATGAGGTTGATAAGAGAAGAAGCGGTGGATTATGTAAACATCAAGCTTATGAAATCAGGTATAAGTGATGCACTTGCGATTGTTGAGATGGTGAAAGCCGCAAATTTAAGGTTGATGATTGGTTGTATGGCAGAATCGAGCCTTGGTGTTAATCAAAGCGTTCACTTTGCACTCGGAACAGGTGCGTTCGATTTCCACGATTTGGATAGTCCGCTGATGCTTAAAGAACCAGAATTTAGAGGGAAATACAAAGTTGATGTTCCATACTACTTTGTTTGATACCAATCCGGTTGGCAGTTATTAACATAACCTGGAATTTCTGCAAATTTCTACTGAAATGGATAAGCCTTTTCATGCTATACTATTCTTAACCAACATAGGGAGGTGAAAGGTATGAAAAAGCTCTTGTTCTTGGTTTTCGTATTATCAGTAGTTATCGCGTACGCAGGCAACTACGTTAATGCTTATACCACTCTTGAAGAGCCACTTGCAAAGGCTCTTTTCCAAGAATTCGAAAAGGAAACGGGTATAAAGGTCAACTGGGTAAGATTATCGACTGGTGAAGTACTTGCAAGGCTTGAAGCAGAAAAGAACAATCCACAAGCCTCGATATGGGTCGGTGGTGTTGGTGTCTTCCATGTTGAAGCGAAGTTGAAAGGTCTTACAACTCCATACAAAGCTCCATACAGTCAGTTCATAGACGAGAAATTCAAAGACCCTGACGGCTATTGGATAGGTCTCTACGTTGGACCTCTCGCGTTTGCGACAAACAAGAACAAAGCCAAAGAACTTGGTATCACACCACCAACAAGCTGGGCAGATTTGATAAAGCCACAGTACAAAGGGCTAATAAGAATGGCAAATCCGAACACTTCAGGTACTGCGTATAACGTTATTACAACCTTGATTAACCTTTACAACAGAGATGAAAACAAGGTTTTTGACTACTTAAAGAAGCTTGACGCAAACGTAAACATGTATACCAAGTCAGGTTCAGCACCAGGAAAAGATTGTGCAATTGGTGAGACGACCATAGCGATTGGCTATCTCCACGACCTTGTGAAACTTCAAAAAGAGGGAGCGCCTATCATCATCACACTGCCTTCAGAAGGCTCCGGATATGAAATAGCAGCAATGTCACTTATAAAGGGTGGAAAAGAACCTCTCGAAGCAAAAAAACTCTACAACTGGATACTTGGCGACAAAGCGCAGGAAATAATCGCAAGCTGGTACGTGATTCCTCTATCACCTAAGGCACCGAAAAATAAGATGGTTTACAAACTATCAGATGTGAAGTTAGTCCAGCAAGACCTTCTTTGGGAAGCTCAAAACAGAGAGAGGTTAGTGGACAGATGGAACAAAGAAATTGGAAAATAATTAAATATGTCATTGCGCTCAGCATTTTGTTTTTTGTGCTCTTTTGGATACGTACAACGATAAGAAACGAGTTCTCCCGCTCCTTGCGGGAGAACTTATTCAGGTTGGCAAACTCAATATCGACTATGGAAGTTGACTCTATAAGTGAGAGATTCCCCGACATCCTTGTCTACAAGTCAACATTTGAAGGTGAAGAATACGAGACAAGAAAGGGTTTGAAGGGACTTGTTAAAACGCTCCCTGACTACAGCTACGGAGAAGAACATGCTTTTTATGAAGAAGTATATCTTTCCTCTAATATCCTAAGAGTTGACAACAAAGACTATTTTGTAGTCTTTACACCTATTGTTAAAGACTTTGAAGTAGCCGGGATTCTTATCCAGCTCCATCCAGCAAGTGACTCTTTGAAACTACTCAGAACAGTAGATGTTATGTTCCTGATATTCTATGGACTTTTCGCAATTGCTTTTGCGATTGCTACGTTCTCGATAGATCCGGTGACAACGTACGCAATAATTGTCACTTTTGGAGTCGTTTTGGTATTCATCGTCTACCCGCTTTATGAAGCGGTTAGGCTGACCTTCATGAGAACCGGCACGTTTACTACCAGTGTATGGAAGACAGTACTTACTGAAAAAGGATATTTGAAAGCGTTTGCTAACAGCGTGTTACTCGGTTCCATAACAGCGACTGTTTCCACGATCGTAGGTTTCCTTTTTGCATTTTTAGTTACGAGAACAGCAATCAAGGGAAAGAAATTTATCTCCACATTAGCAACGCTGCCGGTCATTTCACCGCCGTTTTCTTTAACCTTGTCCATAATACTCTTGTTTGGTTCAAATGGACTTATAACCAAGCAACTTCTGAAATTGAATTGGGATATATACGGTTTAGATGGTTTGGTAATTGCGCAGACGATGGGAATGTTCCCAATTGCGTATCTTACGATGGTCGGTGTTTTAGAAGCTATAGACAGCACGCTTGAAGAAGCCTCAATGAACCTCGGTGCAAGTAGGTGGAAGGTCTTTACAACAGTAACGCTACCACTATCACTTCCAGGGCTGCTAAGCTCGTGGCTGCTTGTTTTTACGAATTCGGTGGCCGACTTTGCGAATCCTCTAATGCTTGGTGGAAAATTCAACGTGCTTTCAGTCACTGCGTACCTCGAAGTAACTGGTATGAATCGCTTAGACAGAGGTGCTGCTCTGTCGTTATTGCTGTTACTTCCTACGCTCACCGCATTCTACTTGCAAAGGTATGTCGTTAACAGGAAATCGTACGTTACGGTCACAGGTAAACCCAGCGGTAGGATAGTTGAGATTGTAAGCCCTGGTGCAAGAAGGGTTCTCAGTGTGATAGCGTATGTAATTATAATATTCCTGGTAGGTTTGTATTCAACAATCTTTATGGGTTGTTTCGTCAAGAACTGGGGAATAGATTATACCTTTACAACTGCAAACATCGTCGAGGCACTCCAGCGCGGTAAAAAAGCGTTAACGGATACAACTTTGCTTGCGACTGTTGCGATGCCAATTGCAGGTGTATTTTCAATGATTGTTGCGTTTCTCTTTGTTCGTAAAAAGTTCCCAGGCAAAAAACTGTTGCAAGGTCTTGTACTATTACCATTTTCAATACCAGGTACGCTTGTGGGTATAAGTTATGTGATAGCGTTCAATAAGCCACCACTAATATTGGTTGGAACGGCTGCGATTATTGTGATAAATTACGTGATCAGAGAATTGCCCGTAGGGGTAGAAGGCGGAGTTGCTACTCTGAAACAAATAGATCCATCGATAGAAGAAGCAGCTCAAAATCTGGGAGCTAACCCACAGACAGTGTTCTCGACTATAATTCTTCCGCTCATAAGACCAGCGTTTATTTCAAGCCTTTCTTACACTTTTGTTAGATCTATGACCGCAGTTAGCGCGGTGGTGTTCTTGATTTCGGCGAAGTGGTATCATATTACTATGCAGATATACAATTTCTCAGAGAATCTAAGATTCGGTCTTGCAAGCGTACTATCTTCGGTACTTATAATCATAATCCTTGTTGTCTTCGGATTATTGAGGCTTCTCGTTCGTAAGAGCGAATATTTAGAAAAAACGATTGTCCAACAATGAAAAGAGAGGGATACATACGATGAAGCAGGTCTCATTGAAAATAAAGAACGTGTCTAAAGTATTTAAAGATTTCAGAGGAAGAGAAGTAACCGCGGTCGATAATATCAGCTTCGAAGTTAACCCGGGGGAATTCGTTACTTTGCTGGGGCCCTCTGGATGCGGTAAAACGACAACTTTAAGAATGATTGCTGGCTTCGAGAAGCCAACCAGTGGAATGATACTAATTAACGATGTAAACGTGGTAGAAATTCCACCATGGAAACGAGACACAGCTATGGTTTTTCAAAGTTACGGACTGTTCCCTCACATGAACGTTGCTGAAAATATTGCCTATGGATTGAAGATGCGAAAAGTACCGAAGGAAGAGATAGAGAAGAAGGTCAAAGCCATTTTAAAGGTTGTTGGACTTGAAGGGTTTGAAGAAAGGCCGCCTTCCAGTCTCTCGGGTGGACAACAACAGAGGGTGGCTCTTGCAAGAGCGCTTGTTGTTGAACCTTCGGTTCTTCTTTTTGACGAACCGTTGTCAAATCTTGACGTATTGTTGAGAGAGCAGATGAGGGTTGAAATCAAGAGAATTCAAAAAGAAGTAGGTATAACGGCAATATATGTCACGCACGATCGAACAGAGGCACTAACACTTTCAGATAAAATTGTTCTCATGAAAGGTGGAAAAATAGAACAAATAGGTACACCGGAAGAGATTTACGAAAAACCGGAGAGTAAATTCGCGGCTGAGTTTATGGGTAAAATCAACTTTTTCCCAATAGATGTTGTGGAATTTCAGCCGGACAAAACGGTTGTCAAACTGAAGAATGCAGTCTACGAAATTCCTTCAGTTCCTACTAAGAGAAGTGAGAAGTACGTTCTCGGTTGCAGGCCGGAAGGCTTGAAACTATCAAAGGAAGGACCGGTGAAGGGAATAATAACGACGATAGTCTATCTTGGAAACTTCTCAGAATACTACATTCAAACGGATTACGGAGAGGTGATGGTCAAGGTGTTACCTCCGTTCGATAAAAATCTCACTGAAGGCAGGGAAGTGTTCATCGAAGTAATACCAGAAATAGCAAAGATTATACCAGAAAGCTAATAAAAGGGCGCTCAAACGAGCGCCTTTTTTCGTGCATCTTAAAAAATACTGAACTTTTGAAAGAGCGTTGCGAAGATAAGTGAAATCACCGCCATGATTTTTATCAGTATATCGAGGCTAGGACCGACCGTATCCTTCAATGGATCACCAACAGTGTCGCCTACAACCAAAGCGGCGTGCTCCGCCGATCTTTTTGCCAAACCTGGGATTTTGCCCTGCTCCAAATGTTTCTTTGCATTATCCCACGCACCACCGGCATTTGCTGTAAATATTGCGAGCATTATTCCACTAAGCGTTGTTCCCACAAGTAGACCACCTACAAAATCAACACCGAAGGTGAAACCAGATATCAAAGGTGTCACGATAGCTATCATCGCCGGAAGGACCATCTGTTTGAGAGCGCCGTCCGCACTGATCGTGATGCATCTTTCATAATCGGGAGTCTGGGTACCATCAAGTATACCAGGCATTTCTTTAACTTGTCTTCTGATTTCCTCAACCATCTTCGAAGCAGACTTAACGACCGCTTCTATGAGTATCCCACTGAAAAGAAAGCTGAGTAAGGACCATATCGGAATCCGTAATTCACAAGTGCTTCGTTTGATTCGCTTTTTAACAATATCCCTGTAAGTGCAAAATTTCCAACACCGGTTAAGAGAGCGGATATGATAAGCGCTGTGTTGAGCTCTTGGTGTGGTTTATCTGATAGTTTTCTGAAAACCACAAACATTATACCTATCGAACATGCAATCAAGCCGACCGTAGTAAAGGCTATCGGGTAGAGAATTAGTTTTACTGCCGTTTCATAGAATTTGCCAGAAAGTACGTAGTTGTAAGAAGCAAGTACAATAGCAGACAGCATCGCACCCACAAAGCTTTCAAGTAAATCCGCACCAAGACCGGCGACGTCTCCAACGTTGTCACCGACGTTATCAGCAATCGTTGCAGGGTTTCTGGGATCATCTTCGGGAAGTTTTAACTCTGTTTTTCCAACAAAATCAGCTGCCATGTCGGCTGCTTTAGTGTAAACCCCTCCACCAACCCTGTCGAACATAGCGACTATCGAACAACCAAGTGAGTAACCTGATAAGGTCATGGCGAATGGGATGAAATTAACACCTATGTGATTACTAAAGATCTGCATGCTTTCAAAGCTCAGCTGGTTTTTGAATAGGGTTAGCACTATGTTAATTCCCAAGAGCGCCAGTGCACCGACTGAAAGTCCCATAACAGAACCGCCTTGGAATGCAATCTTTAAAGCAGGTCCAATTCTTTTCGTTTACCTTGCAGCTTCCAAGACTCTTACATTCGCCCTAGTGGCGGCTTTCATGCCGAAGCAACCTGCTAAAGAACTCATAAATGCACCGAAAAGAAAAGCAATACCTACGTACCATGCTGTTAAGAGACTGAGGACGACCGCGATAACGATGGTATAAATTGCAACTGTTCTGTATTCGTGGTAATGAATGCGTCTGCTCCTTTGCGAATGCATATAGAAATTTCTCTCATCCGTTCAGTTCCTTCTGGTTTCTTGAGGAATGAATAGAAGTTGTAAGCAACCAACATAAGTGCGACTACAGGCCCAAAGACGAAAAACAGTTGCATAAGGCTCCCCCTTGTTTGGTATTACAGTTCTCATGGCCAACTTTTTACTCTAAGTCTATCGCAAATTATTCAATTCTCAAAATTGCCGAGTTTATTTCAGAACAGTCTAAGAAAACAAAAAAGAGGGCACCATTTTTGATGCCCTCTTTCTGCTTTTACTTTTGGTCGGGGTGACTGGACTTGAACCAGCGACCTCTTGCGCCCCATGCAAGCGCGCTAGCCACCTGCGCTACACCCCGACTCTTGTGTTGATACGGAATTATTTTAGCATATGCTCAATAAAAAATCAAGTAAGTGGGAAGTGGACAACTTTGGTGTTGCTTGTGTTATAATATTCAAAAATTCTGGAACGTAAAGTAGGGGGGATTATTGTGTACGAAGATGTGGAACTCTCTCTTAAGAATTTGAGAGAAGCTTTCGAGGTGTTAAGTCGAGAAAAGTCTGAGAAAAAGAACAAATTTCTGAAAAGGCTTGCTGAGAAAATAGATGAAAACCGAGAGTATCTGAAAGCTGAAAACAGCAAAGATGTAGAAAGAGCTCGTGAATTGAAGGTCAAAGAATCTCTGATAGATAGGCTGGTACTTAACGATAAAAGGATAGACGAAATGATTGAAAGTTGTCAGATTGTCGAAAGCTTGAGAGATCCCATCGGTGAAGTTGTCGACTCGTTCGTCAGAGAAGACGGTTTGACAATTTACAAAGTCCGTGTTCCGATAGGTGTTCTTGCTATTATTTACGAATCACGTCCAAATGTGACGATCGAAACTTCCATTTTGGCACTAAAGTCGGGAAACACGATATTACTTAAAGGTGGTTCTGATGCGCTAAATTCAAACAAGGCTCTTGTCAAACTTATAAAACAAGCATTAGATGACGCTGATTTACCAAGAAATTCGGTTGAATTAGTCGAACATACTGATAGAAGTGTTGTTGATTACATATTAAAACAACGCGGGTTGATCGACTTAATCATTCCGAGAGGAGGCAAATCTTTAATTGACTATGTTGTAAGTAACGCAAAGATGCCTGTTTTGGAAACGGGGGCTGGTGTCTGTCATATATTCGTTGATGAGAGTGCGGACATTGACAAGTCAATTGCAGTAATAGATAACGCGAAAACCCAAAGACCTGGAACCTGTAACGCTGTGGAAACTTTATTAGTCCACAGAAAAATAGCCTCCGAATTCTTACCAAAGTTGAAAAAGTTATTTGATGATAAGAAGGTTGAAATTCGTGGCTGTGAGGAGACCAGAAAGGTCATAGAATGTGCCCCGGCCACTGAGGAAGATTGGGCAACTGAATATTTGGACCTGATTATATCCGTGAAGGTTGTCTCTTCGTTAGATGAGGCAATTGAGCATATCAAGAAATATTCTACAAAACATTCCGAAGCAATTCTTACTGAGAACTATTCAAACGCTATGAAATTCTTAAATGCAATAGATTCATCAACAATTTATGTTAATGCTTCAACAAGGTTCACAGATGGTGGACAATTTGGAATGGGAGCTGAGATTGGCATAAGCACTCAAAAGTTTCACGCGAGAGGCCCTGTAGGACTCAAAGAACTAACAACAACTAAATTTATCGTCTTCGGTGATTATCATGTCAGAAAATAACCATAGGAGTGATTGACATTATGGCTAAGATTGTACTGAAGGTTGGCAGTAATTTGCTTGTCAAGGAAGATGCAATAGATAAGACGTATGTTATGAAGCTGGTCTCGCTTGTCGACGAGCTAATGGGTTCAGGCCATCAAGTGGCAATTGTCTCATCTGGTGCTGCAGCTTCTGGAAGAGCATTGTTAGCATTCAAAGGACATTCTAAAAGCCTTCTATCCAAGCAAGCACTTTGTGCCATCGGCCAACCTAAGTTAATGGAAATATATCAGCAGGCGTTTAGTTTTTACAATCGGCAAGTTGCACAGATATTGTTGACGAGGGACGACTTTAACAACCGGCAGCGGTTTCTAAATCTCAGAAACACACTAATTGGTCTAAGTGAACTTGGTATCGTACCTATTGTGAACGAAAATGACACGATTTCGGTTGATGAAATAAAGTTCGGTGATAATGACGTGCTTTCTGCCATGTTTTCGATATGCTGGGGTGCTGACTATCTGTTCCTTATGACTTCAGTTGATGGTGTAATAGGAGAAGATGGAACGGTTATAGAGAACTATCCAATTGACATCCAAAACGTAAAAATAGCCGAACTTGGAAAAACTTCTTTTGGTTCTGGCGGTATATTTTCGAAAATTGCGGCTGCAAAGATTGCAGTTGAAAGCGGCGTGGATTCGTATGTGATTAATGGCAGGAATTTGGAATGTGTAAAAAAGATACTTAGAAGAGCGAAATGTGGAACCAGGTTTGTTACTTCGAAGCAAAGAAGACTATCCAAAAGAGAATCATGGGTGAAGTACATCAGCAAGCCAAAAGGAACGGTTTACATAAACGAAGGTGCGAGAACTGCCTTGTTAAATAGAAAGAGTCTGTTACCTGTTGGGGTAGTTGATGTTGAAGGTAAGTTCGAAAAAGGTGATGTCGTTCTTTTAGCTCATGGTGAGGAGATTTTGGGAAGAGGTATCACAAACTATTCAGCCGATGAAATTCAACGAATAAAAGGGTTAAGAACTTCGGAAATCCCTGAAGAGATTTACACATACGATGAAGTAGTACACGCAGATAACGTGATTCTTGAGATAAAAACATTATAAAGAAAAAAGGAATTTGCTGAGACGGTTGGTGATATGTATGAAAGTAGGGATAGTAGGTGTTGGAAACATCGGTAGCATGATTTTAGAGGTTTTAAACAGCAAAAGTGAACACGAGTTCTTTATATACAATAGGTCACCCGAAAAAGTTCGAAAGTATGAAGCGTTTGAGAATATTAAGATCTGTGCGAACATCCAGGAAGTCTATCAGGAATCTGATTACACGTTCCTCTGCGTAAAACCTCAACAAGCCCCGCAAGTATACGAGGCACTTGCTGGAGTATCACAAGAAAACGGAATTATAGTAAGTACTGCTGCTGGCAAAAGGATAGAAGAGATTTCGTCTGCCACTCGTAAGAACAAGATAATCAGAATAATGCCCACGATAACTTCGAAGATTTCCATAGGTATTACCGCTGTCTGCTACAGTAAACACGTACCTATGGAAAAACGGAAAGAATTTTCAGAATTAATCTCTCCATTCGGTGAGATAATGGAATTGGAGGAAGATAAATTCGATGCGTTTACTGTGCTTAACAGCAGTGGCCCAGCTTTTGTTGCTTTCGTGTTGGAAAGTTTTATAGAAGGAGCGATAAATATCGGTGTCAATCCGGATTACGCGCGAGATATTGTACTCAGAACCTTTGAAGGTTCCATAAAGTTGCTGGAACATATGAACATCGAACCTTCGAGGTTGAAGTACCTAGTTTCTTCACCCGGAGGAGTTACTATACGAGGCTTGTACGAACTTGAAAAGAATGGAGTCAAGGGTGCAATAATGTCTGCAATATATGAAGCATACAAACGAAGTCACGAGTTGTGAAAGTCTAGTATCGAGCATCTAATTTTCATATTACAAACCATATGGTTAAAAAACGGAACATTTCGTTAATGTATATGGTATACTATTTGAAGTAAAAGTGAGAGACGGAACTGTACCTTGGATGCTGTTAACTTGTAGTGATGGAAGACAATAGAACACTCATAACACGCGCAATATCATTCCCGTTCAGTTTCAAGAGATTTCTCACTACACAAAAGCTGTTTACGTACATTGGAAGATTGTCAATATTCTTAAATCCACGCTTGGCTCGTACAAAGTCTTGGAATAACGAAAATTTAGATTCACATTGATTGTTCTGCCCAAGTCTCACAACTATATGGTTGATATTCTTGTATAGTATCTTCACTGCACCATACGCACCAAGTCCATCAGTGATTAGTTCGATTTCTCTTTCGTTGTTACCAAAGAACTTCTCTAACAATATCTTCACCTGACCCATATCACGATACTTAGACACATGCCAAGCAACAATAAGATTCGAATTGTGCTCAACTAAGAACCAAACGTAGTACTTTTTGGATTTAAACACAACGACAGTTTCATCACCATGGACTTTGAAAGCATCTACAGGAACGAGGATGGAAAAGAAACAAGACAACTTAAGGATCCACTTGTAGATAGCGACATGAGAGACTTTGATATTAAGTGAGTCTCTGATGGAACGCAAGGACACAGCTTTGAAATAAAGGACGAAGGCTTTAAGGACAATAAAGATAGGGAAACGGAAGAACTTGAAAGAGTCGAAAGGAAGAGGGACAAATTGAGGTAAGTTAGTTGGGATTTCGTCTCTGGTATGGCAAGAACGGCAACGGAACTTAACGAAGGCTTTTTTGACTTTGTGGATTTGCATAGTTTTTCCACAGACAGGGCATTTAGGATAAGGGAAAGAGAAGAGCTTGTGTTTTTTTGAATGAACAAGTCTGAAAGTGCGCTTACAGTCTTTGCAAAAGTATTGTTGGTTACCGTACTTATCATGACCGTTTTTGTAGATGTTGGTAGAGCCGCATTTGGGGCAAGAGACTACAGAATTTTGCATAGTGGAGTACCTCCTTTTTGTGAGAATTGATGATCCTGTTAACTTGTAGTGATGGAAGACAATAGAACACAGATAACACGCGCAATATCATTGTTGTTCAGTTTCAAGAGATTTCTCACTACACAAAAGCTGTTCACGTACATTGGAAGATTGTCAATATTCTTAAATCCACGCTTGGCTCGTACAAAGTCTTGGAATAACGAAAACTTCGATTCACATTGATTGTTTTGCCCAAGTCTCACAACAATATGATTGATATTCTTGTATAGTATCTTCACTGCACCATATGCACCAAGTCCATCTGTAATTAGTTCGATTGTTCTTTCGTTGTTACCAAAGAACTTCTCTAACAATATCTTCACTTGACCCATATCGCGATATTTGGATACATGCCAAGCAACAATAAGATTCGAATCGTGCTCAACTAAGAACCAAACGTAGTACTTTTTGGATTTAAACAAAACGACAGTTTCATCACCATGGACTTTGAAAGCATCTACAGGAACGAGGATGGAAAAGAAACAAGACAACTTAAGGATCCACTTGTAGATAGCGACATGAGAGACTTTGATATTAAGTGAGTCTCTGATGGAACGCAAGGACACAGCTTTGAAATAAAGGACGAAGGCTTTAAGGACAATAAAGATAGGGAAACGGAAGAACTTGAAAGAGTCGAAAGGAAGAGGGACAAATTGAGGTAAGTTAGTTGGGATTTCGTCTCTGGTATGGCAAGAACGGCAACGGAACTTAACGAAGGCTTTTTTGATTTTGTGGATTTGCATAGTTTTTCCACAGACAGGGCATTTAGGATAAGGGAAAGAGAAGAGCTTGTGTTTTTTTGAATGAACAAGTCTGAAAGTGCGCTTACAGTCTTTGCAAAAGTATTGTTGGTTACCGTACTTATCATGACCGTTTTTGTAGATGTTGGTAGAGCCGCATTTGGGGCAAGAGACTACAGAATTTTGCATAGTGGAGTACCTCCTTTTTGTGAGAATTGATGGTGGGGGGTGTTCCACTAATAAGAAGATAATACGGTTTTTGGAAATTTTCAATACTTTTAGTTAACAGCATCGTACCTTGAAAGGGGGGATTGGCATGAAGTACGTGAAGTACCTACTGGTAAGTATTTTGGCTTTGGCGGTCGTTGCTTTTGCGTTCGATCCGACTATTTACGTGTCAGCTGGCGTTGGTGAACCGGATACCTTGGATATCCACCAGGCCTACGATACGGTCAGCGGTGAGATTATCTACAACGTATACGAAAGCCTTATTGCCTACAAGGGGAGCAGTTTGACAGAGTTTGAACCAAGACTGGCGACGCAAGTTCCAAGTTTGAAGAACGGTCTTATCAAAGACGGTGGGAAGACGTACGTATTCCCTATCAGAAAAGGAGTCAAGTTCCACAATGGTAGCGCATTAACACCTGAGGA
Source organism: Fervidobacterium changbaicum (assembly GCF_004117075.1). Taxonomy (NCBI): domain Bacteria; kingdom Thermotogati; phylum Thermotogota; class Thermotogae; order Thermotogales; family Fervidobacteriaceae; genus Fervidobacterium; species Fervidobacterium changbaicum. The sequence goes on from NZ_CP026721.1 coordinate 1,636,623, forward strand.
TGTGGAGTACTCCTTTGAAAGAGGGCTGTTGTACGACCCAACTGGCGGCCCCATGTGGATGCTGTGGAATGCCATCTTTGGTGTCAACTCGCTTAATGAAATGATACAAAAGTACGTCGGAAAACCCGTTACAGAGATATTCAAAGACGGAGAACCGTTACCAGAGTTCAAGGATAAGCTTGTCCAGATGTACAAGGAAGTTATTGACCCCGCTATCGAAGTCGAGGGTGACAACGTTGTCTTCAAACTTGTCAGACCATACGGTCCATTCCTCACAATAATGGCACACACGGTTGGATGGTCAGCTGTACTTGATAAAGAAACATCCGTAAAAATGGGGCTTTGGGATGGCAAGCCAGATACTTGGTGGAAGTATAGAAATATCGCTAAGGAAAAATCACCACTTTACGCAACAGCGATCGGGACAGGTCCTTTCAAACTTGTTGAATGGGATAGAACCAACAGAAAAGTAGTGCTCGAAGCAAATAAAGATTACTGGCGCGGAGAACCAAAGCTTAAGAAGGTCATACTACTCACCGTAAGTGAATGGGGAACAAGGAAACTGATGCTTGAAAAAGGCGACGCTGACGATATAGCTATTGTTCTTGAATATCTCGACCAAATAAGAGGAAACAAGGACATACAAATTATTGATAACATCCCGTCTATGTCGGTCACAGTTGTTGGTTTCTCTTGGTCAGTTTCACCGAACAGCAAATATATTGGTAGCGGAAAGTGGGATGGAAACGGATTACCACCAGACTTCTTTAGTGATATCAACGCAAGAAAAGCGATATCTTATGTTATCAACTACGATGCTGTGATCAGAGATGTTCTAAAAGGTTACGGTACAAGGATACCAGCTGCTCTTCCAAACGGATTACTTGGATTTGACCCGTCACTTCCACTCTATAAATTCAACGTTACTGAAGCAAGAAAAGCACTTGAAAAGGCTTGGGATGGTAAGGCCTTAAAGGTTGGAATAAAGTTCACAGTAGCCTACAACACAGGAAACATGATGCGACAAAGAATTGCTGAGATGATAAAAACCTACCTCGAAATGATAGCGCCTGGCAAGATCAAAGTAGACATAGCGGCACTTAACTGGCCAAGCTATCTTGATGCTATGAGAAAGTCAGAACTTCCGATGCCGATATTCAACTGGCTTGCCGACTTCCCTGACCCAGACAATTTTATATTCACGTTCTATCATTCGGCAGGAACTTACGCACCAAGACAGGGAGATAATTTCAAAAAATTCGTTAGCACACCAAGAAAAGAACTCGGTGGCAAGAGCTTAGATGAATTGATAGAAATGGCGAGGAATTCTTCAGACCCTGAAGAACGAGCTAAACTATATGTACAGATTCAGAAATTCGCAATCGACAACTACATTAGTATCCCAGTTTACCAACCAGTGGGAGTCAGAGCTCAGAGAGCATGGGTCAAGGGTTGGTATCCGAACCCGATGAGACCGGGTAACGACTACTTTGAACTCTACAAGCAGCAGTAACTCTAATAGTTTAAGCGCTAAAAATTGAAGCCAGGGGTAGTTCCCCTGGCTTTTCATTTGGTTTCTCTTCTTGTTTTGTAGCCGCATTGTTCTATAGGGCACATTTCACACCTAGGTTTCGTTTTACAAAATGCCTTCGCATGTTCAACTATCAGTCCGTGAAATTCCTGATATAATGGTACATTTTTGGGATAGAAGCTTTCAAATAGCAGTCTGTATTCATCGTACTCCTTAAATTTAATGTTTAAGATCCTCTCTAGGATGCGTTTCGTGTAAGCATCTACTACGAAAATAGGTAGTTCCAATGCATAAAGAATAATTGAATCCGCAGTTTCTTTGCCGATACCTTTGATACTCAGCAATTCCTCACGAACTCGTTCAGTGCCTAGTTGCTTAATTGCTTGTATGTCCAAATCATACTTTTCGATCCATTTCAAGAGATTCTTTAACCTCTCGGCTTTAATATTGAAGAAACCGACAGGCTTAATAAGTGCGGAGAGCTCTTGTACACTTTTCTTTGTCAGACAGGTGAGTATGTCTTCTTCACAGTTGTTCCTGATATTTTCCAAAGCCTTTTGGACATTTTTCCAATTTGTGTTTTGTGTTAAAACAGCGGAAACGATGATTTCTTCGGTTGTGCCTGGCCACCATTTGCCCAATTCTCCGTGGATAGATTTCAGCTGATCGTATAGCTCGTTAAATTGCAAAGCCAAGCTCCCTCCCCTGAAGTGCAAACCAAAGTGTTTTTGAGTAATTTTCTAATTCTCCAAACAGAGTTTAGCACAAAAAAGCGGAGGTTTGAATAACCTCCGCGATTTTCTAAAGCCTACTATCATTTGTAATCATCCGCCGAGATACGCTTTCCTAACTCTTTCATCTTCGAGAAGTTCTTTTCCAGTACCTTCAAGTACTATTCTTCCGGTTTCAAGAACGTACGCATAATCAGCCAACTTGAGGGCTTCATATGCGTTTTGTTCAACGAGGAATATCGTAACTCCCTCACTGTGAATTTTCTTGATCATCTGAAATACTTCCTTAACAATGACGGGTGCAAGACCGAGTGATGGTTCATCGAAAAGTAACAGCTTTGGCCTTGACATTAAAGCTCTTCCGATGGCAAGCATCTGTTGCTCTCCACCTGACAACGTACCGGCCCTTTGATTAGTTCTCTCTCGTAACCTGGGAAAGAGGTCGAAGACGTACTCTATATCCTTCTTGATCTGTTCTTTATCTTTCCTCAAATATGCACCTGCAAGGAGATTTTCGTAAACTGTCAAGTTTGAAAAGACTCTACGACCTTCTGGAACCATCGTGATCCCCATTCTTACTATTTCGCTTGTGTCAAGTTTCGTCAGTTCTCTGCCGTTGTATTTTATGCTTCCTCTCGATGCCTCTTTCAAGCCGCAAATGGTCCTAAGAGTTGTTGACTTACCTGCACCATTTGCACCTATAAGTGATATTATTTGACCATCCTCGACTTTCATAGATATCCCTTTCAGTGCGTGAATACCGCCGTAGTGTACGTGCAAATCCATAATCTCAAGCATCTTCATCACCTGCACCTAAGTAAGCTTTTATCACAACTGGATTCTTTTGAATCTCTTCTGGAGTGCCTTCTGCAATCGTGACTCCATGATCGAGAACGATAATTCTCTCACAGATATTCATGATAACTTTCATATCGTGTTCTATAACTATGACCGTAAGTTTAAACTTCTCTCTGATCCTCAGAATTAGCTGGTTTAATTCAAGCGTTTCGTCAGGGTTCATACCAGCCGCAGGTTCATCCAAAAGCAACAGTTTAGGCCTTGTTGCCAACGCTCTAGCTATCTCGAGCTTTCTTTGAAGACCATAGGGCAAAGATGTGGACTTATAATCTGCAAGGTGGTCTATGCCCAGCTCTTTCATCAGTTCCCAGGTCATCGTTTGAATGTATTCTTCTTCTTTTTGATAATTTGGTAAAAACGCGATAGCTGAGAACAAATCAGACTTAAGATGTGCGTGGAATGCTGTCATTATGTTTTCCTTAACTGTCATATTGCCGAAAAGTCTTATATTCTGAAATGTTCTCGCGACCCCAAGCCTTATAATTTTGTCAGTTTTAAGATTCGTTATATCTCTTCCGAGAAACTCTATCCTTCCCTCTGTTACTGGGAAGACGTGTGTTATTAAGTTAAATATCGTTGTTTTTCCTGCTCCGTTTGGACCTATCAATCCTAATAGCTCGCCATCTTTCAGTTCTAAGTTAAAATCAGATACTGCGACAAGACCGCCGAACTTTTTAGTTACATGTTCCATCTTCAAAACAGTTGTTTTCACTTCTTTTGAAGGGGCGGTTGCCTGCAACGTCATCATTGGCTCACCTTCCTTTTTGTGAACAGCCTGAAGAAGCCTTCCCAAGTGAACTCACGTTGTCCAAATAGACCTTGCCTGAAGAAGAGGATGGTAATCATCAGCAGAATCGAGAAGATGAGCATACGCATACCAAGAATACCCGGAATCGTTATTCCGAATATTTTCATTGGCATTTCGACAAATCTTAGAGCTTCCATCAGGAAAGCAAAGCCGATTGCAACAATAACACTACCGGTAATATTTCCAAGCCCTCCGAGTAGTATTATGGTTATTATCTGATAAGTAAACAATATGCTAAAGGAGTTTGGGTCAATAGTCATGAGCAAGCTACCCAAAAGTCCCCCTGCGATGCCTGCGAAAAATGCTCCAACAACAAATGCGAGAACTTTATGTTTGAAAAGATTTATACCCAAGTTTTCCGCAGCCACCTCATCGTCTCTTATAGCTTTCAGTGCCCTTCCGTAAGAACTATCAACAATCCTTCTGATGACTATAATAGTTACTATTGCCCAACTAACTGTCCACCACAGGTTCGTGTAGGTTGGCAACCCCTTTAAGCCTAACGGCCCGTTTGTTATGTTCTGCAAGTTGTTAAAAAGAGACCGAATGATTTCTGAAAAACCGTATGTAACGATTGCAAGATAGTCACCGCGCACTCTAAGACTCGGAGCACCGACGATAAAACCCATAAGTGCAGACATTAATCCACCTATCAGCAATGCCCAGAAGAACGGTATGTGTATCTTATCAAGCGGTGAAATCAGTGGTTCCATGAAGAAATTAGACAACTTGCTCTCAGGTGACATGTACAACAGTGCAGAAGTGTACGCACCTATTGCCATAAAACCAGCGTGCCCGAGAGAAAATTGACCCGTAAATCCATTTATTAGGTTCAAACTGACGGCAAGAATAACGTAAATGAATCCGGTATTTAAAATCCTCTTTATGAAAGGATCCATATACTTTTCAGCAAAAAATACGAAAATATAAACGATAATGATCAGCATTATACTAAGCATAATTCTTGTTGAGCGCTTCATGCTTTTTCACCTACCTCCTGACCAAAGAGGCCATTTGGTTTGAAAATGAGAACGAGAACTAAGAGCAAGAAGATAAAAGCTTCACGATAACCAGAGTATTCTGGGAACATAGCAGGAATTAGCACGGTTAACAAACCAAGAACAAATCCACCTATAAGCGCGCCTTTAAGACTCCCGATACCACCAACAACTGCGGCTATGAAAGCCCTACTACCAGGATACTGCCCCATGAATGGAAATATCTGTGGATATCTGAGTGCCCAAAAAACGGCACTAACAGCGGCAAGTCCTGAACCAAGAGCAAAAGTGAATGAAATTGTTCTGTTAACATTTATTCCCATGAGCCTTGCTGTGTCGAAATCTCGAGAGAGGATACGCATTGCGAGTCCTGTTTTTGTTTTCTGTAGTATAAACGTGAGTATTAGAACAACTATTATTGAGAATATAATCGTGTAAATAGACACCGCTTGTATTCTAACCTCACCGAGTACTATAGTTTTTTTCATCGGTTCCGGAACTGGGAACGATCTTTGGATACCACCAAAGACCACAACCGCAAAATTCTGAAGTAAGAACGACATACCTATTGAAGACACGAGAGAATTTATCCTGGGGTACTTCCTAAGCGGTTTATACGCAACTTTTTCGATACCTACGCCAAGAAGAGAGGTAAGAACGATACCCAAGATTACGGCACTTAGCCAAGGAGCACCGAATATCAAAGATGTGTAAAACATGAAATACGCAGCCATCATAAACACGTCACCGTGTGCAAAGTTAACAAGTTTTACAACACCGTAGACGAGAGCATAACCAACCGCGACCAATCCAAAAACAAAACCAAGTGAAATAGCGTTTACCATATGTTGCAAGAATAAGCTCCAGTCCATCCCAACACCTCCAAATCATTGAAAAATCAAGAAGAGAAAAAATAGATAAACTAAAAGACAGGAATGGCGAAAGCCACTCCTGTCGACAAGTAGTAGTCAACTATTCACCCTTAATCACAGTTACGAACTCAAATTTGCCATTCTTTATCGTTTTAATAACCGCATCTTTTATTGCATCTCTGTTCTGGTCAAATCTTATTCTTCCGGAAACACCTATGAAATCTGTTGTAAGCAATGCCCTTCTTATCATTTCAGGGTTATCGCTACCTGCTCTCTTTATCGCATCGATTAGTACCATATAAGCATCGTAAGCAAGTGCAGGCAGATAACCAGGATCTTCGTTGTATTTCTTTCTGTACTTTTCAACAAATGGTTTTGTCTTATCTGATAGTTCGGCTTTAACATCAAACATCGTGCTATAGTAAGCTCCTTCAACTGCACTACCACCGATTTCTATAAGCTGTGGTAGGTCCCAAGTGTCACCACCGAGAAGTGGCTGTTTTAACCCGAGTTCGCGTGCTTGTTTAGCAATAAGGGCTGCATCGCCGACTATTCCTGCTGGTACAAATATGACGTCAGGATTAGCTTTCTTAACAGCGGTAAGTTGACTTGTGAAATCTTGGTCTCCGCCTTGATATGCAATGTAGACTTTTACTGACTTGGGATCTCCGGTCAATTTTACAAATGCATCCCTGAAATAATACGCAAGACCAACCGAGTAGTCGTTCGAAACATCATATATGACAGCAGCTGTTTTGGCTTTCAAGTGTTGGACAGCAAATTTTGCCATTACCGTGCCTTGGAATGGGTCGATGAAGCAAACTCTAAATACAAATGGTTTGTCCTTTGTAACGAGTGGATTTGTATTTGAAGGAGCGATGTAAACAACTTTATTCTTGTTCGCTATTTCGGCTCCTGGTATTCCGAGTGCACTCGAGTAAGTGCCAATAATTGCGGAAACTTTGAACTGTTCAATAAGCCTTGTCACAACGTTAGCAGCTTCGATCTTATCGCTCTTGTTATCAAGAATGACAAGCTTTATAGGTCTTCCAAGTACGGATGGTACTTCTTCGTACGCCATTTCAATACCTCTCAAACCAAGCTGGCCACCCATTGCATAGTTTCCTGTTAGTGGTTGAGTAACTCCTATCATGATTTCATTTGCTGCAAAGGTGATTGATAAACTCAGCAACAAGGCAATGAAAATAATGAGTTTTCTCATAGTAATCCCCTCCTAAACTCTTATGTAAAACCCTATGGTTTTACAATAGTTATCAGCTTAAATTTGCCATTTTCTATCTTCTTTACAATCGCATCTTTTATTGCGTCTCCGTTCTCATCGAATGTTATAGAACCAGTTGCACCTTGGAAGTTCTTAGTTTGAGCTAACGCATTCTTGATGTCCTCTGGTTTTGCAGATTTTGCCCTTGTAATCGCGTCGAGGATGACAAGGTAGGCATCGAAACCAAGTGCTGCGAATGCACTCGGTTCTTCGTTGTACTTCTTTCTGTAGGCCTCAACGAATTTTTTCGTCATTTCAGTTGTCATAGCTTTCTCGTCGAAGTGAGTGCTGAAGTAAGCTCCTTCAACTGCGTCTCCTCCAACTTGGACTATTTCCGGAACTTCCCAAGTGTCACCGCCCAAGAATATTGACTTAATTCCCATTTCCCTTGCTTGCTTCATAATCAAAGCAGCGTCTCCATAGGAACCAGCTGGGATGAAAAGGACATCTGGGTTCTTTGACTTAGCCAACGTTAGTTGGGATGTGAAGTCTTGGTCTCCACCTTGGTAGGAAGCCACTCCAAGGACAGATTTGCTATTGCCTGTAAATTCAATGAAAGCGTTCCTGAAATAGTGTGCCAACCCAACTGAGTAGTCTGAAGAGATATCCTGGATGATATACGCTGTTTTTGCCTTAAGTGTCTCAACCGCGAACTTTGCCATAACTCTTCCTTGGAATGGGTCAATGAAACAAACTCTGAAAACATATTCCTTGTCCTTTGTTACTAGCGGGTTCGTTGGTGAGCATCCTACCATCGGGACTTTCATCTTGTTTGCAACTTCGCTGCCAGGAATAGCTAACGAACTACCATAACTTCCGATGATCGCACTTACGTTGTAGACTTGGATCAACCTTGTGACTGCGTTTGCTGCTTCAACTTTGTCGGTTTTGTTGTCAAGAACAATCAACTCAACCTTTTGGTTAAGGACCGTTGGGTACATTTCGTTAGCAAGTCTGATACCCTTGAGCGTGAGCTGACCACCGGCAGCAAAAGCTCCCGTGAGCGGTTCGAATACACCTATCCTGATAGCCGCAAATGTGGAAACAGCCAGTACAAGCACAAGAAGAGCCAGAAGAACTTTCCTCACAACTACCCCTCCCTTCAAAGAGTTGAAATGCCTAAAAAATTGATAAAGACAATTTGCTGAGTGTTGCAAATTGTTGCAGGAAATATTCTGCGGTATTTTGTTACATTATATAATAAAACATTCAAAATTTTAAATGTTGATAATTAATTATGTAGGTTTGTTTTTTTGAAATTATTAGTGAATATTTGCATTTTCTTGCGATTTGGTAATTTTATCAATCATAATATTGCGAATGATGTAAACAAAGAAGCGAGGCCTTTCTGCCTCGCTTCGTGTTTAGTGCTTTTAACTTTTAAGTTTTCGTGTGGATTATTTTTAAAATGGATAAAACCCCAACTCCAGGTTGTTCCTTTCAATTATCGCCTTTATTTCTTCTTCAATTATCCTCTTGTGCCCCTCTTCCCAATCTCTCAGTACCAAGAGCAACTTCTTCACTCTTTCATCTATCTCTTTCTGAGCCGCTTTTTCGTAAAATTCCATAAAGTCTTTTTCGATTAAGTAAGCCATCCTCAAAACGGAAAGGTCAGCTATATCGTCTTCCTGAGAGGTTTCGGAAATTTTTTGCCCTTCGTATCTGGATTTGTAATACGTAGTACTTTGCTGCGGTAGCGATTCAATTTCCGAGCCTTCTTCAAGAGATTTTCTTAATCTTCTGATGAATTCAGTGTGTTCTTTTTCCATCTGGGCTAAGTAGTCGAATATGTCAGCTACCGACTTGTTCTTCACTTCGTCCCTTTTGGTTCTGTAGAACTTGAATCCTTCTATTTCAAACTGTTCCGCTAACTTAAGTACGTCGTACATGCTCTCCCTCCTTATCATTTCTGCTCTCTCAAGTATTGGTCAATACCTCTTGCTGCCCAGTAACCATCTGCGACACCATGTATTATGTCCGGCCCATTGACGATATCTCCACCAGCAAAAAGCCAAGGAATCTGTGTTTGCCTGAGATTGTTTGTAAGTATCCTTGGTCCGACGAACTGGAGCTTCGATTTCCATTCTTCTGGGAGATACGAGTAATCGGGTGCTTGACCGATGGCTTCGATTATCATATCACCGTCGTAGTATTGAACTGTTGATTCGTCGAACTTAGGATTGAACCTTCTGTTTTCATCGAAGACCTCGGTACATTTTACACATTCGATTCCTTTTATGTTGTCTCTATCATCGAAAATCACTCTTCTAGGACCCCAGCCCGGACATATCTTTACACCTTCTTCAATGGCTTCTTCGATTTCTTCCATGTCAGCGGGCATTTCGTCGTGTGTTCTTTCAAGACATGTGACCGTGACATTTACCTCACCGTATTTCATCTTTTGAAGCCTTGCCATACTCCTTGCGATATCCATTGCGACGTTTCCGCCACCGATAACTACGACTCGTTTGGGTATCTTCGGTTCCGGAGCTTCGCCGCGCAGGTAATCTCTTATAGCCCTCAACAGTGGCAATGCTTGGACAACATCTGGATGGTCAGAACCCGGGATTTTTGTAGACCTACCGAGTGTCAAACCAGTTGCCAAGAATATCGCATCGTACTTATTTTTCAACTCTTCGAATGTAATATCTTTCCCAACAGCGACACCGGTGAAGATCCTTACACCGAGTGATTCGATGAATGCGATATCCTTATCAAGTGCTTCGTCTGGCAGCCTGTACCTCGGGATACCGTACCTCATGACACCACCAGGGCGGTTGAGTGCTTCGTAGATATCTACCTCGTATCCCATCGTTGCCAAGAAGTAAGCAGCGGACAATCCTGCAGGACCACTACCAACGATAGCAACTTTCTTGGGTTGTTTTGTCACATCGAATGTCACAATTTCATGCCATTTTTCAGCTGGAACGCTATCCGTTATGTACCTCTTCAACCATCTGATAGCGATTGCTTCTCCCCTGTGAGAAATCGCACAGACTTCCTCACAGCGATGTGTACAGACTCTTCCACAAACACTTGAGAGTGGATTTGCACCGAAGTTGTTTTGATCTTCGACACCTTTGAGAAGCCACTTGAGAGCGTCCTGTAAGTCATCTTTCCAAATTGCCTTTATATACTGTGGTATCTGCATGTGCTCTGGACACCTGTCAACACAGATAGCACACTCAACACACCTTGCAGCTTCAGATATAGCCTGCTCTTTACTGTAAGCTTTGACAAATTCAACAAAAGAATCCACACGTTCTTCAGCTGGGAGTGTTTCAGGCATAACTCTATCAAGGTCGAGTAAGTCGCTATCTTCATCCCTCGTCCAACCGATCTTGATTTCTTCTGGGGTCTTGTTAAGTATGCCTTTCTCAGTTGGCGCGAAGTAGAAGTCTTCAGGATTTGGAGAAATGAATATGTATTCCCTTGTCATTTTCAAAGAGCCTGTTGTACAGATGTCGACACACATAGCACAAAAACTACATCGGCCGTAATCTATCGTAGGTCTTTGTGGTTTCATGCCGTATTCTTGCTTCATATCAGGCACTTCTACCATCGTTATCGCATCAGTTGGACATATCTTTGCACAAGTTCCACAGCCGATACACTTTTCCCAATCGTTCACATGGAAACCTCTGTACCTTGGAGCAGCTTCCCTGGTTTCTTTTGGAACGCGTATAGTTACCGGCTTTTCAAAAAGATTTTTCCAAGCTATGAGCGGGGCGAAAAAACTCTTCTTTGGCGTTTCTGTTCTATTTTCTTTTATTTCCATCATCGGCACCTCCCATTACCTATCGATTTCCGGGGCACACACGCCCATTGTATCGAGCCAGATAGGTACATCATCTATCCTCGTTCCAGGTAGTAGGTGTTCCACACCGTAGAGTCCTTGTGGATAGGAAGCGCCTCTGACCGCTACTCTGTATGGTGTTTCCTCGCCGTTTGAGACGACGAGGTATCCGTACTCTCCACGTGTAGATTCAACGCGTGCGTACGCCATTCCCTTTGGAACCCTAATTCTCAAGCCGTTACCATCGGAAATTTTTGTATTCACAGGACCAGCTGGCATCTTTTCCAACGCCTGCCTGATTATCCTGATGCTCTGTCTTATCTCCTTTGGTTTCAGGCTCATCCTTGCAAGTGCGTCGCCTTCTGTAGCTGTTGGAATTTCGAATTCTACCTTATCGTAGAACAGATACGGGTCAACTTTTCTAATATCGTATGGCACACCTGTTGCCCTTAATCCGATGCCTGTCACACCTAGTTTTAAACAAGTTTCTGTGTCAATCTTTGCGATACCTTTCAACCTCGTATGGAGTATTCTGTTCTTAAGGATGAATGTTTCGTACTCTGGCATTCTTTGTTCTAAGTAATCCATTAACTTCAAAATCTTTTCTTCAAGCTTAGGTGGAAAGTCCTTTCTAACACCACCAGGGATGATGTACATATGGTAAATCCTTGCCCCCGTTAACTCCTCGAAAATGTCAAGGACCCTGTCTCTGTCAGAAACACTCCAGAACATACTTGTGTACATTCCGGTAGGTCCTCCGATACCACCAAATGACCAAAGGTGGTTCGCAATGCGAGCAAGTTCGAGCACAATCATCCTTATCCACTGCGCCCTTTCTGGGACTTCGACTTTTGCTATCTTTTCAATTGCCATTGCATAACAAGCTTCGTTTATATCCGGCTCAGGCACACAAATACGTGGTATCAGCGCAAGGTTCTGATACCAAAGTCTTCTTTCCATGAGCTTTTCGAATCCACGGTGCAAAAAGCCCGGTAGTGGTCTTGCCTTGACGACAATGTCGCCTTCCACGTACATGTGGACGCTGAAATTACCGTGCATTCCAGGGTGATTCGGACCAAAGAACAGCTTCACTTCACCCATTTATATCACCCCTTGTGTCTTCTAAATCTGCTCTTATTATCTTTGCTTCATGGATCGCATCCTTTTCGTATTCCCTGTCTGGGAAGTGTTCTTTTGAGAACTTCAATGGGTCAAAATCTTTTCTGAGTGGTGGTAAATCGTTCCAGAGCTCGAGGAAGAGTGGCAATCTGCATCTCTCGTTTCCTTCGAATTCCACACCGAAGAATTCGTGGACATCACGCTCGTAGTACTCCGCAGTTGGCCACATATCTTTGACGGTGTAGAAGACAGGTTTATCTCTGTCAATAAATGTAGAGACAAGTAACGTGACACCATTTGACCAGTTGAAGAGTATGTAAACAAGTTCGAATCTCTTCTCTTCGATCCAGTCGATACAAGTCAAAATGGAGAGATGCGAATAGCCTGATTCTTTCAGGAAAGCGAGCAACGGTATTGTCTTATCGTTTTCTGCAATGAGTTTATGCTGTCTTTCTGCAATATCTTCGACCCTGACATCGAAGAGCTTCTTAGCTTTTTCAAGTATTTCGGCAACGTTATTATTCATGGAATTCGTCATGGACAATCACCTCTCCGAGACTCCTCAACTGATTCTGCTTGTACCATTCGTAATTTTCCTTGTACCTCTTCCAGCCGTTCGCTTCGCCTTTCCTTATCATCTCCATCAGCGTATTAAAAGCGTTGAGTATCGCCTCCGGTCTTGGCATACAACCTGCGATGTAAAGGTCGACAGGTAAGTAATAGTCAAGTCTGTTGATTGTGGAATAAGAGTCGAAATATATGCCACCGTTTATCGTACATGAGCCGAATCCAATGACGTACTTTGGATCGGCCATCTTTTCGTACGTGTAAATGACCCTTCTGAGAGTTTTGACACTCAGGTATCCAGTTATCAAGAGTATGTCGGCTTGTCTTGGAGTTGCCATTGGTCCCATCCCAAGACGCTCCATATCGAATCGAGAAGTCATCGATGGTGGCAATTCGACAGCACCACAACCGGTACAGTAATGGAGCATCCACATTGATCTACTTCTCAATTGGTCTGCTATCTTTTCCCATACACTTCTTTCATCTATCTTAGCCATCCATTTCACCTCCGCATTATCCATTCAGCTTAAAATACCCAGCCGTTTACAACAAAGAAAGCCTGCAAAAACGCAAGAAGTATTGGAACTGTCCAATAGAACGCCACTGCTTGCTCGATTCTGAATCTTGGTAGTACAGCCGAGACCATAACTGCAAAAGTCCAAACGATGAAGTATTTGAGCAAGAAAACAAAGAACGTCCCGCCGCCAAGGAAGAAGTCAACGAAAAGACTTATTTCAATGAATTCCATAAAAGTGTTCATCAGCATCAGCAAGCCCATGTATTTTGCCGAGAGTTCAACCATGGGACCAGACGCGATTTCCGCTGGTGCTATTGGTGCTTCAAACGGTTCTTTACCAAGCATGCCTTGGAGGGAAATAAGCGCAACTAAAGCACCTATTGGAAACTTTACGATGTTCCATTCCCCTGCTTGTGCCTGTGCTTCGATAATTGATGAGATATTTCCCGTTTTGTAGTAGAAAAGCAGTGTAGTGATAACGATGAGATATGGAACTTCATAACCGAGCATAAGTGTGAGAGCCCTTGCAACACCGATGGATGCCCACGGGTTTCCTGTACCTACCATACCCATTGCCATACCTAATGCTCCAACTGTGAACAGATACGCTATTACAAAGAAGTTATCAAGCCCTGGGAACGCTACTAAATTTCCGAGTGGAACGAACGAAAGTGTCGCAATAACACCGCCAAGGGCCATAAGCACGCCAAAATCGAATATCCAGCCGTGCGTCCAACCATGCTTAGTTAAGGTTTTGAAGACATCTATAAAATTCTGATACCAAGGTGGACCGTACCTTTTCTGGATACGCGCGGTTATCTTTCTACCTATACCTTCGAATGTCAAACCAAAAAAGAACGCGGTAAATAATACGCCTGCTACTCTTCCAGCTGTCGCTAATCCTGTCATCGCTTACCACCTCACCCACATGATTAACGCAAGTACCACAGCGACCCAGAACAGATACGCAGAAGCTGTCCTTCGAGCCAGATAATCGACAAACTTCCCAAACGCTTTAAGTGCGTTAACAATCGAAAGGTACCAATCCTCGAAAGATGGGTGACCTTCGTATTCTCTTTCTAAGAACGCGTAGAACTTTGATGCGTAATGGTACAGGTCGTAATTGTGTAAGAATTCTCCTGAGGTGTATTGGTCTTCCAGCGGTATTTTCTTTCCTTTGGGCATAAGGGCGTAGATGATAGCAGCGATGATGAATCCAACTGCAAACATCACAAAGACCATCCATGTATCCCAGTAGCCCATACTGGTTTTCAAGAGCGTACCTTCGAATTCAAATGGTGTCATTCCGAATTCTTTCTGCACATCTGTGATCCAAACGAGCACCTGCTGTGGGAAGACGCCCCAGAGTACTGTAAGTGCAACGAGGATTATCATTGGAATCTGCATGATTATGGGTGCTTCTTTGACATCTTTGTGTTTGCTCTTCAACTGACCAAGGAATACACCTGCAAGTGGTCTGAAGACGTAAAGGAATGAACCGATGCTACCAACAAAAACGAACATCTCAGTGACGAACATACCTTTTGATACAAGCGATTGGAAGATCATCCACTTCGAGATAAAGCCGCTTGTCGGTGGAATTCCTGCCAATGAGATGATACCTACAAGGTAGGTTACAAACGTTACTGGCATTCTGTGGATTAACCCACCCATTTCATCGATTTTCGTGGTTCCAGTTCTGTAAACTACTGCGGCAAACGAGAGGAATATCATCGTTGCTGCAAGTGCGTGGTTGATTATGTGGAACAACCCACCTGCATAACCAACTTGGTGGAGCGTTGCCAGACCGATGAGTATGTAACCACTGTTTGCTACTGTTGAATATGCAATCAGCATCTTCATATCGTTCTGCTTAATTGCCATTAATGTTCCAACGAGGATCGAGATGTTACCGAGCCAGATGAGAATATACGAAAGTATGTTCACTCCGTTGTAGAACTCTGCAAACATATTTGCGATTGGAAAGACGCTCAGAATAAGTGCGATTAAGTAGGATCCCATCTTCACAAGCTGACCGGAAAGAACGGCACTGAATGTGTCTGGTGCGTTACCGTGGACGTTCCTAAGCCACACGTGTAGCGGGAAAACACCGCTCTTGGCTATGCCAGCTGCAAGCAGTAGCAAGACAACTGCCCATTTGAATCCGGAAGATGCGCTTTGAATATACTGCCCAATTTCGAATATATCGAATGTGTTGTATCTTTCATACAGTATGAAGACCCCGTAGAGGAAAAGATAAGTACCGATCGAGCTTATGACTATATACCAGATCGTAGCCTTCTTTGCTTCTTCTTTTCCCATCGGCACTATGAAAAGTGACGCAAGCAGTGCGATTTCCCAGAAGATGTAAAGAACTATCAAGTTTGCTGAGAAAAATACACCCAATGTGCCAAGCAACGTTAATATCGAAAGTACGTTGAATGCTGATGGTCGCTTTGCTTTTGTAATCCATGCAATGTTGAAAAATCCATAGCATGCAAAGACTAACAGAGTGATTATCGAAAGATATTTGGACAAAGCGGTAAATCTCAGCACGTTTTCAAAACCGAATAACGATTCTGATATCCCTGTGGGCATACCCCAAAGCATGTACAATCCGTAGACGGACAAAGCAAACAATACAATAGGACCGAGATGTTTGTTTATCTTTGAGAGAAGGTATCCTACAAGTGCGCCTATGGCAAGGTATATTATCAAACTCTGCATTATCACATACCCCCTTTCAACAACGTATCGAAGTACGTTCTGAAATCAAAGACGTAACTTGCTGCTTTGTCTGTGTAAGACATTACTAAATCAGGCATAAAGCCTATCACAACTAAAGAAAGTGCAAAGAGTAGGATAACAACTTGTGCACCGAATGGGAGGTAGAGTTCTTCTTCCTCCTCGTTCTCTTCTTTTGGATACCAAAGGTCAACATTCCATTTGATTAAGTACCCTGCTTCTATAACTGTAGCAGCAAGCAGTACCGCTGGAAGTATGAAGTCTCCCGCTTTGAAAAGCGCCGTGAGTAGGGTGATCTTTGCCCAGAACCCTGCTGTCAGTGGGAAACCGATGAGTGATATCGTTGCAAGCGAGAAGGCTATTCCAGCTGCAGAGTTGCTTTTAAAGCCTTTCTGGTTGAGATAACCGTAGATTGTGAATAGTATGAACATGGAAATTGCCTCATTGAAAAGGTATAAATATGCGGCCGAGACAATTGCTTCGCTACCGAGGGAACCTGAAGAGAGCGCTGCCATGACCGTGCTTGCTCCTGCAATGGATGCGTATGCGAGCGCTCTTCCCAAAGTTTTTTGCTTCATTGCGGCAAGCTGTGATACTACAATCGATATCAAAGAAAGTATGTAGACCGGCATTGGTTTAACAGGTTCCAAAACGTTGAAAAAGATTCTTGAGAAAAGGTAGAAGATAGCGACTGTTACTGTGCTACCAAGAGCTACGGGTGTAACCGTCGAACCATTTGAATACACATCCGGCGCCCAAAGACCGAGTGGAAGTATCTTGAGCTCAACAAGAAGAGCGATGAGAATCATAACGCCTGCGATTTGAACGTACTCCGGTGTGGCTATGAAACCAGCGTATCCCATGTTGAGAGTTCCAGCATAGACATACATCGAAACAACGCCTATAAGGTATAAAACACCTGCGACTGAGCCGAAAATGAGGTATTTGAAAGCTGCGTAAGAATTCCTATTCTGCGCTGCCAACACGTAAGCAACTGCAGCAATGATTTCAAGGAATACAAAGGAATTGAAGAAATCACCTGTTAAGAGTAGTCCGTTCAGTGCAGCTGTGAGCACGAGCAAGAGCACACCAATTTTGTCTTCGTACGTTGCTGAAATCGAAAGTGCGAGCAAAACCAAATTGACTAACAAAAGGAACGGATAGTTCACATTATCAAGCAGCAAAACAATACCGTAAGCTGCAGGCCATTTTCCAATTTCTACGACCTGGACTGGATGGACAAAGCCTATCAAAAGTGCAAGGTTGAAAAGAACAACAAGTGGCAGAATGTATTTACTCAGTTTCGGAAATGCTATTGTTGCAAATGCGAACGCAAGAGGAGCGGCAACAAGCAATGCGATCATTCTATCACTTCCTTTGCTGCGCGAATTTCTTCGGCATCGACTGAGGAGTATTCTTCATGGATGTGCACCAAAAGCATGGAAGCAACTGCCAATGTCCCGACACCTATAACGATTGCTGTAAGAACAAGGGCTTGTGGAAGTGGGTCGACGAAATTAGCAAGTGGTGTAACTGCAGAATAAATAGGTGCTTCTCCACCTTGCAGATAACCGAGAGATACTATGAAGATATTTACCGCGGTGTCTATTATCGTTAACGAAACGAGCTGTTTGAACAGATTCTTCTGGGAGACTATGCCGTACAGTCCAATTCCTATCAAAATAAAGACGATGTAGTATATCATGCCTTATCCCCCTCCCTCATTTCAGATACAAGGCTTGACAACTCGGCTCCAACTTTGAAGCCGATGAGTGTATACACGATAGGTACTACGCCTGCACTGAATAAATTTCCAACAACGCCAGTTGGGAGGAAGTTTGCAAGAAAGACACCTACAATAGCCATGCCGATGAGTCCAACCAACACGTATCCAGAACCAGCAATTTGTTCTGTGTGCTTTGCAATTTCGGTCACTTTAAATTCGTTCTTCGAAAGCATCAACAACAAAACACCGAGTGCGATGATCGTTCCGCCGGGAAAACCTCCACCGGGAGTGAGGTGACCATGGATAAACACATAAGCTCCGAAGAGTAGTATAAGTGGGAAGACTATACCAGTAGCTGTAGCCAACACCTTATGTTCTTCAAATTCAATTCTTCGCTTTCTGATATTAGCAAGAATCCCAACACCGAGTGCTGCTGCAAACAGAACGGTGACCTCTCCAAGTGTGTCAAACGAACGGTAGTTCACAACGATCGATGTTACGACGTTTGCACTGCCGTCTTCCAAGTCTTTAGATTTCTTGAATTCTACAGGCTGGTATTCCTTCGTTGTTGACTTACTTATATAGTCGAAGGAAACTCTTCTGTACATATCGATATTCCCAAACATTGGGAGCGTCGGGTAATAAGAAGCAATTAAAAAGTACAGAAAAACAGCACTGATGAGAACTGCCCAGATCCTTCTCATTTCTTCTCACCTGCCTTCATCCTAAAGAGCGCAAAAATCATCACTGCGCTCGCAAGACCAGAGCCAACGGCTGCTTCGGTGATAGCCACATCTGGAGCTTTCAGGACGATGAAAAGCAGAACGGAGAGCAAACTAACTGCAGAGAGAGCAAGTATAGAATCGAAAACCTTCTTCGCTTCAACGGCGAATAGTGAGTAGATTATCATAAGACCTCCGATGAGGTAGAAAATCCAATCGAGAAGCTCAAGATTTTGGAAAAATTCGATAATATTACTCATGATTCTCACCACCGTTTTCTTGCGTTGTGTAAACTGAAGCAATTTCGTCAACAACCGTTTCCTTACAAGCTGGCACTTTATTTTTGTATGCAGCCCTAATCATAACAGAAGAGGCAACCGGGTTTGTTAGTGCAATAAAGGCTATTAACAACAACGCTTTTCCGAGGAATGCAGGGTTAAGTATCCCAACACCGAGCGCCACTGAGAACGTTCCAAGTGTCGTTGCCTTTGTCGAAGCCTGAAGTTTTGTGTAAAAATCAGGCATCCTCAAAAGGCCGAGCCCTGCGTAGAAATAGAAAAGTGCACCGAGTGCTGTCAAGGTGTATCCAACTATCTGCTGGATTAATCCTGTCATTTCACATCACCGTCCACGGATTTTGACTCAGCATTGTTAACAGCCTGATTTTCCAAATACCTTGCAAAGACTATGGTCTCGATAAACGAAAGCAACCCGTAGAGTATAGCGATATCCATGTACATGTTGTTTTTGAAAATATAGGCTATAAGTGAAACAAGACCTATGACCATTACGTTCATCATATCGACTGCCATAAGCCTTTCGAAACTGGAAGGTCCCAAAAGAAAGCGCAAAAGAGAAAAGAATATCCCTAAACCGGTGAGACCAAAGACGATGAGGTCGATTAAAAGGCTCCCGCTCATTCGTACACCCCCTTCAATATACGCTCAAATACACCGTAGAAACTCTTCTTAGACTCTTCGTCGGTTCCTTTAACTTCGATCCAGTGGATGTAAAGCTCATCATCTTTGATATCAACTGTAATCGTTCCTGGTGTGAGTGTTATTGAGTTCGCAAGTGTAAGCTTTGCAACGTCACCTTTCAAATCAGTTTTGATACGAACAAAACCGGGCTTCACCTTTACCTTTGGTTCAACCACCCTTGAAGCTACATCAAGGTTCGCCTTCAACATCTCCCAAATAAACACGGGAACGTACACGAAGACAAACTTGAACAGTCCGGGGATGAACTTCGCACTGAGCTTGATGTTGTAGTACCTCTTGAAAATCACGGAAATAACAGCCGAGACGATGAGACCTACAATAATTTCCTGAGGGTCAATCGTCCAGGTGAGAACCAACCAAGTGAAAAAAGTCACAATAAAAACAGAAAAACTCACAAAAATCCCTCCCACTCAGGATTAAGATATTTTTCACAAAGTCCTTAAAAAAGAAGAAGTAGCAACTTTTAATACTAATTTGGACTTTGCTTGTGAATTGAAAATAGACAACAACACTCTACTTTTCTGGCATATTTTAACAACACACTTAAAAAGTGTCAAATACGAAAATAGGACAAAAAATGTCTGAAATAAGGGAAATCTTTGCTGATTGCGAGTTTTTGTTGTCGTAGAATGTGCTTTGAAGATTAGTCAAATCCCCAAGCGTATTATACCAAATTTGTTTTTAAAAACAAAATCACAGAAATTCATCAAGATACTGTATTCGGGGTGAAGATTGTATATAGACAATATGGTTCACCGATAGTAAGAGTTGTTGAGGGCTGTTGAAAAAATATGTATAAGACACAAAACCTATTGGCATTCTCAATATCTTTCGTGCGTAAATTGTTTTTCTCTGATAAAATATACTTGAAAAGAAATCCTCTGATTGTCTTAATGTGTTGTACTGTAAAAACTTAAGGATCAGCAAGAAAGGCATATCTTTTCAAAAGTTCGTTGTTCGCTAAGTAATAGATTAGAAATTTGCATTACTTCTAACTAATAAGATGCAACTTGAAAGAGGTGATTTAAAATGGTCACGTTTAAGAAAACAGCTTCAGAGCGGTTGGAGGAAGGTGACGCTCTCTACGATGCGGGGCTGTATGAAGAAGCCATAGAGTGCTATGATCAAGCAATAAAGCTTGAACCTGAGAACATTAACACACTCATTCTCAAAAGCACCGTATTAGCTCGTGTGAGGAAATTCGATGGGCGTTGAGCTGCATCCAAAAAGCTCTTCAAATCGCTCCCAATAATGCCGATGCGTTGGAATTTAAGAATGCGATTTTGAAAATGCTGGGGAGGTAAAAGAAAGGGAGATTTTCGGTGGATATTTTTGGAAAAAGCGCTGGATATTTTCTAAACATGGGAAATCTTTTCTACGAACAAGGCAGGTACGAAGAAGTGCTCCAGTGTTATGAGCAAGCTTTGAGAATTGCCCCTTACTTTGCTGCAGCGTGGTACAATAAAGGCCATTTACTGAAACAGTTAGGCTGGTATCAAGGAGCTATCCAATGTTACGGCGAGGTGTTGAGAATAGACCCATATTTCATTGATGCTTTCATCAATAAAGGCAATGCGTTGAAACAGTTAGGTAGGTACGAAGAAGCTATCCGTTGCTACGATGAAGCACTGCGAATTGATCCCAATCACTCAAGAGCATGGTATAACAAAGGTAACGCGATGTTGCAGATAGGTAGGTATGAAGAAGCTCTAAGATGTTATGACCAAGCTTTGAAAAACAATCCAAGTTATCTAGATGCCTGGAATAACAAGGGCGTCGTTTTGCAACAGTTAGGTAGGTACGAGGAAGCCCTCAAATGTTATGATGAATTGTTGAGACTTAACCCAAGTTACATCCGGGCTTGGTATAATAAAGGCAGTGTATTACAGCTATTAGGAAGGCATGAAGAAGCTCAGCAGTGCTTTGACCGTGCACGGGGATTTAATAACTTCTAAAATTAGCGATAAATTTCTCTTCGATCATTTCAGCCCGTGCTTATGTTTTGTATTTAGTATTGTCACCAAGCGCAAGTATGCTTAACTGAGCAATGAATAGCTTAGACCTATAAAACGCTACGACAGAATACCGGAATTTGATATATGTTAGAGTTTAAATAAAACAGATGTTGAACCTTACATGGATAAAAAGCCAGACGCCGTTTTGAGCGGCGTCTGGTTTGGTTTATTTCTTATATTCTTTCACCATCTCCACAAAATATTCGTGTATCCTTGTGTCATCTGTCAATTCAGGATGGAATGATGTGACGAGTACGTTATTTTGTCTGAGCATGACCGGATGGTTGTCTAAGAACGCGAGTGTTTCTACCCCTTCACCCCAAGCTTCAACACGTGGTGCGCGAATGAATATGGCTTTGAATGGTTTGTTGAAGCCTTTGATTTCGATGAACTCGTCAAAACTATCAACTTGTCTTCCGTAAGCGTTCCTTCGCACCTTAATGTCAATAACCCCCAACGACTCTTGCGGGTAATTCTCGATTTCTTTTGCAAGGACAATAAGCCCTGCACAAGTTCCGTACACAGGAAATCCGTTGAGTATTTTCTCTTTCAACGCATCAAAGAGTCCTATTCGTTTCATAATGCGTATCATCGTTGTAGATTCTCCACCGGGGATAATCAGTCCATCGACTTTTTCCAAGTCTTCAGGAGTTCTTACTACGTAGGTCTGTATTCCGAGTTTTTCTATCATCCACTTGTGTTCTCTGAAATCACCTTGTATTCCCGAAACGCCAATTACCATTTTTCACCAACCTCTCTCTTGCAGTCGCACTTCGAGCGTCTCAATTTCCAAGCCTTCCATCGGTTCACCGATGTCTTCGGAGATTTTTAAGAGCATCTCGGGATCGTTCCAGTACGTAACTGCCATTACGATGGCCTTTGCCATCTTCATCGGGTCTTTTGATTTGAATATACCACTACCTACAAAAACGCCATCTGCTCCAAGCATCATCATCAGTGCAGCATCAGCTGGTGTTGCAATTCCACCTGCAGCGAAGTTAACAACGGGAAGTCTGCCGAGTTCCTTGACTTGTTGAACGAGTTCCACAGGAGCACCTATCTCTTTCGCGTAGGTGACTATCTCTTCGTATGGCATGTTCTGGACTTTTCTGATTTCAGACATAACAGTTCTCATGTGTTTTACAGCTTCAACCACATTTCCTGTGCCTGCTTCACCTTTTGTCCTTATCATCGCGGCACCTTCTGCAATCCTTCTGAGAGCTTCACCGAGGTTCCTCGCACCGCAGACAAAAGGAACTTTGAATTCGTGCTTGTTTATGTGATACTTGTCATCAGCTGGTGTGAGAACTTCCGATTCATCGATGAAGTCTACACCAAGTGCTTCAAGAATGCGAGCTTCTGCAATGTGTCCGATTCTGACTTTCGCCATCACCGGAATCGATACTGCTTCCATTATCTCTTTTATCTTCGCAATACTTGCCATCCTTGCGACTCCACCAGCTTTTCTTATATCCGCTGGAACTCTTTCAAGTGCCATAACTGCTACAGCACCGGCTTCTTCTGCTATCTTGGCTTGTTCAGCCGTTGTGACGTCCATGATAACGCCACCTTTGAACATTTCGGCAAAACCCTTCTTAATTTCCCATGTACCTTTTTCCATATATACCATCCTCCCTTCAATATTCTCCACTGCTCTCTGTGTCAAGTATATTTAACTACAGTACTTTTACATTTTCAAGAGTGTCAGATTATAACCGTCTCGGTGTATTCACCAAATACTTCCCTCAGTGCGTTGCTGATTTCTCCAACTGTTGCGTAAGCTTTAACTGCTTCGAGTACGTACGGGAAGAGGTTTTCATCTGTTGCCGCAACTTCTTTGATTTTGTTGAGTAGCTTGTTTACTTTTTCGTTGTCTCTTCTTTCTTTGAGCTTTTTCAACCTTTCTTTCTGTTTCTTTTCGAGTTCTGGGTCAACTTTGAGAATCTGAGTTTGTTTTACATCCTCTTCTACTTGGAATTTGTTAACACCGACGATTATCTCTTCGCCTTTTTCAACAGCGAGCTGGTGTTTGTAAGCGCTTTCATGAATTTCTTTTTGGACATAACCAGATTCTATGGCCTTTATCATACCGCCCATCTGATCGATCTTTTCAATGTACTCCATCGCGCGTTTTTCGATTTCGTTTGTCATGGCTTCTACCACGTACGAACCACCGAATGGATCTATCGTATCGGCAACACCGGATTCGTAGGCTATTATCTGCTGCGTTCTCAGTGCGATTCTTGCCGATTCTTCCGTTGGTAAGCCAAGTGCTTCGTCGTAGCTGTTAGTATGGAGCGATTGTGTGCCACCGAGTACGGCGGCGAGTGCTTGAATTGTAACGCGGATGATGTTGTTGAGTGGCTGTTGAGCTGTCAATGTGGAACCACCGGTTTGTGTGTGGAACCTGAGTTTCAATGCTTCTGGATCTGTTACGCCGAATCTGTTCTTCATTATCTTTGCCCAGAGTCGTCTTGCCGCACGGAACTTTGCGATCTCTTCTAAGAAGTTGTTGTGCGCTGCGAAGAAGAACGAAAGTCTTTTACCAAAAACGTTTGGATCGAGTCCTTTCTTTATCGCAGCTTCGACGTACGCAATTCCATCGGCAAGTGTGAATGCAACTTCTTGAACTGCCGTTGAACCGGCTTCTCTGATGTGGTATCCGCTGATACTTATTGGGTTCCATTTCGGCATGTACTTCGAACAGTACTCGAATATGTCCGTGATGAGTCGCATGGAAGGTTCGGGTGGATAAATGTAGGTTCCGCGTGCAATGTATTCTTTCAATATGTCGTTTTGAATTGTTCCGCTGAGTTTGTCTTGTGAAACGCCTTGCTTTTCTGCAACGGCAATGTACATAGCAAGAAGGATCATCGCGGTGCTGTTGATGGTCATGGATGTGCTGACTTGGTCAAGTGGTATGCCATCAAATAAGATTTCCATATCTTCGAGTGAATCTATGGCAACTCCAACCCTTCCAACTTCACCTTCCGCCATTGGGTCATCTGAATCATAACCGATTTGTGTTGGGAGGTCGAAAGCAACGGAGAGCCCTGTTTGACCTTGTTGCAAGAGGTATTTGTACCTTTTGTTTGATTCTTCAGCTGTTCCAAATCCTGCGTATTGACGCATTGTCCAAAATCTTGCACGGTACATTGTGGGTTGTACTCCACGCGTGAATGGGTAGTCTCCAGGGAAGCCTAAGTCGTCAACGTAATCTAGATGCTCGATATCTTCTGGTGTGTAAACACGTTTGATTTCATAGCCAGATGTGGACATGAACGGAGATTTCCTTTCCGGAACTTTGGCTATCGACTTCGCAACAACTTCTTCGTATTTCGCTTTCGCCTTCTGGAATCTTTCATCCATCTGTCTTCTCCCCCTTCGCTCCAAAATAACTCAGTCTTGCGCATTATTTAATCCTTCATCCTTGCCTGTCAATCTCTTGTCCTTTGCTTTCTGTTTGAATATACGACTGCACCATCTTTTTGCCTGTTTCAGTTTTCAGTGCAGTCTCTTTGAATTCTTTCATCTTCTCTTCAAGTACTTTCATGCGTTGTTGGTCGCGCTCGTAAATTTCCTTTAGCTCGCTTTCGGTGAGTTTTGTAAGCAGTTTTTCGCGTTCTTCAAGTAATTGATTGAGTTTTTCGTAGTCTTCATTCTCTATGGCTTCATCGATTTCCTTCTCAATAGTTAATATATCACGCTCAATTTGATTTTCCATGGTCAATCACTCCAAACTTGCTAGCTTTTAGACTTTGACGCTTTGTTTTCTAATTCATCGAGGATTTCTCTTACAGTTTTCAGAGAAACAGGATGCACAAAATTCGGTGCTAATTCATACATCGGTTTCACAAAGAATATTCTATTCTCAAAATCGTAATGCGGAACGGTTAGTACATCACTCTTGATAACCAAATTCCCGTAGAACAAAATATCCAAATCGATGATCCTTGGCCCCCATTTTTCGATGCGCACTCTTCCCATTTCTCTTTCTATTCTGAGTAGTTCATTTAAAAGCTCGTCTGGTGCAAAGTTGCTTTCTATTTCCACGACACAATTCAAGAAAGAAGGTTGATCTGTTTTTCCGTAAGCTTCTGTTTCGATAATACTCGATACGGAAAGTACTTTTGATATTTCGCTTAGTTTTTCGATAGTCTTTTGTATGTTTTCTTCACGATTTCCCAAGTTTGTTCCAATACCTAAGAACACTTTACCGTGCAATTTCTCAAGTACAACAGTTGCGAATGCGAACGAATCGTGCGATAGTGAGGCATGAATGTAGTTGTAAAGACCGTTTCTTGATGGCTTATAGCGGTGATGCATTGCGTAAAGACTACCGTCAATTCTGTTTAAGAAAGAAATATCCTGAAACGAGTTTCCCGATAAACCTCTCAAGAGTGCTTTGAAGTAACTCTCTTTTAGTGCGAACCTGCCTGCGACGTATTCTTTAGTTATCTTCCCACCTTTATTTTTTCTTTCTTCTTCGGTAAGTATCCGTCTTTGGAGTTTTTCATCGACTCTGGAGATATCGACGATGTCGTTGCCCAGACCTATTATCAAATCGGGTAGCCTCCTTCGTACTCGTTAACGATAGACCAGTCAACGCAGATCTTCTCATCGTAGCGCTTTTTTAGGTACTGCTTTCCGACCTCACCCAAGATTGCGTAAATGAGCAAATCTTCATCAGTTGAAGCTAAAAGACCTATTTCTTTTTTTCTCTTTTCGAGTTCTGGTTCGATGTAATCTGCAGGTCTACCCTCTATCGGTTTTTCGTCACCCAGAATTTTTTTAACCAACTCTTCATCAATTGGTGCAGGTGGTCTTCCATAAAGGCCTTTTACGTAGTCTTTGACTTCCCTTGTGACTTTTGCATACCGTTCACCCGTTAACACGTTGAGTACTGCTTGCACACCGACGATCTGGCTTGTTGGTGTAACCAACGGAGGATAGCCAAGGTCTTTTCTCACGCGCGGGATCTCTTCAAGAACAGCGTCGAGTTTGTTGAGCATCTTTTGTTCGGCAAGTTGTTTAACAAGGTTAGAATACATTCCACCCGGAACTTGCGAGGTAATTATCCTGTGGTCTATACTGTACATCTTAACATCGTACTCTTCGTATCCCTTTCTTACCTCGGCAAGATACTTCACGATCCTGTCAACCTTTTTCCAGTCTATCTCTGGTAACGATTTGTATTCATTCCATGAGTAATAAATCGGTTCGAATGCGGGTTGGCTCGTTGTCATTGCAAACGGTGAAAATGCAGTATCAAGAATATCCACACCGGCTTCAATAGCGGCCAAGTACGCAAGTTCACCAAGTCCTGCTGTAGCGTGTGAATGTACTTCGACGGGCAAATCGAACTTTGATTTCAAGTTCTTGACCAGTTCTGCGGCAACCTTTGGTGTGAGCAGACCTGCCATGTCTTTTATACACAAAGAATGAACACCGCGTTCGACAAGCTGCTTGGCGTAGTTCATGTAGTACTCGATGGTATGAACTGGACTGACGGTATACGATATTGCACCTTGAACATGCGCACCGCACTTCAAGGCAACCTCTATGCTCTTTTCCAAATTTCTTATATCGTTCAGCGCATCGAATATCCTGATTACCTGTACTCCGTTTTCAACTGTCTTTTTAACAAACAGTTCCACAACATCGTCCGCGTAGTGTCTGTAACCAACGAGGTTTTGTCCACGCAAAAGCATCTGGACTTTGGCGTTTTTCAGTTTTGACCTAATCTGCCTCAGTCGTTCCCATGGGTCTTCGTCCAAATATCTCACGCATACATCAAACGTTGCCCCACCCCAGACTTCAAGAGCTTGGAACCCCATACTGTCTACTTCTTCTATTATCCCAAGTATATCCCTTGTTCTCATTCTTGTGGCGATTAACGATTGGTGTCCGTCACGGAAAGTGGTATCTGTGAACATATTAAGCTGTGCCAATTTGATCACCTCTTTTTTAATGCTGTTTTCAAAAATAATTATAGCACCTTTGTGAAAAGTATAAAGTCGTATATCGTAAAGCAAACAAGAGAAAAGTAGCGCATCAGCTATATTGGTTATGATAGACCACACTGTGAAAATCTGGTATAATTTAAAGGAAAAGAGTGTATTCTAAAAGGAGGTCAGGAGGATGGGTCAGGAAAATTATGGTACAAATATCCAAAGGGAACATCATTCAAGACATTCAGCTCAAAGTTCTCGAATTTTCGGTAAAAGGGAATCAAAATTACCAAAGTGGGAGTTTTATTTTGTCATCTTGGTTGGGTTTATAACCTTTGTATTTGGATTTATCTCCACAGCCGTTTATTTTGCCGTGATGTACATCTCTCCTATCGTTTCAAATCTCACGGGCTTTACTTTTTTGGAGTCAAGGTTTTTGCTTTTCACTTTGGCGATGCTGACGTTAAGCGGTTTCTTGCTGGCGGTTTATCCTTATTCAAAGGCTCTTGATGGAAATTCTTCTTTGTTTATAATCCTTTCGTTTATTGCATCAGGTATAGCACTGGGAGTTCAGGTTTACAAATTAGCGTTCAACGGACCTACCTGGATTGGGCTGGATCTACTTGGTGAGCATGGTAATACCCTTGAAATGATGTACTTGGGTGCGGTGTACTTTGTGTACAATTTGATATTGTTCGTCTTGATATACACAATAATGAAAAAGGAGTTCGAAGAATAAGTTATGAGGGTGCTTGGGATAGTAGTTGAGTACAACCCATTTCATTACGGGCATTTGCACCATTTGAGAGAGTCTATAAGGCTTGTTAAGCCTGACTACGTTGTTGCAGTGATGAGTGGGAATTTTTGCCAACGCGGTGAACCTGCTATCGTAAACAAATATGCACGTACGAAGATAGCGCTGCTCAACGGAGTGGACCTTGTTTTGGAACTCCCAACGGTTTACGCTATTCAAGATGCCGGTGGATTCGCTGTAGGATCCATTGGTGTGCTGCACAAGACCGGGGTTGTTACAGATATCGTTTTTGGTAGTGAAAGCGGGGATATTGATTTTTTAAAGAGGGTTGCGCACACACTCGTCAACCAAACGCCGGAATTTCAAGCTGAATTCAAAAAGCAGTTGAAGATGGGATTTTCGTATCCTAATGCCAGAAAATATGCACTTATGGGCACATTAAGCGATGATGTAGCTAAGCTTTCAAAATCAAACGATATTCTGGGAATTGAGTACATAAAAGCACTGATGCAATACAAAAGCGAGATAGAGCCACACGTAATCAAAAGGGTCGGAGCGGATTATAACGACCCGGAATTCAAGGGAAGGTTATCCTCTGCAACGGCGATCAGGAAAGTTGTTAAGGCAGGGCAATTTGAAACGATAAGAGAAGCTGTTCCTCCTGCAACTTACGAGGTACTGAGGGAAGAGTTTGAGAAAGGAAGAGGACCTGTATTTTGGGAATATTTGGAGTTTGTTATAGCGGTGTTCAGAAAGATGAAGAGGGAAGAGTTTGAAAAAATTTACAGTTTCAACGAAGGGCTTGACTTGAGGTTTTGGGAAGCTGCCAGACAGACAGGGGATCTACAGCAGTTCGTTGAGTTAGTAAAAGCCAAGAGGTTCACCTATTCGAGGATTAGACGTGCGATTTTGCATGTGCTATTCGATTTGGAAAAAGAAAAAATGGAAAAGTCCAACGCTTTGGGACCTCAGTATTTGAGGATTTTGGGATTCAACACTAAGGGAAGAGAACTGCTTAGAGAGATAAAGAAGAAATCATCCGTTCCTCTGATTGCAACAGCGTCGCTTTACAAACAAGTTCTTGAAGATGTCGAAAAGCAGCAAGCCGAAGGGAAACGCGAATGGCAGGTAGATGGTGATTTATACATCTGGCAGTTTGAAAAAGATGTCTTGGCAAGTGATATATACAGTTTTCTTTATCCAAACAAGTCGGTTCGCTCAGCTGGTATGGATTTTGAACAGCAACCTGTTATGTTATAGTGAAGCCCGACTCGATTACAATACGTCAAGTACGGAGGTGTTTGATTAATAAAGCGATGAATGAAATTGTTATAGTTCCAACCGAAAAAGATTGTGAAATAGAAGGGTATTATTATATACCAGATTACGATGTGCTCCCTTACGAAAACCTGAGCCCTTCATGGTATGTTAGGTCTCGGCGTATATTTGCACTTCACCTTGCAATTCAAGGAAAGTTAAAAGGCGTCTGCACACTACGTTCCCTTTTACACTTTGTGATGCCACCAAATGTTTTGAAAGAAAATACACATCTACTTAAAGTTGGGGACAGACTTTCCGAACCTGAGAAACTCTTTGCAAAGCTCGGGTATGAGAGGGTTTTTAATGTCCGTGAAGGCGGAACGTTTTCGGTAAGGGGAGAGATAATAGACTATTTGGGACCAGACGGCTTACCTGTCAGGCTGGAGCTTTTTGGTAACGTCATCGAAGACATTCGAAAGTTCAACCTAAAGACACAGCGAAGTGAAGAAAGTTTAGAAAGTGCCATTTTATTGCCAGCACGGGAATTTGTACTTAACGGCGAGTATTTCAAATCGGCTGGCGAGATAATTTTGGAGCCAATAGAAAACCAGCTCACTGGCAAGTTTGTGAGTGGAACGTTTTTAGATTACGATGTTGAATTGTACGTAAAAGACAGAAAGAGCGTCATCGAGCACTTCACTCGATTTGAGCGTGAACTACGTAAGTCGATGGAAGAGATGGGGCAAGATGACAAGCTAAGGGATTACAAACGCTTTGGAATAATAGACTACGACCTAGTTTTATCGAAGGCGAAAGAACTACCTATTGAAAAGGCTCAGTTTGTTGTAAGAAAGCCTCAGGAAGAGGAATACATACCATCAGAACCTGTAATCTCAGAGGATGAACTGCAGGTAGGCGATATTGTTGTCCACAAGAAATACGGTATTGCAAGGTTCAAAGAAATTAAAAAAGTCGAAGTGAACGGTGTACAACGTGAGTTTTTGGTGTTGAACTTTGCCGATTCTGTTCTGTACGTACCTATCGAAAGGATAGACTTGGTAGAAAAGTACGTTGGCGATGAGGTAAATGTAAAGCTTGACTCACTTAAGAAAGGTACTTGGTCGCGAAAGGTTGAGAAGGCGAAGAAAAATATAGAACAGCTTGTTCGAGATCTTGTCTTGATATACCACGCGCGGAGTAGTGTTAGAGGCTTGTCATTACCAGGAGATGCCGACCTTGAGGAAGAGTTTGCCAAGACCTTTCCGTTTGTTGAAACACCCGACCAGCTGAACGCAATCAGCGAAGTACTTGAAGACTTGGCGAGCGAAAAGCCGATGGACAGACTGCTTGTTGGAGATGCAGGTTATGGGAAAACGGAAGTGGCCATAAGAGCGATATTCAGAACAATCGTCTCCGGTAAGCAAGCGGTACTCCTTGCTCCAACGACGATCTTGGCAAAGCAACACTACGATAATCTCGTGACAAGGTTTAAACCATTTGGAATAAACGTTGCACTGCTGAATAGGTTCGCAACGAAAAAAGAACGCGAAGAAATTTTAGAAGGTGTAGAATCAGGAAAAATAGACTTGCTTGTCGGAACACACAGCGTACTGCGCGATGTGAAATTCGCAGATTTGGGACTGGTTGTTATCGATGAAGAGCAGAAATTTGGAGTAGAGCAGAAAGAAAAATTCAAGAAACTGAGGGTAAATGTGAATGTTCTTTCCATGAGTGCCACACCTATTCCGAGAACATTGAACATGGCACTTTCGAGTTTGAAGGACCTATCTGAAATTAAAACGCCTCCGTTAGGAAGAAAGGAAATTCAAGTGCACATAGGTCCATTTGATGAGAGGATTATAAGGCTTGCGATATTGAGGGAGATAGGTCGAGGTGGGCAGGTCATATACGTTCACAACCGCGTGAACTCTATATATGGGGTTTACGAAAGGTTAAAAGAGTTGGTTCCGGAAGCGAATATTGTAATCGCTCATGGACAGCAACCAAAGAGCGAAATGAAGAGAGCGATAGATGCGTTTTACCACAAGCACGCGGATGTACTTCTTTGTACTACGATAGTTGAAAATGGTGTAGACGTACCTGACGCAAATACGCTTATCGTCGACGATGCCCATAGATATGGACTTGCACAATTGTACCAGCTACGTGGCCGGGTCGGCAGAAGCGACAAGATAGCTTTTGCCTATTTCTTCCATGGAAGAAATGTGAACGATAAAGTGTTGGAAAGACTTTATGCGATAAAATCTTACCAAGGTCCTGGAAGTGGTATGAAAATCGCAATGAAGGATATGGAAATCAGGGGCGTGGGCGCTATTTTCGGTGTCGAGCAGCACGGGTACGTCAACGACCTCGGGCTCAAGTATTACCTTGACTTACTTAATGAAGCGGTCATGGAATACACAGGACAAGTGCAGAGCAAAATCGATACGGAACTTGAAGGTATTCCAGGAAGCATCGTGATACCGGAGTTTTACATATACGACCCGTTCGAGCGCATGAGATTCTACAGAAGGATAGCATCAGCGATCAGTGAACAAGAAATACTCGACATTCACGAAGAACTTGTCGACAGGTTTGGTAAGATGCCAGAAAGTGTAGAAAATCTGCTGAAATATGCACTATTGCGTATAATACTATGGAAAAGAAACGTTGCAAAAGCTACGATATCGGATGTCGGACTGGTTGTCAAATTCAAAAGTGGAAAGTTTGAAGAAATATCTCCAAGTTATATATACAACGAGAAAGAAGATGTCTACATCTTTTTCGTTAACTTGGATGAACTTATAGAACAATCAAAGGTGGTTGTCTGAAGCGTGAAGATTTTTGGTTTTGTCGTGGAGTCGTATGGAAAGTACGTGAAGGTAAAGACATCGGACGGTGAATATATAATAAAGAGCGAAAAGAAGGCACCGAAAGAGGGTACTAAGATTGAGCTGAAAGATTTCGGGGTGGGTGATTACTTAGCAAAGGTCTTGGCGAAAAAGCCTTACAACTTTCGAGATTTGCCAAGTGTTAGGTTTGTTCAACT
Organism: Fervidobacterium changbaicum; assembly: GCF_004117075.1. Lineage (NCBI taxonomy): Bacteria > Thermotogati > Thermotogota > Thermotogae > Thermotogales > Fervidobacteriaceae > Fervidobacterium > Fervidobacterium changbaicum. The sequence goes on from NZ_CP026721.1 coordinate 1,668,925, forward strand.
CGCAGAAGAACTCGTCAACGATTTGGAATTCTCAGCTAAAGAACGACTCATTGTTGCAATTGCGCTGTTCTTAGAGGAGGTTTCTAAACGAATGGAAATGGACAAGTCTATGCTTCAAAAACTTAAGATGGCTTTGAAAAAAACACGCTCTCTGAATGTGGAATCATCAGACGATAAGACAAAAGAAAATGAGAAACAGCAAGACCTGGCAGGCTTTTTAAATTACTTGAACGTTTTATCCGGGAAGTATGGTCTAATTGTTGATGAAGGAGTTGTTTTTCTTGACAGGGAAGGTGGAACTTTCGAGGTCTTTCTCAAGAATAACCGTATTTACGGAATTATTCAGGAAAGTACCTTAAGTTCGAGCGTAACGTTATTTTTTGAAAAGGTTCCAGAGAACATACTTGAGTTGGAGAAACGTCTGAAGGATAATTTTAACGTTGTATCGATAAAGCTCGAGGCGATGCGTGATGGAACGTACGTATGAAAGTGATAGGTACGATACAGATTGCACAACGAAATTGGCTGTAGCTCTGAGATACAAGCCGGGCGAAGATTACGTACCTTTTGTAGTGGCAAAAGGCAAGTGTCATTTGGCTGAGATGATAGTCAAGAGAGCACAAGAAAGCAATGTCCCGATAGTGAAGTCTGAAGAGCTGGTGAGAGAACTTTTCAAACTCGATGTGCTGGAGCCAATACCATCAAAACTCTACGTTGCCGTTGCAGAAGTACTTGCGTTCATTCAGCTCGGGCTTAACAAGTAATTAAATTTAAGGAGTCAACTATGCAAAATTAAATTTTTGTTTTGAGTGTGAGATAGCATAATCAATATTGAACTTCTCTTTCTTTCTCAACATTGCGTACAACGTTCGCAATAACTTGTGTACTACTGACATTATCGCTTTTTTGTACGGTATACCTTGCTGCCTTTTTCGTTCATAGTATGTTCGGAAATATTCGTTGTGAATCACTACACTCACTGCCATTAGCCATAGTATTCGTCTTAGGTGGGCATTGCCCCTTTTCGATATGTGTCCTTCTACTTTGCTTTTGCCTGATTGGGCAATGCTTGGATCGAGTCCACAATACGCAATGAGTTTTTTGTATGTACTAAATCTTGAGATATCTCCAACTTCTGCCAAGAAATGCATCGCGCTGTTTTCACCAATACCTGGTATTGACGTGAGTATCTCGATATCAAGGTTTATCGCACTACATTCGCAATATTCTTTCATCATCTTGTCGTATTCTTCAAGCTGTTGCTGTAAAAATTGTAGTTCTTTGATATTTTGCACAAGAATCTTTTCTTTCATCGGCCAATATTGAGCAATCGAGTTATTAGCGAGTTCTTTAAGTTTTTGAGCATTAAGTTTTGTACTTCTGCCACGGTCTTTGGAAAAGAACACATCCAGATTACGAGCCTTTTGAATAGCCTTGGCAGAAGGGAAATGAGAAAGAAGATTGAGGATAGTGTCACTGTAGATATTGGTAACTCTTTCGAGTTCAGGGAAAAGAACGTTGAGCAGTTTTTCGATATTGCCTTTAACTTTTGCGATGCGGTGGATAATGTTTTCGCGTGCTCTGACAATATCACGAAGCTCAGAGTTGACAAAAGCAGAAGAAGGAATTTGATGTTGTAGGTAAAACAAAGCAGTAGCGATAATGCGAGCATCGATTTTGTCGGTTTTGGTCTTTCGAAGAGAAGCAAAGTTTTTAACAGTTAGAGGATTAAAAACAGCGCAAGCAAAGTCGTTGGAAGAAAGGAAAGCCAGAAGGTTGAGATGATAACAGCCAGTAGATTCCATAGCGATGATGATGGATTGTTTTGGGAAGGCAGAGAGTTTGTTTGCGAAGGAGGAAAAGCCTTGCTGGGACATATCGAAAGAAGATTCGAAGATGATGGAACTGGGATTAGAGATAGCGCAGACGTTGAACTTATCCTTGGAAACATCGATGCCGACGAAAACAGGGAAGTTATCCATGAAAAATCCTCCTTTCGAATGATGAGGGCAGGGAGCCTGCTGAACCAATCCTCCATGCTGACGAGGGCTGAAAGCCCAACCAACTAATCATGGTTAAAGGCAGGCAACAGACTCCTTAAATGGCTTAAAAGCCAAGGTGACATAAGTTGTCCTGCCCTCAATTTTTTTAAGCTAAATTATTTATACCATATTTTTATGTAGGAGGTGGATTTCTATGAGCAAAATTTTTAAGTACCTATCTCGTGCACCGATATTCGGATTGGTATTATTTGTCATTCTGACGACAGTGACGACAATCTCGGCATTTGCTGAGTTCTCATTCCAAATAATCATCGGCATCGGTAATGTGCCCAATATCTCCATAAATGATTTGCCCGATTACTCGGTATTACTCTACACGGACGAACCATTCGCTGCTGTCTACATCGATGGAAAATATGCTGGGAATACCGACAGTTTCGGTAGAATAGTGGTAAGATTTGACGCGGAGGGTTACCATTCGGTTTGGATACTCACATCGAATAAATACGCAATGTATGACAGAATCGTATTCTATGTAGAAAAACAGCCAAAGATAGTTTATATCCCATCTACCCGCTTGGGAGAAGTTACGGTTTTCTCCAACGTCTACCCTGTCTATGTTTACTCTTCCAAAGGCGTGCTCTACGGTGTTGTGAAAAAAGACGGTGAAAAGGTCTTGGCACCAGTTGGTCTTCAAGAGTTAGTCTTTTCTTCTCCAGGGTTTGAGGACATAAGGCAAAATCTCAATATCCAGTACGGTAAAGAAGTACCCGTTTGGTTGAAGTTCAGTCCTCTTCCGTTCAACTTAGAACTTGTTGTGTCCGAGAAGTTTTCACCGAATGGTGATTGGAACGAGGACGAGTGCGTTATTAAGATATACTCATCAAGACCGGCAAGTGGAAGTATTCAAATTATCAATTCTTCTGGTATAATTGTCTATGAAAAGCCTTTGAAAATCGATGCCGGGACAACACAACTCAAATGGGATGGAAAAGGTTATCCGGACGGTGTTTACACCGTCAAAGTTTTGTTATCGGATGGTTTGACAACTATTCAAAAAGAAGCGAAGACGGTTTTAGACACTTCTGTTTACACGTACGCAAAAGAAATCACAATAGCGTTTATTCTTCTTTTTACAGGCCTCATAACTTATCTGGCTTTGACTGGTAAATAATTTAAATTAGAATAAATAGAGACAGAGAGGTGTGTAAGAGTGATAACGTACGAACAGAAACAACGAATCGAAGAACTTAAGAAGAAGTTTGATGATATCATCGAAGTGTTCCATCCCGAGGACAAGAAGATAAGGCTAAGAGAACTCGAGGAAGAAAGTTTGAAACCTGACTTTTGGAGCGATCAGAAAAGGGCTCAGCAAGTGAACAGGGAAATACAAAGGACAAGGAAGATCATTGAGGATATGGAGCGTATCAGATCACTGTTCGAAGACATAGAAGTTGGTATCGAACTTGCTGAGGAAGACCCATCGATGCAAGAGCATCTGGAGGAGATCATCGAAGAAGTCGCAAAAAAGATTAGGGAATTCGAACTTGAGCTAATACTCAACGGTAAGTTCGACTCATCGAACGCGTACCTTTCTATCCACCCAGGTGCTGGTGGAACGGAATCGCAGGACTGGGCTTCGATGCTTTTGCGTATGTACATGCGTTGGGCGGAAAGAAAAGGATTCGATGTCGAGATAGTTGATTACCAAGAAGGTGAAGAGGCGGGAATAAAAAGTGCGACGTTATACATCAAAGGTGACTTTGCTTATGGATACTTAAAGTACGAAAGAGGAGTGCACAGACTTGTAAGAATATCTCCGTTTGATGCGAATAAAAGAAGGCACACATCCTTTGCTTCCGTTAACGTGCTCCCGGAAATAGAGGACGACATAGATATTGAAATTAGACCGGAGGATTTGAGGATAGACACCTACAGAGCTAGTGGTGCTGGTGGTCAGTACGTTAATAAAACGGAGTCTGCTATAAGAATTACCCACTTGCCAACAGGTATCGTTGTAACGTGTCAGACGGAAAGGTCACAGCTTCAAAACAGGGAAACGGCTATGAAAATGTTGAAGGCAAGATTATACCAGCTTGAGTTGGAAAAGAGAAGAAAGCAGATAGAACAGATCCAAGGCGAGTTGAAAGACATCAGCTGGGGCAACCAGATTAGGTCCTATGTCTTCCAGCCTTACACGATGGTGAAAGACCACAGAACAGAAGTTGAAACGGGAAACATAGAAGCGGTGATGGATGGGGACATAGATATGTTCATAGAAGCTGAGCTTGTTTACTACGCAAAATTAGGTTTGAACGAGTAGTGCGGTGTTTTTGCTTTTAACAAGACTAAAGGGGTGGGGTATGTGAACAGACCAAAGGTGTTTGTCGTGACGTCTGGAAAGGGTGGTGTGGGTAAGACAACCTTCACCGCTAATCTTGGCTGCACTTTGGCCAAGATGGGGGAACGCGTGTGCTTGATCGATGCTGACATAGGCTTGAAAAATTTGGACGTGGTCCTGGGGTTGGAGAACAGAATCATTTACACGTCTTTCGACGTTGTAAATGGTACAGTTTCAGCAAAAGAGGCTCTTGTTAAACACAAACAGCTGAAAAATCTTTACTTGCTGGCCGCCTCGCAGGTTGCTACAAAAGAGATGATGTCACCGGAAGATATGAAACGAATAGTTCAAGAACTATACGATGATTTTGATTTCATACTAATCGACTCTCCTGCAGGCATCGAACGTGGTTTCAGGAATTCCGTTGCACCAGCAGAAGCTGCGTTTATTGTCACGACACCGGAACTACCGGCGATTTCCGATGCGGACAGAGTTATCGGTTTACTCGAAAACTACGGTTTTAGCGAAGACAAGATGTACATTGTGTTGAACAAATTCAAGCCCCACATGGCGAAACGTGGCGATATGCTTGATAAGACAGATGTTGAAAAGGCGTTGGCGATGAGAATAATAGGAGTTATCCCCGATTCGGAAGAGGTTATAATAGCCACAAACAAAGGTATTCCAGCTGTGCTTGAAGATGGTGTCGTTATCGGGAAAAGTTTTGAAAATATTGTAAAAAGAATCAAGGGGGAAGAGGTACCTATAGAAGAAGACCTCAAGGGTACCTCCAAAGGGTTATTATCTTCTTTACTCTCCGTGTTTAAGAAGAGGTGATTGTGATGTGGATTATCGACATATTCAGAAAGAAAAAACACAAGAATACAAAATCACCGAAAGAGGAAGCTGCTGAGAGGCTGGAAACAATGCTTACCAGAAGACGAGAAATAGTCAAAATGATACCCGTGGAAGAGTTCGAGGCAAATTCAGAAGAGATTAAGTATGCTGTTATTGAGACCATTTCAAGAAAGTTCAACATACCACCGGAAAAGGTGAAGGTGGACTATCATGAGCAGAATGGTTATATCGTAATTGTGACGAACGTCAATTTCAAGTAAAATAGAAATCCGCTGTAAGAGAGGCGAAGGCATTTGAAAAAGGTTGTAATCACCTTGGTTATGGTAGCACTGACTTTGCTTTTATCCAGCTGTGCATTCTTGCTTAGTAATGTTCTCTCAGGAACAGGTAAAACAATCTATACTTTTTATTTCTACATGAATGGGCTCCCAGATGAAGTCATGCGAGTCCTTGAAGATGTGAATAGGGCTGCCAGTATTGGTATTGTCTCGTTTACTCATGAAGCAACTGTAACAATCGATAGCCCTTTTGGAATGTTGAGGACGTCTACAAACATCTTTGGTGTTATGATTGACAAATATGAAATAGCGTCAACACGCAAAGATAGCTTAACTTTCTCATCAAACCTAGTGCTAAGTTACTCAACCGATACAACGTTGCCTGCCACTACCGTTGCGATAGTCTTTCCAAGCAAAACCTACAACGTACAAGGTGCTGATGAATTCTACGTTGTTTATGATTTCACTTCGGACGGTTCGGATGTTAAATTCATCAAAAAGTCAGAGGGATATATATTTGAGATCCGTACTAAATCCCGTGAGTTTGTGGAAGTGTACGATGTATATGCAAGAAAGACTTACAGACTGTTCACCGAAAGTGTCTCAGGAGTGTACAAGGCATTTTTTATTGCTGAGAAAAATAAGTACTACACTATCAAAGCTGTCGAATCTGTACAGCAAAAAGATGTTTATAGTTTTCCAGAGAAAGATGGAGAGATTGTTGATTTCACAGGCTGAACTTAGTTTCTCAAGTTTTTCATCCGTCTACTTAAGAGGTGTCTGCGTTTGAAGGTAGAAAGAAAAAAGCGGAAGGAAGATAATATTCTTCTTGTACTTCTTATTGTAATCTTCATCGTCTTCTTAGCGTATTTCCTAACTAGTTTTCTGCGGTACATCATGCTCTCCAAAGAGCTCAAAGAATTAAAACAGGCTTATGAAACGGAGAAGCAACAGATTTTGGATAAAGAATCAACACTTCAGAAATTGAAACGTTTGGCGGAAGAAAATGATACCGCGAACACTAAGGAGGCAAGTGGAATAACAAATGGTCAATGAAATCAGAAGTACGAGCCAAAAAGAGATAGGTGTTGTCGTCACCACTTCCCACAATCCGTCCAAAGAAGCTGTTGAGCTGGCGAAGAAGCTCTCTCAAAATTTCAAAGTTCCTTATTACAATCGCCGCCACCTATCTGAAAGGGTGAAAACCGGAGAGATAAAGATTTACTACGTTGTTGACAACAACCTACAGCTTTCCGTAATTGCTCCAGCTGGAAGATTGTTCTTCCATCCTGGAATGGCCAAGATACGGATGGAAAACTATAAGAGAGATGGCAGGGACTTACTTTTAGAAGCGTTGAGGCCTTCTTATGAAGATATCATCTACGATGCAACCTTTGGTTTAGGTATGGATGCGGTGTTTATGGCACATTTTGTCAAGCAAGTTATTGGAACGGAAGTATCGGTTCACATATACCGCGTTGTCTCCTATGGGTTGAGTAACTATAAATCAAAGGAGGAATGGATAAACGAAGCTGTAAAGAAGATAGTTCTGTTCAACGATGATATGAAAGATTTTATAAAAAGGCAGCCTGACAAATCTTTTGATATAGTTTACTGCGACCCGATGTTTGAAAACCCAGTTTATGAAAGTTCGGCCCTTAATCCCCTAAGACCTCTTGCAAGTTATGATACGATAGATACAGAAATTGTTGAAGAGATGATAAGAATTGCAAGAAAAAGAGTAGTCATCAAGACGCTCGTAAAAGATAGCCTTTTGGAAAGGCTTTCTGTAAAGTTTGATAGAGTAATTACCAGTAAAAAAAGCGGGCTTATCTACGCATGTGTGGATTTAGATAGGTAGTCGGTTAATGTTTGAGACATACAAGGGAGGTTGCAAGCGAGTATGGGATTCTTTGATAAACTAAAGGAAGGACTCAAAAAAAGTAGAGACGCATTTTTTAACAAAATCGGTCAGATACTAAAAACTAAGAAATTTGACAAAGAGACTCGGGACGAGATCGAAGAGCTACTAATTTCTGCCGATGTTGGAGTTGAAGCTACAGAATATATCCTTGACAGACTCGAGGAGATGAAACCAGAAGATGCGTTTGGAGCCTTGAAAGAGATTTTAATTGAGATTCTTTCGAGGGATAATAGACTGAACATTCCGAATGAGAAGCCTTTTGTAATCAGCATGGTTGGGGTGAACGGTTCTGGAAAGACAACAACGTGCGGGAAGCTGGCGTACATGTTTAAGAGCGAGGGAAAACAAGTAGTTCTTGGCGCATGCGATACATTCAGAGCGGCCGCAATAGACCAACTGAGAATTTGGTCAGAGAGAAGTGGGGCTACGTTTATCGCACATATGGAGGGAGCGGATGCTGGAGCTGTAGCCTTTGATGCTGTGAACCATGCCATTTCCAAGGGGAAAGACGTTGTTATTCTGGATACAGCTGGCAGACTACACAACAAAAAACACCTTATGGACGAACTCCAGAAAGTGCACAGGGTCGTCCAAAAACTCATACCATCTGCACCTCACGAAGTGCTTTTGGTCATGGACGCTGTGACAGGTCAGAATGGTTTGCAGCAAGCGAAAATTTTCAAGGAAGTTGTTAATGTAACAGGCATAGTGCTTACAAAACTTGATGGAACTGCGAAAGGTGGAATTGCAATTGCCATTGCAAAAGAGCTTGGCATACCAATTAAATTCATAGGCGTGGGAGAAGGAATAGAAGACTTGAAACCGTTCGATGCCAAAGACTTCGTGGATGCTTTACTGACAGGAGATGAGAGTAATGAATCAACCGCCACCGCTGTATGATAAGAGATATAGATGCCCAATATGTTCAAACGTGGCTGTTTCGAAGAAAGTTTTCACAGACAAAATTAGAATTAAAAGATACGACGAAGACATGAAACCAAATTACGAAGGAGTCAATCCACTGTTGTACTCTGTCATTGTATGCCCACACTGCCATTATGCCGCCTTGGAGCAAGATTTTGAACAGCCGGTGTCTCCAATTTACATGGAAGAACTAAGGAAAGTTCAAAACGAAATAAGAATACCTGAAAATGTTTCATTTTCACAGGAACGAGACCATAGGACAGCCATAATTACTTATGCACTTGCAACGCTATTCTACAACGCAAAGAGACAACCATGCAAAGTTGCTGAGATGTATCTGAGGATGGCATGGCTTTACAGAGAATTATCAGACGAAGAAAACGAACTTAAAGCACTTGCGAGAGCTTTGGTGTATTTTGAAGAGTGCTATACGAAAACAAACTTAGACACTGAAAAAGAGCCGATGGTGTTATTCTACCTTGGGGAGATATCTTACAAGCTTGGAAAAGTCAGTGAAGCGAAAAAATGGTTTTCCGAGCTCGTAACCAGATATAAGAATATAAATTCCTTTTATGTTAAGGCAGGGAGAGACAGATGGCAAAGTATAAAGGAAGAACTAAAATAAGCATCTTAAAGCTATCTTCTGTGTTGCTATTTTTATCCCTTTTGCTATTGATTTACTCCTGCATGCCGATAGGAAATTACCTGGAGCTTTCCATGCAATTGCAAAATATTGAAGAGCGTGTCGAAAAAATTGAGAAACTGAGTACTTCTCAGAACGTCAATACTGTTCAATCACAGCAGATTCAAAAAATGCAGAACCAACTTGTACAGATTACAGATTCCGTTTCCAAACTCGAAAACTCTGTCGGTCAGTTACAACAGAAAGTTGCGTCTATTGATAAAGTTCAGGCGTCTTTGGAACAGCTATCAAAAAGAGTCGAAAAGGTCGAAAGTGTTAATGGCAGTAATAACAATGCGATAAGCGACTTAACGAAGAAACTTGCTACTGTTGAGAAAAATGTGACTACGGTACAAAGTAGAGTGGCTTCTTTGGAAAACCAAATTAAGCAGATTGATAATCTTCAAAAAGGTATAGATTCCCTCAGCGCACAAGTTAGAAATATCCAACAGAACATGCCTCAAAAAATAAGCCAAAGCGATATTGAATTTCTCAAACAGTTGCAGCAACAGATAATTGAGTTAAAAAGCGCACTTCAAAGTACGGATCCATCAACTTTACTAAAACTAAACACAGGTTATATCTACTATATAGTGAAGTCGGGTGATAATCTCTCATCGATAGCATCGGCTTATAAGGTTAGTTTAAACTCGTTGATTAGTATTAACGATATAAAGGATGCGTCGAAAATAAGTGTTGGTCAACTGATCAAAATCCCAGTTGATGACCCAAAAAATTACGTGCGCGTTCCTGTGAAGATACAGCCCACAGATATACTTTCTTACCACGGTCAGGAAAGAAATGGTGTAAAAACCATCGGTATGGACATCTACGCAAAAGGAAAGGATATATATCCCATTCTACCGGGTAAGGTGCTAAACGTTGATAATACTACAGTGACTATCGATCATGGTAATATGATAATGGCGATATACGGTGGGATAAACACTTCGCTCAAACCGGGCAATTTTGTCAGTGTTGATAAACCAATAGGTCAGTGCATCGACGTATTCCACTTTGAGCTCTACATAGATGGTGAACCAAGAGACCCTCTTAGGTTGTTCACAGAATACAAAGGCATATTCACTGTAACATTCTACTCCGAATGGGACGATGGTAAAGTTCCAATTCACCCTACGTTTAGGATAGCACGAAATGGTAGGGTTCCCCAACAATTTCTGACTATAGCCGTTGATCCAACGGTTATCCCTCTTGGTTCACTTGTTTATATACCGACATTAGCTAATGTGGTCTTTATCGCCGAGGACACTGGTAGTGCGATAAAGGGCAACAGGATTGACGTCTACGTAAGCGATGTACGACTCGCGTTGAATAACGGAATTACACCACATCCTGTTTATATAATCAGACCAGAAATAAATAACTGAACCGGTGAAAAGGAAGGGTGATATATTGGCTATCACAATGAAGAGTGAGTACGCGATAAAGATAATGATATTAATAGGCTTAGAGAATAGGCGTGTAAACGCACGTGAAATAGTTAAGAGATGCCGAGCGAAGTTGCCGCTTGAGTTTGCGGAAAAAATTCTGGCAGACCTTGCAAGAAACGGCATACTGAAAGCTTACAGAGGAAGAGGCGGTGGTTATGAACTCGCAAAAGGCACCGAAGAGATAACGGTCTACGATATCGTTACTGCTGTGGATAACCCAACTGATGCCATTAAATGCTTTGTCGATGTGGACCCAACTCAAGAGAGTCCTGAGACTTGCACGGTTAACAAAATCTGGGAAGTCGTTTTGGAAAAAATGGAAGACACGCTTAAGAGCATTAAGCTCAAAAATTTGATTGAAGATTACAAAGCGAGGTGCAATATTTGAGTACTGGGTTCAATAAAAAAGGAGTCAAAGTAGGTGTTTTACTTAGCGGTGGTGTTGATAGCGCGGTTGCGCTGTATTTGCTTTTGAAAGAAGGGTACGACGTAACCGCTTATCACATGAAGACTGTGAAGGATGAACTTTATATAACCAAAGAAATAAAACACAAAGTCTGCTGTAGTCCATCTGATACATTCGATGCCCAGATGATTGCGAAAAAATTCGGTGTTCCGTTTAAGATAGTTCATGTCGAAGATGTGTTCAAAGAAAAGATAGTAGATTACTTCATAAACGAGAACCTTCTTGGACGGACCCCGAATCCCTGCTTTTTCTGTAATGAATACATAAAGTTCGGTGTTGTCATGGATATTGCATTAAGAGATGGAATGGAGTATGTGGCATCCGGACACTATGCAAGGATAATAGATGGTCATTTGTACAAAGCAGTTGACGAAAGTAAGGATCAGTCGTATTTTTTAGCTTCAATCAGGAAGGAGAAATTAGAAAGAATAATTCTACCAAACGGGAATTACACGAAAGATGAGATAAGGAAAATCGCTCAACAGCAGGGCATACATGTTGCTCAAAAGGTAGACTCCCAAGATTTATGCTTCTTACCTGACAACGACTTGAAGGCGTTTTTCAAAGATGCCGGAATTGAAGTCAAACAGGGAAATATCATTACAACCGACGGGAGAATTATCGGAAAGCATGAAGGATTACCATTTTACACGATAGGTCAAAGGAAACTCGGTATAGCCGCTGGAAGTAAATTTTACGTGAGGGCCAAAAACGTTGAAGGCAATTTTATTTTAGTTGCTCCAGTTGACGAGCTTTACGACAAGCACATGGTCGTTTCTGATTTAAACCTATACGACGAATTGCCAAATGAGTTCCGAGCTACTGTGAAGATACGAAAAAAGTTTAAAGAGGTGGGTTGCACAGTCAGGTACGAAAAGGAAAAAGGTGGAAGGCTCTTTGTAACGTTCGATGAACCAACTTTCGCAGTAACACCTGGCCAGATCGCAGTCTTCTACGATGGTCCAAAGGTGGTTTGCTCGGGAGTAATTCAGTAACGGAGATGAACACACTCTGCCAGCATGAAAACATGGCTGAAATAACAAATAATCAAGCTAATGTGGGAGGGGATTTCCTTGATAGAAGTTATGATATCCAACGAACAAATCAGGCAACGCGTAAAAGAACTCGGAAAGGAAATTACAGAATATTACAAAGACAAAACCGACACACTCCATGCTGTGTGTGTTTTGAAAGGTTCAATCCATTTTTTTAGCGAGCTTGTGCAGAATATAGAGATGAACGTAGAATACTCGTTTATTCAGGTCTCCAGCTACTCTGGTGTTTCCTCAACGGGACGTATTAGGGTGAAAAGCTGGATAGATGAGCCAATAGAAGGAAGGTACGTTATTGTAGTTGAGGATATTCTCGACACAGGACTGACACTTTCGTATATACTTGAATACCTGAAGAGGTATCGACCAGCGGACCTAAAAGTTGTAACGTTGCTGAAAAAGCTTGGCAGAACTCCTCAAGTTAATCCCGACTTCATGGGTTTTGAGATAGAAGATAAATTCGTAATAGGTTACGGGCTTGATTACAACGAAAAATACAGGAATCTACCGTACATAGGATGGGTAAAGGGAGATATTAAGTGACATGAAAAATGTACTCTACGTGTTCGTAATATTCATAGGAATAGCTGCTGCACTTTTCGTATCAACGATCTGGATAGAGATGTTCCTGAGGATATTTTTCATACCGACGGAGGACCCCGTCAATATTCTCGTTTTGGGATTAGATAAAGACATTGGTGGGACAAGGCGTACCGATGTTATACTTGTCGCAAGCATAGATCTTGAAAAAAAGAAAATGCTGCTCTCCAGTATCCCGAGGGATTTGATGATAGATGGTAAAAAAATCAATGCCTATTACCAGTCAGAAGGGCTTGAGAAATTTAAGAAAAGGATCGAACAGCTTACAGGTATGAGTATAAATAGGTACTTCATAGTAGATTATGATATCTTCAAATTCCTTGGTGACGAACTCGGACCAATCGAGATTTTTGTCGACAGACCAATGCATTACAAAGATGTTGCTCAGAATTTGGAAATCGACTTCTCACCTGGTTATTACAAAATGAAAGGAAAAGAACTGCTTGCGTACTTACGTTTTCGAAAAACTGCAGAAGGTGACATAGGAAGGTTGGACAAACAGAGGGTCATAATAGAAAAGTTAGCCCAAAAAGCTCTGCAAAAAAACGTCTTCGCGCTAACTGAATTGTATAAAGAGGTAAAAAAGCGGACGGAGTTCAACATAGAAATAGGTGAGGTTGTTTACATCCTTTCGAAAGTAAAGAATGGCTTCCAAATTGAAAGTGTTCCATTTCCGTTTTACATAGGTGAAGATGGTAACTTGTACATCGACGAATCTAAGATAGAACAGTATCGTGCAAGCTTCACAACAGGTGAGAAAAAATTAGAAGAAAAGTACAGGTTCTACGTTATAAACAATACAAAAGACAGAACGATAAAATTCGGAGGCAAAATTGAGAATCTTTTTTCTTCAAAAGGGTACAAACCCAACAATATATTTTACGAAGGTGTAGATGTAAACATCGAGAAAAATACGGTGTTGATACTTCGAAAAAACGAAGGACTTAAAAAGTACATCGACAAACTAATCGAGGATGTCTTTCCACAAACCAAGTTCGAAGTTGTTTACGTCGAAGATAGAATTGATTACGTATCTAAGTACCTTTCTATCATAGGTGAGTTAACCAAGAGTGGTAAGAAAGTTGTCTTCCCCATAGACTTCATAATAGTGCTAAAAAGCGACTTGCAAATTTAAGAATCTATCGCAGAGGTGAGAAGTTTGCTAAAAAGTAAGAGAATCTTCTATACCTTTCTAAGCCTGGTGCTTGTGATACATATTAGCCTTGGATATTCACAAACTAACTCTCAATCGGTCCTAACGAAGTCAGTTGAAAATGGTATCAGTGTTTACAATTTCATTGAAAAACTTGCCGGAAGTCGCAACTATGACATAACTGTGTCGCTGACATTTGATATTATGGATGGTCAGTCACGTAAAAAGATAACATTTTCCTTTGATATGGTTGTTGAAAACCTTGAGAATTTCGTGTTTTATTTGAAAGCTCCCGAAGTAATTAAAGACATAGTAATCCAGTATGACTTAATCTCGAGGAGAGTTGAATACAAATACAAGAATTTTAAATCAGCGGAAAACATATCCTCAAACGTTTCACAAGTGGGTGATGTACTTACATCGATAACCGATTTCCTCTCAACACCTCTTTTTGATGTGGTGCACCAGTCGAATTATGTTGAGTTCAAACCAAAGAACGCAGCAATTCTTGCGAGATTCGGAGTTCAACCGATAACAGTCAGGCTTTACACAGAGCGCGACCTTCCAAAGAAGTTAGAGATTCTGTACGAAAGAACTGACGAAAAGGTGGTTTTGGAATTCAAGAAATTCATAATAGGATAGTTTCACCTGTCCTAAGATTTCACATGAGGGGGAACGGAGATGCTTAGAACATTCTTACGAAGAGCTCTTGTTTTCTACTTACTCACGCTAATAGTGTTTGGGTTTGCGTACTTTAACTTTGGAGTTGGATACAACTACGGAAATTCGCCGAACTGGGTCTTACGCCTCGGATACGAGGAGAGCGGATTCACACTGAATGCTGACTGGACGGTAAACAAGCTTTGGAACATTTACGGTGGTGTATATTTTGGGAGCGATTTAGGTCTTATCGTGGGACCAACTATTTACGCAACATACGATTACAGTGCTTCTGAGAACGCCTTTTCTGTTGTATACGGTCCCGTTGTTGGATTTACGAACAAACAACTATCCATCCAAATCGGATATCTAAGCGATTTTAGAAGTATTGCAGACATATCCGATGCCGTGTTTGCAAGCTTAAGGTTCTATATCCCAGACCCACCACGCATGAGGATGAAGGACAAGCTTTACGTGGAAGCACTATATTACAAAGGCTGCTTCAAAATAGTTATAGGTTTGTTGGAACCGTATTTTTAAGACATTTTCTATGTTTATAATACTTGAAAACTTTCATCGATGTGATATAATAAACCTTGCTGATACATGAGAATAAGTTTGCCGAGGTGGCGGAATTGGCAGACGCGCATGACTCAGGATCATGTGGGGTCACCCGTGCGGGTTCAAATCCCGCCCTCGGCACCAGATATTAGTTCAGCAAGGGTCGGAAGAAACCGACCCAAATTTTTTAATTATGCACTTTTGGCGGGTGGTATTTTGACGAACGTAAGGTTTTACGACTACAATGTCCTTTGTGGAAAGGCTGGAGAAGTCAGGGGACATCTTGTTGAACTCATAGAAAGAGGCGAAAAGCTCTTTGTCGTAACGCTAAATAGCCAGATTTTCCTAAAAGCAGAGCAGATCCCTGACTATAGAGAGGCGTTGGAGCATGCTTCTTTTCATCTTCCAGATGGAGCGGGAGTTGTTTGGGCGATAAAGAGGCATTGTGGTGTCGATACAGATAGGATACCTGGCATTGACACAATGGTTTATCTTTGCAAAGAAGCGGTGGCTAGAAAGTGGACGGTCTACCTGTTAGGCACAAGACCTGATGTTATACCAAAGACCGCCGAGAATTTGAAAAAGCAGGGTGTAAACGTTGTGGGTTACCACCACGGCTACTTCGAAGACCAAACGCCGGCTGAGGAGATTGAAAGATTAAGACCTGACCTTTTGTTTGTTGGAATGGGGACTCCCAGACAAGAACTCTGGATACACCAGCACAAACACCTTCCGTTCAAACTTGCTATGGGTGTTGGTGGCAGTTTTGATGTTATCGCGGGCGTTAAAAAGCGTGCACCACAACTATTCCAAAAACTACGTCTTGAGTGGTTCTACAGATGGTTGAACGAACCAATCGCACGAGCTCGCGTCCCGATTGATGTTGCAAAATTCTTTTTCAAGGTGGTTCTTGATGGAAAAAATGGAACTTGTAAAAAGGTACGTTAAAGAACTTATTGACTCCCCTGTGAACCTTGTTGGTTTCAAAGACTTCAATGAAGCCTTCCATAACCTTTACATGGATTCTGTAATTGCCGTAAAACCAGAAGATTTGGGTGCTGAATTTTTGGATGTGGGCACTGGCGGCGGTGTCCCTGGTGTATTTCTTGCTATAGAATTCGGCGCTAAAGGACTTCTGATAGACAGTGTATGCAAAAAAATAGACTATGTGAAAAAATTGTGCGAACAACTGGAAATCAAAAATGTTGAATTAATGTGCATCAGAGCGGAAGAACTGAAAAAAGCTGGGAATTTTAGAGAACATTTTGACAGCGCAGTGTCAAGAGCGGTCTCAAAGATAGCAACGGTTTTAGAACTCACCGCACCTTATGTCAAAGTTGGAGGAAATGTTCTACTCTACAAAGGGCCAGGTTATACAGAAGAGTTGGGTCAGTCTGTAAATGCCATGAAAGAACTTGGTGTAAAATTGGTCGAGACGAGAAAATACACCATTTTAGGCAAAGACAGATTCTTGCTTGTCTTCGAAAAATTCGCTCCAACACCGGAAAGATATCCTAGAAAAACGGGAATTCCCGAAAAAAGACCGATCAGATAAAAAAACAAACGTCAAACCAAAATCCCCGAGGTATACTTCTATTGCCTCGGGGATTTTTTGTGGTATAATTACTTTTGAGAATATTCATTCAATGAATGAAAAACCTATTCAAAAGGCTGCGAAGGAAGGAGAGGAGTGTTTGATGAACGGCAAGAAGTTGAAGATGGTACTTGTTGGGTGTGGAAGGATTGGTAGTTCCAAACATGTAGAAGCGATAGTAAAGAATTCTGATACTATAGAAGCCACTGCAGTTTGCGATGTTGTTTTGGAAAAAGCTGAGAAATGTGCCCAAAGTATAGAGGAGAAGGCTGGGTACAAACCGAGAGTGTACAAGAAATACGAAGATATAATAAATAACGAAGAGATAGATTTTGTTGCAATTGCAACAGAGAGCGGTTATCATTACCAGATTTCGATGGATTTTCTGAAAAGTGGTATAAACGTGTTAGTTGAAAAACCAATGGCACTTTCAACAAAGCATATGGATGAAATGATTCGTACAGCAAGAGAAAAGCATTTAAAATTTGGAGTATGTTTCCAAAATAGGTTTAATCCTCCTATTGTGGAGCTAAGAAAGAAAATAGAAAGTGGTGCTTTTGGTAGAATCAATTACGGAGTTGCAGCCATCAGATGGAATAGGGACAAGAATTACTATGAGCAAGCTCCATGGAGAGGAACGTGGCACCTTGATGGCGGTTCCCTGATGAATCAGTGCACGCACAACATCGACTTGCTCCAGTGGATGCTCGGCGGGGAGATTGACGAAGTGTACGGAGTGATCCGCAATTTCCAGCATCCGTACATCGAGGCGGAAGACTTCGGTGGTGCAATTGTTAAATTCAAAGATGGTAAGGTTGGTATCATCGAAGGTACATCGACGATTTACCCAAAGAATTTAGAAGAGACACTTTCTATATTCGGTGAAAAAGGTACGGTTGTGATAGGCGGGCTTGCGGTTAACAAAATTCAAGTTTGGAAATTCCCTGAAGAAGAAGGTCATCCGTTTATGAACTTACCTGACCCTGACACTGTCTACGGTTTTGGTCACGTGCCACTTTACAGAGATTTCTACGAAGCTATTGTGTACAATAGAGAGCCTAAGATTCCCGGAGAAGAAGGAAGGAAAGCCGTTGAGATAGTGCTTGCGATTTATAAATCTGCCATGGAGAACAAACCTGTCAAATTTCCATTCGAGTTCGATTCAACTCAAATGAAAGGATGGAGAGACCAATATGTTGTGCGTGGTTAAAGAATTCACGTTCGATGCTGCACACAACTTGGTACAGTATCACGGTAAATGTGAAAAGTTGCATGGACATACTTATAAACTACAGATCATCGTTTGTGGGGAGAAAGATGAGGAAGGGATGGTCATTGATTTCGTTGAGCTCAAAGAGATAGTGAAAAAGGAAGTACTGAACTATTTAGACCATGCCTACATAAACGAAATAATACCGCAACCGAGTGCTGAGAACATAGCGGAATGGATATGGGACAGGTTAGAAAAGCACCTCACAACGAAGAGGTACAAGCTTTCAGAAGTCAGATTGTGGGAAACACCGACATCGTTTGTGATTTACAGAAAAGACTGAAAAAAGCAAGCATCTCCAACCGGGATATGGTTGGAGATGCTCCATTTTACAGGTTCAACACTACTTGTGATTATTCATATAATACATACACTCCTCTTGACTGCAATATTATAATGTTATACATATCATTGTCCGTTGAATCTGGTGATAAGTCGAGGAGATTATTTCTAATATCTACATAATCTCCACTGCCCAGTCCAGGATTGGCTACCAATGCTGATATATCTTCAATTAAGTTGTGCGACAGATCTAAGGAATCTAAGTTGGTTAGATTGCTTAACGGGGAAATATCGTTAACGTAGTTGAAACTAAGATCCAAGTTTTGCAAATGAGAAAGGTTAGCTAACGGTTCTATATTGGCTATGCCGTTTCCAGAAAGGATTAAACTTTCAAGGCTTAAAAGGTTGGACAGCGGACTTATATCATATATCTGATTACTAGAAATGCATAACCATGCCAAAGAGGTAAGACCTGATAAAGGTGTCAAGTCAGTTATTTGGTTGTTACAAAGGTCTAACTGTAGTAGGTTCACTGCGTATTCAAGCCCAGATAGGTTACTTATGTTCCGCGAATATGCTGCTAGCACATGTAATTGTTCCATATCCGCCTTTGTCACAGGCTTTTCTGGTGGTATTTCTAAAGTTTCTCTTATTGCATCTTCAAGATTTTTATCACGAAATTCTATTATTCCTTCGTTGTCTATTTCAAAGTTTTCCTTTGGAATAACTGCGAAGCCACTTTCTTTTTCGTTCAAAACAGCATTGACAGCTATTTCACTTGTTTTTTCGTACTCATTTTGTGTGAAGTTAGAAATTGTGAAATTCTTATTAGTAGTATATCCAATATATTTGTAGTAATCGTCCATCTCCTTATAGATGAAAAAACATGCATTTTCCTCATATTCCCATTCAAGACTCAATTCGCTTCTACTTCTGTGCCATACAGCCTTTAAGTTCTTTACACCTGGAATGTATGGCACATCAACATTTGATGTTGTCACGACTACTCTGATACCGGTTTTATAATAGACCGTTATCTCAATACTCTTGACTTTAGACGGCGAAACTTGCACAGAGACAACCACTGGACTATCTTCATTTGTCCACTCTTGTGGGTCTGTATTTACTTCTTTAGCTCTCAAGAAAATGGTAAATTCCACGTCGTATATGGAAGGATAAAGAGTGAAGTCAGTGATTTTTTCAGACGATTCGAATGTCAAATCAATTCCTTCAATGAGGGCAGACGGGTCTGAATAATGTGGAGACCTAAAAACTTTGAGTGACGCCCAGTGGACATCGTATTTGTTCCATATCTCATCTGCTATCCTTACTTTTGTTCTCAATGTTCCATTTCTGAAGTATGCATTAATTTGAACAACGTTATTTTGGTCATAGCTGACTTCTTGGAGGGTTTGACCTTCGAAAACAACAGTTCCATCGACACGTTTTGCCTCGACCTTGAACAAGTAATTGCCTTCAAAATCAAGTGTGAAGTTGAATGATATATTGTGCTTCTCTGTTGTCTCGGCTGAATAGATTAGTTCACCTGCTGTGTTCAGAACTTTAAGGTATACTTTATCAATATCATCTTCGAACGCATTCAGATTCTTTTCCAGGGACTTTGTTCCACCGTTCTCGGCAATTGATACATTTACTGCTACATTAACCTTCTTTTTAACGATAGGTTTTTCTACACATGAGAAGAATAATATTGCGATTAGAAAAACTATTGTGGATATCACACCAATTCTTCTCATATAAGTCCCTCCTCAGGGATTAGTTTACTTCCATACAAACCGTAATTCAAGACATCGCAAATGATTCTAACGTACTAAGCTGAGTAATGATAAACAATAATGTTTATACTGCCCTCCTTTCTTTTTCTCCTCTTCTTGCGGGTCAAGAACCTCTCTCAGCTTCTCCGCATATACAATGTGCGGACCAGATTGTTTTAGAATATTTCTTAAGTATTACTTTTCTAATCACCTAACTATACTTTAGACCACCGAAACAGAGAATAGTTCAGAAAATTTACAAAAATTCTTGAAGTTGTAACAGAAAGAAACTGCAGGTGTGTCGTAAAGGCTTCTTTAGTAAATTTGACCAATGTCAACCAATTATGTTCTGTTAACAAACTTGAAGGTTGTTCTTAGGAAAACTAATTAAAGCTGTCGCAACTGGCAAAGGAAGAAAAAGGGCAAGTTTTCTATCTTGCCCTTTTTCAATAATTCCCGCAAGTAATCTCTTCTTCAGTTTCACCGCGGATTTGAACGCTAGAGATTGGATTGTGCAAGAGTTGTAAGGTGTCGGACCAACGTACTTGTAATATTCTTCATTTACTTCTTTCTAAATATCGAACCAATACACTCCAATCTCGTTGTATTCCCAAGTGAGTCTTAACTCATTCAGATTCCTGTACCAAACAGATATTAAGTTCTTTACGCCTGAAATGTGTGGCACATCAACACTCGATGCTGTAACAACCAACTTTATCCCCGTCTCAAACTTCACTAGTATATTGACTTTCTTAATCTTATCTGGTGATACCGGGACATAAACGTCTCCGGTAAGACCACTCCATTCTTCTTGATTTATGTTTAATTCCTTCGCCTGTAGGTAAATTCAGTACCCCACCCTTTAAATCCTTGGATAAAGCTCAGGTTCGATTGTTACCTTCGTTGATTCCTTTGTTAGATTTTCCCAAAAATGCAATAAATACGTACTAAATACTTTTAAACTGTCAAAAGTAACATTGTACTTCTCCCAGATTTCGTCTTCTGTTCGTATATTAACTCTGAGCTTTCCGTTGACAAGGAATGCGCTAATTCGAACTATATTCTGTTGGTCATAATAAACTCCTTGTTCGGTTTCGCTTGTGAAGACTCTACTTCCATCTGCCCTTTTTGCTTCAACTCTGAATGTATAACTACCTGCGTGTTTCAATGCAAAATTGAAAGAGATGTTGTATTTTTCGGTTGCTTCTGTTGAAAACACAGTCTCACCAGCTGAGTTAATGACAGTTAAGCATACTTCGTTGACCTCTTCTTCATATGTCGTTTTAATCCTGTCTCAAAAGATTTTGTATCACTGTTTTCGACGAGCGACACATTTACTGCTACATTAACCTTCTTTTTAACGATAGGTTTTTCTACACATGAGAAGAATAATATTGCGATTAGAAAAACTATTGTGGATATCACACCAATTCTTCTCATATAAGTCCCTCCTCAGGGATTAGTTTACTTCCATAAAAACCGTAATTCAAAACATCGCAAATGATCTCTAACATACAAAGCTGAGTAGTGACAAATAGTAATGTTTATACTGCCTTCCTTTCTTTTTCTTTTCTTCTTTCGGGTCAAGAAACCTTCTTTCAGCTTTTCCGCATATGTAATCAGCGGAACAGATTATTTTTAAATATTTCGTTAGTATCACTTTTCTAATCATACAACTATACTTTAGACCGTTTAAGGTGAAAAACTTTTCAAGAGCTTAAGCTGTTTTTTTAATTTCAAACGGCAAGAAATTAGAATTGGTGGCAAGAAATTCTTTTTTATATTGTAGTTTTCACTAAAGTTAGCAAGTATTAAACATACGCTACAAGATAGTTCGTTGTTTTCTACCTGTCTCGAAGCATTCAACAAATTTAATAAACGCAGTGTGAACAACGTGCATATATCAGATTTTCATCCTCAAGTCGTTATTTGTGCATATAAAAAAGCCATCCCCTCCGAGGGATGGCTTATTTTAAGTATTACTCATCACATTTGATTCTTACTTTCAGCTTTGTGTTCATTTGTCACCTTAGTTTTCTCTCTTACTTATTATACTGTTTGTTCGTTCTTTCGTGTACGACAGAAAACGCTGTGTAGTAAACAAGACTATTTTAAAAAAGCTTTCCTACAAGTGTTTACAAGTTCCCATACCTTTACTGCAAACTATCGGACACATTACCAGTATTTTTCAAATTCCTTCTAAACTTCGGCCATGGACTATCTGCTAATCCAACAAATGGTTTGACGTAGATTGCGTGTAGATAATCGTCATCACTTCCTACGTAAACGATACCATCGGGCCCTATTGTTGGGGAGGAGGAAACATTGTAACCAGTTTTGACCTTCCACTTTTCTGTTCCATCAGGGTTTATTGCATACAAATAGTCATCATCACTTCCCACATAAATTGCTCCACCATCAAATCCTACTGCTGGGGATGAATAAATAGACGAACCAGTTGAGAACTTCCATTTCTCTGTGCCATCTGGATTTATAGCATACAGGTTATGATCCCTACTTCCAACATATATTGTTCCATCTGGTCCGATTGCTGGCGAAGATGAAACATAATAAGAAGAAATATAAGAAGCAATTTTCAACTTCCACTTTAGTGCTCCGTTGGGATTTATGGCATACAGATAGCCATCACTACTTACCATATAAATTGTTCCATCCGCCCCTATTGCTGGAGATGACAGTACGTCTCCGCCAGTTTTGTATTTCCACTTTTGCGTCCCGTTCTGATTTATTGCGTAGAGGTGGTCATCGGCACTTCCCACATAAATTGTTCCATCAGATCCAATCGCTGGTGAGGAATAATAAATACCCAAACCAGTTTCGAATTTCCACTTTTCTGTTCCATCAGGGTTTATTGCATACAAGTAATCATCATTGCTCCCAACGTAAATTGTTCCATCCGGTCCTATCGCAGGTGACGAATAAATAGGAAAACCAGTTTCGAACTTCCACTTTTGTGTTCCGTCAGGGTTTATTGCATACAGATATTTATCATAACTTCCCACATAAATTGTTCCGTCAGGTCCTATCGCTGGTGAGGAGTAAACATATCCACCAGTTTTGAATTTCCACTTTTGTGTTCCATCAGGGTTTATTGCATACAAATAGTTATCATAACTTCCGACGTAAATTGTTCCATCCGATCCTATTGCTGGGCAGCCTTTTACATCGCCTGATGTTTTGAATTCCCATTTCGGTGTCCCTTCTGGTTCATTTGCGATGTAAATGACCACCTGTGCTATTTCACTGTTAGCGGCAACGTCATAGGCAACTGCTTTGAGTGTGTATTTTCCTCTTGGATACTTTACTGTATCTACGCTAAATGTGTACGGCATGCTTGTTTTTTCCGCTATTTTTGTCTCATTCAAATAAAGCTCTACTCTACTTATTCCGTTTTCATCATGTGCATCAACGGTCACATTTATCGTTCCTGATAGAAGTTCATTGTTTGTTGGTGATGTTATTGATACACTTGGCGCTTTGTTGTCTATTGTAATTGTCAGACTTGTTTCATTTTGTTTTCCTACGTTATCGTATGCAATTGCCTTCAATGTGTATTGTCCATCGCTGTAGGTGGTTGTGTTCAAACTAAAAGTGTAAGGTGCTGTCGTTTTTTCTCCTAGCTTTGTTGTGTTCAAATAGAGTTCTGCTTTGCTTATTCCATTTCCATCGCTTGCGTCTACATTCACGTCTATTGTTCCTGATACATATGCATTGTTCTCTGGTGATGTTATTGACACACTCGGTGCCAGATTATCTATTCTGATAGATATACTTGCTTCCTTTTTGTTCCCTGCGTTATCACATGCAATTGCCTTCAATGTGTATTGTCCATCATTGTAGTTAGTCGTGTTCAGATTGAAAGTGTAAGGTGCTGTCGTTTTTTCTCCTAGCTTTGATGTGTTCAAATAGAGTTCTACTTTACTTATTCCATTTCCATCACTTGCATCTACATTTACGCTCATTGTTCCCGAGAGGTCTGCGTTATTTTCTGGTGCTGTTATCGAAACACTTGGCGGAGTGTTATCTACCTTAACTGTTATACTTGTTTCACTTGATTTTCCTGAGCCGTCGTATGCAACTGCCTTCAATGTGTATTGTCCATCACTGTAGCCAGTTGTGTTCAAATTGAATGTGTATGGTGCTGTTGTTTTCTCTGATACCTTTGTCGTGTTCACATAAAACTCTACTTTACTTATCCCATTTGCATCAGTTGCATCAGCAGTCACACTTATCGTTCCTGAGACATATGAATTATTTGTCGGTGATGTTATCGAGACACTTGGTGGGGTATTGTCTATTTTTACTGATACACTTGCTTCCTTTGTATTACCTGCCCTATCGTATGCGACTGCCTTCAATGTGTATTGCCCATCACTATAGCTGGTTGTGTTCAAATTGAATGTGTACGGTGCTGTTGTTTTCTCTGATACCTTTGTCGTGTTCACATAAAACTCTACTTTGCTTATCCCATTTGCATCGGTTGCATCAACAACCACACTTATCGTTCCTGAGACATATGAATTATTTGTCGGTGATGTTATCGAGACACTTGGTGGGGTATTATCTGTCATTGGTGTGCATGACAGAAGAAAAACCACTGTAAAAAGAATTAGTACTTTTAATATCAACTTGTCCATTCTTTCCACCTCCTTGGAAAGTGGGTAACCTCCCATGAAAACTGTAACCCAAAACATCGCAAAAGCTCACCGACATACCAGGCTGAGTAATGGCAAACATTAATGTTTATACTGCCCTCCTTTCTTTTTCTCCTCTTCTTGCAGGTCGAGAACCTTCCTCTCAGCTCTTCCGCATATATAATCCGCGGATCAGATTGTTTTTAAATGTTTCTTTAGTATTACTTTTTCTAATCACTTAACAATACTTTAGACCATTGGAATATAAGAATTGTTCAAAAATTTCTTGAGATCTAATTTTATATTTCGCGAGGAAGCCTATTAATTTGCTAATGAAAGGAAGTCCGATCCTCTTTTCCGAGGGTACCGTAATATGGAGTTTCATAGAAATGAAAAAGATACATAGCATGTGAGGAAGCTTAAGAAAGGTGTTAACACAATAGTGATTAGAATATGGATTGCTTAAGAGTAATAGTTTTATGAAAAAATCGAGATATCTAATGAGTAATAAACCAAAGATTCCCGTACTTGAACAAATATAGTCTCATATACTTAATTACCATTAGTATACCCCTTCTGCTCCCCAGCAAAAAAAGTGGCATCCTTTTGAGGATGCCACGCAGACTGTTGACAAAGTATAACTTGTTCAAGTATAATCTCTTCAAAAGAGGATCCTTTCCAAACAGGATCCTCTTTTTTTACACAAATAGTAGGAGGAATATACATGCTGACCATCAACAAAGATAAATCACGCAGAGAACAAATCGAATCCGTCTCCATCGAGCAACTCGTCCCTCATGACCACCTCGTCAGAAAAATCGAATCCGCCATCAATTTCGATTTCATCTACGACCTTGTCAAAGACAAGTACTGCCTCAATAATGGCAGACCTAGTATTGACCCCGTTGTGTTAATTAAAATTACCATTATCCAATATATGTTCGGCATAAAATCCATGCGTCAAACCATAAAGGAAATACAAACAAACGTCGCATACAGATGGTTTCTCGGATTCGGGTTTTCTGATACCATCCCTCATTTCAGCACGTTCAGTAAAAACTACGAACGTAGGTTCAAAGGAACCGATTTGTTTGAGCAAATCTTCAACAAAATACTGCAGCAAGCAATCGAGCATGGCTTGGTAAATATGGATGCCGTGTTCATGGATTCAACACACATCAAAGCAAGTGCGAACAAGAAAAAGTACGAGAAGGTATTTGTAGAGGAGCAAACCAAGACATACAAACAAGCTTTAGAAGAAGAAATAAACAAAGATAGGCAAAAACACGGATTGAAGCCTTTGGATTTCACACATGAGAAAGTAAAACTGAAGGAAATAAAAATAAGCACGACAGACCCAGATAGCGGGATGATAAACAAAAATGAAAAAGAACACCAGTTCGGATATTCTGCACACATAGCATGCGATAAGAACGGGATAATACTAAGCTGTATAACAACACCAGCAAATGTCCACGACAGCATGGTGTTTGAGAACTTATTCAATAAAACAAAAAAGAACGCTGGCAAATCGAAAAGGGCAGCTTTGGATGCAGGATACAAGACTCCACCGATATGTAAGCTATTGATGGACGAAGGTATAGTCCCGTGCATGCCATACACACGTGCACAACACAAAGAAGGGTATTTCAAAAAAAGACAATTCGTATACGATGAATATTACGATTGCTACATATGTCCACAAGGGCAGATATTAGAATACTCAACAACAAACAGAAAAGGGTACAAAGAATACAAATCGGATCCGAAGGTATGTGAGAAATGTGAAGATTTAGGTAGATGTACAAGCAGTAAGAATCACACGAAGATAATCACCCGACATGTATGGGAAGAATACATGGAAGAAGTAGAGTATTTAAGGCACACGAAAGAATGTAAAGAGTTGTACAAAGAAAGAAGCAAGACGATAGAGAGGGTATTTGCGGACTTGAAGGAGAAGCACGGTATGAGGGTGACGATGCTGAGGGGGATAGAAAAGGTGCACATGCAAGTGTTATTGACTTGCACATGTTTTAACATGAAAAAATTAGCGAATTGGATATGGAAAAAGGGGAAGGGAGGTCCAGGGAAGGGCAAAAATTTGGAAGTTTTATTAGAATTTTTCTCAAAAGTTGTATTGGCGATAATAAAACCCCACCTTTCGTTTATCGAAAAGTGGGGGTTTGTCAACAATCTGAGTGGCATCCTTTTGAGGATGCCACGTTTATTTGCGTTACTTTGAAACGGTTATGCCAATTTTTCCTTTTCTTCAGCAGCGTGTCTTGGCGTTTCTTCGTATTGTATGTTTGCAAATATTTCAAATCCAGTTCCAGCGGGGATAAGCTGACCTACGATGACGTTTTCCTTGAGACCTTTGAGTGTATCAATCGCACCTTTGATGGCTGCATCTGTCAGTACTTGTTGTGTTTGCTGGAAGCTTGCCGCACTGAGCCAACCTTCGTATTCAAGTGATGCCTGTGTGATTCTCAGTAGTTTCCTTCTGTACTTAACCGTTTCCTTTGGCATTATCTGGTAAACTTCTCTTTCTTTGTCGTGGTTGATGATTAGTACATCTTTTACATTGTATTTGATCAGCTGTTCTAATAATTGTTCTGTTATTTCGTCTCCTTCTTTTGCAAGTTCTACGATTTGACCTTCTTCGTTCTTTATAAGGATGTGCCTTGCAAGTGTCTTACCAATAATGCGCTTCCTGTTGAGCTCTATCCTTGCGTTACCTTCCATTATCTCTCTGTTGACTTTGTTAAGAAGTGTAATTGGTACAAGGTCGCCTGGTAAGAAGTCTGTATCACCTGGTTCAATGACTTCTGCCTTATTGAGCATCTGCCTGATTATCAATTCGAAGTGTTTGTCGTGGATATCGACACCTTGCTGGACGTAGACCTTCTTGATTTCTCTAAGCAAGTACATTGCCGTGTCTTCCACTCCGAGTTCTTCAAGCACCTTTCTAACTTTCAGAGAACCAGTTGTAAGGGACTGACCCGGTAGGACTTTCTGCCCAATGTTTACGTTGATTCTTACCCTTGACGGAACAACGTATTCGTGTATTGAGCCAAGCTCGTCTTGTATGTAGATCTTCTTTGGTTCATCTTGTGAAATGTCGACTACAATGCCCTTGACTTTAGAGAATATACCTTCTGGGTCTTTCGTCTTTTTCCTTGCCTCGAAGAGTTCTTCAACCCTTGGCAAACCTTGTGTAATGTCCGCCGTTGTCGCGATACCACCGGTGTGGAACGTTCTCATTGTAAGCTGAGTACCTGGCTCACCGATGGACTGAGCTGCTACAATACCTACAGATTCACCGACACTCACAACTTTATGGTTCGAAAGGTCAAGACCGTAACATTTAGCACAGACACCGTGCTCTGATTCACATGTGAGCGGTGACCTTACGTAAATTTCTGGTCGAACAATGATACTGTCTATATTGTTCTCCTCAAGCATCTTTGCAACGGTTACGTCTATTTGTTCTTCTTCAACGGCAAGTTGTCTCTTCCTTTCTTTGTCCCATACGACTTCTTCTGCAACAACGTTTCCAACAACCGGGTAGAGCTTTACCTTTACCGTTTTGATTCGTGCATCTCTTAGCTTTTTGATAACTTCCCAGTTGAGTTCACTTTCCGCTGGTAGTACCTCTCCTCCGAGGTCAACATCTTCTGCAAGTTCTGCGTAGACTTCAGGGATGTTCATATTGGACAGATCAAAGATTTTTTCTTCAACAACAGGTACTCTCTTTTTGTAATTAGACAAGAACTTCGCATCTTCGTCAAGGATTACGGCATCTCTCTGATAGACCCTTCCAGTTTCTGGATTGACGAGTATATTACCTGTTCCTGGTTCGTAAACATCTTTTGCCAAAAGTCTTCCGAAGATGAAATCTTCTATCTTTTCAACAACGAAATTGTCAGAGCTCTTCAATATAGCTGCCCTTACACCTTCGTGTGTTCCACAGTCTGGTTGAGTTATCACAACGCTTTGGACAACGTCAACGAGCCTTCTTGTTAGGTATCCTGCAGAGCTTGTTCTTAAAGCGGTGTCAGCGGAACCTTTCCTTGCACCGTGCGTACTGATGAAGAATTCAAGCACCGACAGACCTTCTCTGAAGTTAGAAAGAATCGGAATTTCGATGGTCTTACCGGACGGGTCAGCCATAAGACCGCGCATACCGGAAAGTTGCTTAAGCTGGTCTTTGTTACCCCTTGCTCCAGAATCGACCATAATAAACACTGGGTTAAATGGATTCTGGCCAAGGTACTTATAAGTTTCTTCTTGCACTATATCTGTTGCTTTCGTCCAAATCTTTATCGTTTCCTTGTACTTTTCTTCATCGCTCAGCAAACCTTCTTCGTAGAGTCTTTCAATTTCTTCTATCTTCTTCATTGCTTCGGCGATGATTTCATTCTTCTTCGGTGAGATGAGGAAGTCTTTCAAACTGACCGTCAATCCTGAAATCGTTGCGTAGTGGAATCCGAGCGTCTTTATATCATCAAGCAGATCTGCAGTTCTGTCAATACCGTGTTTTTTGAATGTCTTGTAGACAACGTCCTTAATCCCGTTCTTACCGAATGTCTTGTTGTAATCTTTGAGTTCGTCCGGAAGAATCGAGTTGAATATCACCCTACCGAACGTTGTTTTGATGACTTTATCGTTGATTTTCACAAGTATCGGCTCGTGTAGTCTTATGTGGCCAAACTCGTACGCGATCTCTGCCTCTTCAGGAGATGCAAACTTCCATTTGATATCTTCTGGCTGGACTTTGTCGTAGTTCTTATCAACCATAGTCAAGTAATAAACACCAGCGACGATATCTTTTCCAGGCATCGATATTGGTTTTCCGTGCGCTGGCGAGATGATGTTGTACCTTGAAAGCATGAGTAACCTTGCTTCAGCTTGTGCCGCTGGCGAGAGCGGTAGGTGAACAGCCATTTGGTCACCGTCGAAGTCAGCGTTGAACGGCGGACATACCAATGGATGCAACTGGATTGCGTTACCTTCTATTAATTTTGGTTCGAACGCTTGAATCGACATCCTGTGTAGTGTTGGTGCCCTGTTGAGTAGGACAACCCTTCCTTGAATCACCTTTTCGAGTTTTTCCCAAGCTTTTGGATCTTCTCTTTGGAGTTCCTTTCTGTATTTCTTGACTTTTGTCTGTGTTGTTTCGGCGTTTTCTTCTTTCGAGAGCTCGGCGATAACAAACGGTTCGAAGAGCTCAAGCGCCATCTTCTTTGGTAAACCACATTCGTGTATCTTCAAATGAGGACCAACAACGATGACCGCACGACCGGAGTAGTCTACACGTTTACCGAGTAAGTTCCTTCTGAAACGACCTTTCTTTCCTCTGATGAGATCAGTGAGTGATTTCAGCGGTCTTCCGTTCCTGTCTGTGTACGCTTTTCCTATCTTCCCGTTGAAGATAAGGTTATCGACGGCTTCCTGAAGCATACGCTTCTCGTTCCTGATGATGACTTCAGGCGCGTTCATTTCGTACAATCTCTTAAGTCGGTTGTTTCTCATTATGACCCTTCGGTAAAGGTCGTTGAGGTCCGTTGTTGCGAATCGGCCGCCGTCTATCTGGATCATAGGCCTGATTTCTGGTGGAACAACTGGCAGAACGTCCAGCACCATCCATTCTGGTTTTGTTCCACTTTCCATAAGGTCTTTGACGATTCTCAATTTCTTCAACAATTTCTTAGCTCTTACACTGCTCTTTGGAACTTTATTGAGCTCGTTCTCGAGGTCGGTTTTCATAACTTCGAGGTCAAGTTGCTGCAGTAATTTCTTTATAGCTGCAGCACCAGTTTCTGCTTCGATTTTTCCTGGGTATATCATGCTGTAAGCTTCGTAATCTTGCTGGGTAATGATCTGGCCTCTTGTAATTCCTGTTTCCTGCGATATCTCTGGATCGATGTACGTTACAACCATTATTGGTTTATCGTTTTCCACTTGCTCTTCAACAACGAACATGCCGTGGTAGTGTTGGCTGAAAATTTTGTATTCTTCAATAGAAAGCTTTTCATCTTCAAACAAGAACCTGTCAGCGATGACATCGCCTGCTTTTACCATTTCTCCGTCTTGTACGTATATCGTTGCACCTTCGAAAACTGGGTACGTCTTCGAGGATTGGACATTTTCGATATATATCGTACCTGTTGTAATTACTTCGTATGTTCCATTATCAATAGGCCTAAGGTTGAGATTTCTGCTGAATTTAACAGTTCCAGAAATTGGCGCAATTAAGCGTGGCAGCACTGTTTCTGTGCTCAGCTGTTGCCCTTTCTTGACTTTATCGCCGTTCTTTACCAAAGCTCGTACACCGTACGGTAATGTGAATGTGATAGGCGTATTCTTGCTTGTTGGAAGTGGGTTCAACGTGATTGTTTCCGAAACTTCGTCGACTTCTACAGTTCCATCAAATGGTGCGAAAATGGCGTCAACCCTTTTTTCTGGAACTATTTCGTCTCCTTGGTTGACAAAATCACCATCCTTAACCTTGAGTTCCATGCCACTGTAAACACGCAATTCGGTTCTTATAACGTTCTTTATTGTGATCCAGTAGATATCTCTGTCTGTGTGTGTTCTTTCGTGCTTTATCTGAACTTCTCCATCTATGTCGGCTACGAGTGGAGCTCTTGGTTCCTTGACGATGTAAGCGGGCGACACTTCAAAATCCCATTTTTTCTCATATATTTCATACTCTGTTTGGTTCAGTATTGAACCTTTAACAAACGGTGTATTCTTTGGGTCTGTGACTATCAAAACTCTTTCATTGACTCTTCTGCTACCAAAGTAAACGATGTTTTCTATGTCTTTCACGGTCATATCAAGTAACGTGGCGATGACGCTAGGTGTGTTCTTGAGATACCAAACGTGCGTAACAGGTGCAGCCAATTCGATATGTCCGAATCGGCGCCTTCTTGCATCCCTTGATTCAACTCTAACTCCACACTTTTCACAAACCGTACCTTCGTATTTCTTTCCACTGTACTTTCCGCAAGCACATTCGTAATCCTTCACAGGTCCGAAGATCCTTTCACAGAAAAGACCGTCCCTTTCCGGTTTGAAGGTACGGTAATTGATTGTTTCAGCCTTTTTGACTTCTCCACTTGACCAGCTTCTAACAACCTCTGGAGATGCCACCGCCACTTTAACTTTTGCAATTTTCCTCTTGAAAGAAGAACTCATTCATTTTCCCTCCTCTTAACGTCGGGTGAGAAACCACGCAAACTTAATAGAACCAAAAAAATCGGTACGCTGCTTTACATTTTCTCGATATCTATCTCATTACCGTGCTCGTCATAAACACGCACGTCAAGTGCAAGACCTTTCAGTTCTCTCACAAGGACCTTGAAGCTCTCTGGTAGACCGGGTTCTGGTAAGTTCTTACCTTTCATTATCGCTTTGTAAACTTCCGTTCTACCCTTGATATCGTCACTCTTGACCGTTAGCATTTCGTTCAACGTGTAAGATGCTCCATACGCTTCAAGTGCCCAAACTTCCATTTCACCAAACCTTTGACCACCGAATTGAGCTTTACCACCGAGTGGTTGCTGGTGTATCAGTGAGTACGGTCCTGTTGCCCTTGCGTGGATCTTGTCCCTTGCGATGTGGATGAGTTTCATGATGTACATATAACCGACGAGCACTGGTGAATCGAACTCTTTACCTGTTCTTCCATCCCTAAGGATGACCTTACCTGATGGATTTTCCGGATCATCACCGTGGTGTAGATTGAGACTTTCACGGACTTTGTAAAGTTCTGGCAGTATTTCATCTTCTTTAGCACCGTCGAAAACAGGTGTAGCAAAGTGCCTGTTTGTCAATTTTGCTAACCATCCAAGAGAAGTTTCAAGTACCTGACCGATGTTCATACGTGATGGAACGCCCAATGGGCTCAGGACTACTTGAACGGGTGTTCCATCCGGCAAGAACGGCATGTCTTCTTTTGGAAGAATCATCGAAACGACACCTTTGTTACCGTGCCTACCTGCAAGCTTATCTCCAACTTCGAGTGGTTTCCTCGTTGCCAAGTAAACGCGAACGAGTGTATTCACGCCAGGACCAAGGTCACCAACTTCTTCTTTATGGAAGATGTGGACTCCGATGACTCTACCTTCGACACCGTGTGGGACTCTGAGTGACGAGTCTTTGACGTCTTTACCTTTTTCTCCAAACACGGACCTCATGATCTTTTCTTCCGGTGTCGCATCGCTTTCGCCCTTTGGTGTAACCTTACCAACGAGGATATCCTGTGATGTAAAGTATTTCTGCTTACCAACGTATGCCCCAATTCTTATAATTCCGTTTTCATCGAGGTTCCTCAGATTTTCCTTCGATACATTCGGTATTTCTGCGGTGATTTCTTCTGGTCCGACTCTTGTTTCTCTAGCTGTTGTTTCGTAAACTTCGATATGCACGGATGTAAATGTTTCTTCCTCAAGCAGTTCTTCACTCACCAATATAGCATCTTCGAAATTGTAACCTTCCCATGGCAAGAACGCAACAAGTACGTTTTTACCGAGTGCGAGTTCGCCGTTATCGGTTGCTGGTCCGTCCGCTATTGGAGAACCCTTCTTCACAAAATCTCCAGCGTTAACGATGGGCTTCTGGTTAATGCATGTATCTTGGTTTGACCTTACGTATTTCAATAATGAGTACTCGTCTAATACCGGTTCTCCCTTCTTGTCGTAAAGTGGATTACCATTTTCATCTGTTCTGTGGATGACGATCTTTCTGGCATCGACTTTCTTAACGATTCCGTCATGTCTTGCCAAGACAACGTGACCAGAATAGATTGCTGCTGGGTATTCCATACCTGTTCCGACAAAAGGAGCTTCCGATTTGATCACCGGAACAGCTTGCCTTTGCATGTTGGAACCCATTAATGCGCGGTTAGCGTCGTCGTGTTCCAAGAACGGTATTAGTGACGTTGTAACACTAACTATCTGCTTTGGCGATACATCTACAAAGTCAACTTCATTTCTGTGCACATATACAATTTTTTCAAGGTATCTAACGGGGACTTTTTCTTGCAGTATATTTCCATTTTCGTCCCTTGGAATTGTCGCTGAAGCGATTCTGTAATTTTCTTCTTCATCTGCTGCAAGGTAGACAACCTCATCTGTAATTCTACCGTTGACAACCTTTCTGTAAGGTGTCACGAGGAATCCAAACTTATCAATTGTTGCGTAAACGGCAAGAGAGGTGATAAGACCTATGTTACCACCTTCTGGTGTTTCGATAGGACACATTCTACCGTAGTGTGAGTGGTGAACGTCACGAACCTCAAACCTTGCCCTTTCCCTTTTCAATCCACCAGGACCAACTGCCGTTAACCTTCGTTTGTGTGTCAATTCGGCGATTGGGTTGACCTGGTCCATGAACTGTGAAAGAGGGTTAGTTGCAAAGAAACTGTTAAGAGATGCAACAACATTTCTCAAGTTAATCAAGCTTGGAATTGATATCTTGTCGAGACTCGTGTAGGTAGCGAGCTTTTCTTGAATCTGATGGACAGATTTCGAGAAAGCCCTTTCAAATTCTGAACCGATAAGTTCACCGACAGTTTTGACTCGCTTATTTGATAGGTGGTCTTTCGTATCAAGTGTCTCTGGATGCTTTTCAACTTCAAGGAGCATCCTGACAACCAAGATTATATCCATCGGTGTAAGTGCATCCGAAGATTCGGAATATTCAACGTTCTCTACGCTCTTTGGGTCTCTTCCTTCTATTTCAATAAGGTATCTTCTGTACGTATTTGTCAATTTCTTGTTCATTTTGTACCTACCGACTTCGGTAAGTTCAAATCGTTCGGGATTGAAGTAGAGGTTATTCCAGAAAGACTTTGCCGCGTTGTATCTGAAAACTTCACCGGGGCGCAATTCTTTGTATATTTCCATGTACGCCCTGAGTTCGCTAATATTTTCCTCAATTGGCATTTTCAGACGTTCTTTAAGCTTTAAATATGTTTTATGTATGTACTTGTTCGCAACCTTTATCTTATCGATTCCGTGTTCTCGGAATATTTCAACAAGTGTTGGTGTCAGTACTGAACCTTTCTCAGCAAGCATTTCCCCAGATTTTGAAACAACGTTTTCGATAATTATTACTCCCTCTGAATGTTTCAGAGCGTAGTCATCTTCAACATCTATGTAACTTGGGAAGAGAGAGAGGATATCTATATCGTTTTGATAACCAAGAGTCTTTAATACCAAGAAAAGATTCAGCTTTTTTCTTCTATCGATTCGTGCGTACAAAGTCTCATCGTTAAGGTTAAGCAATACCTCGAGCCACACACCTCTCACTGGCAAAAAGTGAGCTACGTATATCGGTTTTGCGCCGATGTTCTTGGTCGGCTCCTCGACAAAATAAACGCCAGGGCTCCTGACAAGCTGACTGACAACGACTCTTTCGACGCCGTTTATGACGAACGTCTGATTTTCTGTCATGATTGGGTAATTTCCGAGGCTAACTTCTTCCTCGCGCATTTCTCCAGTCGAAAGGTCCGTAACTCTAACTGTTGCGAAGAATGGAGCGACGTAAGTGAGAAGGCGTTGTTTACACTCCTCAACGGAGTGGATAGGGTCGCCTACGCGGAAACCAACGAACTCGAGGCTGAAGCCCTTGTCTCTTCTGCCCTCCGTCTTTACTGAGGTTATTGGGCTGAACTTCTTGAGGATGCGCAAAATTCCATGGTCCAATAACTCCTTGAAGGATTTATGCTGGATTTCTACGAGGTTAGGGACATCGATGACTTCGTCAACTCTTCCGAAGGAGTACCTTATCCTCTTGCCCACGTGATAAGTTTTCAATCTGATCACCTCTTCCTAAAGTGTCAATACAGAATGGTTGGATATTACAAACAGTGAGGGGTCGAAAGAACTGGGTGTATAAATAAAAAACGCAGGGTTCTACAGAACCTGTTCGATACTGTGTCTTTTGAAGATTTTGGGTTTGTTGTGGCTTGCTCACTCATTCCATATCTATCTTATGGCAGACAATAATACCGCAATTATATATTAAACCATAAAAACCCCGCACTGTGTAGTACTGTGCGGGGTTTGATACACAATATTCTTAGTTTTGAAAAATATGTTACTTAATTTCAACTTCTCCGCCGACTTCTGCGATTTTCTTCTTAATTTCTTCTGCTTCTTCCTTCTTAACGCCCTGTTTAATGAATGCGTCTGGTGCACCAGCTTTTTCAACAAGGTCTTTTGCTTCTTTAAGGCCAAGTCCTGTGATTTCCCTAACAACTTTGATAACTTCAACTTTCTTCTGGCCGAAGCTCTTGAGGAGAACGTCAAATGTGTCCTTTTCTTCTGCCGCCACTGCTGGAGCTGCTGCCGCTGCTGCTACTGGCATTGCTGCCATAACTGGAGCTGCTGCGCTAACGCCGAATCTTTCTTCAAGCATCTTAACAAGTTCTGCGAGTTCTGCAACTGTCAATGACTCAATAGCTTTTACGAGTTCTTCCAATGTCATAATATCCACCTCCTAGTAAGTTTAACAAATGTTCATAGTGTTATTGACTCATAACAAACTTTGGAATTACTGCTTTTCTTTTTGCTCTTTGATAGCGTTAAGAGCGTAAAGTACACTTCTAAGCACACCTGCGAGAGAGTTGACAAGTCCGCGAATAGGTGCTTGGATGCCACCAACAACCATTGCGAGAAGTTGTTCTCTCGATGGAAGTTTGGAAAGGTTTTCGAGCTGGTCGCCCGCGAAGAACTTTCTTTCAAGGTACAGACCTTTGCAGGTAGGTACTCCTTTGTTTTCTTTCACAAAGTTGTAGAATATCTTGATGGCTTCAACAGGATCTGCTTCTCTATTCACGTAGAGAACTGCTGTTGGTCCAAAGAAGGAGCCGTCGTGACCTTCGATGTCATACTCTGCGTTCTTAAGAGCCATCTTCAAAAGTGTGTTCTTAACGACTGTAAACCTTGCATCGTTACCCAACTTCTCTCTCAATGCTCTTCTGAGCTTTGTCATCTGAGCAACGCTTAGCCCAGTAAAGTCGGCGAAAAGCACCAAGGAAGAATTCTTAAACTCTTCGGTCAACTCACTTACAAGTTGTTCCTTCTCAGGTCTTTTAAGCACGTCGTCACCTCCCATATCAAATAAAAAATGCCTCTTTTCGAGGCATAACGGAGGGGAGCACACCACTAAAAAGAGCGCTAATGCGCTGAACCGGTGTCTTATCCCTTCCGTGCCTCCTGCAGGCGCCCTTTTGTGAGGGCTTTATTTGACCTGCAATCTACGGCAGTTTCAATTTAAGGACTACGCTTATTCTACCAGACTTTTCTCATCTGTGGTGAACAATGAGTTACATCTGTGTAAAAGAATACAACTATCGAATGATGCGTTTCAAAGGCATCGGTGTGTCTGACAACCAGACATCGACAACAATTGTATTTGTTTCATCCATAGTTGTTGATGTAGCGTATTTTTCTACATAAAGCCCTGTACTGTTTATCCTTAAAGCAATATTTGTCGATTCGGCAAGTTCCTTGAGTTGAGAAATGTTCCAGCCTGTGATATCCGGAAATGTTGTATAAATTTGCTTTCCAGAATTTGATAAGTGATTCTGGTAATCTTTCAAAGTTAGAACCACTTCTTTGAAGAACGGTGCTGCGACAACGCTACTCAGTTTTTCCGTTTGAGGTGAATCGACCCATACCATTATTGTGTAAGGTATATCCAGGACAGCTTGCCCAACAAAGACTGCAGTAACATCTTTTTTCTGGTTTTTCTGTGCGGTACCGGTCTTTCCGTATATCTCTATTCCATCTATCTTTGCGTTTATTCCTGTTCCTCTTTCAACAACATCTCTGAGCATCTGTTTAACAACATCTGCAGTTGATTTGGATATCACTCGCTTCTTGGTAACCTCTTTTCCTTCATCAAGCGTAGGTGAAACATAGATTCCGTCGTTCACTATCGTATTGAAGGCAGCGAGCAGCTGAACGGGGGTTACACCTATGGATTGACCTATAGCCATAAACGCCCAATCAGCTCTGTACCACTTGTCAGGAGTATTAAGCTTTCCTGGAATTTCACCTTGCAATTCTATTCCCGTTTCCTTTCCAAATCCAAAAGATTGAAAAACCTCGTAAAGTTTTTCTGTTCCTAAGGAGTCAACAATGCTTTTCGTGGTAAGCACGGAAACTACGTTGCATGAATGGACCAATCCATCGTACAGATTTATATCCTTGTGAACCTCTAAGTCTTTGATTGTTAAGTTTAAACCTTCGATAGGCTTTACATACCCGGGGCAGTAATACTGAGTGTTAGGTTTCACAAGTCCTAATTCAATTGCGGCTGAAAATAGGATAGGCTTGATAGTGGAACCAGGTTCTATATATCCCATGTAATAGGTAGGCCAACTTTGTGTGGTTAAAGCCGCTCTTACCTTTCCTGTGTTGCTTTCCATTACCAGGACACCGACTTCTGTTGCTTGCTTCTTCTCTTTGTATTCTTGAGCCAAAGTGTAAAGTTGTCTTTGAAGTTCACTATCTATAGTA
Organism: Fervidobacterium changbaicum; assembly: GCF_004117075.1. Classification (NCBI taxonomy): domain Bacteria; kingdom Thermotogati; phylum Thermotogota; class Thermotogae; order Thermotogales; family Fervidobacteriaceae; genus Fervidobacterium; species Fervidobacterium changbaicum. The sequence goes on from NZ_CP026721.1 coordinate 1,706,989, forward strand.
ATACGGACATTCTTTCCGTTTTCAGGGTCGATTTTCACAGAACTTAGAGGTTTCCCAAAGACCCCCGAATAAGTGATTGAAATGATACCATCTCTTACGGGTCGCAAGATTTTATCAAAGTACGCTTCAACACCACTTATTCCGTGCCTCTGGTCTGTCTTACCAATGATAGCGGAAAGTCCAAAATCCGACAAGGAAATACGTCTTTCCTCAGGAACAATTGCAACGAACCTCAGAAACTGTGTGGGAATTTTTTTTAATGCTTCTTGTCTGCTACCGACTACACCAAGTCGTAAAATGCTTCTCTTATCGATTTCACCGAGTTGTTCCGTCACGCCAAAAGCGTTGAGCAATCTCAAAAAATCTGGCGATTTCTTGAACGCGTTACCAGAAAAACTTCTGAGGTAGTTTAAATCCAAATAGACTCCGTAAACAACCTCGCTAGTAGCGAGCAAACGCCCGCGGGAATCGTAGATATTTCCACGTAGCGCTGGGATATGACTCCTGACAGCGTACTGATTTGTATATATATTTGTATAGACCTTTATAAGTAAAATAGCTACGAACAGTGAAATTGTTATTAACACCAGTCTGTAACGATGACTACTTCTGCTCAATTTATTACATCACGCCCTAATACAATTTTTGCGATCTGCATATCCAAGACTTCACTGTGCTGCCTTAAATTCGATAAACTCTCTTGGTACATCTCAATTTGCCTTGACATCTCCGCTGTCCTTAGGTTAAATTGGTACGCACTAAGAATCAACCCAGCAAATAAAAACCCAGCAAAAACATACTTCAGAACTCGAGAAACAGCCTTCTGTTGTTCTTGCAAACCCTCAAGTTCCGCTTCTCTTCGCTTACTTCTTACAAGCGTCATACTCTATCCCCCTCCGCTCCGCTAAGTTATAAGACAATGTGAAATTAAGGACCCGCTAACAGAAACGAGAAAATAAGCCTACGTAATTTGGCTCATTCCCGCTTCGCTGAGTGAATATTAGAGAAATAGAAAAGCAAAATAAATACCTCCAATACCGGAAGAAAAAACGATACCCCACTTCGCTCTAAGCTAGTTGACCGCTTTACGTTTCTCGCTCTTGTTAAGGATACAGATTACCAAATCAAACTCTTTTAGCTACCCTTAGCTTTGCACTTCTTGACCTTGGATTCTCCGCTAGTTCTTCCATACTCGGTGCAACAAAATCCCCAATTGGTTCTAATCTTGGATCATTTTTGAAGGTGTGTTTTACCAACCTGTCTTCCAAAGAATGGAACGATATAATAGCAAGTCTGCCACCTGGTGTTAACAGATCAGGTGCAAACGAAAGGAACTTCGCTAGATTCTCAAGTTCTTTGTTTACTTCTATACGAATTGCTTGGAAGGTCTTAGTTGCGAAATGACGCTTCCGACTATGAATTTCCTTGTATGGTAGAGCCCTTCTAATGGCTTCTACCAATTCTCTTGTCGTATTTATAGGCCTGCTATTAACGATAGAACGGGCTATTCTTCTGGCGAAACGTTCTTCGCCATAATTGTAAATAATATCGGCTAATCTATCCTCAGGGTAGGTATTAACAACGTGGTGGGCGGTTAACTCATTTTCGAGGTTCATCCTCATATCGAGAGGCTCGTCTTGATTAAATGAAAAACCTCTACCTTCACCTTTGAGTTGGTAGGTAGAAACTCCTAAATCAACAAGAAGTCCATCAACACTATGGACTTGTAGTAGGTTAAGCAAGACGGGTAAATCCACGTAGGAGAATTTGAAGAGCTGAACATTGGGGTAGGTTTCCAAATTTCGCTCCGCTATCTGTAATACTTCACTGTCAACATCTATTCCTATGACTCTACCACCTGTCTCCAATATCCGCTCCGCTATCGCTCGAGTGTGTCCACCTTCCCCTACCGTACAATCCACATACACCCCGTCCGGCTTCCATACCAAGTTGTCCACAACTTCCTTCAGCAATACCGGGATGTGTCGTTCATTGTAAATCCTATTCATGCTTCACTCCGCTCCGCTAGTTTAGAAAAAGACTACTTACATTGTAGAACAAAACATGTGAATTTTGCAATTTTTTCGGAAAAAATGAACTGTTGTCAAAACGTGTATTCAAGCCAATTATAGAACATTCGAAGAAATATACTTAAGTATAGTAAAATTTAACATTTCTTTAAAATGAAAAACAGGAGGGTTGGAACTTCTATGCCCTCCTGTCTTATTTCTCTCAAGGTTCAACAATTCTCTATAGCGTTATCCTAGTTCCTGTCAATCCTTTCAGGGCTTTATCAAGAACCGCCATATCAGTGATCAGACATTCTCTGCCAGTCGAAGTTACAAAGTCTATAGCTGCTTCGATTTTTGGTCCCATACTGCCAGATGGGAACTGTCCTTCTGCAAGGTATTTCTTCGCTTCTTCCACTGTAAGGTGATCGAGCGCTTTCTGGTCAGGCTTGTTGTAGTTAATGTACACCTTTTCAACACCGGTTAAGATTATAAGTATATCTGCATCAATTTCCTTAGCCAACAACGCACTTGCTCTATCCTTATCTATAACGGCTTCAACACCTCTTAGTGTTCCGTTTTCTTGGATCACAGGAATTCCACCACCACCAGCTGCTATGACGATAACGTCTTTTTCAACCAATGTTCTTATTACATTCTTTTCAACAATATCCAACGGAATTGGTGATGGAACGACGCGCCTCCAGCCACGTCCGGCATCTTCTTTCATGATCCATCCCTTTTCTTGTTGCAACTTTTCTGCCTCTTCTTTTGAATAAAATGGGCCAACTGGTTTGGAAGGTTTTTGGAAACCGGGGTCGTTCTTGTCAACTATAATTTGTGTGACGACAGCAGTTATTTCTCTTTCCATACTCCTTTTTCTAAGCTCATTACCAAGGGTCAATGCTATCATGTAACCAAGACTGCCTTGTGTTTGTGCATCATTAACATCAAGTGGAAATGGTGGAATCACGTGCTTTGCTAATTCTTGCTGAACCAGAAGGTTTCCAACTTGTGGTCCATTTCCATGAGTTATGACAATATCGTACTCGTCAAGCATAGAAACTAAGAAATGTGCTGTTTCTGCAAGGTTCTTCATCATGTTTTCTGCCGTTGCTTCTTCGCCAGGTCTGTTGACTGCGTTACCTCCGATTGCTACAACTGCCAGTTTTTTCATGCGTACACCTCCAAACACGGAATTTGTATATTAAATTTAAGATAGGGCTATCGCCAGCGCGATGGATGCAAATTTCGATTCGCTTGTATCAGCTCGTGATATGACGATGACCGGTGCTTTCGCTCCAGCTATGATACCAGCTATCTTCCCGTTTGCAAAGTAGACAGCGGACTTCCCGAGAAAGTTCCCACTGTGGATGTCGGGAACAACCAATATATCCGCATGTCCTGCGACATCTCCTTTCACGCCTTTTACTTCTGCTGCATAAACGCTCAAGGCGTTGTCTATTCCTAAAGGTCCATCTATTTTACAATTCTTAATTTGTCCTCTTTCGTTCATTTTCGCGATGATGGCAGCTTCAAGTGTTTCTGGCATGTCGGGGTTAACCGTTTCAACCGCTGCGATAAGTGCAACCCTTGGCATTTCATAGCCTAACTTTCTTGCAACTGCAACCACGTTCTCTATGATCTGGACCTTCTGCTCTAACGTAGGTTTAATTACCATACCACCGTCGGTAACGAAAATCAAGCGGTTCACACCGGGGACTTCTACAACAGCAACGTGAGAGAGCAACCTTTCTGTTCTAAGCCCTTGTTCTTTATCCAAGACAGCTTTGAGCAAAGTTGAAGTTTTCACGAGCCCTTTCATTACGATATGTGCTCTGCCTTCAACGACAGATTTCACAGCTGCTTTCGATGCTTCCTCTTCTGTTCGACAATCAATGATTGGAAAATCCGCACCAAGTTCTCTTAAATTCTCTTCAATTACTTCTCTCTTTCCAAAGAGGATAGCGGAAACGCCCAATTCCTTTGCTTCGATAACGGCCTTCACAGCTTCTTTGTCCTCTGCACCTGCGATTGCGATAACTTTTCCTTTACCCTTTGCCATATCAATAATTTCAGAAAGTGTCCTTATCATCTCTTCACACCTCCGGCAGACTTTTCAATTACACTAAAATCTTAGCTGCTGCGCATATATAGGTCATGGCTAATAATGCTTCGAAAATCAACTTATAATCGTCGTGTACAATTCTGACTTTTCTACCATCTAAACGTTCGACGAGGGGCATTGAAGAAACAAGGTCAGCCCTGAGGGTATCGCTGAACTCTACGATCATTTCAATTGGAGATGAGAATCGAAAAATCTCAAAATCTTCCCTGGACTTTGTTGATAAAAGCTGTGCGCATTCCTCCAGTTCGTTCAGTAAACTCGCCACAGGTTTCATGATAGCACTATGTCTTCCAATGGATTTCTTAGTTTCTAGGTAAAGTGCCTTTGGCAGGACTTTCGAAGTTTGAATAACCACCTTATCGTCCCCAACTAAGCATCCAAGAGGAACTCCAAACAATCCGGCAAAGGCTGCGTTGATAAGTGCCTCGTTCATCTCCATACCATTTATCCAAATGTTGTGTATCGATGAACTCGAATATGTGTGGTCCATATTTGCATGCAACGTTCCTATCCCTGCGTGGTAGCCGAAAAATACGGTAAAATCATAAGACTCATCTATACCGTACATCATATAATACTGCCTGATTCCACCACTTACTAACGTGACGTTGGGAAATTCCTCGGTGAGCTCCCAGGGTATGTTGTCACCAGCTGCATGGGAATCGACTAGAGTTATCTCATTTCCATCTAACCCTCTCAAGAATGCCCTCAACTGTCTTAACATTTCTTCCTTTTTGTAATCACTACTTTTTTTATCCACATCATTCCAACTTGTAATACCGGCAAGACCTTCGTAGTCGAAAGATATAAATATTTTCTTTCTTGTTGTAGCCATGTCATCCACCCCTGTGAGTATTATAAAACAAAGTAGTCACTATATGAAGTCAGGCAAAAAAGAGCATACAGAAGCATACAAAAGCATACACGAGAATTGAACAGAATTAAAGAGCAAGTATGAACTTCCAAAAAATAGTGGCAATTTTCATAGTATACCTTGAGTGATTATTTCGAAATCTCTGAATGATTTATTCAAATAAACAATTTCTTAACAAAACTTCATAGACCATTCCTTGTGAGTAAAACATCATTCATGTGTTAACATAAAGTTTGTCTTGATTTTTAACATAGACATGTGAGATAATACTCAGTGCACAGCACTTTACCCCACCCCCCTTAATTTCATTAAGTTCATTTTCCTTTTCACTGCGCAATTCGAGGTGTGTTTATGGATAACGTAGATATCAAGGAAAAGATTATGTCCGCACTTAAGGAAAAGGTTAGCCGCCAGCAATGGGAACATTGGTTCATAGACTTCTATGTTAAACGTGTAGAAGGAACCCACGTTGTATTTGAGGTGGGTAATCTTTTTCTCAAAGGATACATCGAGAAAAAATTCGATAAGGTTATCAAAAAGGCCATAGCCGAGGCAGTAAGTCAAGGCGCAACTTACGAGATAGTTTATGCTCAGATTGTCAACTCCGAAAACTTCGAAGATGAAGTTCCAGAGAACGTTGCCCTAGTCAGGAAAAAGCCTGTTCTCATAACCCCTCTGAACCCCAAGTACAGGTTTGACAACTTTGTTGTCGATGAATTCAACCAGTTCGCTTACAATCTGCTCCTTGAAGCGGCGAAAAAGCCAGGTACCTACAATCCCATATTTATTTACAGTGAAGCGGGAATGGGTAAGACGCACTTGGTTCAAGCATACGGTAACTATTTGCTATCCCAAAACCCAGATCTGAGATTTGCCTACTTGACAAGTGAAAGTTTTATGAATGAACTCATCACGAAACTCAAATCTGGTAATATGGAAGAATTTCGGGAACGCTACAGAAAGAAGATCGACGTGCTTGTGATCGATGACATTCAGTTTTTGGCTGGGAAGAAGGGTGTTCAGATAGAACTCTTCCACACTTTCAACACACTTTACGAAGCAGGAAAACAGATCATCGTTTGTTCCGATCGCTCACCGAAAGAACTTAAAGATTTCCAGGACAGAGTTATCTCAAGATTCCAGATGGGAGTCGTTGCGCAGATAAAAACGCCATCACAAGAAGCGATGTACAAAATAGCTAAAAAGGTTGTCGACGACGAAAAAGCCGATATTGATGATGGTATATTGCGATATGTCGCTGCGCATATTAGAGGAAGTATAAGAATTCTAAAGGGGGCAGTGATAAAACTCATAGCTTACAAGAGCATGTACGGAGAACTGAATATTTCAATTGTGAAGTCTATCTTACGGGATGTACTCACTGAAGATACCTCCACCAGCTCTGAAGGAGATATTGTGGATGTAATCGCTAAGACCTTTAAAACAACGAAAGATGACATTTTATCAGGTTCAAGAGATCGGAATACATCCTTAGCGAGGCAAGTATGCATGTATTTTATGGTAAAAAAATATGGTCTATCTACAAGGAAGGTTGGCGAAATCTTCAACAAAACACATCCGTCGGTAATAAATTCTGTTAAATCAATAGAGAAAAAACTGGAAAATGAGAAGGATTTCGCGTTGTTATTAAGAAGCATTGAAAAAGAACTTCAAAAAAGTGTTGGAAAAGCTTATTCTTGATAACGATAGCAACAGAGCACTGTGAATTTGGAGGTTGTTGAAAAATTAAAACTTTTGTGTTATAATCAACAATGACGTTGAAAAGGAGGTGCTAAGGCATGAAGGTTAGAGTAGACGAAGCAACATGCATCGGGTGCGGTGTTTGCGAGAACCTCTGTCCAGATGTATTCAAACTTGGAGACGATATGAAGGCAAAAGTTTTGCAACCAGAGACTGACCTTGAATGTGCAAAAGATGCTGCTGACAGCTGTCCAACAGCTGCGATCAGCATTGAAGAGTAACAAGTAGGGGTAACAAAAATCACGCTTACAGTTTTTCACAAGGGGGCTTAGCCCCCTTGTTTGTTTTTATGTTCACTAAAAAGTTGTATAAAACCGAGAAAGAAAAAAGCCTTAGAGCAGAAACAAAAGATTTCCCTTATTTTTGCTATGCTATTGCATTTGCCAAGCATTGATGTGTTATAATATAATCAACGAGCGGCATTTGAAATTCAAGCATCGAAAATACAAAGCCAAAATATACAAAAAAGTTGATGAAAAGGAAGGTGTAAGGAGAGTGCGAGTGACAAGGCAGATTAAACATCTTCAAAATTCTTCGTATTTGTTTGTACTCATAGCTTTTTTCCTTTCGTTTTTTGTTTCCATGCTTTTTGGTTTAGACATGGAGAAAGCCAAAGAGATTTATCGAAGTTATCTTTCACCTACATCGGAATTTCACAGGACTGTGTTATCCTACATTAATAACGACCTCCCTATCTACAGGTTTTTGAAAATCTACATGGTAGGTTCAACAGAAAAGACCGAGACCACAAAAAAGACGGGCGACTATTTGGAAGCGATTAAACCGCTGGAAACTGCAAATTCTGATGAGGAAAGACTTGCTAGAGCAGTGTACCTTTCGTATTGGGAAGCGAAATTGAATAATCGTTCATTTGGTAGAGAACTTGTGAAGGGTTCGCCGATATTCAATTCCTTCTTCAATGAGTATCAAATGCGCTTGGTTGATGCATTCGGTAATTATGCGCAAGACCTGGCAGCCTACCTTTTTGGTGCGGATGTCAACCTTCCTTACGTTCCGGAAGAGTTAAGAAAAATAAGGACGGATATTCTTGGCGATTACGAGTACGTTCCCGTGTACAATGGCGAAGAATTAGCTGCGATAACTTTAATAATGAAAGAACCGGAAGTTGTTAAAACTCTTAGTGATATTATATTAGAATCAGAAAAGTCCGCACAAGATTACGATCCGGAGATGCTCATTTTGAGAACACGTGGAACTATCTTTAGAAGCTCGTACAATTTGATTGCCGGGTTGAAAGACGAAATTGCTTCCGAATTTGTGGAGATAACCCCAAAAGAGAGGAATTATGCCTGGATCAGATGGATAATCTACGCAGGTATAGTCTTGATTTGGCTCTATGTGTACAAGAACATCAACATCCCGCTTGCACTTATAATAGCTTCTGAAACGGTGTACATCGGTGTGTTCATGAACATGCAATCCACATCGGACGGCATGATCTACGGCATCGTTATGGCGATAGCATTGCTATTTTCCATATTCTACTTCCTATTCAAAAAGCAACCCGTTCTTTTCTTGATCAGCGTTTTAACAGCGGTTACTTTGTTCCTGCCTTCATTTGCCACGAAAGACCTTCTGATGCCGGAATCTTTCAGTTCATCGCCTTTCTACAGCACGTTGGTTAACGAGGTACTTGAAGAACCGCTTAGTGTTGTACAAAGACGCTTAAAGGATTACAACACGACAGTAAACGAGTCTATTGAGAAGTTCAACGCAGTACTAACGGATGCAGGAATCGATGTCTACACCTTGTCAGATGAATATGTTGCACCAGAAGCCTTTGAAAAAAGGGTAGAGTACGTGAAAGAGTTGGTTAAGAAGACGAACGATAAGAACCTAACAAAACAATTGAACGACTTTATATATTTCGAAACGAAAAGGGCAAAGAAAGTAGAAAAAATCATCTCTGAGTTTGAAAGGGATTTCAGAAAATTTGCTGCCATTGGCTCTGATACTTTCCGGAATAAACTTGCTGAATTTGCAGAATCAAAGTTCCAAGGAATGCACAAAGACAGATTGTTGAAAGCGATTTCATCCACTCCAAAAAAGGCTTACGTAACACTACCAACGTACAAAGCTTATTATTCGCTCTCAGCTGTTATCCTGATATCGCTTTCCCTATTCTTGATAGCTCTTAAAAGGTATGAAGCTTTTATTCCACTTGTTGGTGCGCTTGCCGTGTCCGTTTTGACGCTGTTTAGAACACAAAACGTTTTCGTACAGGTTGGTGTTCCTTCACTTAACGTTTACATAAGCTGGTTAATTCCCTATACTCTGGTGTTATCATTTGCGCTTGGATTTTATTGGTTGAAAGAAAACCACATCATCCTTAGAAGGAGGGAGAGAGTATGAAGAGGTTCTTTGTTTTCGTGCTTCTTGCGGTAGTTTTAACGCTCGGGTTCTCATTCAAAGCCATCATGGTGACCGACACAGGTGGACTTGGTGACAAGTCGTTCAACGATGGAACATGGGCAGGTATCCAAAGAGCGGCGAACGAACTCAAAGTTGAAGCAAAGGTAATCATGTCACAAGAACAGTCCGACTACATTCCAAACTTGACAAAAGCTGCTCAGGAAGTTATGAAGGAAAAAGACGGTGGTATCGTCTTTGCAGTTGGTTTCATGATGACAGATGCCCTCATGAAAGTTGCACAGCAATTCCCAACAGTTTACTTCGCTGGAATTGACATTGACTTTGAAGGTAAGGAACTTCCAAACGTTATAAACTTCTTGTTTAAAGAACAGGAATCAGCATTTCTTGTTGGTTACATTGCAGCAGCCATGACAAGAACGGGAAAGGTCGGATTTGTCGGTGGACTTTCTATTCCTCCAGTTGAAAGATTCAGATACGGTTACGAAGCGGGTATAAAAGCATACGAAGACCTTAAGGGCAAAAAGGTAACAATCATTAGAGGTTACACCAACGAATTCAGCGATCCAAAGAAAGGTAAAGATCTTGCCAATTCCCAGTTCTCACAGGGTGTAGACATCATCTTCGCAGCAGCTGGCGCATGTGGTAACGGAGTCATTGAAGCAGCAAAAGAAAGATCAGAGAAGCTTGCAGGTAAAGGATACGAGAACATCAAAAAACGTGCACTTTCCGGTCTACCAATGTACTATGCCATAGGAGTTGATGTAGACCAAGACTACATGGCACCTGGTGTTGTCCTCACAAGTGCGATGAAAGGCGTCGACATGGCAGGATACTACGGTGTCAAATGGGCCTTCACAGGACAGTTCAAAGGCGGAGTCAAAAACCTTGGCTTGAAAGAAAACGGTGTTAGAATGTCTGAAATGAAGTATACAAAAGAAATCGTCGAAAAACTTGCACCGAATGCTCTCAAAGAACTCGAATATCTTAAACAACTCATCATCGAAGGCAAGATCGTTATTCCAGATTCAGAAGATGCACTCAAGGCATTCACTGTTAAAGGTTTGAAACTTCCAAAATAATACAGAAGAAACTGTGAAACTCTACGATCTTTCTCAGGGGGCGGTATGCCCCCGTTTTGATAGACTATACAAGCACAGACACAATCTGCAGTTGCATGCTTGTGTAGTCTACCAAGATGGCGTTCTTAGTTTATATGACTTTACCAGTGTTGGAGGTGGACTTGTAGTGGACGATTTGAGAAAAGATTTGAAGGATAGCAAAGACCCAAAACATGAGAGTCGAGATAGCCATTCTGAGTACGCTGTTGAGATGATAGAGATCACCAAAAGATTCCCCGGCGTGCTCGCAAACGACAGGGTAACGGTCAGGATTAAGAAAGGCGAAATCCACGCTATTGTTGGAGAGAACGGTGCTGGGAAAAGTACGTTGATGAACCAACTTTATGGACTCTATCATCCGGACAGTGGTGAGATACGTATCTTCGGTGAGCGAAGAGTTTTCACAGGACCAAGGGATGCGATAAGGTCAGGAATCGGAATGGTGCACCAGCATTTCATGCTCGTTAATACCTTGACTGTGGCCGAAAACGTCGTACTTGGAAACGAACCTGTGAAGGGTGTTAATTTTGACTTGAAAAGGGCAAGACAAGAAGTTAAGGAGCTGTCTGAAAAGTACGGTCTGTACGTCGATGTTGATGCAAAGATTGAAGACATTCCAGTTGGTATGCAACAGCGTGTCGAGATAATAAAAACACTTTACAGAGGTGCGAATATAATCATCCTCGACGAACCTACAGCCGTTTTAACTCCCCAAGAAGTTGAGGAACTCTTTGAGATCATGAGGAACTTGCAAAAGAGTGGAAAAACGATACTATTCATTTCGCACAAACTCAACGAAGTTATGGAAATCAGCGACAGAATAACAGTGATGCGTGGTGGAAGGGTAACGGCTGAACTTATTACAAAGGAAACGAACGAACGTGAGATAGCACGTGCGATGGTTGGTAGGGATGTCGTTTTGAAGCTCGACAAGGCACCGCATACACCTAAGGAAGTGGTATTTGAAGTCAAAGACCTTTGGGTAAAGGATAATAGGCACCTTGATGCGGTCAGAGGAGTTTCGTTTAAGGTAAGAAAAGGTGAAATTGTAGGTATTGCTGGTGTTGCAGGTAATGGACAGACGGAACTGGTTGAAGCTATAACTGGACTAAGAAGGGCTGAAAAAGGACAAGTGATATTCGAAGGAGTAGACGTGACGAACAAGCATCCTAGGATCCTTAGAGAGATGGGGATGACACATATAGCAGAAGATAGGCTGAAACATGCTCTAATTAAGCAATTCCCAGCCTATTACAATGTGATCCTCGGCAGGCATTACAAACGTCCGTTTGCAGCTGGCGCCTTCTTGAACCATCAAGAGATAAAAAGATACACAGCCGAACTGATGGAAGAGTTCGATGTAAGACCAAGGATAATAGAGCACCTTGGTGGTAACTTCTCCGGTGGTAATCAGCAAAAATTGGTTGTTGGAAGGGAAATAAAAGCGGGACCGAAGTTTATGGTTGTAGCACAACCTACAAGGGGACTCGACGTTGGAGCGATCGAATTCATCCACAGGCAAATTTTAAAAATGAGGGAACACGATGTGGGGATTCTTTTGATATCAATGGAATTAGAGGAAATATTCTCACTGAGCGATAGGATATTGGTGATGTACGAAGGGCAAATCATGGGTGAAGTAAAACCAGAAGAAACAACTGTTGAAGAAGTAGGCTTAATGATGGCCGGTAAGAGACTTGAAGAAGTTCGAGGTGGTAAGAAATGAAGAAGCTTGAAATGAAAAAAGCACTGGAGAGCATTGCCGTTCCAGTTATCGCTGTCTTAATCGCTTTGTTAATTTCTGGGTTCATTATTCTTGCTATAGGCAAGAATCCGATAAAGGCTTATGGCGTACTTTTGCACGGCGCTTTTGGAAACAAACAGGCGATAATTGATACATTAATAAAGACCACACCTTTGATTTTGACAGGTTTGGCTGTTGGTTTTGGCTTTAGGGCGGGTGTGTTCAATATAGGTGCTGAAGGTCAGATGGCGATGGGTGCTTTGATGGCTGCGACATTTGCAAGCAATTTCGGAGGTCTACCTCCTGCTGTTGCAATTCCTCTCACAATTTTAATAGGTATGGGTGCCGGTGCCGGTTGGGCTGCTATAGCGGGGTATTTGAAAGCAAAAACAGGTGCTCACGAGGTTGTCACAACAATTATGTTGAACTGGATTACAACATACTTGGCTTCGTTCATGGTAACTGGGCCACTTGCAACTGGTTCAGGCACACCGAAAAGCCCTGAAATTGCTCAGTCTGCTCAATTGCCAGTTCTTATGAGAGTTGGTGCAATGGAACTTAGTGCTGGAATACTTATTTCCATAGCTGCGGCTGTATTTATGTACGTTTTCTTAAATAAAACAACAACTGGATACGAAATCAAAGCTGTTGGTTTCAATCCATACGCTGCCGAATACGGCGGAATTAGTGTTGCGAAAAACGTTGTACTTGCTATGGCGATAAGCGGCGCACTCGCTGGACTTGCCGGTGTTACTGAATTAATGGGAGTTCACCACAGATTCTTGGGCGAGCTTTCCGGTGGTAAAGGTTTTGATGGTATCAGTATCGCGTTGATAGGACAAAACAATCCAATAGGTATTATCTTTGCAGCGCTTCTAATCGGTGCGCTTAGAACGGGAAGCAACGAGATGCAATTTATGGGTGTTTCGAAATACATCGTTATCATCGTGCAAGGCATCGTGATATTCTTGGTTGCAGCAGATAGAATAGTTAAGGCCATTTATGCAAGAAAGAAGGTCAACTACCTCCGACTGAAGTCGAGGGCTAGTAAAAGCCTTAGTTGACCAGCCTGAGCACTGGACCCGAAGGACAAGGGGACGAAGGTGCTACGTTGGTAGTAGGCTCAAGACCCACTCCGGGATGCTTCTCCAGTCCCGGACCCTGGAAGTGCTGGTTGCAGACAACCTTTGGGGTGTGGGCGAAACGGACCAGCACACGTGCCGGCTACCAACATTGGCGAGGAGAGTGCTAAAGTGAGTCCGCTTTAGCACGTCACAAGGCCCGTAAGGGCATTTTCATGGAGTGAGACGCATGGTGTTTGTGTTAGACAAAAACAAAAAGCCTCTGATGCCCTGTTCAGAAAAGCGCGCAAGATTGTTACTAAGTCGTGGCAGGGCAGTGGTTCACAAAATGCATCCGTTCACTATACGTCTAAAAGACAGAACAGTACAGCAAAGCGAGTTACAACCTTTAAGATTAAAACTCGACCAAGGAGCGAAGGTTACTGGTCTTTCAGTTTTGCGAGAAGACGGCGATGTAGCAGAAACAGTTTTTCTTTGCGAGATACACCACAAGACAGACATAAAGCAAAAACTTGATGCCAGGCGTGCTGTTCGTCGAAGTAGAAGAAACAGAAAGACTCGCTACCGAAAGCCGAGGTTTCTGAATCGAAGACGGCCTGAAGGGTGGCTGCCATCATCGTTCAAAGCAAGAGCAGACCAGCTTGTAAATGTGGTAATCAAACTGACAAAGCTGTTGCCAATAAGTGCAATATCCATCGAAGATGCAAAGTTTGATACTCAAAAGTTGCAAAATCCAGAGATTTCTGGTATTGAATACCAACGAGGCACACTTTTTGGTTACGAGGTAAGGGAATATCTTTTGGAAAAGTGGGGACGAAGATGTGCATACTGTGGTAGAAGCGATGTACCACTGGAAATCGACCACATCGTACCAAGGTCAAGAGGTGGCACAGATAGAGTATCAAACCTAACACTTGCTTGCCGGGAGTGTAACCAAAAGAAGAGCAACAAAACAGCTGCTGAGTTTGGATACCCACATATTGAAGAGCGGGCAAGACAAACATACAAGCAAGCAGCATTCATGAACTCGATACGCTCATATCTGAGCAAATCATTAAGCAGTTTTGGAATACCAGTTGAATACGGAACAGGAGCGCTAACAAAGGCAAATCGCATTCGTCTGGGGTTTCCCAAAGAGCACTATTTCGATGCATGTTGTGTTGGTGAGAGTACACCGAGTGAGATTCGTATAACACAAAGTTATGTGCAAATATGGCGTGCAGTTGGTCGTGGAACAAGGCAGATGTGTAATACAGATAAGTTTGGTTTCCCACGTGGGCATAGGCAAAGATGTAAGAAACACTTTGGTTTCCAAACTGGAGATATAGTTAAAGCTATTGTACCACGAGGAAAGTACGCTGGTATCTGGATGGGTATGGTAGCAGTGAGAGCAAGCGGATTTTTCGACATTAAGGATAAAAATGGCAAAAGGGTATGTCAGGGAATAAGATATAAGTACTGCAAGCTGATTCAAACAGCCGATGGTTGGCAATATAGCAAGACAAAAACAAACTATTCTATATCTCACACGACTGAAGTCGCGTGCATCTAAGTTGGTGGAGGTGAAAGCATGAGAGTTCTGGCAGCGATACTTTCTATCTTTATAAACCCGCAGTTCTACAAAATAGCTCTTACTGCTGCAACACCTTTGATCTTTGCATCACTTGGCGGAGTTTTTAGTGAAATCACGGGAGTTGTTAACATCGCACTCGAAGGTATTATCCTGATGGGAGCGTTCACATCGGTTGTGTTTACCTATCTCACTGGGAACGTATGGTTCGGGGTGTTAATGGCTATCGTTAGTGGTATGCTACTTGCACTCTTGCACGCATGGGGTAGCATAAAATGGGCAGGAAACCAGGTCGTTTTAGGAACGGCAATAATACTACTTTCTCAAGGTTTAACTGGATTTTTGATGGAACCCATCTTTGGACAGCCAGGGCAGACGGATTTTGTTGGGAAGGTCGATGAAATAACGATACCCGGTCTTGTTAAAATTCCGTTCATAGGGCAGGTCATAGGCGAAATCAGCCCATTTGTGTACATCGCATTTGGTTGTGTTGCATTTGGTTGGTGGCTGATATACAAGACAAAACTGGGTCTGAGGATGCGCTCAGTTGGTGAAAATCCTGAAGCTGCCGATACTCTTGGAGTCAACGTTTATGCGATAAGATACTTCGGAGTCATAATGAGTGGTGTGTTCGCTTCTCTTGCAGGTGCTTATCTGAGTGTTGGCGAAATCGGTCAATTCAAGGAACTCATGTCCGGTGGTAGAGGGTTCATAGGACTTGCGGCGATGATTATTGGAAAGTGGAACCCAGTTGGTGCAATGCTTGCCAGTTTGTTCTTCGGGTTGTTTGGTGCATTCTCCAACCAGCTCCAAAGCTTGCAGGAAATTACAGTTGCATCTAATGTTAAATCATTGTTTGATACTATACCGTTTGTTCTGACCATAATTGTTGTTGCTGGTTTTGTTGGTAAATCCAGACCACCTGCAGCAGATGGTGTACCGTACGAAAAAAGTGAGTAGAACTGACGAAACCTTGGTGGTGATAGCGTGCTTCAAGAGTTCTCAGTTCGTACTACACGAAGGGTTGAGCTTGTTGACATAACTAACGAGGTCAGGAAAATTGTGAAAGAAAGCGGTGTTAAAGACGGAATCGTTGTTGTATACGTGCCACACACAACTTGCGGAGTGACAATAAACGAACATGCGGATCCTTCGGTTGTAGAAGACATTATCAACCAGCTTGCAAAAATAGTCCCGGCAAACGCAGGTTACCGTCATCTTGAAGGCAATTCAGATGCGCATATCAAAGTTTCGATTGTAGGAAGTAGTGTGACAATAATTGTTAATAACGGAAATCTTTTACTTGGAACATGGCAAGGGGTATTTTTGTGCGAGTTTGACGGCCCGAGAACACGTGAAGTGATTGTAAAGGTTATTGAAGGATAAAATCGTAACTATCAAGCACTGATGCTCCAAATATTTTAGTCAAACAAGAAAGTGCGGAAACAAAAAACTGTTGACATACTTGCATGAAGTTGTGATAAAATATAAACAGGTTGAATGGGTTTTTGAATTGCTTGAATTATAGGTATTAGATGAGTTCAGTAATTAAGTTCTAAATCCTGTTATTTCTGAAAAAATAACTTTAGTGGCAAAATACTTGATTTTTTCACGTCTTTTGTGGTATAATTTAGCTAGAATTACTATTCATCGGCATCTTGATTTTTATCCATCGAAAGTGCTATTATATACTTGATTTCCACACCATCATGAGAAGGAGGGGGATTTATGAACAAAAAAGAACTTGTCAACGCGGTAGCAGAAAAGACACAGCTCAAGAAAAAAGATGTGAAACTTGTTATCGACACACTCTTTGAAACGATTGCAGCAACACTCGAGAAGGGCGAAAAAGTTCAGCTTGTTGACTTTGGTACATTCGAAGTTAAGAAGATGGAAGGCAGAACAGGTGTGAACCCAAGGACGAAAGCGAAGATTAAGATTCCTGCAAGAAAAGTTCCGAAATTCAGACCTGGAAAGGTTCTCAAGACAAGAGTCAACAAATAATTGCACATACGCAATCAAAAGTCGGGGCCAAGCCCCGACTTTTATTTTTTTTGCCACGATTTAGTTTTCGCTGAGTTCTTTAACTGTTTCTATTAGTTTTTCAAATATATCCATTGAGAATTTTCCTTTTTCCACATCGGATTCGATAATCTTGAGAACTTCACTGTAGTCCCAGGCTTCTTTGTACGTTCTTTTTGAAGAGAGTGCATCGTAGACATCGGCTATGCCTATGATCCTGCCGAACAGAGAAATCTCTTCTCCCTTCTTCCCATTGGGATAACCACTTCCATCAAGGCGTTCATGATGCTCAAGCGCACCGCTGAGTATTGCTTGGTCGACGTACTTCACTTGGGACAAAATCTCTGCACCGTAAACAGTGTGGTTCTTAATTATCCTGTACTCTTCATCAGTGAGCTTTCCAGGTTTCAGTAAGATACTGTCGGGAATACCTATCTTCCCGACATCGTGTAATATCGCTGAGAATTCAAGCTTTTCCAACTCTTGTTGATTCAGTCCCATCCTTCTGCCAATCTCCACAGATATCCTTGCCACGTTTTTTGAATGTTGGTGCGTGTAATTATCTCGCTTATCAATAGCCGTTGCAATTGCCAAAAGTATCTTTTTAAATGATTCTGAAAACTTCTCGTACCTCCAAGTACTCAAAAGCTTACGGCCAATTAGTTTTGCAAAAAGTTCTACGATTTCAGCATCTTCCTGAGTAAAACCTCCATCTTTATTCAACACCTCAATAACCCCGATTTTTTGATCCTCCACCCATATCGGTGAACCAACTATATTCTCCGTTTTAAACTTCGCCGCTTTATCAACACCCTTGAAATGAACGGGGTTTGTCTCTAAATCGTTAAAAACAAGTGCTCTACCTTCAAGAAAAATCTTACCAGCGATCGATTCCATTGGTACGGGGATACTTTCGATCTTACCGCTTGCTTTTCCTACAGTCACGAGGAAACGCAAATGATCCGATTCGTACATAAGGATAGATGCGGCTTGTGCATTTACTATCGTACATATCTCCTGTTGGATATCTTTTAAGAGTTCGTTTAACCTCAGGTTGCTATTGAGTTTGGCAGCAATGTAAACAACTTGGTCTCTGAAATCTGCGGGGTTAATTCGAACTCCTTGCTGCACCATATCTGCAAGTTTTTTTAAGAAGCTGTAAGAATAATCACCGAGGACATAAAATTCGATGTTTTTGTAGTTGACCTTGTTCTTAGACATCCTTCCAACCAATACCCCGTTGTATCTATACCCACACAACCAAGTAGGGGCTTCAACTACCCTCATGTCTTTCCTCCTCTTTTGACGAATGTGTAGCTATTCATCAAATTATCGAACCTTTACCAACTTATCTCGCTGCCTATGTAAACACTCTGCACCCACTTTGTACCGTCCCAGTTATACACGATACCTGCGACCAGATTGCGTTCCATTATAGGATAAGTGATTCTCAAGAATGCTATCGTATCGCTATCGAAAAATTCACCGCTAACGAATGGTGTTTGGTCAAAGTAATAGCCGTAAATAAACAATCCTGCTACAGCACCTATCTGTGGTATTGTTATCCTAAACTCGCCGAGTGCATCCATATCACCACTAAAGTCACCGTATATGTAAAATCTGCCGATAGCGATGTCGTGGTAGAAACTTAAACCTGCCAAAAATCCAAAGGATGTTTCATTATTACCCAGAGTCTGCAGTTCATTCTTCGATTTTTGGACGGTATAAACCCTTCCGAAGTGGAACGGTCTAAAACCGTTCATAGTAGCGTATCCTCCACCGATGACATCCACGAACCCTATCTTACCGCTCAACCCTGCAAATGCTCCGATTCCAAACTGGGACATATCCGATAACCACTGTGAACCAACCTCAAATCCAAAGTACAAATTGCTTAGTATAGGATACCTCAAGAACGCTGACAGCGACAAATTGATTGGAGTGTCATCTGTTGTTTCTAGCGTATTTTTTGTGCTTACATCGGTGTCATAGAGCACCGCAGCCCCCAAATCCATACCGGCAATTGCCCCTTTTATTTCTATTTCCCCTGCAAAGACAGAATCAGACTGGACGATTTCCGGCAACCACAACTTTGAGAGTTCGTAAGGGATGTGCAGATACAAACCGAAGCTACCAAAGATTACCTTTGTATCAAAAGACTTAGCGTACGGTTTGAAGTAATCTCTCACCGAAAAGCCCATACCTAAGGAAATCGGAGGCATATTTCCGTACCTCAAGTAGAAATTCCCAAGGTTCAGTGCCACGTGGTTTATTGTTATCATATTAATAATGTTCGTACTTGGATTCTCCGATGGAATACCAAAGTACAGTGTTCCTCCAACTTCCGTTGCGTAAGCGGTCAAACCTATTCCTAATGTAACAGGGCCTATCGAAAATTCTGGAGAAATGCTGTAGACGATGTATTTTTGGTTGTTTTTAACAGCTGTCTCAACGCTGAGCGGTGGTATGTATGCTTTTGGTTGAGGTTGTGGCTGTGGTTGAGGTTGAGGTTGCTGAGTTTTTTCGGTTGTTGATGGTTCCACTTGTTCTTCGATAGGTTGTTCAAATATCTTTTCAATCTCCGGCATTGCTTCTTTTAGAGGTTCGAGTGTAGTAGTATCAAATAGCTGAGAAATGTCTTGTACAAGTTCGGTTCCAAGTTGATAAACAAGCGTTTGCCCTGCAAAGACTGGAACGACGAAATCATCTCCAAAGAATGCGAAGACCTCTCCGCTCCATACCTTTATAACCGGCTTATCATCGATATTTTCAACACCAAATTCAGTTCCCCTAACACCTGCTGTAACACTGCCTGTCTTAACTTCAAATGAAGAACCTGCCATCATCTTCTGAACAATGTTGTACGTTCCGCCCTTTTGAATAACTATTGACACGAGAATCTTTCCTTCTTTCGACTTCCTGAGCTTTTCAAAAAGCACTTGCGTGTTCTCGGTGATCTTTGTCATCGAACCATCGGGAAATTTGACAACGACGTAGGACTTTTCCAGTGTTAGAACCTCGTCGCCTTCTTGGATTACGGTGTCTTTTGTTATCGATTCCCAGGCCTTCTTGTTGAACTTCTTAATTGCGACGCTCCCTCTGAAAGAATCTATGAGTGCTTTGAGTTGTTCATTGAACTCTGCCTCATCTTTCTCCACTACTCTAATGGAAACTTCTTGAGTGAACACACCTTTGTCCGAAGTTTCCGCTGTGAATGTGATTTTGACATCGGCTGACTTCTTTGGAGCTAAATAGTTCAACACGAGCTTCCCACTTCCACTCAATCCTTTAGTTAGTACATCTGGTTTGTCAAACCCGCCCAGGTTCAATTTTGCTTTTAAATTGAACTGCGCAGGTTTACCGTCGTTGCCAGTCACCTCCACGGTGATTGGCAGCTTTCCACCAACAACAACGATGTTGTTTTCCACGGTCACTTTGATGTCAGCTAACGCCGAGACGGTGAGGATTGCCAGAATTCCTAGAATTGCCACCGTAAGAACTTTGTACTCTTTAGTCATAACATCACCCCCATAAGTATTATCGTAGAAAAAATTGTTAAAATGTAATTCAGAACATTAAACATTGACCCTCTCCTTTTGATTTTCACCACTGGAATAAGACAGAACACCGCATAGATAACAAGCAAAAAAGGATTAATTATGTATATTGCGGGTGCTGCCATTCGTAACACATATCCGATGTAGTCCCTTTTGTACATTCCGTTCGATGTCAGAAGATGCACGAGGATGCTTACAAAATAACCGTTGAATATCATTACCGATAAAACAACTGCTACCGTTCTTGGAAGGTACGGCTCAACTGGTGTCATAAGTGAACCGACGAAGACTAAAGACAGCATGTGAAAAGATTGATCAATCAAATAATAATACCAAGTAGTGCAAAACTTATTTTTGCAGGAGAACTTCAGAAAGTCTATCAGAAAATGGAGAACAGTTAAGAGACATATAAGACCAAGAACTTGAATGCTGAAGTTCTTCCCTACAATGAACATAAGTTGAGAAGCAAAGACTAGAAAGATATGAAAGCCCAGCACTTTTAAACTCTTCGATTTGTGAGCTGCAATGTAACTTGTTTGCAGCACGTAATCTCCGAAAAGGTGACCCAAGAACAGATAGGGAAAGATGTCACGTAAACTCACGGTGCGTCACTCCCACTAAATATTAACGCTATGTAGTTTTCTGGGTACTTACCCTGCAACTTTGAACGCCCCCATTTCAATATAACTATGTGCTCGGCGAAACCAACAGCCAGCGCGAACTTTGGGATTTCTTCACCTCTCAGTCCCTTTATTCCGGTTCCGTCGATGTACTCGTGGTGATACAAACAAGCTTCAAGCACGAACATTGGAACATCCATCTCTCTGAGAATTTCGTAGCCTAAGTCTACATGCTTTAGATATTCTACGTATTCTTGTTCAGTGAAATTCCCTGATAGAATTTTCTCAAAAAGCTCATCCTTCAACCCGACAAATCCAACGTTGGCTATCTTCAGTGCAAGACGAACTTCGTCTTGGCTTAGACCTTCGAATTTTGCTATCTTGAGGGCGATATTTTCCATTTTAGCTAAGTCTTTCTCACTTAATCGTACACGTTTATTCAAAGCAACAAACAGAGTATCCAGTGCGCTTTTCAATAATTGTTCCAATCTGTAATTGATTATCATTCCCTCAATAATTGAAACAAGAGAATCATAGAATGCTAAAAGAGCCAGTACTTCATCGAGCGTGAACTTACCTTGCAAGATTATCGTTCCTAAATTACCTGAATTCTTACTCAAGATAGGCATAACTAAAAGATCATTTTGAATAGTTAGTTGCGAAGGATTCTCCGAGTATGTCACGACAACGTCCTTGCCAAGTTTTGCTTTAAAAAAATTTTCCACTATCTCTTTCACATCACCGAGATTCTCTATTTTCAGCAATTCGTATGTCATATCGAATAATCTTTCATTTATTGGAAGTCCATAGTTCATCGCCAATTCGTATACATCATCTTGCGTAGGAAGACTACCGAAAATTTCAAAAGTTCCATTTTTTCTCAGGATATACTTCGTATTGTTAAGCTCAACTGTTAAATCATCGAAGTTCCTCAACTTGTTTCCCCCCATCTTTAACATTTTCCTCTACCTTTTTACCGATCAACTTGTACAATTTCAGCTTTTCACTTTTCCCTTTAACAGCAAACTCACCGAGATATTCAAATAAAAATCTATCCGTACGCCGTACAATTTCCTCTGATACTATAACCTCAGCATCGACTTCTCGTGTGAGGTGTTCGATTCTTGAAGCTGTGTTTACTGTATCTCCGATGCACGTGTAGTCCATCCTAAAAGGTGCTCCAATATTCCCAACAATTGCTGGTCCATAATGTATGCCGATTCCACTATCAAGGCTGAATCCGTATTCTTTGTTCAGCTCTTTCAAAGCATTTCTCATATCAAGTGCACAAGAAAGTGCGCGTTCAATATCATTTTCGTAAGAAATCGGAGCCCCAAAGATAGCCATTATCGCATCCCCTATAAATTTATCGATCGTCCCGTCGTACTTGTATCGGATAATCTCGCTCATTCTTGTCAGATAAATGTTGAGAAATGCAACCACTTCCTCTGGTTTCATACGTTCCGACCTGCTCGTAAATCCCTTTATATCTGAAAACAAAACAACAACATTTCTCGTTTCTCCTCCAAGCTTAAGCTCTCCTCTAGTTATTAATTCTTCGGCAACTTTATCTGGAACGTACCTGTAAAGGAACTCTTTCATCTTCCTTTTCTCAGCACTTTCCGACAAAAAATCGCCAACTAACTTAACCGAACCGACCACAATGTATCCGAGCACCGGGTAGAACGTAGTAACATAAATACGGTTCAAAAATAGAACATATGAAATAGCGATAAAAAGAATAGGTATCGACGGGATTACGACATTAATAAGTTTCCTTTTGAAGTTCGATAGAACTCCGAGCAAAGTCATCAAAGCAATTACCAATAGACTATTGTAAAAAGGTGAAGGTAGTTTTAGAAAATCACTCCTCAGTATATTTTCAATAGCCGTTGCATGGACAAAAACACCTGCTTCCTCGTTGGAAAACGGTGTTATCCTCAAATCATAAAGTCCTTTAGCGGTTGCAGTGTAACCCACCAACACGACTTTGTCTTTGAACGTTCCTCTTTCGAATCTTCCAGTTATTACATCATAGAACGGGATTTCCTTGAAAATATTTGAAGACTTACCGTAATACCAAAGGTGCATGTATCCAGAATTATCAAAAGGCACCTCTTTCCCATTTAATATTACAACGCGTTTAGAAAAATCCAGCAACACTTCTTCGGGTTTTGCTCCGAGGTATATAGCACAGGCTATAACGTTCATATGTGGTAGAATACCCGAAGAAATCCCATTCTCCCTTGCCCATTCTTCAACGATCAACAGTGGCATCCTTCTAACTATTCCATCAGCATCGAGTGTTCCGATCTCGTACGTGGCGCTGTAAGCTGCCATAGCAAAAGGCTCGTACACGGGGCGTATTTTGTAAACTGTGAAAGGTTTCATGAGCAAAAGTTCTCTAAAATTAATCATCTTGTAGGCATAATCAAGGTACGTTCTGTTCTGCTCTATTCTCTCTCTCAGCTTTTTGTTGAAAAGTTCGTAAGTTTCTTTTTCATTTATCAAATACGTACCGAGCACCACATTACCATACATGAGTAGAGTACTTGCGAAATAAGCATCTGTATTTTCATCCATAGGTTCTGTGAAAGAAACATCGAATGCTACAACTTTTGCACCATCTTCAAAAACTTTTTGGAGCAACTTTCCGTAAACATCGCGGTTCCAAGGCCATGTATCTCCTTCTACCTCCAGAGTGCTAAGTGAATATTCATCGATTCCAACAACCACAACATGGGGTGAAATACCAGCTGCACCACGCATTTTGTAAAACAAATCTGAAATCTTGAGGTCCAGAACTTCCGTCATTTCGAATTTGAACATGATGGCCCAAATCATGAAGAATGTCAGCGCTATATTCAGAATATGTATCTTTTTCATATATCCTCCTTTGACTCGATCTCCAAAAAACAGTTGCCCGTTCCAAAAAATAGATTTATCTAGTATAATTCTATCAGAGCACTCTATAAATTAGACCATAAAATTGTTAAAATCGTTGAATTATATAAAAACTTAAAAGGAGGTACCTTTATATGAAAAGCTACACTGAATACCTTTGGTTCAACACAAGCAAGAAGAGGGAACTCGTTTACATAACAGATAAGATACAAGAAATTGTAGAAAAAAGTGGCATCAAGGAAGGTTTCTGCCTTGTGTCAGCGATGCATATAACCGCTGGGATAATCGTGAACGACAACGAATCCGGTCTGCATCAAGACATCTGGGAATGGCTTGAGAAACTTGCACCGGCGGGTAATTACAAACACCACTGGACTGGAGAAACAAACGGTGACGCACACTTAAAGCGCATCTTAACCCATCACCAAGTTGTACTTCCGGTTACAAACGGAAAACTTGACCTGGGCCCTTGGGAAGAGATATTCTATGCAGAGTATGACGGACAAAGAAGAAAAAGAGTCGTGGTCAAAGTCATTGGAGAATAGTGCCTGAAACTGCGGGCACACTAAAACCATGGAGATGAGCTGATGGAAAGGATCTATAAGATAGTTCTTGATTCAATTATCGAGGGAATAATCATCGTCGATAAAGACGCCAAAGTGCTTTATGTAAACAAAAACGCGCAAAAACTTTTGAATTTGCCCTCGGACATTGTCGGGAAAAGAGTCGATGAGGTTGTTAAAAACACCCGTTTACACATCGTTGTCCAGACTGGAATCCCCGAAATCGACCAAGTCCAACACACCGAGAATGCAGTAATCATCACCTCAAGAATACCAATCAAAGATGAAAATGGAAGAATCTTAGGTGCCGTTGCGGTCTTTAGGGATATAACAAGTATAAGAAAACTTGCTGAAGAAATTACCAACTTAAAGGAAATCGAAGCTCAGCTCAAAGCAATAATTGACTCTACAAATGATGCGATAAGCGTTGCCGATGAGAACGGTATAGTAAGACTCGTTAACAAAGCTTATACAAAGATCACAGGTTACTCACCCGAAGATGTCATAGGCAAGCCTGCAACGGTTGACATTGCCGAAGGTGAGAGCATACACATGCTCATCGCAAAACTCAGACAACCGATCTACAACGCTCGACTAAAGGTTGGACCAGCGAAGAAAGAGGTTATCGTGAACGCTACCCCGTTGTTTGTGAAGGGCAAATTCAAAGGTAGCGTTGCGGTGGTTCACGACGTTTCCGAAATTTTGAAACTAACCAACGAACTTGAAGAAGTAAAAAGGTTGATCAGGCACATGCGAGCTCAGTACACCTTTGATGACATCATTGGGGAAAGCAGGCTCATACAAATTGCGAAAGAGCAGGCAAAAAAGGTTGCGCAAACTCCGGCGACCGTTTTACTCAGAGGGGAAAGTGGCACAGGTAAGGAATTGTTCGCACATGCAATTCACAACGCAAGCCCGAGGAGAAACAAGCCGTTTGTCAGTGTGAACTGCGCAGCGATACCGGAAACAATTTTGGAATCCGAATTGTTTGGTTACGAGGAAGGCTCTTTCACAGGCGCACTCCACGGTGGTAAAAAGGGGCTTGTTGAAGAGGCAGACGGTGGCACTTTGTTCCTTGACGAAGTTGGGAAACTTCCACTTTCTTTGCAGCCCAAGTTGTTGAGGTTCATCGAAACAAAAGAGTTTGTTCCTGTCGGCGGGAGAAACGTCAGAAAAGTTGATGTAAGGATTATAGCGGCAACGAACATGGAACTTGAGAAGATGGTGAGAAACGGCGAGTTTTTACCAGACCTATACTTTAGGCTCAACGTCTTTCCGATATATTTACCAGCCTTAAAAGATAGAAAAGAAGACATTCCGAAATTGGCAATTCATATAGTCAAAAAACTCAATCAACAATACGGCAGGATGGTGGAAGGTATCAGTCCTGGGGTTATCAAATACATAGTTTCAAGAGATTGGCCAGGGAACGTAAGAGAACTTGAGAACTTCCTTGGTAGAGTCATGATAAACATGGGACCAGAGGAAAGGTACATCGACTTAAAACACCTTCCGGATGACAGCGGCGCGAAAGCGGAGAAGAAAGAAGCAGAATTTACCGATTTGGGCGAAAAACCGCTGAAAGATATGGTTGAAGAGTACGAAAAAAAGGTCATCACTGCGGCGTTAAAACAATCCGGCGGTGACAAAGTCAAAGCGGCAAAGATGCTTGATATCAGTGTCAGGACGTTGTACTACAAAATGGAACGGTACGGAATAGAAGACTGAAGTACCGTCAGAGAGGAGTGGACAACTTTGGAGAACCTTTATCCCATGCTCGTGATATTCTCTTATTCGCTTGTTTTAAACTCGATGCCGCCACTACTGAGTTCTTTTAGAGAACTGTTCGATATATCAATAGCTGTCTCTTCGCTTCTACCGTTCTTTTCACTTGCAGGAACGGTCATTTCGAATATCTTCACTGGGCTCTACCTTGGAAGGCTGGGAATTAAGCGTGCCTTACTTATCGGCTACACATTGACGATTACAGGTTCTTTGATAGTTGCGTTCTCAGGTAATTATTTACTTTCCATGCTCGGTTTGTTCGTATTCGGCCTTTCAACGGGATTTGGTTTCACAAGTTCCACAACACTTCTTGCGCAAGCCAAGAATGCGAACTTTGGCTTTTTTCATGGTGCGTACGGACTTGGAGGAGTGATTGCACCCCTTTGCATAACGTGGGCAACAAAATACCTTGGTGATTTCAGGAACGTGTATTTGATATATACTATTCTGTTCTTAACCCTTGGAATATACACAATTTTGAAACACTTCCCGGCTTTACACAACCAGCAAGGTGGGTTCTCATTGAGGGGCATAGTGGATGCGTTCAAGGACGGCAATTTTTCAACGTTCTTGCTGCTTCTTATATTTTACTCATCCGTTGAAATAGGTGTCATCACTTGGGCTGGAACGATAATGAAAGAGCGCATATTGTCAACGTACATGGCGTACGCCCTATTTTGGGTGACATTCACGGTGAGTAGGTTTATAACAAATACTATCCAGAAGGCTATCCCCAATTTATTGCGAACAAATGTGCTGATTTTAGTCTTCACTATAGCGCTGTTATTTATTTTTAGAAATCCACTTTTCTTCGTCTTTTCGGGCTTTTTCTTTGGACCACTTTTCCCTTACGTGCAAAAATGCGCACTTGGGAAAATTCAAAAAGACCACGTTACGCTCTTCAACGGTGCAACGTACGCGTTCACCTCACTTGGAGGTAGTGTAGTGAGCATGCTGTTGGGGGTAATCATAGAAAAGAACATATCTTTCTCACTCGTTGTACCGTTGATTATACTACTTGGCATGGGGTACATAAGCTTTAAAACAGCTAAAGTGCGATGAAAAAAGCCTGGGCGCAAAGCCCAGGCTTTTTTTGAAAACATAAATTACTTTTCGTTTATTATTTCGAGCTTTGCAATCACTGGAGCTTTTGTTGCTGGTATGTTGAGTTTGACATAAATTTCATCTTTTGAACGTTCTAATCCTTTCTGCCCGCGTCCCTTGCCCACACCAACGAGCCATCCACCTGCCAAGAGTATTTGGCTTGGATTGATATCCTGCACGGCAAAAGTTGAGAGTCTGTCTTTCAGCCACACTTGGAAATATGGTGTATCGCCGTAGCCGTATGCGTAGAACATAAGATTCCCATCAGCTGTTCTGAAGAGTGCTACATCTTTAACGTTCTTCTTTTGTAGTCTTATAGTTACGTTCTTTCCATCGAAATCAACCGACTGCACATCAAATATTCTTGTAACAGGTTCGTCAAATGAATAATTATTTACAGCATTGATCTTCGCTTCAATGTAGACTCCGCTCTTATCCGCCTTCATTGGGAACCCGTTTATCTTGCCATCGACAAATAGGTTATTGCCGTACGGATCAACTATATTAACTGGAGTTCTTTCTTTCGGTGCATTGGAATTAGCGGGACTGAAAAGGTTACAGCTTGATAGTACGATTAAAATTGAAACAACGGCGATTAAAAACAGATGTTTTCTCATAACGTTCACCTCTCTTCCCTATTCAAGGAATCACTGGAATACATCGGCCGGAGCGATAGCAAATCCGAACATCGTCGTGAAGATATAAAGGTCAGATGCGTCAACATTGTTGGTCGAATCAGTTAAGTATCCAACCTTGTAGCTGTAAACATTTGGATACGGTGGTGTGTAGTCTTGGCGTGGACCAATGTTGAAAACCATTTCCGTGCCGGTTACGGTTGTTCCAAGTCTGGTAACAAACATATTCCAGTCGTTGATATCCACATCTAAGTCGTTGTCGAAATCACCGAGAATATATAAGAACTTACCTGCTTTGTAAACCCTCTTTGCGGTTAGATAATCTGGATCCACCATTCCACCCTGAAGTTGTGCATATCCATACAAATCAAAGTATTGCTCGTATGGGTCACTTGCACTGCCAGTAAACGTGGCTTTGTCTGGGAACATAAGGTTGAGCGCAATTGTCGCAACCCTTGTTGTACCAGAAAGGGGTGGGTTGAAGTTTTGCAAGACTATCTCTAGCTTATTGGGTGATACTCTACTAAGTGAATCTACTTTTGTGACGTTAGCAGAGTAGTTTTCAAACTCAATCCTACTTATTGTAACACCAAGCTTAGTCTCCAGTCTCATAGCTTCAGCTACTGAATTAGTAGCTGCATCTAAAAATAGGAAGGCTTTAGTTGGACCATACGCAAACTCTGGAACTAAGAGAGTTACGGTGGCGTTGAGTTGAGCGTAGAATATTTCAACATATCCTGGTCCCTTTAACGGTAGTTGGATACTGTCTTTATAATAGTAAGTTTGTCTGTCATAGCCTGTGGACGCGTCTGGATTCCATTGATAAACGTTCCATTTATAAGCATAGAACACTTGCCCACCTTGTACTGGACTTGAGTTTATCGTGACCTTGGCATTATTTGGGTTGTTTATGAATTTACCGTAGTTAAATGTTGTGTTTACAACTGTCGTACCTTCTGAATTTGCGCTGAGTGGATACCTGTGGTAAATGAAGTATGTATAACTTGCATCTGTGTAGAGTTCCACCCTTCTGTCGTTGAATCTGAACGTCAAAGTTGCCGGGTTGTCACCTTGTGCACCTTCGTAATTATTTGGAGCGCCTGTTCTCCAGAACCTGAAGGTAAACGTGGAGTCCTTCGTTGGTTGTGTACTAACACCACGCACGTTAACGTATCTACCAAGTAGTAATCTAGCAGTTGTTGGTGTTGAGAACTCGACAACGGCTGATTGAACACCTGGGATACCTTGAAGAATAGAAGCAGGATTTGTTTCGTTCGTTCTTAAATTCCTGAATACTGTAGGTGGGCTATTATCGTCATTCACGATGGTCGCATCGTAAAGCAAACCATAAACGGGGCTTGATATCGAACCTGAAAGTAGAGAACTTGAAAGTTCTTTGCCGTAGTAACCTTCTCTTGCTATCAAATAAATTCTCGAGCTAAAGCCTATAGAAGTTCGGTCAATGAAACCTGTATTAAACGAGTTTTGACCGTACTTTGCCCAAATACCGTAGAGGCCACGTGCATCGAACTGCCATGCGTACACGGTTCCATCATTTGCCGCTACGGTGAAATAGTAATTCTCGGACATAAGAGCACCCAACGGTGCGATATTCACAGCACCACTGATTGGTATTGAGCTTGGAATGTTGTACTGCCATACTAAGTTAAACTGTCCGCTTGTTAAGTTATACGAAAGTATGCTTACCTTTCCGTTTCCATACGAAGATGATGGCACAATTAGGTATGTTATACCGTCAAGACCTTTTACGATACCTGGTGTTGAGGTGATCTGTTGTCCGATGCTGAATTCTCCTGCTTTTGTCAAACTGGAGTTAAGTGCTACTACTTTCCCGTTATCTCCAAAGACATAAATAATATCATCACCATCTATTAGCGGTCCAGATGAATTGGCAGCACTCAAGAATGTAACGTGTTGTTCCGAAGGCGATGTGGATGGATCAATTTTGTAGAGTGTACCTTGGTTGCTCAGTGCATAAACGTGTCCGCTACTACTCATCGCCATAGGTGTTGTAAATTCACCACCAAGAGTTATTGAAGAAACTTCAGTTAGGTCATTTTCATATCTTATCGAGAATGTTCCGTTCTGGGTTAGCACGTATACTCGTGTTCTACCTGGATTGAGCATCGGGGGTGTTTTAATGGGCTGTCCGAGGTTTACTGTAATAGGTGGTGTTACAAAACTGTTATTCACGGTGTCATAAGTTATTCTATACAAAGTACCGTTAACTGTGCCAAGGAAAATAACAATTTGGCCTGAGTCAAGGTATGCTGTAAGTCCATAGGATGGACCGTTTATGTTTGTATAATATGCAGTGCCACCTGTACTACCTTGTGTGAAATGATGCACTACGAGTCTATTTTGAGCCGTACCCTGAGCAGTGACGTATATCAAGTACCTGTCAGGACCGCTATCAGGTTTAATAAACACGGGAGGAGCTACGATGTTCGCCACTTGATCAATTTGTCCTTGTTGAATGGTGCCACCTGCCATAGTCAGTGTGAAAAGAGCACCGTCGTTTGACAGATAAAGCAAGGTTCCACCTTCCAGCGCAATTATACTCGGTCCTGATTTGCCTGGTATCGACCTTGAGAATGTTGGGGCCCATAATCCGCTGATGTTCAGTGCAGAAAACGTGAACTGCGGCAACAGAACTATTATGAACGTTAACAAGACAACCAAAAGTTTAAATCGCACCTTCATACACCGTACCCTCCTTTCTCACATGCTTATTAATCGTTACATCCAAACGTCAGAGAACCTGAAAGTTTTGGGCTGAGTTGGAGCTCATTCCGAACTACCGCGTATCTGAAGCAAGAAACACGAGAACGTTTTTTTGCACACTAGCTTTACAAGACTTTCATATGTCACCTCCTACATAAAAATATGGTATAAATAATTTAGCTTAAAAAAATTGAGGGCAGGACAACTTATGTCACCTTGGCTTTTAAGCCATTTAAGGAGTCTGTTGCCTGCCTTTAACCATGATTAGTTGGTTGGGCTTTCAGCCCTCGTCAGCATGGAGGATTGGTTCAGCAGGCTCCCTGCCCTCATCATTCGAAAGGAGGATTTTTCATGGATAACTTCCCTGTTTTCGTCGGCATCGATGTTTCCAAGGATAAGTTCAACGTCTGCGCTATCTCTAATCCCAGTTCCATCATCTTCGAATCTTCTTTCGATATGTCCCAGCAAGGCTTTTCCTCCTTCGCAAACAAACTCTCTGCCTTCCCAAAACAATCCATCATCATCGCTATGGAATCTACTGGCTGTTATCATCTCAACCTTCTGGCTTTCCTTTCTTCCAACGACTTTGCTTGCGCTGTTTTTAATCCTCTAACTGTTAAAAACTTTGCTTCTCTTCGAAAGACCAAAACCGACAAAATCGATGCTCGCATTATCGCTACTGCTTTGTTTTACCTACAACATCAAATTCCTTCTTCTGCTTTTGTCAACTCTGAGCTTCGTGATATTGTCAGAGCACGCGAAAACATTATCCACCGCATCGCAAAAGTTAAAGACAATATCGAAAAACTGCTCAACGTTCTTTTCCCTGAACTCGAAAGAGTTACCAATATCTACAGTGACACTATCCTCAATCTTCTTTCTCATTTCCCTTCTGCCAAGGCTATTCAAAAGGCTCGTAATCTGGATGTGTTCTTTTCCAAAGACCGTGGCAGAAGTACAAAACTTAATGCTCAAAAACTTAAAGAACTCGCTAATAACTCGATTGCTCAATATTGGCCGATGAAAGAAAAGATTCTTGTGCAAAATATCAAAGAACTACAATTTTTACAGCAACAGCTTGAAGAATACGACAAGATGATGAAAGAATATTGCGAATGTAGTGCGATAAACCTTGATATCGAGATACTCACGTCAATACCAGGTATTGGTGAAAACAGCGCGATGCATTTCTTGGCAGAAGTTGGAGATATCTCAAGATTTAGTACATACAAAAAACTCATTGCGTATTGTGGACTCGATCCAAGCATTGCCCAATCAGGCAAAAGCAAAGTAGAAGGACACATATCGAAAAGGGGCAATGCCCACCTAAGACGAATACTATGGCTAATGGCAGTGAGTGTAGTGATTCACAACGAATATTTCCGAACATACTATGAACGAAAAAGGCAGCAAGGTATACCGTACAAAAAAGCGATAATGTCAGTAGTACACAAGTTATTGCGAACGTTGTACGCAATGTTGAGAAAGAAAGAGAAGTTCAATATTGATTATGCTATCTCACACTCAAAACAAAAATTTAATTTTGCATAGTTGACTCCTTTGAATTTTCTATTTTTCCGTTTTTTACCAAAGCTTTTTTCATTTTTTGGCTGCTCAGGGATTATCTAAACAAAAATCAGGATTATTGTACATACAACAAGAAGTTTCCAATATCCCGCATCAAGTTACCTGACAAATCCTGAACATTCATAACAGTAACGTAATAATAGCCCAGTGCCATTATGGTAGACACGGAGAACACAACAGTCTTCCCATCAGAAGAGATCTCTTCCGGTTCCATTAGTAAATCCCTGTAAAAGCTGGCGAATTCGTTTTCTCTGATGAGCAGCCTCGGTTTAACTCCTGTGTTTATTCCACCAGCGTCGTAGACTTTCAATTTAAAGACCGCCGGTCCGGGTGAAATGTACGTTGGCTGGTCCTTCCCCATCTCAACATCGTTTACGGTGAGTGAGATAAATCTCGGACCGTTGTAGTCGGGTACACTCACAAAAGTTTCGGCTATTCCACCTCTATTATCGTCCGATTCCGCGTAAACTGTAATTATATGTGTTCCCTCTTCTACGTCCCACAAAGTAAATCTTTTTGCTTCTTTTCCTTCAGAAGCGATGCTCGAGTCTATCGCTTTCCCGTCGACGAAGTACACAATCTTTGTGTATCGGACTCTCTCTTCTTGTGGAACAAGTGCGATAACCGCCGTTCCACCTGCAGTTAAATTCGCTGGGCTCACCTCGACCTCAAAACTCAAAGCCGTCGAACCGACGTAGATTCTTTTCGAATAGTAGGCGGCATTTCCTTCTTTATCTCTCACAGTTATATTAAGCGTATGTGTTCCAAGTTCTTTTTTACCTATTTTTATGGCTTTTTCAAACGATTTTCCTGAAATCTTACCTTGCTCGACAACTTCACCATTGAACTCCACTTTGTAATAATCGAGCTCTTCGTTGTCATACATTTTGACTTCGAAGCTCACATCTGAGTTTACCGGATAAAAAGTCTTAGTGAAAACATTAATGATAGGTTTGACCCTATCCACTGGATTTACTTCGAATACTACCTTCGTGGCATCCTCCATATTGTAAGAAGAAGTTTTTAGAAATAGCTCCACTTTTCCAGGATAATTTACTGGTTCAAGTTTTCTATAAACATATCCCGCCTTCTCGGTAAGTGCTTTCCTTATCCAAGTGTTACCACCTACTCGACCGTCCAAAGTGTAGTTCACTATGGGGTTCTCACTACCGACTTTGATTAGCAGCATCACCTCATCGCCCACATACGGGCGCTCGGGTATGAGTCTCACTTCCTCAATTAAGGGAGGTAACGAATCGTAAACCGTCATTGTTCCGTTAGTGGTGTACCAAACATTATCAACTATCGAATAACCCTCAACACTTAGCTGGTAAATGCCCGGCTTTGAGAAGCGCTTCGTGATTTCGTAAGGGTACTTGTTAATCGAAATGGATTCACTGAACACGGTGCTGTCACTGTGTTTGGATTTCACCTTTATGTTCGACAAGCCCGGCTCGAGTGGTTCAACGGTGATTTTTACATCCGTATTGACAAAAGTGACTTCTGGGTAGGATACTTTAAACTTTTCGTTGGAAGTTGTTGTACCTCTTGAAGTACATGAGAAAACAGCTAACAGAAAGATATTCAGCACAATCAATAACAAAGCAGTTGACTTGGTGATGAACCCAAAAAAGAACCTGCTTTTTTTAACTTCAGGTTTCATACAAGCACACCTCCGAAAGTGTTCTATTTTTTATCTTCTTATTTGTGACAAACATCCCAAAAAGTACCAGAACACAAATTTACCCAATAACATATTCTATATTAGGCGTGCCTGCTCCTACTACATCAACTATAAATTTAGACCTCGAATTAGTCAAAATTATTGAAATTTTGTTAAGAAAAAATGTAAAGGAATCCTTCTTGATTTTTTTTCAATAAATGATATAATCTTCATGCGTATTAAGATGCATGTGTCATAATAGTGGGGCCGTAGCTCAGCTTGGGAGAGCGCTACCATGGCACGGTAGAGGTCGTGGGTTCAAGTCCCATCGGCTCCACCAACAGTTCAGACTTCAGCCCTGGTTGATCCCAGGGCTTTTGTTTTTCAATACCATACTTTTCGTGATGTTGCAAACAAAGCCGTTCAGTCAATTTTGGTTAGTGAAAACATAAGAAAAAATAAGAAAAATACATTTATTTCGCTATAAAGCTGCATAAATGGCCATAGACGTAAACTTTCACAATTCACATATTTCATTTTTCTGTTATACTAAAATTAGCACACGCAACTAAAGAGTGATAATCAAAACACAACAACATGTGACAGGAGGGGGTAAGAGTATGAAGGTAAAACCACTTGGTGAAAGGCTTTTGATAAAGCCCATCATCGAAGAAAAGAAGACAGCAGGTGGTATTGTACTTCCAGATGCCGCTAAGGAAAAACCGATGAAGGCTGAGATAGTTGAAGTTGGTAAACTGCCAGAAGATTGCACACTCAAAGTCGGAGACAAGGTAATATACAACAAGTACTCCGGAACAGAAATTAAGATCGACGATGAAGACTACATTTTGATCGATTTGAACGACATTCTTGCAAAAATAGAAGAATAAAAACGGAAAATTGGAGGAGGTGTGAGATATGGCAAAGTTGTTGAAATACAGTGAAGAAGCAAGAAGGGCACTCGAATCAGGTGTTGATGCGGTTGCGAATGCAGTGAAGATCACACTTGGTCCAAAGGGTAGAAACGTCGTTATCGAAAAATCTTGGGGAAGCCCAACAATTACAAACGACGGTGTTTCCATCGCTAAGGAAATAGAACTCGAAGACAAGTTCGCAAACCTTGGTGCTCAGCTCGTTAAGGAAGTTGCAAGCAAGACAAACGACGTTGCCGGTGACGGTACAACAACTGCAACAGTTCTTGCGCAGGCAATGATTAAAGAAGGACTCAAGATGGTCGCAGCTGGCGCAAATCCAATACTTGTCAAACGCGGAATCGACAAAGCTGTAGCAAAGGTTGTTGAGGAAATTAAAAAGATTTCCAAGAAGCTCTCCAGCACGGAAGATATAGCACACGTTGCAGCTATAAGCGCCAACAGCGAAGAGATTGGAAAGCTTATTGCAGAAGCTATGGAAAAGGTTGGAGAAGATGGGGTCATCACAGTTGAGGACAGCAAAACCATCGACACATACGTTGAATTCACCGAAGGTATGCAATTTGACAGAGGTTATATCTCACCGTACTTTGTAACAGACCCAGAAAAGATGGAAGTTGTCTACAACGAACCGTTCATACTCATTACCGATAGAAAACTTTCCAACGTAAAACCACTCATCCCAATACTTGAAAAAGTTGCTCAAACAGGAAGACCACTCGTAATCATTGCAGAAGATGTCGAAGGTGAAGTACTCACAACGCTTGTGCTCAACAAGCTCAAGGGTACACTCAACACAGTTGCAGTTAAGGCTCCTGGCTTCGGTGACAGAAGGAAAGCCATGCTCCAGGATATTGCAATTCTCACAGGTGGTATCGTAGCAAGCGAAGAAGTTGGTATTAATCTTGAAGACCTCACACTCCAAGACCTCGGTAGAGCGGATGTTGTTAGAGTAAAGAAAGACGAAACAATAATCGTCGGTGGTAAAGGTAAACCAGAAGAAATCAAAAAGAGAATCGCTCAGATTAAAGCCCAGATCGAACAGACCACAAGCGAATACGAAAAAGAAACGTTGCAAGAAAGAATGGCAAAACTCGCTGGTGGAGTAGCAGTTATAAAAGTCGGTGCTGCTACAGAAACGGAACTCAAAGAAAAGAAACACAGAATTGAAGACGCTCTTAGCGCAACAAGGGCAGCTGTTGAAGAAGGTATCGTTCCCGGTGGTGGAATTACACTCTTAAGAGCAAGAAAAGCCATCGAGCCACTCTTGAACGAACTTACTGGTGATGAGAAACTCGGAGCACAGATCGTTTACAACGCACTCGAGGCGCCAATCAGACAGATTGCTCTCAACGCTGGTTACGACGGTGCAATTATAGTACACAACGTTCTTGCAAAAGACGAGGTAGCATACGGTTTCGATGCACTCAAAGGAGAATACTGCAACATGTACGAACGCGGTATAATTGACCCAGCAAAGGTTACAAGGAGTGCACTGCAAAACGCAGCCTCAATCGCTGGAATGCTCCTCACAACAGAAGTGCTCGTCGTTGAAAAGCCAGAGGAAAAGAAAGCATCCGTGCCTGAAATGCCAGAATATTAATACTAGAAGAAATAGCAAAAAAAGCGGTACCCGGAAAGCGGGTACCGCTTTTTTATTCATTGCACTGTGCTAAAATATATTAAATGAAAGGGAAGGTGGTTGATACGAGAATCAGATTGCTGGCAGTGACAGATGTAAGGGGAACTATCGCAATTAATGAAAACGATAGAACGGATTGGGGAAGTCCGGAGGACAAAAGACTTTTCAAAGAAATAACCACCCGCTCAGGTCTTGTTGTTATGGGCAGAAAGACCTACGAAGCGATTGGTAAAAGATTGCCCGGAAGGTACAACGTTGTTCTGAGCACAAAGGGCGTGTTTTCTTGTGGAGAGCCTGATTTGGTACTAAACGGGAACGTTTCGCAGATAATTCAGGAACTTAGGAACCGAGGTTTTGAAGACGTGTGCGTTATCGGTGGTCAGACTTTGTTTTCTCAATTTCTAAACGCTGGTCTTGTAACAGACTTACACTTGACAATAGAACCGATAATCCTACCTGACGGGTTGAATCTTTTTTCAAATATTGACAAACACTACTCATTACGCTTTGAAAAAGCTCAGATTCTGAATTCTAAGGGAACTATCTACGTGCATTATCGAATTGGAGAGCTTGGAAACAAAATACAGGGTTTGAAAATCTGAAATATTCTGGTAAAATATACCACAGTGACATTTTTTTATCATATACGGAGGTGGGGACATGGTTGCGAAGGATAAACGCACAGTGGCTCTTGTGGGTCACAACGGTTCTGGAAAATCCGCTTTGATGGTAGCTGCTCTTAACCTTGGTGGGATGAACGTTACAAAGAAAGAGGTTGATTTTGATCCAATAGAAGCACAAAGGGGTGCAAGTATAAACTCGCATGTTGGCACGTTTAAGTTCGAAGGTAAACAGATCACGCTTGTTGACACGCCAGGTTTCAGCGATTTTATTGGTGAAGTTATCAGTGCGATCTTCGTTTCCGAGAATGTTATCAGCGTTATAAATGCAACGGCAGGTGTGGAAATCCAGACGGAAAGAACATGGGCTCTTGCAACGGAAATGGAAAAACCCATAATGGTCTTCATCAACCAGATGGACAAGGAAAGAGCAAGCTTTGAGAATTCACTCGCATCACTCAAGGAACGGTTCGAAGCGAAGATTGTACCCATAGTCTACCCAGTTGGTGCAGAAGCGAACTTCAAAGGAGTTGTCGATCTTATCTCTGGAAAAGCATACCTCTATGAAAATGGCAAACCAAAGGAGACAGAAATTCCAGCAGAAGTAAAGGATAAAGTTGAAGAAATTAAGATGTCGATAATGGAAGATATCGTTTCACTCGATGATACTTTGATGGAAAAATACTTTGCAGAAGAACCAATTACCCCTGAAGAACTTTGGTCGGCTCTTAGAAAGGGATTCATCGAAAGACAAATCGTCCCAGTTTTGGCAGGTTCTGCAGAAAAGAACATAGGTGTTGACGTATTACTTAGAACACTGAACAACATCGGTGCTTCTCCACTTGAAGCTAAACCGTACAAGGCAAGACTCGAAAGTGGCGACGAAGTGGATGTTGTAGCTTCCGAGACAGATCCGTTCGTTGGTTACACGTTCAAAGCGGTTGTTGACCCGTTCGTTGGAAAATTGAGCTACATAAAGGTTGTCTCCGGTGTTCTTAAACCAGGTGATACATTTGTTAATGTAACAAGAGGTTCCCAAGAAAAGGTCGGACACCTGTACTTTGCAAAAGGTAAGGAAACCTACGAAGTTGAGGAGGCATCCTGTGGTGATGTTGTTGTCCTTCCAAAACTCAAAGAGAGTGCCGTTAGGGACACACTAACGCACAAAGATAGGAAACTTGCGATAATTCCTCCAGTTTACCCGGAACCGATGATCTCCAAGAGCGTCAACCCAAAATCAAAGTCAGACATCGACAAGATCAGCAACGGTCTGAGCAGATTGGCGGATTCCGATCCAACATTCGCTTGGGAATTCGATCCCGAAACTTCGGAAACCGTTATCTCAGGTATTGGTGGTATGCACCTTGATGTCATGGTTGAAAGACTCAAGAACATCTTTGGCGTAGATGTAGAGGTTGGAAAACCGAAGATTGCTTACAGGGAAACTGTAATGGCAAAGGCGATTTCTGAGCACAAACACAAGAAACAAACAGGTGGACACGGTCAGTATGGACACGTTAAGATAGAGATCGAGCCACTTGAAAGAGGCGCGGGCTTTGAATTTGTTGACAAGATCGTGGGTGGAGTCATTCCAAGAAACTTCATCCCGTCGGTTGAAAAAGGAATTCGTGAAGCAATGAAGAAAGGTGTGCTTGCGGCGTATCCGGTTGTCGATGTCAGAGTAACACTATTCGACGGTTCGTACCACGAAGTCGACTCATCGGATATCTCGTTCCAAATCGCAGCAATTCAAGCATTCAAAAAAGGTATGCAGCAGGCAAGGCCAGTTTTGCTTGAACCAGTAATGTACGTAGAAGTCTTCACACCAGATGAAAACGCTGGAGATGTGATGGGAGATATAAGCTCAAGAAGGGGAAGACCGATGGGAATGGAGCCTGCAGGAAAAGGTATGACTGTTGTCAAAGCAGAAGTCCCACTTGCCGAAATGCTTGACTTCCAGAGCAGACTCTCATCGATCACGAGTGGTAGAGGTTATTTCACGATGAGGTTTGCGAAATACGATATCGTTCCACCAAACATCCAAGAAAAGATAATAGCAGAACGCAAGAAGTACCTCGAACAGCAAGCGGAAGAATAACGATAATTTCTTTGGCAGTAATGAGGGTCGGCATCAGCCGACCCTTTTCTTTTTTCACACTTAGGAAAATCATATCGCACAGAAGAATATTGAATTGGAGGTGGACTAATGAAATCAAGAAAATGGCTTTTCATATTGTTGGGCATCCTTATTGGAGTGCTAATTGTTGCAGTGATTTTTTTCTATGGCTATTCTTCATATCTTATAAGTCAAATTTACGGAAAAGAGGCCTCTACGTTCCAAGCGTGGAGAAACTATTTTGGCCTTTTATTTTCCAAAGTTCCGATTGTGAAAAACTTCGTTCAGTACGAGCCAATAAACGTTTTCACCGCAAAAGAGTACTTTGAAAGCGCTTATGAGCAATACGCTTCACAACTCGATGCGAAATTAAAAGAACTGGAGGAAAAAGAAACACTCTTAGCCAAGAAAGAATCCGAAGTTAACAAACTCTTAGAAGCGCTGAAAACGGTGGAGAATAACTGGAAAGAGCAGAGATTAAAAGAACAACTGAACAAAGTTGAAGATACAACAACACTGAAGCGCTTGCAGGACCTTGTAGATACATTTCTCAACTCAGATCCACCACAGCTCAGAAGGCTAATGAATGCAGAAAACATGTCGGTTGAAACACTTGCACTGATACTTTCAAAGCTACCTGCAGATACAAGGGCGGAATTACTCCAAGAACTCACCGCAGTTAATCCAGTAAAGGCAGCTCAAGTCGTTGAGAAGATAGGCGGTGTGGATCAGATAATTAGTGATATAGAGAACAAAATCCAAGACCTTGAGGCGAAGATAAACGAGTTAGTTTCATACGAAGCGCAGATAATAACAGTGGATGGTTTTAGGAAAGGGCTTTCAGCATACTTATCAGAAATGCCGTACGAAGAAATCTGGAACATGGTTGAAA
The DNA here is from genome assembly GCF_004117075.1 of Fervidobacterium changbaicum. Lineage (NCBI taxonomy): Bacteria > Thermotogati > Thermotogota > Thermotogae > Thermotogales > Fervidobacteriaceae > Fervidobacterium > Fervidobacterium changbaicum. The sequence continues at coordinate 1,747,056 of NZ_CP026721.1, forward strand.
AGATAAGCAAAAAGCCAGACTTGGTGTTCTACATCCTTTCAAACGTCGATGACCAAACACGAATCAGGTTGTTGAAAGACATAAAAGACAAGAACGAAGAGCTCTTCATCGAAGTTTTGAACTTGGGGGCGAGATTTTGATTGATCTAATCAACCTTACAAAAATTCTCGGTAGTCCTGAGAAAGTTCAAAGCGTGCTTTCCGAAATAAGTAAAAGTTCTGGAAATGGAGAATCTTTTGAAAAGATTCTCCAAAAAGTCGTTGATGAACTATCTAAAACAGACACTAGCGAAAGTCCCCAGAACGAGAATAGCGCTGTAGCGAAAAAGATCGCACTTTCACAACAAATAGTGAAAAACGAGAATCAAGTAGGTTCATTGGGCGAAGAAAACAAAATGAACAAGAAAGAAATCTTGCAAACAACCGTCACTGGCCAAAGCGAAAGATTAATAAAGGAGACTACCGCTGGGGATAGCAAGACCCACGAGGTAAAGAGTGACAATGGTGAAGAACTGTTCTCTCAAGCTTCAAATGAGCTAAGTGAAGGCAAAGATATCAATAATGACAAACACATATCAGTAATAGGCAAACTCCAAGAACTATCGAAAAAGGATTCGAACATTATCTCGAATTCCTTACAAACATCCGCTTCTGAAAACGGAAAAAGCGAAACTGGCACGGCATATTTGAAAGAAGAAAAAATCATCGAAGCAACCAAAGAAGAAGATAGCGTTTCGCAGCTCAAAAAAAAGTTTTTGACCGAGTTCACATCCGAAGCTCCAAAAGATGATAAACATGGGATTGTGGTTGCGGATACTGGTGTTAAAGGTCAGAACATGTACACAAAATACGAAACAGCAGAGAAACTTTCTATTAAAGTAAATACTGTTCACACTGAACAGCAAGCACAAGTCAGCGTCAAAGAAGTGACTTTGAACATGAATGATGCTGGAAAGGAAAATTCAGGACCAATTTCATCAAATAGTTCGAAGGATAATAAGCAAACAAAAGTTGTTATGAACGCTTCCGAAAAGGTCCAGCCTAAATACGTAAAAGAAAATAGAACCGTTAGCGATAACGCAGGTATTTTTAACTACGAAGCACCAACCAAAACCAAGCGCGATGATTTGCAGAATGTTCAAATATTCCCACAACAACTGAGCGAAACAAAGACAAGTAATTCCAAGACAGCGCAAAGCTTAGGAAACAAAATAGCCGAACCTCAGAGCAACCAAATTGCCAGAATTTTCAGTCAAAAAGCCGAGGTTGAAATTGTTCAGGACATCGGTCACGAAGCTTCTAAAACAAGATACGTAGTGGAACCAAACTCACAGATGGCTAAATCAAAGACAACCGATAAGAAGACCGATGTGATTCAGGAAAATCTGCAAAAGGAAGAACTTCAAAACAACGTATATAGACCTTCCGATAAAGGCATCCAAAATCTGGCTCAAAACGCTTTCGAAGCAAAGCGCATTGTTGAATCAAACTCTGCTATTGCCCAGTCGAAAGCGAGCGATACGAAAACAAATGCGATTAATGAAAAGAGGGAAAAACTGGAAGCATCAACTAAGGAGAACAAATCAATCGGTCGTGTTAGCAGTTTTATCAGTATTGAAAACATCGCTTATTTAGAAGAGAGAGCCCAGTTACTTCAATCTTCAGTCAATGAGTTTTCTAAATCTTTGCAAAGACAAAATTCGACCAATGGTGTTGTGTCTAATGTAAATGTCGAAAAAACGAACGTGCTTCATGAAATCAATGTTAGAAATGCAAGAACTTCGGAAAATGTGGCAGTAGTAAACGGTTTATCGACATCCCATACAAACGTACAGAATAAATCCAACATGGAAAAGATAGATAAAGTTATCTCGCAAGAGAAAATCCAGACTAGTCAGCGGGTTGTTCCTTTTGTTGCGAACAGTAACGCTAATGAGTCTAAGCAAAATGATGCAGAAAGGAAGAGCGATGGAAACATCTTACCGATACTTGGTTCAATAAGATTGATTGCTTCGGAAAAATTAAATCAGATTGTGAATTTCCAAAGTAAGGATGAAGATATTGGAAAAGATAATGCAATAGATTCTAAAGCTTCAAAAATCTCCAACCAACAGATATCACTAGCAGCTGAGTTAGTCAAAAGCGCAGCTATGGAAAATCCAAAGGTTGTGTCTAATCAACCAAATGTTCAAGTGAAGGAAAGCATTAAAGATAAAAACAACGTACAATTAGCTGAAAAATCAAACATTCCAGACATAACACAACCCGAAATTTCAAGCGATGTTGTGAAACCGGCTCAGAACGACATTTTTCAAAATACGAACTCTCAGCAAGAAAAATACGATGCAAAGGCATTTAGGAATGAGGCTGGTGAGGTGTCGAAGAATAAATTAGAGATAAAGTCCTTTGAAGTTGAGTACAGAGTTAAAGATGAACCTAAGAAAGGAGAAATTCAAGAAAAACCTAACATCTCAAACAAGTTCTTAGAACGGCTTGCTGAAATGACGTACAAAGCATCGGAAACAAAATTCGAGCAAACATACCAAGCAAGTAGCAGATTTGAACTTGCAGAACGTTTACAATATGCTCGTAACCTTGAAGAGATTTATCAAAAGATAAGAGAATTTGGATTTTCAGGCAAATTGGAAGAGAACGTAAGGATGAAGTTGTATCCAGAACAACTCGGGAACATCGACGTTGAGTTGAAAAAAGAGGGCAGGTCCATTACTATCGTTTTTGTGGCGGAGAATGAAAAAAGTAAGGAGCTTTTGGAAAAAAACATCGGTGTTTTGCGAGAAAGATTGACAACTCTGGATTTTGATGTGAAGAACTTGGAAGTGCGCATGAAAGAAGAGAACAACTACTATGAAGAAAGTAGACATCAGCACAATCAACAACAAAGAGAACATAATCAAGAAGGAAATAGAAAAAGAGCGTTTAATGAAGAGGTGATGGAAGATGATGATGAACGTGAACGCGACGTCTAATCTCTTCTCCCAGGTGAGTGAAAGAACAACGAAGAAAGATATGGATAAAGAAGCGTTCCTGAGACTATTGATCACGCAGCTCAAAAATCAAGATCCACTTGAGCCAATGAAAGACAGGGACTTCATTGCGCAGATGTCTCAGCTTTCATCCCTCGAGCAGATAATGAACATGAGCAAGTCTGTGCAGCAATTTGTTGAGACGGCAGCTCAACTTTACCGAACACAAGCAGTTTCCATGATAGGAAAGACCGCGGTGGTTAAGACCAACACGATACAGGTCTCGAACGGGGTTCCAGAGACGAAAGTTTTCAAGCTTGACGAACCAGCGAACATTATCATCAGGATATTTGATGGAAATGGAAAACTCGTGAAAGAGCAAAAGCTTGGCAACGTTGATGCTGGAATGCAGCTATTTGCCTGGGATGGAAAAGATGAGAACGGTACAAAAGTGAGGGATGGGAAATACACATTCAAGGTACTTAAAGTAACAGGAAACGGAGACTACGAAGAGATACCAAGTGTGGAAAGCGGTGTTGTTTCCGGTGTTCAATTTGACGGAAGCAAAATCAACATAGTTGTTAATAGCAAGGTATACGAGATTTCAGAAATATCAGAAATCTATGCGTAGGGGTGAGGATATATGATGAGGTCTCTTTACAGTGGTGTATCTGGACTTCAAGGATTCCAACAAGAGATTGATGTGGTAAGCAACAACATTGCAAACGTCAACACGATAGGTTTTAAGGGTGCGAGGGTCACCTACGCGACGAACTTTTCACAGATTCTCGATATGTCCAGAAGGGCAACGGATAGAACTGGTGGAACGAACCCAAAGCAAATCGGGTACGGTATACGTGTTGCATCGATCGACAAGATAATGAACCAAGGAAGTTTCCAAAACACCGGTAAGAAAACAGATTTGGCTATACAAGGTGAGGGATTCTTCGTCCTTTCGAATGGGCAAAGGTACTTCTACACGAGGGCTGGTAATTTTGATTTAGACCTGAATGGAACGGTGGTTCAGCCAACTACAGGTTTGAAATTACAAGGATGGGTTGCCGAAGTTGATCCCACAAGTGGTAGAAGATTTGTCGACACAAACAAACCAATTGGTAACATCCAGATATCGGCTGGTCTCAGCATGGCGGCAAAACAAACCTCAAGGATGGTCTTGGCGGGAAATCTTGATGCAAGAGTTGGGCCAGAGAAATTCGTTATCGCAATTAACGGTTACGGTGGTAGGGCTATTAACACGAAGGTTACATTTGAAAGAGACTTCGGAGGACTCCAAGACACTTTCAGTGATTACCAGATCTACCTCGGTAAGATAGATGCCAATCTGGACGATAAAATCGATGGCAGAATTTACATAAAGTTTGACAAGTTCGGAAACGTCGTTAGTGCAGGAGCTGTTAAGCAGAAGCTCTCAGGAACAGCTTCTTCTGGTGCTCTAACTCTTACAGAACCTATCCAGCAGCAGGATGGGAATTACCTTTTCATTATAAGGGATAATCAGGGAAGGATAGTTGATACAGTATCCAGAAACGTCCTAAATGGAAGTGTTACTGAGGCTATCGTAAGTGAGAAACTCATAGATGGTCAGAACTATTTTGTGGAAATTGCCGCTTCAACACAAGAAGTAGCTCCCCTTGATTTAGAGCTTGACAGCTCTAATGTAGGAGTAACAACGTCCGGTCAACTCACAAGGAACTACACAGTACAGTACGTGGTTGAAAATCTTGATGGAACACCGGTTAGCGGTATTGCTGCACAAGATATAAACAGTGCTGGAACGCAGAGCTTAACCAACGCAAATCTCGTTGCTGGTCGGCAGTACAGAGTGCGCGTTGTTGTCAACGGAAAGACACTTGGTTCGGAAGTTGTCACCGCTGTTGACGATGGTGGTAACGGAAGAATTAATTTTGAGTACACACAAGGTAAATACGGTGTTGTTAGAGTAATCAGGGACGCTGTTACAGGTAACGCAATTGGAACTTACAACGTGCTTTTGCTTAACGGCGACAACACAATTTACGATGCGAACTTAGCAAGTGGAAATTCTTACCAGGATGTCGTTTACCAACCATCAAAAGTTGATCAACTCACAATTCCTGGAGCTGGTGAGCCACGGTTCTACGAAGCAGATAACCCAACGAACTTCTCTGTGGTCTCATTCAAATCGCCATTCTACACGACATCGACACAGGTTTACGATTCTCTTGGAAATCCGTACACGCTTTACATTGACTTTGTAAAACTTGCAGCAGTTTACGGAAACAACGAAAACGCGTGGGCATTCAGAATTAGAAGTGCAACAGGTGAGAACATAAAATACCTTTCCAATTACGATACCGGAACAGAGATCACAGGTGGTAGTTTTGGTGTATTGAGGTTCGATAAAACAGGAAGACTACTTGGTGTCAATTCGTTTGATCCAAACACGGGGCAAATTGCTGAGGGAGAAAATATAGATGCTATCATGTTCAACGCAGGGGAAAACGGTGACGGAATAGTGAAAATCAAACTAGATTTGAACAGCATGACGCAATTCGCTGCGCTTGCGGATGCGTTTGTCAAAATGCAGGATGGTAATGCCCAAGGTGTTCTAGAATCGTTCTCGATTTCTGAAAATGGAGACATCATCGGTTCATTTACTAACGGTTTAGTTGATGTTCTTGGAAAAGTTGCACTTGCCACATTCAACAATCCAGCGGGCTTGCTTGAACTCGGTAACTCACTTTATGGAGAGAGTGCAAACAGTGGAACAGCTCGCATAGGTCAACCCGGTAAGGGTGGATTTGGATCACTTGTTGCAGGTGCTTTAGAAATGTCGAACGTTGACCTCTCAGAGGAGTTCACCAAACTGATAATCGCTCAAAGAGGTTTCCAAGCGAACGCAAGAACAATTACAACGGCAGACCAGATACTCCAAGAAGTGGTGAACCTCAGAAGATAATCCTATAGTGCAATCTGAGTAATCTGAAACCTATAGAGGTGAAAAATTTGATAAAGCTGACGGCACTTAATGGTAAAGAGTTCTATTTAAACGCTGAATACATCGAAAAAATCGAAGCCAATCCGGACACAACGATCACTTTGTACAATGGGAAAAAGTACATCGTGCTCGAACCAGTGCAAGAAGTGGTCAAGCGCATTATGGAATACAAAAAGCAGATATTCTTACCACCGATGGTAGGTGAGGAGTAATGGATATAACGGTTTTAATTGGTGTTATTCTCGGTTTTGGTATGATGGTATTCGGTATACTAAGCGGTAGTGGTGACTTCGCAACGTTCATCAATATCCCTTCCGTCATCATCACGGTGGGTGGAGCGATTTCTTCTGCTATAACAGCAAACAAAAAGGTTGTGGTCTTTGGTATCGCTAAAGTCATAACGAACGCGATCAAAGAGCCAAAAATCGATTATATTGGCACCTTAAGAACACTTGTGTCTTTCTCAGAAAAAGCAAGAAGGGAAGGTCTGCTTTCTCTTGAGGCGAACTTGGAAGAAATTCAAGATCCGTTCTTTAGAAAGGCCGTTCAGCTGGTTGTTGATGGAACAGAGCCAGAAGTTCTGCGCTCGATGATGGAAATAGAAATTGATATGACAACTTCTGAGATGTTAGACCAAAAGGCGTTTTTCGATTCCCTTGGAACGTTTGGACCAGCTTTTGGTATGATCGGAACACTTGTTGGATTGATCCAAATGTTGAATACATTGAATAACCCGGAAACACTGGGTCCATCGATGGCCGTTGCCTTGATAACCACGCTTTATGGTTCGATATTGGCTAACATCGTCGGTATTCCCGTAGCAGAAAAGATAGCGAAACGTGCAGCTGATATCGAAATTGCCAGAAGAATGATACTTGAAGGCGTGCTATCTATTCAGTCTGGAGAAAACCCGAGGGTACTTGAAGAAAAGCTCAAATCGTACTTACCGACAGCGGAGAAAGCAAAATACGAAGCCCAAGTTCAGGGGGCTGGCGCTTAATGGCTAAAAAAGAAAAGTGTGTCTGTAAAGCGGTTCCTGAGTGGCTTAACACGTACGGTGATATGGTCACATTATTACTAACGTTCTTCGTATTGTTGTTTTCAATGTCGAGCATAAGCCCTGGAAAATTCCAACAGGTCGTTGTTGGTCTAACTCTTGCACTCAGCGGTAACCCGCCGAGTGTCCTTACAGGCGGCCAAACAATGAGTGAAGAGGCGTTGATTTCAACTAAACCGGGCGTGTATCAGGAACTACTGAGAGTATCGGAGGAGTACAAAGGGAAGGTAACCATAGAAGAACGGGACGAAGGAACACTCATTACACTAACGAACTTTAAAATCTTTGAGACAGGAAGTGCAAGGCTAACAGCAGAAGCAAAGGAAATAATTGAAAAACTTGGGGCTATGATTTTGGAACACACGTCGAACATCATAGAAGTTAGAGGGTACGCGGATGATAGGCCAACAACTCCAGACTCGATATATCCATCGAACTGGCATCTAAGTTGCGCACGTGCCGCTTCCGTGGTCAATTTCATGCTTACAGAATTAAAGCAAAAGCGATACGCTCTGAGGTATTCTGAGATAAGGTCCGGTTTATTCGACATCGATTATTTTTATTCACCTGACAGATTTGTCCCGATAGGTAAAGGTGATGTAGACGTAAACAGAGAGTTGAAATCGATAAAGGCCAATTACGATTACGATATTTCCAAGCTGCAAAGTGATTACGAAAGTGGTAAAATATCATATGAGGAATACCAAAAGAAACGAGCAGAGCTTACCAAAAACTACAATATCGATGTAGAAAAGACACGTGCTAAATACAGAAAGATAGAGATAGTGATCAAAAGAGAGACAAAAGGTTATTGATTCTGATTTAAGGAGGGCAAAGTATGCCTGAAGAAGTTGAACAACAGCAAGAGCAGGCTAAAGGTAAGGGTGGATTAGGGAATTTAATAAAAATGATAGTAATACCATTGGTAGTCTCACTGGTTGTCAGTTTGGTGGTCTTCTTCGTACTTGGTTCGAACAGACAACCAAGTCAAGCACAGGAAGAAAAAACAACCACTGCACCTGTCCAGATAAAAGCTGTTGTCATTTCTCCTGGAAAATATCAAACTTTCATGCTTAAAGGTGGAAGGGATGTTGCGGTAGTTGATTCCTTGACGTTGCTTGTAGGTAGTGAGCCGTGCCGAGCGGCGGTTGCTGATAAGAACGACGAGATAATGGACGCACTTGCAACGATATTCTTGAGTAAAGAAAGATTTGACCTTGTCACCCCAGCAGGATTAGATTTGTTAAAGAAACAAATCAGAGAAGCGGTTAATCAGATCACTGGATTTACGGGTGAAAAAGAAAAACTGGGCGTGTTGAATGTTTATATATACATAAAAGCGATAAGCACAGTGCAATAAAGATTTGAGAGCCCCTTTGATGGGAGGTTGTTGGTTTTGCCAGATGTACTGAGCCAAGAGGAAATAGACCGATTACTGGCTGCGCTTTCGCAAGGAGAAGTTAACATAGAAGAAGTGAAAAAAGAGGGCGAAGAGAAAAAGATTCGCACGTACGACTTTTTACGACCTCAAAAATTTTCAAAAGAGCAAATCAGAACAGTACAGATGATCCATGAAAACTTCGCCCGAAGCACTTCCACCTATCTTTCAGGTAAGTTGAGGTCGTTCACATCGGTAAACGTCGTTGGTATAGACCAGTTGACTTACGACGAATACATGAAGTCAATCGGCAATCCATCTTTCATAACGATCTTTACAGCCAGGGAATTAGTGGGTAGTGCTATATTCAACATGAGTTTGGAAATATTCTACGGCATTCTCGATGTACTTCTGGGAGGTCCTGGAGAACCAGGCGATGTTAAGAGGATACCAACCGAGATCGAAATGGGAGTAATAAAAAAAGAAGTTGTAAACTTGCTCACGGCACTTTCGCAAGCCTGGATGTCCGTGCATCCGTTCATTCCAGTTATTGAGTCCACGGAAACTAACCCCCAGTTTGTACAAATCGTCCCCAGTAGTGAAATGGTCATGGCTATAACGTTCTTCGTAAGTTTCGGAAAAGTCGAGGGTTACATGAGTATTTGCTGGCCATCTTCTGTGATAGAGCCAATAGGCGAAAAACTCACAACGCAAAGTTGGTTCAAAGTGAAACAGAAAGAAGCAACGGAGGAACACATCGAAAAACTCAGAGAAAATCTACAAAGAACTAAGATAGATGTTATTGCAATCATTGGAGAGACGGTGTTAACCTTGGGTGAAATCTTAACACTTGAGATTGGGGATGTAATAAGGCTCAAAGAACACTACGATGAACCAATAAAAGTAGAAGTCAATGGTCGGACCAAGTTCTTGGGAAAGCCAGGTCAATACAAGGGAAACTACGCAGTGAAAATCACCGATGTGGTTGAAGAGCCTAAAGAGGAAGGTGAAGAAGAATGATTGCCGATGATTTCTTAAGCCAAGAGGAATTAGACGCGTTACTCAAACAAGTTGTACAAGATGAAGGGCTCTCAGATATCGAGAAATCAATGGTTGGAGAAGTTGGAAATATAATTCTTGGAGCAGGTGCCACTGCGCTATCTAACATCTTGGGGAGAAAGGTCGAGATCTCAACACCTGAAGTTGAAGTTATGACTCTCAAAGAACTGAGAAATGGTGTATCCGGCGAAAAGGTATGTGTAACGATACATTTTGAAGGAGAGATCGAAGGACTCAACGCTATGGTTCTCGAAAAGCAGCTTGCATCGGAGATTGCGGACATAATGATGGGTGGATTTGGTAAACCTGAAAGTTATGAACTTGATGAATTCAAATTGAGCGCTGTTGCTGAAGCCATGAACCAGATGATGGGCTCAGCAGCTACCTCTCTTTCTGACATGATAAAAAAACCGGTCAGTATCATTCCACCGACAGCTGAGATCTTGAACTTCGACGATCCGAGCGTAAAATTCCCACCTATCGGCAATGATGAAGACAGAGTAGCAAAGGCAACATTTACAATGACAATAGAAGAGTTGCAACCTGCGAAGTTTTTCTTGGCGATGCCTATCCCATTTGTTAAAAAACTGTACGAATTGATATTTGGTTCTCAAGAAGTTGAGCAAAAGCAGACAGCTACAGCGACTTCACAAAGTTCTCAAGTCTCCGCATCAAAATCAACAGCTACATATGTTCCGCCGGCTCCGAGAAGAGAAGAAAAACAAGCGGTTGCGGCAAGACCTGTCCAATTTGAAGACTTTGGAAAGGCTCAGCAACCTTCGGAAAGGCCACACGTGCTCGATGAAAGACTGCAGTTACTTTTCGACGTACCGCTGAATGTCACAGTTGAACTCGGGCGAACGAAACTTACGTTGAAGGAAGTCATGGAGCTTGGAATAGGTTCACTCATAGAACTTGACAAACTCACTGGTGAGCCTGTTGATATCTACGTAAACAACAAACTAATTGCCCGTGGAGAAGTTGTAGTCATCGACGAAAACTTTGGCGTACGTATAACGGAGATTGTAAATCCAAAAGAAAGATTATACACATTGAAATAGAAAAAACTCAAAAAAGAAAGCCCCTGTCGGGGCTTTCTTTTTATGATTTTAGAAATTCTTTTAACCACAATGCGGAATCCTTCAATATCCTCTTTTGAGTGTTATAGTCGACATAAATTATACCGAACCGCTTTGAATAACCATAAGCCCATTCGAAGTTATCCATCAAAGACCAGATGAAGTAACCTTTCAAATCCACGCCTGCGTTGATAGCCTCCAAAGCCTTTTCAAAGTGTTTCTCCAAATACTCTATCCTGTATGTATCTTGAACTCTACCATTCTCCAGCTTGTCAGGGCCTGCCATACCGTTCTCGGTTATGTAAAGCGGCAATCTGTACCTTTCTTTCAGATAAACTAGCATGTCGAATAATCCTTGTGGATAAATCTCCCAGCCCATCTCCGTTTTTGGGAGGTCTCCTTGCACGTATGAAAATCCAAGCGGGTTGTTTGGATCAAAAATGACAAGCGTTCGCGTGTAGTAATTCACACCGAAGAAGTCTATCGGTGTGGCTATGATATTCATATCGCTATCTAGGATCTGCAACCCCTTTTCTAAATAGAGAGCAACAGCTTCCTCGGGGTATTTACCGAAAACAACCGGATCATGGTACCAAGCGTTGACAAACTTATCAACAAGACTTGCAACAAGGAAACTTTCCGGTTTTGAATCACCGGGCTCTATTTTCATCACCACGTTAGTCAAACCTACTTTTCCATCCTTCACTTCTTCCCTAAACGCTTGGACTGCATGACCATGGGCTCTCAAAAGATTGTGTGCTGCGATTAGTGCCTCTTGAAGATCCTTATGTCCAGGTGCATGCTCTCCGGTGAAGTAGCCCAAGAAAGACGAACACCACGGTTCATTGAGCGTAATCCAGTGTTTTACGCGGTCACCAAGTTCATTGAACATGAACGTTGCATAAGCTCTGAAATAGAGTGCTATATCTGGATTTAACCAACCACCTTTTTCGTACAATGCGTAAGGCAAATCCCAGTGGTAGAGTGTGATAAACGGTACAATATCGTTTTCCAAAAGCTCATCGACGAGTCTGTTGTAAAAATCAACACCTTTTTGATTGATGTTCTTCCCATCCGGCATCACTCGAGGCCATGAAATCGAAAACCTATAGGCATCCAAACCTATTTCCTTCATTAGCTTAATATCTTCTTTGTACCTATGGTAGTGATCGCATGCAACGTCTCCATTGTCACCATTTAACGTTTTACCGGGCGTATGAGAAAAGACATCCCAGATCGATGGACCTCTACCATCCTCGTTTGCAGCTCCTTCAATTTGATAAGCCGCCGTTGCCGTACCAAAAATAAAATCTTTTGGAAAATCAGACCGTCTGATCATTTTTCCACCCCCTCTTTTGGCATTTTCATATCCAACATAATCTTATGCGTCTTCACAGCCAGGTAAGCGTTTGCAAGTGCACCCAGTGTACCAAGCGTCATTACCAAGGGCAGAAAGACAAAAATAGCATTTGAGCCGATGAGGAAACTTCCTACAACAAACTGCACCAAGTTGTTCGTTACCATACCCAGAATACTTATCCCGAAAACACCAAATAGTTTAACTCTCGAAAACAGGCTTTGAACAACTGCAGAGGCGATACTACCGAAAAAACCCATGAAAAAACCCGGTGTGAATATCGTACCTGAAAGAATCGAACCAAGTAAAGATTTAGAAACAGCAAGGAGCAGTGCATCGGAAAGACCAGAAAAAACTGACAGATAAAGCACAAGAAAGTTTGAAAATCCCCATTTACCACCTGGCACAGGAAATGGTACTAACCCTTCAACCACGTAAACCACACTACTCAGGGCTATCATCGTTCCAAAAACTACCACGTTTCTGTGTCTACCGCGTTCTTGTGCTTTTCTTTTTTGAACTCTATTATCATCCTGTTTGGCACGCAAATTATACTCCCTCCTGGTCCCACTTTGCCTGTCTTTTCGCAGATCTTATCAGGACAATTCGACTCGGTAACCCAGACCTTCTGTCCGTCGAAATGCAAAGTCGTGACGTACTTGCCATCTTTGTTTTTAATGATCCAATCACCTGGTTCATTTACTCTTAGAACCTCTTCACCTTGGATCCTTACAGAAATTGCGCCACTCTGTAACTGGTAACTCGCTGCCTTTTTGTGGCTGAACACGTAATCAAACAGATACCAACCAACTCCCACAGCAACGACTACTATAACCAAGACGACGTCAACAACTCTCAACAATTTCCTTTCTGCCATTAACTACACGACCATCCTTCCGTTTATCAAAACGTGCTCTACAAAGTTCTCTTGCCACATATAGGGAATATTCAAAAACTCGTTAGTTTTCCAAAGCACCAAATCCGCTGGATAGCCTGGCCTTACAAGTCCGGAATCAAAACCAAGAAGGTGTGCGGAATTGACCGTGTAAGCGGTCAGTACCTCCTCTGGTTCCATCTTCAAAAACCTTATCGCAAGGTGCATGACAAAACTCGGCATGAAAATAGGGGCAGAACCGGGGTTGAAATCGGAGCCTAAGGCTACAGGTATTCCAGAGTCTATTATTTCTCTTGCCGGTGCGAACGATTCACCCAGATAAAAGCTTGTGTTGGGCATCAAAGTAACCATCGTATTGCTATTTGACAGCTCCTGGATATCTTCCTTCGTAACTTTTAAGACGTGATCAACACTAACTGCTTCCAAGCGCGCTCCAAACCTTGCTGCGCCCACATTTTCTATCTCATCAGCGTGCAAACGTATCTTGAAACCAAGTGATTTTGAAAATTTCAAAAAATCCTCTATCTCCTCAGGTAGATACGCTCCTTTGTCGCAGAACACATCGACAAAATCGGCAAGCCTTTCTTTCGAAATCTCAGCGAGTAGTTCCTCCATTTCGGAGATGTATTCACCAACGGATTTCTCTTTTGGCTTTGCGTGTAAGCCAAGGAACGTGGAAGCGATTTTATTGGGAAGCGTTTCCTTAAGTTGTTTTATGACTCTTAATTGCTTTAACTCATTTTCCTTATCCAGCCCATATCCGCTTTTACACTCTATTCCAACCACACCGTGTTTTGTAAACTCTGCGATGTAGGAAGCGGAAACGCTGTAAAGCTCGTCTTCAGACGCCAATCTTACAAGATGTGAAGTATAGTGTATACCACCACCGGCTTGGAGGATTTCAAGATACGTCTTTCCTCGAGCGCGCATGTAAAATTCCTTTGCACGAGAGCCGACGAAAGGAATATGTGTATGCGCATCGAACAGCCCTGGAGTGACGAGCTTGGCCTTCACATCTGCATTCTTGTGCGGACGTAAATCAACAATTCTACCGTCCCTAATGACGATATCTCTTTCCAAATATTCCTCGATCTTTCTCATCCCTTCCCCTCTTACAGGGGCTTGAACGCTGGGGGTTAAAATCCTTTCCGCATTGATGATAAACTCCTTTTCGTAATTCATGAGCCTATCTCTCCAACTTTTACAAGTGCATCGAAAAGCTTTCTAAAAGCGACGCTTCTGTGACTGATAACTTTCTTCACTTCCTCACCGAGTTCACCGAACGTTTTATCGTAACCTTTTGGTATGAATATCGGGTCATATCCAAAACCTTTGTCCCCACGTATTTCCCTACTGATCGTGCCTTCGACGTAACCTTCTACAGAAATCAAGAAGTTCTTAATAGGATTGAAATACGTAGCGGCACAGACGAACCTCGCACTACGTTCTTCGTAATTCCTCATCAATTGAAGGATACTTTCCATCTTCTCAACATAACTGGCATCTTCAAGGTACCTGGCACTCATAACACCTGGAAATCCACCCAGCACGTCAATAGAAAGACCAGAATCATCAGCGATGACAGGCTGCCCTATTTCTTTACCGTACTCGATAGCTTTGATAATGGAGTTTTCAATGAACGTTTCACCGGTCTCTTCAACATCTACTTCCCAATCTACCGTTTCGAGCATCACAAACTCTGGAATAACGAGTTTAATTTCTTCGATCTTGTGATTATTCTTTGAAGCAACGTAGATTCTCAATTTTTCGATATTTTTCTTATCACTATTCAAAGTACTCACGATGCTTCCCCCTCACTGCAACATATCAAAGATGGAATTTTGTCTAGCTTATCTGAATTTGACAGAACCATTTTTAGGTACTTCCCGGTCCATGACCTTTCAACTTTCGCGACTTCTTCAGGAGTACCAGTTGCAACGACGTATCCTCCATCATCTCCGCCTTCAGGTCCAAGGTCAATTACGTAGTCGGCTGACTTAATGACATCGAGGTTGTGTTCGATAACGATAACCGTGTTACCTTTATCAACAAGCCTGTTGAGCACCTCTATGAGCCTTTTTACGTCATCGAAATGTAGCCCTACCGTTGGTTCGTCGAGTATGTATAGCGTTCTACCCGTTGCCTTCTTTCTAAGCTCGGAAGCCAACTTCACCCGCTGTGCCTCGCCACCGGAGAGCGTTGTGGCCGGCTGTCCGAGTTTGATGTATCCAAGTCCCACATCGGAAAGCACTTGCAGTGTCTCCCGAATCGTTGGGATATTTTGGAAAAACTCAAGTGCCTCATCAACGGTCATATCCAAAACATCTGCGATGTTCTTACCTTTGTACGTCACTTCCAGTGTCTCTGAATTGTACCTCTTACCCTTGCAGACCTCACATTCGACGTAGACTTCTGGTAGGAACATCATCTCGATTTTGACAACGCCTTGTCCACCGCAAGCTTCACACCGTCCACCTTTGACATTGAAACTGAACCGTCCTTTATCGTACCCGCGCGCCTTCGCTTCCGGGGTCATTGCGAACAATTCCCTTATAGCGTCGAAGACCTTCGTATAAGTTGCGGGGTTACTGCGTGGCGTTCTACCTATCGGTGACTGGTCGATAGCGATGATCTTATCGATATGCTCGAGCCCTTCTATCCTGTCGTGTTCTCCGACTTCGTACCGTGTTTTGTGCAACTTATTGGCGATGGCTGGATAGAGTGTATCAATTATCAATGAACTCTTACCGGAACCGCTCACACCTGTAACGCATATGAATGTTCCAAGTGGAAAATCAACGGTTATATTCTTCAGATTGTTGTGCCTCGCTCCGACTATTCTAATATAATTCCCGTTCCCTTTTCTTCTCACTTTGGGAACTTCTATCTTCAATTTGCCCGAAAGGTACTTTCCAGTTATAGATTCCTCGCAACTGATAAGTCCGTCGAGTGTTCCAGAATAAACTATATGCCCTCCGTTAACACCTGCTCGAGGACCTACATCGACGATGTAGTCTGCACTCCTAATGACCTCTTCATCGTGCTCAACAACGAGCACAGTATTTCCTAAATCTCGCAATTCTTTGAGCATCGATATGAGCCTATTGTTATCCCTTTGGTGAAGTCCTATGGTCGGTTCGTCAAGCACGTATATTACGCCAGTCAATCTCGAACCTATCTGGGTTGCGAGCCTTATTCTTTGCGCTTCCCCGCCTGACAGCGTCCGCACATTTCTTGAAAGACTCAGATAACCCAGCCCGACCTGTTCCAAGAAATCCAGTCGTTTCTCGATTTCGTGTAGCAGTTCCCTCACAGCTTCCATCTGCTTTTCCGAAAGCTCTTTAGGTAAACTTCTTATAATTTCCAATTCCCTTGAGATTGGAAGGTCTGTAAAATCTATGATACTCAATCCCTTGATCGTAACGCTCAACGCTTCTTGCCTGAGTCTTTTACCTTTACACGTCTGACAAGTGCGCTCCACGAAGAAATTCTGAACGATCCACTCTCTCATCTCTTCAGAAGTGTATTCTTCGTAGCGTTCTTTCACAAGTGCGATAAGCCCTTCGAAGTATTCCGTTCCGTAAAGTAGAGCTTCTTTAGCTTCCTCTGGTTGCTCCTCAAAAGATTTGTACGGGTCCCCACCGTACTCGCGCACTATCCTCTCAATTCTCCTAGGGAGCCATCCATCTGCCTTGTGCCCTATCCTCAACCCTTGGACGACGGGGACGCCTTCCTCAAAAAGAGTGCGCTCGTCGACTTCGAGTTTGAAACCAAGGCCGTGGCAATCAGGGCACGCACCGTACGGCGCGTTGAACGAGAAGAACTTAGGATTTATTTCTGGCATCGAAAAACCACAGGAAAGACAGGAGAGCTTTTCAGAATAAAAGTGTTCATCATCGCCTGACCTTACCAAGACGAAACCGTTACCCTCTTTAAGAGCGAGTTCTACAGACTGAAAGAGCCTGTGCGAGTCGGTATCGGAAAGGTCCAACCTGTCGATAACCAAGTTTATTGTATGCCTAACGTTCTTATTTAACTCAGGAACCTCTTCCAATCTGTATATCTTCCCGTCGACTTCTACCCTCGTGTAACCTCTGTTAAGAAAAGTATTGAACTCGTCCTTGTATGTTCCCTTCTTCTCACGGGCTATAGGTGCAAGTATCATAATCCGCTTGTTTGAAAAGTGCTTTTGCACGCGAGTCACGATTTCATCCACTGACATCCTTTGAAGTTCTCTACCACAGTGAGGACAATGCGGTACGCCTATCTGTGCGTACAGAACGCGCAGATAATCGTATATCTCCGTCACTGTTCCTACCGTAGACCTCGGGTTGTGGGACACACTCTTTTGGTCTATTGCGATAGTCGGAGAAAGCCCCTCGATACTGTCTACATCAGGCTTTTTCAACTCACCGATGAACTGCCTTGCATATGTCGAAAGGCTTTCCAGATAACGCCTTTGCCCTTCGATAAAAATCGTATCCATTGCAAGGGAGCTCTTTCCAGAACCAGATAGTCCGGTAATGACTACGAGTTTGTTCTTGGGCATTTCTACATCGATGTTCTTTAAATTATGCACACGCGCACCTTTGACGATAATCCTGTCCATTGGCTAACTTCTAAACCTCCTTGAAAGTGCCGACCACAGCATGACCATGAAAACAAGGCCGAAAACCAACGTTTCAACACTCAGCGCAACTA
The DNA here is from genome assembly GCF_004117075.1 of Fervidobacterium changbaicum. Classification (NCBI taxonomy): domain Bacteria; kingdom Thermotogati; phylum Thermotogota; class Thermotogae; order Thermotogales; family Fervidobacteriaceae; genus Fervidobacterium; species Fervidobacterium changbaicum. The sequence goes on from NZ_CP026721.1 coordinate 1,764,563, forward strand.
TTTTTCTCTGGATGTCATCGATACTTAGATAGTGATACGCAGCCGCTTGGAACGGGAAGAACCAAGTAATTGCCATAACTACAAAAACAATCGTAACGAAAATAGCCATGGTCCTGATAGAACTCCAAGCATCGTCCAGTTCTTCTTGAAGCCTTTGAAACCTTGCGTTGATATTCTCCAAATCTTCTTCATATCTTTTCAAATGCTCTTCTAATTTTTCGAGAGATTCTAAAAGCTTTCTTTCAAGTTCTTCCTTTTCCACACGTACCCCTCCTCGATGGAGACAAGCGGAAAGAGCCTATATTACCTTTTTATACCGAGCATGTGTGTGACAACCTCGAAGTATATCCAGATACCTGTTAGGTCTGTGATGGTTGTGATAAGTGGACCAGACATGACCGCCGGGTCTATCTTCATCAACTTACCCAAGAACGGTAGCATCGCACCTACGACATTTGCGAAGATAATTATTATGAAAAGCGAGAACGCTGCGGAAACATTTACCATGATATTATTCGAAATCATGAAACCTCTAATGAAAAGTACAGCACCAAGAACCCCACCAAGTATACTTCCAACGAGCAATTCTTTCAAAAATACCTTCCACCAATCCTTAAGCTCTATATCTCCCAGTGCCATACTCCTGATAATGAGCGTGCTACTTTGTCCCCCAGCATTTCCACCGGCATCAACCATTGTTGTCATAAATGCGGCTATAATTGGTATCATCGCGAGCACCTCTTCGTAACCATGGACGATAAAAGCGTTAACACTCTCCAATAATAGCAAACCAACAAGCCAAGGCAACCTATTTTTGATGAAGACCAAAGGAGAAGTGTGGAAGTACGAAGTCGTCGTAACGTTCATACCTGCCATCTTGTGGATATCCTCTGTGGCTTCCTCATCGATAACATCAACTATGTCATCGATGGTTATAATTCCAACAAGTCTCATATCGTTGTCCACGACAGGTATAGCATTCAAATCGTATTTTTTCATCAACTCAGCAACCTCTTCTTGGTCAGTTGTCGTCTTAACGTAAATCGGGTCAGGAGTATATACCTCTTCAATCAGTGTATCTGGCTCTGCGAAGAGTAAGTCTTCCAGTTTCACAGTACCGATGAGCGTTCTGTCCTCTTCAACTACGAAGATCGTGTAGATTGTCTCAGCGTCTTTTCCAAACTTGCGCACCTTTTCGAGTGCCTGCTGAACGGTCATGGATTTCGTGACGTAGATGAAATAAGGCGACATCAATCGCCCAGCTGAATTCTCGGGGTAGTTCAACACTTCTATTGTTTGTTCCCTTTCGCTTTTTGGGAGGAACGAGAGTAGTTTGGTGACAACATCGGCAGGCAATTCATCGAGGAGTTCAGCCCTATCCGCAGGGTCCATGTTTTTGAAAATCGATTTTATCTCATCATCAGTCAGCATCTTTACAAGTTCGAATTGTTCATCGGGCTCAAGTTTGGAAAAGACTTCCGCAGCGAGTTCTTTGTTCAAAAGGCGGAATACAACAGCTTTCTCGGATGTCTCAAGTTCTTCTATCATCTCGTAGATAACATTTGCGTCTTGATCTTCGAGCAACATCTTAAGTGTTCGAAAATCACCGCGCTCGATAAGTTTGCGGATATCAACCTGGATCTTTACCTTCATCTACGTCCCCTCCTTCGTAAGAAAGTTATGGTGGCTTGTTACTGGAATAACTCGGATATTCCACAATTGATCACCTTCCTTTCATCTTGGTTTTATAAGGCTTAGATGAGATGTGCTGTGATTTTCAAAAGCTTGTACCGATTTGTAAATTTTGTGTATTAATTATACCAGAAAAAGGTCGTTCCGTGCAGATATGTATATGAATTTTCTGTGAAGAAAATTAGAATTCTTGAGAATTTCCTTTCAGAAATAAGATGAGTGAAAAAATCGCATTTTATGGTATAATGTATGAGAATTGGAAAAATATCGAGAAATACCAAAACTGAAAATCACAAAAAACTGAGCTTTGGAGGGAAAGCTATGAAGGAGTATCGTCCGCAGGAGATAGAACCGAAATGGCAGAAAGTATGGGAAGAAAAGAAGGTTTTCGAAACACCTCAGTATTCTCAAAAGCCAAAGTATTACGCACTTGTTATGTTCCCATATCCTTCCGGAACGTTGCACGTGGGTCACGTCAAGAACTACACGATAGGTGATATCGTTGCAAGATACAAGAGAATGCAAGGTTACAACGTCTTGCATCCGTTTGGTTACGACGCATTCGGATTACCTGCCGAGAACGCGGCGATTGCTCACAAAATACATCCGAAAAAATGGACGATGGATAACATAAACACGATCCGCGGGCAGATAAAAAAGATGGGTATTAGCTACGACTGGAACAGAGAGGTAATCACTTGCAATGAGGACTACTATAAGTGGACTCAGTGGATATTCTTGAAACTGTACGAGGCGGGTTTAGCATACAAAAAGCCTGGCGCTGTTAACTGGTGTCCGAGCTGTCAAACAGTTTTGGCAAACGAGCAAGTGAAGGATGGTAAGTGTGAAAGGTGTGGAACCACGGTTACAATAAAACACCTCGAGCAGTGGTACTTCAAAATAACTGAGTATGCGGAAAAACTCCTCGAAGGTCTTGACAAGCTCCCGGGCTGGCCTGAACACGTAAAAACGATGCAAAGGAACTGGATAGGTAAGAGTACAGGTGCAGAGGTAGACTTCCCTGTTGAAGGTTTGGATAAGAAAATTAGGATCTTCACAACAAGGCCAGACACCATATACGGTGTCACTTTTATGGCGATCGCACCTGAGTCGCCTCTTGTGCTTGAACTTGTAACGGACGAAAAAAGAAAAGAAGTGGAAGAGTTCTTGGCAAAAGTTGCACTTGAGGACAGGTTCAAACGTACTAGCTTAGAAGCAAAGAAAGAGGGTGTCTTCCTCGGTAGATATGCGATTAATCCTCTAACAGGCGAGCGTATACCAATCTACGTTGCCAACTACATACTGTACGAATACGGAACTGGTGCGATAATGGCTGTTCCTGCACACGACAAGCGCGATTTCGACTTTGCAAAAGCGTACGGACTTCCAATCAAGCAAGTTATAAAGCCAAAAAATGGTGAGTGGAACATAGAAGAAGCACCTTACGAAGAAGAAGGTATAATGGTTAACAGTGGTCCGTTTGATGGATTAGAGAGCAAGGCAGGTATTGAGGTTGTTACCAAATACATGGAAGAAAAAGGACTTGGGAAAAAGAGCGTTCAATACAAACTTAGAGACTGGCTCATTTCAAGGCAGCGGTACTGGGGAGCTCCAATTCCAATAATTTACTGCGATAAATGCGGTATTGTTCCTGTGCCGGAGAAAGATTTACCGGTGAAACTACCGGAAAATGTAGAGTTCTTACCAACAGGTCAATCACCACTCACGCTGAGTGAGGAGTTCAAGCACACAACGTGTCCAAAATGCGGAGGTCCTGCGCATCGTGAAGTGGAAACGATGGACACGTTCGTTGATAGTTCGTGGTATTTCTTAAGGTACGTGAATCCCAAACTGGAAGACAGGCCTTTTGACACAAACGACGTAAATTATTGGCTACCGGTGGACCAATACATAGGTGGAGTAGAACATGCTGTTTTGCATTTGCTCTACTCAAGATTCATCACCAAAGTGCTGCACGACCTTGGTTATGTTGGTTTTGACGAACCATTCCAGAACTTATTCACTCAAGGTATGATCTACAAAGATGGTTGGAAGATGAGTAAGTCAAAAGGGAACGTTGTCTCGCCTGACGATATGATCGAAAAATACGGGGCCGATACTTTGAGAATGTACATACTCTTCATGGCACCACCAGAAAAAGATGCTGAATGGAGCGATGCGGGTATTGAGGGCGTGCACAGATTTGTCAAACGACTGTGGAATAACTACTACAAAATGCTTGATATTATAAACGCGTCCGATGTTGAAGAGGCAGAATTTGGCAGAGAAGAAAAGGCACTGAGGCGAAAACTACACGCGATGATTAAAAAGATAAAAGAAGACATAGAAGGCGGGTTCAAATTCAACACCGCTATAGCAGGTTTGATGGAATTCAACAACCAACTTTCCGATTACCTTGAAAGCGTTGAGAATCCAAGTAAGAAGTTGTTAAGAGAGATAGCAGAGAAGATAGCGTTGATCATCTCGCCATTCGCACCGCATATGGCTGAAGAGATGTGGCACGACCTTGGGAAAGAGACGCTCATCGTCGAAGAACGCTGGCCGGACTACGACGAAGAGGCACTAAAAGAAGATGAAATAACGATAGTAGTCCAAGTCAACGGTAAAGTCAGGGGCAAGGTCACCGTCCCAGCCGGCTTCACAGAAGAGCAGATAAAAGAAAGAGCTGTTGAAAGTGTGAAGAAGCTAATAGAAGGTAAGCAGTTGGTCAACACGTTCTATGTGCCCGGGAAGTTGGTAAACATAGTTGTTAAATAAAATCTCAATACCATAAAATATCGGGGGGATTGACGATGAAACGACTAGCAGTGTTCTTGTTTCTTGTTTTAAGCTTGCTAACATTTGCTCAGCAAGACATCGTTGCCGTTGTCAACGGAAGGAATATTACCATGGATGAGTGGAACAGAGAAGCAAACGTTCAAAAACTGCTTTTGGACATCCAGAAGACCAATCAAACGTTTTATACGGTATTAACCAATACACAGGAAGGACTAGCACTGCTCGAGAGGTACAAATTGGCAGTTCTGGACCAACTGATAACAAAGGTATTATTCATACAATTTGCAGAGAAAAAAGGTGTTGCTCCGGATGATAAAGATATCAAAAACTATGTTGACAACGAAATCAAGAAGATGCTTACAGAGGCATCAATGACAGAAGCGGAGCTAAACAACTATTTAGTAGAGCTTGGAATGGGAACACTGAATGATTACAAAGAAAAACTTTACTTCCAAAGAAAGTATTCTCTGAGCATTGCAAACGTTTACGCACAGTACTTAACTGCGTCTGTGAGCGATGCGGAAGTAAAGGCTTATTACGAAAAGAACAAAGAAAAGTACACCGTTCCTTCACAGTACGACTTGCTTGTCTTTAAGACAAACAACAAAACTACTGCAGATTCTTTAAGGCAAGATGTTATCAGAGGTACCTCGGTAGATGACATATCAAAAAAATACAACATCTCACCGTTGATAAATGGCTGGGTTAACGAGAATGACACGACGAAACTTCCAAAAAACTTATGGCTCTTGGTTACAAACTCCATTAAAGGCACAACGCTACCTGTACAACAAGTAGGAAACGAGTTTTACGTTATAAGGGTGAGGGACATTAAACTTGGCGGAACGAAAACTTTGAATGACGTTGCAGAGGAAATAAAGAAAGAATTGCTTGCACAAAAACAAGAGGAAGCCACAAAGAAGGTTCTGGCTGATTTCGATGAGTTCAAGAAGACTTCGAAAGTAGAAATCAGGTACAAGAGCAATTTGATAAAGTAAAGCAAAACAGGCGAAAGTGCTCCAGATAGAAAGGCAAGAAAGCAATGCCGAACAAATCGAAGAGGCACAAGAAACACTTGAACAAGACTTTTCAGTTCCTAGAGCGCAACATCGTCCAACGTTTGAAAAAGGCACTGCTCAGTATAACGGCCGTTTTCGTTGTTGGAACTTTATATTACTGGATTTTTGAAGGTTTTTCCTTTATTGATGCGCTTTTTTCGTGGGCATCACCATATCTACAGTTGGATACGGGATACACAAAGAACTCTCGGTTTTTGGAAAGTTCTTCACATTGGCACTGATACTTGCTGGCTTGTCCATAGTCTTGTACAACGTATCCTATGTCACAGCACTGCTTGTGGAAGGTGATTTACTTCGCTTATTGAGGCAGCGGAGAGTAGAAAGAAAGGAGTCAAGGATGAAAGATCATATCATCGTTGTTGGAGTGGGGAAAATTGGTACGGAAGTTATAACCCAACTTCGCAGACTCAATGAACCCGTTGTGGCAATTGATAGCGTCATATCTGAGGAAGAATTAAAAAAGAAGCTACCTGCGAACGCGGGTGAAGTTGTGTTTGTAAGAGGTGATGCCACAAACGAGGATACCTTGCTGCGTGCCGGCATAAAACAAGCACGGGCGCTTATAACCACATTGCCCAGCGATGCGCTGAACGTCTTTGTTTCGTTAACCGCAAAGAACTTGAACCATGATATATACATCATTTCGAACATCAGTGACTTATCTAATCTCACCAAATTTATCTATGCAGGTGTTGACCATCCGATAGCCACGGCGGAAATAGCGGGTCTGAAGATGGTAGAAGCTATAGGTTTTCTGAGGAAAAAAGAGAACATAGTTGACGTACTCAACATCTTAGATCGAACGTTCCAGGTGGAGATACTCGATATTACTAATACAAAACTTTCAGGCAAGAAGATTTCAGAGCTCAGACTTAAAGAAAAGTACAACGTTTATATAGTAGCCATAATTAGAGGCGACGAGTTTATATTGGGACCTTCAAAAGACGAAGTCTTAACAAAAGAGAGCAAGATTGTTCTCTTCGGTGAAGAGAACGGACTGGCTAAGTTCAGAGATGACTTCTTGAACGGGAAATGACCTATGAAAATATAAAGTGGGAGGGAGCACGTGATGAAGTCAAAAGCTCAAACAAAAGTTTTAAAAACCATGACTCTGGAATGGACAGGTGACGCCTTGATACTCATTGACCAGCGAAGACTTCCCTTTGAAGAAGTCTACGTGACCTGTGCAGACTACCGTGCCGTTGCACTTGCGATAAAAGAAATGGTTGTTCGAGGAGCTCCCGCAATAGGTGCAACCGCGGCGTTCGGGTATGTTTTGGGAGCAAAGGAAATAACAAGAAAGACTTACAACTACGAACAGGCCATGATGCAACTTAAAAACGTAAAAGAGACACTGGCAAGAACAAGACCAACCGCTGTCAATCTCTTCTGGGCACTCGACAGGATGGAACGCAGAGCTGTTGAGCATGGGAAATTTGAAGGACTCGTTAAGGCGTTGGAAGAAGAGGCTCTTAAGATAGCAATTGAAGACATAGAAACGAACAAAGCCATAGGCAGGCATGGTGCTCAACTTCTTGAGGATGGCTTTACGGTGCTAACTCACTGCAACGCAGGTGCACTTGCAACGGTAGATTACGGTACAGCACTTGGCGTCTTGAGAGCGGCAAAAGAACAGGGAAAGCGCATAAAAGTTTACGCTGATGAGACAAGACCGTACTTGCAGGGCGCAAGACTGACCGCTTGGGAACTCATGAAAGATGGATTCGAAGTTACGGTGATCAGTGATAACATGGCGGGCTGGGTTATGAAACAAGGAAAAATCAACGCAGTTATCGTCGGTGCCGACAGGATCGCTGCGAACGGTGATGTTGCAAATAAGATAGGAACTTACATGGTAGCGGTGCTCGCGAAAAGACACGGCATACCGTTCTACGTCGCAGCTCCAACAAGCACGATCGATATGTCTATAAGAAGTGGTGCAGAGATACCAATCGAAGAAAGATCACACGAGGAAGTTGCTACCTGCGGTGGAAAGAGGATAGTACCGAACAACGTCAACATATACAACCCGGCATTTGATGTTACCGACAACGAACTCGTGACAGCGATCATAACGGAAAAAGGCGTTGTCTATCCTCCATTCGAGGAGAACTTGAAAAAGCTCTTTGAAGAAAGCAAATGAGGATTGCCCTGTTTGTTATTATAAAACTGAGGAGTGTGAAGATATGATAGACCTTAAATTATTGAGGAAAAATCCAGAGATATTCTACGAAGCACTGAAAAAGCGTAATTACTCTACAGAAATCTTGGATAAAATCGTTGAGCTTGACAGAGAGTGGAGAAACTACGTCAACATAGTAAATAACTTGAAGGCAAAGAGAAACGAACTCTCCAAAATGGTTGCAAAACTCAAGGCAGAAGGCAAGAGCGAAGAGGCGAATGAGGTAATCACAGAGAGCAAAAAACTCGGTGATGAAATCGCTCAGTACGAAGCGAAAGAGAAAGAGCTTGAAGATCAGATGTACAACCTTGCACTGTACATACCTAACGTTCCCCACGAAAGCGTTCCGGTTGGCAAAGATGAGACCGAAAACGTTGAAGTTCGAAGATGGGGCGAACCGAGGAAATTCGATTTTGAACCAAAAGCGCACTGGGATCTCGGACCGGAACTGGGCATGCTCGATTTCGATAGGGGTGCCAAGTTGAGTGGTTCAAGGTTCACTGTGATGTTTGGAGAAATAGCGAAACTCGAGCGCGCACTTGCACAGTTCATGCTGGACACTCATACACAAAACGGTTATATCGAAGTCAACGTACCACATCTGGTGAAAAGAGAAACGATAACGGCAACGGGCCAGCTTCCAAAGTTTGCCGAGGAACTTTACACCTGTGAAAAGGATGATTTGTTCCTCATCCCAACGGCCGAGGTTTCTCTTGCGGCACTCCACATCGACGAAATACTTGAGGAAAATCAACTCCCGATAAGGTACACCGCATTTACACCGTGCTACAGGCGTGAAGCTGGAAGCTACGGAAAAGACGTACGCGGATTGATTAGACAGCATCAATTTGAAAAGGTTGAACTTGTATGGTATACCACTCCAGAACGGTCCTTTGAAGACTTAGAACAGCTTACACGCGATGCGGAAAAGATCCTGCAGCTATTGGGCTTACCGTACAGGGTTGTTGTACTCTGCACGGGTGATTTGGGATTTGCTGCAGCTAAGACTTACGACATAGAAGTTTGGTTGCCATCCTACAACGCGTACAAGGAAATATCTTCTTGCAGTAACGATACAGATTTCCAAGCAAGAAGAGGCAACATGCGCTACAGAACGAAAGATGGAAAATTGAACTACGTCCATACACTCAACGGTTCAGGACTTGCAATTGGAAGAACTCTTGTTGCAATAATGGAAAACTACCAAAATCCAGATGGTACAATCACCGTTCCTGAAGTTCTCAGGCCTTACATGAAGACCGATGTAATACGACCGATGAAATAATTCGAAGCGGATGATAGATAACGGGAGAGAAGAAAATGTTAGCTTTCAACGGTCGTTTCAGTGAGGACAGAACACTTATAGAAAGAATCAGAAAGATGAATTACGATGATTTGTACAACTTCGCTGAAGAAATCAGGAAATACATGATAGATGTGACCTCCGTTAACGGGGGTCACTTAGCTTCGAATTTGGGTACTGTGGAGCTAACTCTTGCACTCTACAGGATCTTTGATCCTTACGAGGACTACATAATTTGGGATACAGGTCATCAGACCTACACCCATAAATTACTCACAGGTAGATGGGATGCGTTCAAAACGCTCCGGACATTTGGTGGGATATCTGGTTTCACGAACATATTCGAATCGCCAGTGGACAGGTTTGGTGCAGGACATGTAGGCACTTCAATAGCAGCGGCACTTGGTATTGAAAAAGCTCTGAAACTGCAGAATAAAAACGCCAACGTTGTAGTTGTCATAGGTGACGGGGCACTTACAAGTGGGCAAGCACTTGAAGCCCTGAACCAAATAAAGTCCCAGAATTCGAGGATAAAAATCATCCTCAACAGCAACGGAATGAGCATATCGAAAAACGTAGGTGGCTTGTCACAGCTACTTGAAGCTTTAAGAACGAGTAAAATATACGTGAGTATAAAAGAAAAGCTCAAAAAAGGGCTCAACGAGGCGGTTGAGTTCGAACTGAAGAAGATAAGGGAAGCACTGAAGGTTGCACTCATAGGCGACGACTTTTTCGAATCACTCGGTGTAAAGCACTTTGGTCCCATCGATGGACACGATTTAAAATCGCTCGAAGAAGCATTAAAACAGGTGAAAGATTACCCCTATCCGACTGTACTTTCTGTATTTACGATAAAAGGCAAAGGTTACCATTACTCCGAACAAAATCCAACGAAATACCACGGTGTGGATAAATTTGATCCCGATTCTGGCACATTCGAAAAGCCGGAAGGGGCGTATTCGTACAGCGAAGTTTTTGGCACGACGCTGATGAAAATAGCCTTAGAAGATGATAAGGTTGTTGCACTAACAGCCGCCATGCCAGATGGAACAGGGTTAAGCAAATTTGCTAAACAATTTCCGGAACGATTCGTTGACTTAGGGATAACCGAACAATCTGTAGTAACCTACGCAGGTGGTTTGGCTGCTATGGGCTTCAAGCCTGTTGTAGCTATATATTCGACGTTTCTACAAAGAGCGTACGACCAGATCATTCATGACATCGCGCTACAGGATTTGGACGTGGTATTTGCAATTGACAGGGCTGGATTAGTTGGAACCGATGGTCCAACACACCACGGCGTGTTTGATATAGCCTATTTAAAACCTATTCCAAACATCAAGGTATTGACACCTCTTGATGGGAAAGACCTTGCTTGTATGTTGTGGACTGTTTTAAAAGGAAAAGACAAATACAAAGGACCTATCGCTATAAGGTACCCTCGGGACGTGGAATTTGGCAAATTAGACGAAATTTATGGTAAAATAGAAATCAGAAGTCCATTCAAATGGGAAGTTCTCGTGGAAGGTAAAGAGGTGGCCTTGCTGGCAGTTGGCGTTCTTGCCAAAAAATATACAGATATGGCAAAAACAAACGGTTGGACGTTGATTGGGGTAAGAAGTGTAAAACCTATGGACAAAGATATGCTTGAAAGGACTTTTCAAAGTCATAAATACATTTTTACCATAGAGGAAGGTACGGTACTTGGAGGATTTGGAGAGACTATTGCTTTTGAATACCTGCAGAAGTATTCAGACAAGTACGAGTGCCAAGTTGAAATCATTGGAATACAAGACGAATTCATCCCTCACGGAACGCGCGAAGAACTCATAAGATACGTGGGACTTGACAGCGACAATGTAGAGCAAAGAATTAAAAAAACAGTTTCGAAAGGAGTGAGATTATGAAATTCCCAACAGAATACGGGGAAGTTGAAATCACAGTAAATGCCATAAGGAAGCTTGTGTACCTTGCGGTCCTCGAAACCTACGGACCAATAAGTATAGGTTCTGACAACTGGTTTTCAAGGTGGTTCTCATCTGAAGAAGGCAAGATAAAAGTTGAAGAGGACGAATATGGCCATCTGAAAATCGACATATTTGTCGAGGTGGAATTCGGTACAAAAGTCACAGAAGTTGCCAAAAACATCGAAGAAAACGTTGTTCACAAACTCAGTGCCTTTGCAAACTGCGAGAATCCTGAAGTTAACGTGCACGTCATAGGTGTGCGCTGAAATGGGGTGGTAACTTGTTGACAACAATAAATGGGACGGATATGAAAGGCATCTTCATGAAGGGTGCCGAAAATTTGCTTGCACACAGAGACGAAATAAACGCTTTAAACGTCTTCCCGGTTCCTGACGGTGATACGGGCTCAAACATGAGCTCAACGATGCTTGAAGCCTGCAAATACCTTGAAAACCTCACCGATGAAAAATTGAGCAACGTGCTCGATGCGATAAAACGGGGCACGCTAATGGGGGCAAGGGGGAACTCTGGCGTTATCCTTTCTCAAATATTCAGAGGTTTTTGCGATACCTTGATGAAAAAGAGCAAACTTACGGTTGCTGACTTTGTCAAAGGCATAAAAGGAGCGAAAGAGACCGCTTACAAAGCGGTGTTAAGACCTGTTGAGGGAACCATCCTTACGGTTGTGCGGGTCCTTGATGAGCATTCCAAAGAACTTTCAAATCTTGAAAGCTTTGAAGCACTCTTTGAGAAAATGGAAGAAATTGCGCTCGATACAGTGAAAAAGACGCCTTCTTTGTTGCCAAAGTTGAAAGAAGCGAACGTTGTTGATGCCGGAGCGAAGGGTTTGTACTACATCATCCAGGGATTCAAAATGTACGTACTCGGTGATACGACAATAAACCTCCAAGGTGTCGAAACGAGACCTTCCGAAGAAATTACAATAGCTTACGAAGAGCTGAAGTACCAGTACTGTACCGAATTGATTGTCAGAGCGAGGAAACCGATAACTAACGGTACGCAAAAACAGCTGGAGAATTACCTCAACTCTATGGGAGATTCAGTTGTATTCTTTGTTCAAGACGACATAATAAAACTTCACGTACACACGAACAACCCAGGTCAGGTAATCGAGGAATTCTTAAAACACGGGGAATTGCTCAAGGTCAAAATCGACAACATGAAAGAACAGCATGAACATGTTGTTGGTGAGCAGTACGCAAAAAAAGAAAGAAAAAAGATAGCCTACGTTGCGGTCTCACCTGGCGATGGAATCTCTAAAGTGCTTAGAGACCTTGGCGTAGATGAAATCGTCTCAGGCGGCCAATCGATGAACCCGAGTATGGCCGATATACTCGATGCTGTAAGACGCGCGAACGCTGAGAACGTCATCGTCTTCCCAAATAACTCGAATATCATACTAGCTGCTGAACAAGCTGCGAAAGTAGCAGAGCAGGAAGGATTAAAGGTGCATGTTGTAAAAACAATAAATGTTCAGCAGAGCGTTGCAGCAATGATCTACAGGATGGGCGAGGAAATTGACGAGATACTAAAGAGTATAGAAGAAACCATAAAAAATACAATTGCCATATCGATTACCGTCGCCGTGAGGGATTCAAAGTACGCAGGCGAAAAGATCAAGAAAGACGAGTACCTTGGTTTCTTGAACAAAGAACTCGTATCGCACCACAAGAACTTAGTGAACGTACTTGATAAACTATACCAAAAATGTAAACTCGAAGAACGTGAAATTCTAACCGTCTTCGTAGGTTCGAGTGCAACTCCAATCGAACAGAATATCGTTGAAAAATACACCAAGAAAAAATACCCAAACGTCCAAATAGAGTTCATAGAGGGAGGTCAACCGCATTACCCGTTCCTGATGATGGTTGAGTGAATTTGGTGATTAGGCGATGGTCGATAAGAGGTGGAAAACGTGAGAGAAGTGATGACAGTTACAAGCGTTGATGAGAATTACATATACGTTTCATTGTCTGTAGATCCCGGTACATGTGCTTCATGTGCGCTGAGTGGTGCTTGTTCTATCAAAAGCGAAAGTGCAAAAAAGGGCGTCTTTAAGATTTCAAAAAAGAACATAAATGAAAACCTGCTCCCTGTAATGCCTGGCGATATCGTTGTTGTCGATTTCAAATACAACACGGCAATTCTATCCATGATAGTTTACGGAATCCCACTAACAGGATTCATATTCGGAGCACTGATTGGATATCTATTGAAACTTTCCGACATTCTTTCATTCGTGCTAGCTTTAGTGTTCGCTGGTATTGGAACCGTAATAACGAGGTTGTATGACAAAAAGTATAAAATAGAAATCGTCGATGTAAAGAGGAACACGTCAGGTATAAACCTCGGTCATATTTCTTGACATGATCTTTATTGAGCTTTTTTGGCGATGGGGGGAATAGAAATGGTATACCACTTCAAAAAGGGGTCCGGTAATAACGGGTGGGTCGTTATAGTACACGGTCTTGGTGAGCACATTGGAAGATATGAAAGGCTCATTCAATTGCTTGCAGAGAACGATTATGGAGTCATAGGATTTGACTTGCCAGGCCATGGTAAAAGTTCAGGCAAACGCGGTCACACATCCATCGAAGAGGTCATAGACTTGATCGATGAAGTCACGAAGTCTGTTAATTCTTTTGTACTCTTTGGTCATAGCCTTGGTGGACTTATCGCCGTGCGTTACACAGAGGAAAGACCTACGAAAGTCTCAAAACTCATCGTTTCATCGCCAGCGCTTTACCTTGAGCCGAAACCGAATCAGGTGATGATGTTAAAGTTGTTCTCGTTCTTGGCACCTTCGATGACGGTGAAGAACGGAATTGATCCCAATTTACTTTCCAGAAACAAAGATGCTGTTCACAAATACATTACGGATCCCCTTGTCCACGACAGAATATCCATTAGGCTTGGCAAAAGTATGTTGCAAAACGTTCAATTAGCCCATGAGCGTGCTTCGAGGATCAAGTGCCCTGTGGCCATACTGGTAGGCACCGACGATAAAGTAACGCCACCGCACGGTGCACGCAACTTCTACGAGCAGCTTGATACAAAAAAAGCGATTGAAGAATTCGAAGGGGGCTACCACGAACTCTTTGAGGACCCCGAGTACGGGGAGCAATTCCACAAAAGAATCTTATATTACATAAAAGATTGGGAGAGCAAATTGGAAAAGGAAGAACCAGTTTAAACCGAAAGGATGAGGTAAATGGGAGCTTACAAAACAAGATTCGGTGAGCTAGAAATAAAAGACGATGAAGTGATAAACTTTCCGAACGGAATTCCCGGTTTTGAGCAGCTTAGAAGATTCATAATCTTGAACACTCCGGAAACACAGCCTATCCAGTGGCTTGTGAGTCTGGAGGATGAGAACGTAGCGTTCCCACTGATAGATCCCTGGCTCGTTATGGAAAGTTACGAAGTGGACCTATCTAAACAGGATCTTGATCTGCTCCAAGTTGAAGATCCATCGGACTTGGTTGTATGGAGCATAGTTACTATCCCCATCGGTAAACCTGAGGAAGCCACTGTGAATTTGAAAGCTCCCGTTGTGGTAAACGTAAAAAAGGGGATAGGGGTTCAAGTCATACTCGAAAAATACGAACTGAAACATCCGATAACCAAGTCAAAAACAACAGAAAATCAAACAAACGATGACGCGACTTCTTTACAGAACGTTCAAGAAGTCAAAGAAGTTGCAGATGAAGAAAAGGTGCATGAAAGAAAAGAGAGTGGTGCTTGATGTTGGTATTATCGAGAAAAGTTGGGGAAAGCATAATAATAGGTGATAACATACAAGTGAAAGTGTTGAAAGTCGAAGGTGGTGCGGTTAAGATTGGGATAATTGCACCAGCGAACGTGAGGATCTACCGCGAAGAAATTTACAAAACAATAGCCCAGAGCAACAAAATGGCTACCAATGCTGCATTTCAATTAGACAACGTACTTAAACTGAAGGAGGTTATCGGCGGTGATAAAGATAGATGATAAACTCATCGAACACCTTTCAAAACTTTCGCGCCTGACATTTGACGAATCGGAAAAATTAAAATCGGACTTACAGAAGATTATAGACTATTTCGAGATCTTGTCCGAAGTTGATACAGAAAGTATCGAACCGATGTACACGCCTATCGAAGAGCCTTGCAAACTCAGGGAAACAGGACCGCGAGTGAACGAAAATGTTGAAGGCATTATTGAGAACTTTCCTGAAAAAGAAGGAAGACTCATCAAAGTTCCAAGCATCTACGGATGATGCAAAGAACAACCAGAAAAGTTGGAAGATAGCTGAGCAAATCGCGGCTGAGTATCTAAAGCGCAAAGGTTATAAAATAATCGAAAGAAACTACCGCACCCCTTACGGGGAAATAGATATAATTGCAAAGCTTGGCTCATCGTTCGTATTTGTTGAAGTAAAATCGGGCACGGGGTTTCGCATAAACCCTTCAGAGCGTGTTGACAAAATAAAGTACGAAAAAATATACCGCAGTGCCGAGTACTATCTGAAAGGGAAGCGATACACAAGAGCGCAGATAGATGTTGTTGAAGTTATAGATAACGGAGTAATAGAAATAAAGCATTACAAAAACGTAGGGTGGGATTTTGCATGAAGATAATAGCAACCAACAAAAAGGCATATACAGATTACATCATAGATGAAACGTACGAAGCGGGCATAGTCCTTGTAGGGACGGAGGTAAAGTCCCTTAGAGAGCACGGTGCAAGCTTCAAAGACTCGTTTTGCAGGATAAAAGATGGGGAGATCTACCTGTTGAACTTGCACATACCGCCTTATCGATACGGTAACATCTACAACCACGACCCAGAAAGGCCAAGGAAATTACTTTTGCATAGAAAACAGATAGACAGAATCTGGGGAAAAATCCGTCAAGAAGGGTACACGGTCGTTCCAACAAAGATTTACTTCAACGACCGTGGGATCGTCAAAGTTGAGATAGCAGTTGCGAAAGGTAAAAAGAGCCACGATAAACGCGAGGAGATAAAGAAGAAGGAAATCGATAGAAGGATAAAGGAATACTTGAAAAGGTAATACCAAAAATACGAAAAGGAGTGAGAGATATGGATATAACAAAAGCTGTTTTGGAAAAACTTGAAGAGTTCAAGAAAAACTACAAACCTGAGACGGTTGAGATAGATTTGAAAAAGATATCGCTAAATGAGTACATCGACCACACAAACCTAAAACCTACCGCTACAACGTCTGAAATAGAATTGCTCTGCAAAGAAGCTATAGACTACAAATTTAAAGGCGTTTGCGTCAATCCCTCCTTTGTCCCATTTGTTGTGCAGAAGCTCAAGGGTAGTTCGGTTCTAACCGTAACCGTTATAGGTTTCCCCCTGGGAGCTACGAGTACATACTCCAAGGTGGAAGAAACGAAATGGGCTGTGGAAAACGGGGCACAGGAAGTGGACATGGTGATACACATAGGTAAACTCAAAGAGGGTGACTACGAATACGTGTACAACGACATAAAATCCGTTGTTGAGGCAGCAAAGGTGCCCGTTAAAGTCATTATCGAAACGTGCTTTTTAACGGATGAAGAAAAAGTCGCTGCTTGCGTACTCTCCAAACTTGCAGGGGCGACTTTCGTGAAGACATCTACGGGTTTTGGTACCGGCGGTGCCAAATTCGAAGACGTTCAGCTCATGCGTTGGGCAGTTGACGGAGAGATTCAAGTCAAAGCTTCTGGCGGTGTGCGAACCTACGAAGATGCTATCAAAATGCTTTCGGCAGGTGCAACAAGAATTGGGACAAGCTCAGGAGTAGCGATAGTAACGAACAAGGCAACTGGACAAGGGGGATATTGATAGCCGAGATAGGTGTTTAGGTGTTTTTTGGTCTTTTCGTATGTTGGTCTGGTGTGACCGATTTTGGGGGTGAGCCTATGAAAGTATTGGGGTTAATCTTAGCTGGCGGAAAGAGTGAGGCTTTGGGAAAACTGGTGTACAAGAGGGCAAGTGCGGCAGTCCCTGTTTTTGGAAAATACCGTGCGATAGATTTCACGTTAAGCAATATGGTGAATTCAGGTATATACAAAGTAGGAGTTCTAACACAGTACAACCCGAGGAGCTTGATGGACCACCTGGGTTCTGGAAAAGAGTGGGACCTCGACAGAAAACACGGAGGTCTTTACATACTCCAACCGTACATAGGCATGACGGGAGAATACTGGTACAGAGGTACGGCGGATGCGATCTTCCAAAACACAACGATGCTCCGAAGAGGCGATGAAGATTACGTTCTGATAGGTTCAGGCGACCACATATACAAAATGCTTTACAACGACATGTTCAGTTACCACTTTGCGAAAGGTGCGGATATCACACTCTTAGTAAAAGAACTGGATGATACATACGATATAACCCAGTATGGAACGGTTGTAACAGAACCTGACGGTAGGATTGTGGAAATAAAAGAGAAAGTTCAAAATCCACCAACTAAAAAAGCCTTCCTGGGTGTGTACTTTATCAACAAGTACCTGTTGATGGAATTACTCTATGATGCAGTCCCGGCAGGGAAGTATGACTTGCTCCTCGATGTTGTTATACCAAACCTTTCAAAACTGCGAGTCTACGCGTACGAATTCAACGGCTACTGGAGGAACGTAAAAAAAGGCATAAATGAATATTACAAGATGAACATGGAGGTTCTGAACAGCCGAGCACTGCGCGAGGAACTTTTCGTAAAATATGGAAAAGTTTACACAAAACTGAAAGACTATCCACCTGCCAAGTACACGAATACAGCAAAAGTAAGTAACTCAATGATAGCCGATGGTTGCATCATTTCGGGTAACGTTAAGAACTCCGTACTCTTCAGAGGAGTTGTTGTAAAGGCTGGCGCAAGGGTTGAGAATTCCATCGTGATGCAAGACACAGTGATTGAAGAGGGTGCGGTTGTTAAAAACGCGATAATAGACAAGAACTGTGTTATTAGAGCAGAACAGATGCTTGTTGGCGACTTTGAACCTGTTGTGCTTGAAAAGTGGATGGTTGTTTAGTGCGGCGTAGCGTTTTAACTGTCTAATTTGGGGGTGTGCGTATGACAAATGTTGTAGCATTAATACTCGCCGGTGGACAAGGCACAAGACTGGGAGTACTGACAGAGAAAATACCGAAACCTGCGGTTCAATTCGGAGGGAAATACAGAATAATAGATTTTACACTCAGTAACTGCGTTAATTCCGGAATTTACAGGGTGGGTGTCCTTGCTCAGTACAGGCCACACCTTTTAAACAAGCACATTGGCATAGGAAAACCTTGGGATTTGGACAGAAAGGGTGGCGGGGTGACTATACTCCAGCCATATTCAACACTGACAGAGAGCGTCTGGTACAAAGGAACAGCGGACGCGGTTTATCAGAACATAGAATTTGTTGACGAATTCTCGCCCGAATACGTTGTCGTTCTTTCAGGTGACCATATATACTCAATGGATTACAGTGAGTTCGTTTACTACCACGTCTCAAAGGGTGCACTTGCAACGATAGCGTGTATGGAAGTGCCTATATCAGAAGCACATAGATTTGGTATAATGGTAACTGATATAGATTACAAAATCGTTGATTTCCAGGAAAAGCCAAAGCAACCGAAATCCAACCTTGCTTCGCTTGGCATTTACGTGTTCAGTTGGGAGTTCATAAAGCAGGCACTTATTGAAGACGCGAAAGATGAATCGAGTGAGCACGATTTTGGTAAGAACGTAATTCCGAAGATACTGTCAACCGGGCGTGTCTACGCCTTCCCATTTGAGGGCTACTGGCAAGATGTTGGAACGATAATGTCTTACTGGGAGACAAACTTAGAGCTTGTAAGGCCTATCCCGCCGTTCAACATCCATGATCCGAATTGGAGAATCTATACAAGGTCTGAGGAGATGCAACCAGCGTACATATCCCCAACTGGAGAAGTGAGGAACTCTATTGTCAGTGAGGGTTGCGAGATATACGGGCTGGTCGAGAACAGCATCCTTTCTCAAGGTGTAACAGTCGGCGAAAATAGTGTTATCAGAAACAGCGTGATAATGACAAAAGTCGAGATTGGCGATAATGTCATAATAGAGGATGCAATCATCGCCGAAAACACGATCATCAAAAATGGTTGCAAAATAGGGATTGGTGAATTTGCCGAAAGCAAGTACGACAAAAAGGTCTACAATTCCCACATAACCGTTGTCGGAATGGACACAGTAATCGAAGAAGACTGCGAATTCGGTAAAAATGTCGTTATCGGCAACGACAGGCTCATTCCAAAGGGCACGAAGATAGAGAGTGGAGGTTACTTCTTCTGATGATTAGTCCTAGCCACAAAAAGGAGGAATTTACGTGGACCTTTATTTCATAAAAGTGCGGGCGAGAAGCAAAGGAACAGCTGAAGAGATAGTTGGATACTTCTTTGGCAAAACCAACGGTGCACCAGACTTCGACTTTCTGGTCGTTCCTTTGCGCTATTCTGAAGTGGTGGATAATATAACCTTAGATGAAGACCTGAGGGAATTCAAAGAAAAACTTGACAAGGCAAAGCAAAAAGTAAAGGAAATACCGGGCGTCTACGACGTCACAATAGCATTTATCGCTTACCTTAACAACATGATGAATCGTCGCGGTAAGATACCTTTGGGCATAGAGTTTTCAACAGCTATAAAGGAGAACGACACCGAAGTTCTTAGAGTTATCATCTCAGACCTACTCGAGGAATGGAGCCCGAAGATGGAGGTCTTTGTCAAAGCCCAGGGGCTGCTCTTGGAAGAATATTCCGCGTACACGTTTCTTTCAATGCAAGAAGATTTTTCCGATGAAAATGTTGCGAAAGTTTACACACGTCCGGATGTTGCAGACTTACCGGAGGTCTTTCCTGTCATTGACCCCATTAACGGTACCTCGATTGTCCAATTCGACGTAGGCGACAAAATTCCGGTCGTTATTTTGAACCCTGGCAAGTACGAAAAGCAGATACGTGAAAAATTCCCCAATTTTGACAAGGACAAGTTATCAATAGAGGCAACTATCTTAAGCAAGGAACTGGTTCGGGTAAAAGGTGGAAACTTGTACCTGGTAAAAGTGGAACTTGACGAAGGATTGATAGCAAAAGGTTTAGTAAGTCCTGCTCTGAAAATACTAAGTGATGAGGCATACTTTGAAAAAAGAAGAAGACAGCGCGTAGTAGAACAGAAAGAACCCACAGAAAAATACCCGAAGACCATCAAAGTTGAAATCCCATCAACAACGGGATCCGAACTTCTTATATCTCTCATGACCACACTTTTAATAACGGGGGCTTTACTCATAATTATTTACCTCTTTGCCAAATAATGAAAAATAGGCAAATGCTGAGCAATAAGCAAAATCAGGGGTGGTATCTTGCAGACAACTACTGTGAACGAGAAGAACATCGGCAAGGTAGTAGAACTCGTTTACGAAGAAAAGCAAGAGTTCTATGATGAACTTTTTGGTAAGAATGCATTGAAGTACATAAAAGAAGCATTTGAGTACGATATACCACCTTTCATAAAGAAGAACTGCATAGTTTTAGAAGATCAAAAAGGCGTAAGAGCTGTACTTTTGTACGCAACCAAAGCAGAATTTCGACACGGATACCAAAGGTGGTTCAGTGTTCTTGGACTAAAGATAATTCCTGTTGGAGCCAAGATGATCTACATCATAGAAAGAATATTGATGGATTTTTCCATCGATGATTTGTACGTTGTTTCATTGGCTGGAGAGTTTAAAGAACAGCTTTTATACAGGTTCATAAAATCAAGCAGGTATAAGAAAATCATTGTTGATACGCTGAATTCCGATTTATACGAGCGGTTCAGCTTTGGAGAAGAAAAGCCAATACATGCAAAACTGAAAAGGTTCTCGAAATTTTGTGACTACCACACATTAACCGGTATAGGTTGGGACACTCATCCGCTTGTCCAAGGCAGAAAATTAATACTCGGTGGAGTTCAAATAGATTCTCAACTTGGCCTTCACGGTCATTCCGATGCAGATGTGCTTTGCCATGCGCTTATCGACAGCCTACTTGGAGTGACTTTGAAAAAGGATATAGGTGCTGTATTCCCAGAAAACGACGAAAACAAAGGTCGGAGCAGTTTAGAGATGCTGGAATTAGTCGTGCAGACCGTTAACAAAAGCGGTTTCTTCCCATCATCTGCAGATTGTGTTATAATTTCACCGATTAAGTTGAAAGATTACAGGGAAAAGATATCGAATAGGCTCGAAAACGTCCTGGGTTGCCCGGTTTCGATAAAATTCAAAACTGGTAATGGTGTATACCCTGAATCCGAGATGAAGGGAATAACGGCAATGTGTGTGACAAATGTGGACAAGGTGTGAATCTTGAAAATCTTTAAATAAAGAACTGGAGGTGTTAGGGATGGTGAACAGCTTTCTGAAACAAGCGGAAGAAAAGATGAAAAAATCTGTCGAGAAAATCGCCGAAGAACTCAAACATCTGAGGACAGGAAGGGCCACACCAGCTGTCCTTGAAGAAATAAAAGTCGACTACTACGGCGTTCCAACTCCCGTTCTCCAAGTTGCTCAGGTAACAACTGAAGAAAGACAGCTCATAGTCAAACCTTGGGAAAGGAACCTATTATCGGCAATAGAAAAAGCAATACTTGCCAGCGACCTTGGACTTACCCCAGTGAACGATGGGAACGTTGTAAGAATCAACTTCCCAACGCCGACAACAGAGCAAAGACAGAAATGGGTTAAGAAGGCAAAAGAAATCGTAGAAGAAGGAAAAATAGCGGTCAGGAACATCAGACGTGACATATTGAAGGAAGTAAAAGATGCAAAGAAGGATGGGAAGATTTCCGAAGATGATGAAAAAAGACTTGAAAAAGAAATACAAAATGTCACTGACAAATACATAGCAGAACTCGATAAACTATTCGAGAAGAAAGAAAAGGAGATAATGGAATTTTGATGGTAAGCGAAAACCAAAGCCAAGTTCACTCTTTAACCCACATCGCATTCATAATGGACGGAAATGGAAGATGGGCAAAAAAACAAGGCAAGCCACGCACATACGGGCATTACGTTGGTGCATATAAAATAGAGGATGTTGTCCGATGGTGCGCCGAACGTGGCGTAAAGTACGCCACTTTCTACGCATTTTCAACAGAAAACTGGAAACGTCCGCCAGAAGAGGTCAATTTTATCCTTGGCTTGCTTGTTGAAAAAGTAGGCGAGTTCTACGAACGCATGGCGAAAGAGCATGTCAGACTGCGTTTCATAGGTAGAATCAACGAATTACCAGAACCGGTAAAAGAAAAGTGTATTGAGTACGAAGAAAAGACAAAACAGTTTGATAGAATACAGGCAATACTTGCTTTGAACTACGGTGGTCGGGCGGAAATGGTGGATGCTGTGAAGAAGATAGTAGCAGCTGGAATTAATCCTGAGGATATAACCGACGAGACCATTAGACAGCACCTTTACGCACCGGACATCCCTGACCCAGACCTTATAGTCAGAACTTCTGGTGAAATGAGACTCAGCAACTTTTTGATATGGCAGGGTGCGTACAGCGAGCTATACTTTAGCGACCTACTATGGCCAGAATTCACTGAACAGGAACTTGACAAAGCGATCGAATCTTACAAGCGTCGTGAAAGACGCTTTGGGGGGATAAAGGGTTAATATGCAAGACCAAGGCACAGGCAAAAATTCAGTTGGGGATAACTCACTGAAGAGAGAAACTATCCAACGGGTAATAAGTGCTTTTATAGTTGCTCCTTTTGTCGTATTTTGTTTTGTCTCCTATCCCAGCTTAGTTGGACTTGTTGCAACTATCGTCTTGATCAGCTCTGGTGAGTTTTTTTTCACAACGTTGAAAAAACATGATCCGTGGCTATCAATAATCTACACAGCATTGGTAACAACTTACCCAGTTCTTTACGGTGCCGCGTTCCCCAACAACCCGATGGAACTGTTAGCCGTTGTCTTCATAGTGGGTTCAGTATTTGCACTCAGTAGGGTGAAAAACAGAGAGATAATAACAGAAGTGTACTTTGCTTACTCGGTGGCATTGCTTTACATAAGCTTCTTACTTTCGTTCTTTATCCCATTGTACGCGAAGTACGGTGCAGCGATGTCTTTGCTTACGCTCACACTTTCCTGGTCTTACGACAGCTTTGCTTACGCATTTGGTATGACGATGGGCAAGCACAAATTCGGCAGCTATTACAGCCCCAACAAAAGCTGGGAAGGTTTCTACGGTGGTATATTTGGAACGTTCGTCTACATATTGATATACCAATTTGTTACAAACACTGTCCTTAAGTCGAATATACATATGAATCCACTACTGGCACTTGCTTTGGCCGTTATAACCGGTGTCTTTGACACGTTCGGTGACATTTTTGAATCGTCGATAAAAAGGCACTACGGAGTTAAGCATATGGGAAATCTCATGCCAGGCCACGGTGGCATGCTCGATAGAATCGATGGATTGTTGTTCATAACACCTGTTATTTACATTGTTCTTAACCTATTCTACTAATTTTGCAAAATAGTCTGGAGCGGAGGTGCTAAGGTTAATGAAATACATGACCAGTGATGAAATAAGAGAAGCGTTTTTATCTTTTTTTGAGAGCAAGGGGCACAAACGATTGCCGAGTGCTTCGCTTATACCTGATGACCCGCAACTCATGTTTACCGTTGCAGGTATGGTGCCTTTTAAACCCATCTTTTGGGGTAAGGTTGAGCCTGTGTACACACGGGTTACAACCTGCCAAAAATGTGTTCGAACGAACGACATAGAGAACGTTGGTAGAACACCGAGGCACCACACCTTTTTTGAAATGCTCGGTAACTTTTCCTTCGGCGACTACTTCAAAAAAGAAGCGATCGAATGGGCTTGGGAATTTGTCACAAAAGTACTTGAAATGCCAGAAGAAAAACTGTGGGTAACGATTTACGAGTACGATGATGAAGCCTTTGAGATCTGGAGAGCCATCGGTATCCCTGAGCACAAGATAATTAGAATGGGAAAAGAAGACAACTTCTGGGGTCCAGCTGGTCCAACAGGTCCGTGTGGTCCGTGTTCTGAAATCCATTACGACACAGGCCTTGAAGTACCGGTCAAGGATGGGGGTATTCCAACCCCAGCCAACACCGATGGCAGATTCATCGAGATTTGGAATTTAGTTTTTACCGAATTCTATCAAGACGAAGAAGGCAAATTGCACCCACTTCCAAGAAAGAACATAGACACCGGAGCAGGTCTTGAAAGAATATCAGCGATGATGCAAGGAGTGCTCTGGAACTTCGATACAGACCTCTTTGCACCGATCATCGAAAGAATCCAAAACGTGCTCAGTGTCAAATACAAAGAAGATCCAAAAAAGGACGTTTCGATAAGAGTTATCGCCGACCACGTACGAGCGGTCACGTTCATGATAGCCGATGGAGTCCTTCCGTCTAACGAGGGAAGAGGCTACGTTTTAAGACGCGTGCTGAGACGAGCTTTAAGACACGGGGTATTGCTTGGTGCAAAAGAGCCATTCCTCTACAAGATAGTTGAAAGCGTTGTTCAGAAGATGGGCCATATCTATCCCGAGATCTTAGAAAAACGCAGCTTTGTTGAAAACATAGTCAAAGCAGAAGAACTTAAGTTCATCTCCAACCTCTCAAGAGGTCTCGAACTTGTCCAGAAGATCATCGAAACAAAGGGTAAGATAACCGCGGAGGATGCATTCAAACTGTATGACACGTACGGATTCCCGATAGACATACTGCGCGACATAGCCCAAGAAAACAACTACGAACTCGACGAAAAAGGCTTTGAAGCATACCTTGAGCAGCAACGCGAAAGGTCAAGAAAAGCGCAGGGCGAAGTCGAATTTGCACAAAAAACCGGATACGAAACACTCGACGTAGAGACCGTATTTGTAGGTTACGACACGATGGAATCTGAAGGTACCGTGCTGAAGATCAAAAAAGATGGTGAATTCGTTGATAACGTAGAATCTTCAGAACCGATCCTGTGCGAAATTGTCTTGGACGTCACGCCGTTCTATGCGGAAAAGGGTGGCCAAGTTTCAGATAAAGGAACAATTACATGGGAGCATGGAAAATTCGAAGTTGAGTACGTCTACAACCCAGTAGAAGGTATAATTGTTCACAGAGGAAAACTAACAGGAAAACTCAGCGTTGGAACGAAAGTACTTTCAAAAGTCGCCCCAATTAGAAAATGGACGATGAAAAACCACACAGCCACACACTTACTCCATGCTGCACTGAGAAGAGTACTGGGCAACCATGTGCGCCAAGCTGGTTCACTTGTAGAACCCGAAAGACTGAGATTTGACTTCACCCACTACCAAGCACTCACGAAAGAGCAGATACAGGAAATAGAAAACCTAGTAAACGAAGTCATACTCAGCGCGATTCCTGTTGTTACCGAAGTAAAGAGCTACGATGAAGCGGTCAAAGAAGGTGCAATTGCGCTCTTTGAGGAAAAGTACGGAGATTACGTAAGGGTTGTAAAAGTTGGTGACTTCAGCGAAGAACTCTGTGGTGGAACCCATGTCAAGAACACGGGCGAAATCGGTTTGTTCAAAATAGTGTCAGAAAGCGCAGTAAGTGCAGGTGTTAGAAGGATAGAAGCGATAACGGGCTTCAGTTCACTTGCATACGTACGCAGGCAAGATGAGATATTGGACAGCCTCAAAGAAAAACTCGAAGCCCCAGTTAGTGAACTTCTTTTGAAAGTTGAAAGACTCATAGAAGAGAAAAAGACACTAGAGCGCGAACTTGCAAACTTGAAAAAACGCCTTGTTAACCCAGATGCTATCGCGAGCAACGTAAAAACTTGGAACAACGTGAACTACGTGGCTAGTACTCTTGAAGAGATCGACCCTGAGGTTTTGAAAGAGCTTACAGACGAAGTTTCTGAAAAAATCAAAGGTTTGGTGTTACTCATCTCCAAACTCGGTGAAAAGGTCGTCTTCACTGTAAAAGTTCCAAAAGAGCTGACCACTGAGTACCATGCTGGAAACATCGCGAAAGTCGTGGCCAAAATCCTCGGTGGTGGTGGAGGCGGAAGTCCGACGTTCGCACAAGCAGGAGGAAAGATTGCTCAGAACATCCCGGAAGCAATAGAAACATTTGAAAAGATAATAAGAAAGGAAGTGCAGTGATGTTTGCTAGGTCGGATCTGGGAATAGACCTTGGAACGGCTAACACACTTGTCTACGTACGTGGCAAGGGTATAGTAATTAACGAACCATCCGTCATCGCAATCAACGTCGAGACAAACGAAATAATAAAGGTCGGAGCCGAAGCCAAGAAGATGCTTGGCAAAACACCGTCTTACATCCAAGCGATAAGGCCACTAAAAGACGGCGTCATCGCAGACTACGACGTAGCACTTGCCATGCTTACGTACTTCATAAACAAAGCGCAGGAAAAGTTCTCATTCTTCCGCCCAAGAGTAGTCATAGGCGTTCCGTACGGTGTGACCGAAGTCGAAAGCCGTGCACTGCTCACAGCTGGAAAAGAAGCGGGAGCCAAGAAAGTCTTCCTCATAGAAGAACCTATGGCCAGTGCATTGGGTGCCGGGCTTCCGGTTGAAGAACCTCAGGGTAGCATGATAATAGATATCGGTGGTGGAACGACCGAAGCTGCGGTTATTTCGCTTGGTTCCATAGTCACCGCTACATCGACAAGAATTGCTGGTGATGAATTTGACGAAGCGATAATACAGTACGTTAGGGAAATATACAGGGTCACGATAGGCGAGAGAACGGCCGAACGAGTGAAGATAGAGATCGGAAACGTGTACCCACTCAAAGAATTCGACGAGCTCCAGACTGAAATTGTTGGAATTGAATTGTCGTCAGGGCTACCGAAGAGACTGATACTGACTGGAGGCGAGATCAGAGAAGCGATTCGTCCAACGGCTATGCAGATAGTTGAAACAGCGAAGCTAACACTTGAAAAGACGCCTCCAGAACTTGTTGCAGATATCACCGAAAGAGGAATCGTTATTTCTGGTGGTGGTTCCTTACTTAGGGGCATGGCTGAACTTTTGTCAAAAGAGACGGGCATAAAGGTCTATCAAGCAGACGACCCGCTTAGCTGTGTGGCAAAAGGTGCAGGGTTGGTACTTGACAAAATCGACATACTGGCGAGGCTGAAGAGTGTAGAATGAAAATCAACTATGTGTCTTTAGTTTTCATCATCTTGTTGACAATCTTTTTTCTTGATGTATTCACAAACAACAGCATATCACGTTCATTGCATTCAATACTCTCGGCGATTGCATCACCGCTTTTCAGTGCAAAGGCCTTTCTTGAAGATTATTTTGAAAAATACATAATTATTCAGAACATAAAACTCTTTTCCGATGTAAAACCGGACGAGTTTGTAGTACTAAGCGAAGATTTAAAAGGATACTACGTTCGAAATCTCAGGAAAAAGGGATTGATTTTAAACGAAAAGGGCCAGCTCGTTGGTTTTGTCGAAAAGACAGGAGACGTAGGATACGTTTCAAAGTGGTGGGAATCGGAATTCCCTGTAACCGTCCAGGCAACAGACTTAACAGTTATCGGATACTACAAAGATTATAAAATCACAATTCCGGATCCAAACATATCGACAGAAAAACTACAAGGTAAAGTCTACATGTCCGAATATCTTCCATACGGTAAACTCTTAAAAAACTATGACCTAAATCTAGGCTACTACGAAAACGGAAGATTCGAAATAAACATTCCTAAGGTTTCAAAGAAGGTTATCTTACTTGAAAACTACGAGACAGATATAGCTAATCCAGAAAATTCGGAATAAATGAAATTTGAAACAACTCAGTTTGAACCTTACAGATCCTGTTAACTTGTAGTGATGGAAGACAATAGAACACAGATAACACGCGCAATATCATTGTTGTTCAGTTTCAAGAGATTTCTCACTACACAAAAGCTGTTCACGTACATTGGAAGATTGTCAATATTCTTAAATCCACGCTTGGCTCGTACAAAGTCTTGGAATAACGAAAACTTCGATTCACATTGATTGTTTTGCCCAAGTCTCACAACAATATGATTGATATTCTTGTATAGTATCTTCACTGCACCATATGCACCAAGTCCATCTGTAATTAGTTCGATTGTTCTTTCGTTGTTACCAAAGAACTTCTCTAACAATATCTTCACTTGACCCATATCGCGATATTTGGATACATGCCAAGCAACAATAAGATTCGAATCGTGCTCAACTAAGAACCAAACGTAGTACTTTTTGGATTTAAACAAAACGACAGTTTCATCACCATGGACTTTGAAAGCATCTACAGGAACGAGGATGGAAAAGAAACAAGACAACTTAAGGATCCACTTGTAGATAGCGACATGAGAGACTTTGATATTAAGTGAGTCTCTGATGGAACGCAAGGACACAGCTTTGAAATAAAGGACGAAGGCTTTAAGGACAATAAAGATAGGGAAGCGGAAGAACTTGAAAGAGTCGAAAGGAAGAGGGACAAATTGAGGTAAGTTAGTTGGGATTTCGTCTCTGGTATGGCAAGAACGGCAACGGAACTTAACGAAGGCTTTTTTGATTTTGTGGATTTGCATAGTTTTTCCACAGACAGGGCATTTAGGATAAGGGAAAGAGAAGAGCTTGTGTTTTTTTGAATGAACAAGTCTGAAAGTGCGCTTACAGTCTTTGCAAAAGTATTGTTGGTTACCGTACTTATCATGACCGTTTTTGTAGATGTTGGTAGAGCCGCATTTGGGGCAAGAGACTACAGAATTTTGCATAGTGGAGTACCTCCTTTTTGTGAGAATTGATGGTGGGGGGTGTTCCACTAATAAGAAGATAATACGGTTTTTGGAAATTTTCAATACTTTTAGTTAACAGCATCACCTTACAGATGCTGTTAACTTGTAGTGATGGAAGACAATAGAACACTCATAACACGCGCAATATCATTGCCATTCAGTTTCAAGAGATTTCTCACTACACAAAAACTGTTTACGTACATTGGAAGATTGTCAATATTCTTAAATCCACGCTTGGCTCGTACAAAGTCTTGGAATAACGAAAACTTCGATTCACATTGATTGTTTTGCCCAAGTCTCACAACAATATGATTGATATTCTTGTATAGTATCTTCACTGCACCATATGCACCAAGTCCATCTGTAATTAGTTCGATTGTTCTTTCGTTGTTACCAAAGAACTTCTCTAACAATATCTTCACTTGACCCATATCGCGATATTTGGATACATGCCAAGCAACAATAAGATTCGAATCGTGCTCAACTAAGAACCAAACGTAGTACTTTTTGGATTTAAACAAAACGACAGTTTCATCACCATGGACTTTGAAAGCATCTACAGGAACGAGGATGGAAAAGAAACAAGACAACTTAAGGATCCACTTGTAGATAGCGACATGAGAGACTTTGATATTAAGTGAGTCTCTGATGGAACGCAAGGACACAGCTTTGAAATAAAGGACGAAGGCTTTAAGGACAATAAAGATAGGGAAGCGGAAGAACTTGAAAGAGTCGAAAGGAAGAGGGACAAATTGAGGTAAGTTAGTTGGGATTTCGTCTCTGGTATGGCAAGAACGGCAACGGAACTTAACGAAGGCTTTTTTGATTTTGTGGATTTGCATAGTTTTTCCACAGACAGGGCATTTAGGATAAGGGAAAGAGAAGAGCTTGTGTTTTTTTGAATGAACAAGTCTGAAAGTGCGCTTACAGTCTTTGCAAAAGTATTGTTGGTTACCGTACTTATCATGACCGTTTTTGTAGATGTTGGTAGAGCCGCATTTGGGGCAAGAGACTACAGAATTTTGCATAGTGGAGTACCTCCTTTTTGTGAGAATTGATGGTGGGGGGTGTTCCACTAATAAGAAGATAATACGGTTTTTGGAAATTTTCAATACTTTTAGTTAACAGCATCAGAATTGATGGTGGGGGGTGTTCCACTAATAAGAAGATAATACGGTTTTTGGAAATTTTCAATACTTTTAGTTAACAGCATCACCTTACAACAGGGGGGAGCAACATGGAAAACACAAGAAACAGGGACTACAACGAACTTACAAAAGAAGAGCTCATCCAAAAAGTACGTGAATTAGAAGACGAAGTCTCAAGACTTAAAATGCGCGAATCTGAACTTGAGATGCTCTTGAACGAGTACTCTTCAATAATGAAGAAACAATTCG
Source organism: Fervidobacterium changbaicum (assembly GCF_004117075.1). Classification (NCBI taxonomy): domain Bacteria; kingdom Thermotogati; phylum Thermotogota; class Thermotogae; order Thermotogales; family Fervidobacteriaceae; genus Fervidobacterium; species Fervidobacterium changbaicum. The sequence continues at coordinate 1,794,824 of NZ_CP026721.1, forward strand.
AAGTCTTCGACGATTTCATCAAAGATGTGGGAACAAGACGTATGATAGACCCTCTGACAAGGGTCTACTCACATGAGCACATTTTAAAACTCATATCCTACTACCACCAGAAGGCGTTCGAAGAAAGCTTCGGATACTCGCTACTAACAATCACTATAAATAACTTCGACAAACTTGAGCAAATGGAAAAAGAACGCGTTTTACTGAGCATAGGAAAGTTACTAAAAGAGCTTGTCAGAGTGCCGCTTGATAGCGTTGGACGGTCCGCTGAAGACCAGTTCATAGTCTTGCTAACTGAGATTACGAAAGATAACGCACTAAAAGTGAAAGAGCGCATAGAGAATGCGCTCGCATTGCACAACATCGACGCTGCTGTAAAGTTTGCAGCATATCCTGACGATTCGACAAATCTTGAAGAGCTCGTAAAGATGGTTCAATAAGCTCAGTAGTTCATATTAGATTTAGAAAGGAGACTTGCCCAATGGGTTCAATAATCGTCGAGAGGTCGCAGTTAACAGGTGAAGTGGAAATTTCCGGGGCGAAAAATTCAGCACTTCCTCTGTTAGCTGCCGCACTATTAACAGAAGAGGAAGTCACTCTTCATAAAGTACCGGTCCTTTCAGATGTTGAAACAATGATAGATATCTTAAGAACCACAGGAAAAAAAGTGGTGTTTGAAAAAGACAAAAACACCGTTCACATATCTGGTCCAATAGTCCAAACGCACGTGCCTTATGATTTAGTAAGGAAAATGAGAGCATCGTTCAACGTCCTTGGTCCCATCGCCGCACTCATGGGTGAGGCGAGCACTCCACTTCCTGGTGGTTGTGCAATAGGTGTGCGACCTGTGGATTTCCACATCGAAGGTCTTAAAAGACTGGGTTTTGATATTACGTACGATCACGGTGAAATACTTGCCAAAAGAGGTACAAAACAAGATGGAGTAACCGTTTATCTACCATTCCCAAGTGTCGGTGCCACCGAGCACATAATGAGCACAGCGTCGATACTGCCCGGTACCACAATAATTGAAAACGCCGCGATGGAACCGGAGATAGTGGATTTGCAGAACTTACTTAACAAAATGGGTGCGAAGGTTTCAGGAGCCGGGACAAGTAGGATAGTTGTTGAAGGTGTCAAGAACTTACACGGTTGCGAGCACACGGTCATACCAGACAGAATTGAGGCGGGCACATACGCTATTGCTCTGCTTGCCACACGTGGAGAAGGGTTGATCAAAAACGTCAATCCAGAACATCTTGATGCACTCTGGTTTGTCCTTGAGAGAACTGGTGCGGTCGTGAAAAAGGGTCCAGACTACGTTGAAGTGAGGTCATGGAACCGTTGGAAAGGATGTGACATCAACGTACTGCCTTACCCAGGCTTTCCGACAGACCTACAACCGCAAATAATCGTATATCTTGCACTTGCAGATGGTACGAGCACCGTTACGGAAAACGTGTTCAAAACACGCTTTGCACACGTTGGCGAACTTGTCAGAATGGGAGCAGATATGAGAATAAAAGACAACACGGTCTTTATAAACGGTGTTCCCAAGCTGGAAGGAACAACCGTTATGGGCACAGACCTAAGGGCAACCGCAGCACTTGTGATTGCAGGTCTTGCAGCGGAAGGAACGACCGAAGTTACACAAGTTGAACACATATTCCGAGGCTATGAAAACGTTATTGAGAAATTCGCGAAACTCGGAGCAAAGATTAAGTACGTCCCCGGAGGTGCACCTGAAATTTGAGAATGGAGCAGCCAGAAAAATCAGGTACTGGAGCTGAAATTAGGCGATCAAATCATCCGAAGCGTCCCCACTTTCTAAAAATCTCAAGGAACTTTTGGCTCTTTTTGATAGATACTGCTCTACTTTTTCTTTCAGGTGCTGTTGCGCTCTTTGTCAGATTCGGATTCGATTTCGCAGAGATGCGCAAGTACGCATCTGGTGTTCTGTTATTGATCCTATTCACATCGCTTTCCAACCTGTTGAACGGCACTTACCAAATCGTTTGGCGCTACGCTCAGCCGGTTGAATTCTTAAAGCTTCTCAGAGGGCTTTTCATAGGCTACGCTTCCACTGTGTTGTTCATCCACTTCACGAGGATTGCCGTGCTACCCAGGTCCGTTGGTATGCTTACATTCCTTGGTGGGTACTTTTTGCTCTTCAGCGCAAGGACCACGTACCAATTCTTGTTGAGCATTCGAAAGGCATCCGGCAAGCGGATTGCGATAGTTGGTGCAGGGGACGCCGGTGTTATTTTACTCAACGAAATCAAGCGCACCAACTACGGACATGTACTTGCCTTCTTTGACGACGACCCTTCAAAATTGCACAAGACGATAGCCAACGTGAAAGTAGTGGGTACCATAGAGCAAATAGACAAATTCATCGATAAACTTGAACTCGATGAAATACTGATAGCGATTCCTTCAGCATCAAAAGAACTCATAGCGCGAATTTCAGATAAAGTTGTTGAGAAAGGTGTGACGTTGAAGACCTTCCCTCCGATATCTCAACTTTTGGACAGAGAACCGACGATTGAGGACCTGAGGGAGATCTCCATCCAAGACATCATCGGAAGAGAGCCTGTAACGGTTGACCTGCGTTCAATAAGTGGTTATATATCAGGCAAAACAGTCTTAGTTACAGGTGCTGGCGGAAGCATCGGTTCGGAAATCGCAAGGCAGGTTTCTAACTTCTCACCAAAAGGTTTAATTCTTCTGGGGCGTGGTGAAAACAGTATATACGAAATATACAACGAACTCAAAGAAAAAGCCCAAAATCTTGACTTAATCCCCGTAATAGCCGACGTAACAGATGAAAAATTGATGGACCAAGTCTTTTCAAACCACAAACCAGACATCGTCTTCCATTCTGCTGCCCACAAACATGTATTCTTCATGCAGACGAACCTTTACGAAGCACTTAGAGTCAACACATTAGGAACGATAAACCTAGCGAAACTTGCGTGTATACACAACGTTGAACGGTTCGTCTTCATCTCGACGGACAAAGCGGTCCATCCTACATCGTACATGGGCCTGAGCAAACGGATTGCGGAACTTTACCTTCTTACCATTCCCAAAACGTGCACTACACGTATTTCAATCGTACGGTTTGGGAACGTCATAGGTAGTCGCGGAAGCGTGCTTTGGAAATTCAAAAAGCAAATCGAAAAAGGCGGTCCTTTGACCATAACTGATCCAAGGATGAAGCGCTACTGGATGAGCATCCCAGAAGCTGTCTCCTTGGTCATACAATCCGGTGCCTTTTCAAACAGCAGGGAACTCTACGTACTGGACATGGGTGAACAGATCCCCGTTGAGAAAGTAGCAAAAACGCTGGCGAAACTCATGGGAAAACCGGACATACCGGTTGTCTACACAGGAGCAGTGCCCGGAGAAAAGTTTGAAGAAGAACTATTTTACGAATTCGAAATCCCGGAACCAACCGACCATCCCAAGATCTCTCGTGTCAGATACACCGAAATCTCACTAACATCCGACCAGATAGAAACAATAGTTAAACAAGCGATGGAACTCTTCGTTATTGGAAAGGAAAAAGAGGCAGTTGAATTACTAAAGACAATCTTGGATGCGGTAGTACAAAGCGAACAGCAAAAATAAAAAATCGGCAGGGTTCAACCCTGCCGATTCAATCTTTTAACTCTCTTGGCTTTCTATTTTCTTCTTTTCCTCGATCGCCATCTTAATCTCATCTGGCCCGAATGTATAAGTTGTTGAACACCACTTACACGTCACTTCCGCTTTACCTTCCCCGAGCATCTCATCCAAATCGCTGAGGTCTAAAACCTTGAGAGACTCAAAAGCCTTTTCCCTACTACAAAGGCACTGAAACACAACGTTCATCTCTTCAAGCAACAACTTCTCCGTTCCAAGCACGTGTTTAGCGATCTCTTCTAAACTCTTTTCTCCTAAGAAATTCGTAATCGCAAAACTGTTGAGCCTTCCTTCGATACCGGATATTACCTGTTCTGGTATACTTCTATCCAAGATCTGAACAGCCAATCCACCTGCCTTTGCGACACCTTCCTTGTCCATCAACACACCAAGAGCGAATGCAGATGGAATTTGCTCGGATTTTGTATAATAATACGCAACATCTTCCGCTATCTCACCTGAAACAATGGGTACTTTTGAAACAAATGGCGTCTTAAGCCCCACATCCCTCACAACAGTGAGGTCTCCGCCACCGATAGCACTCTTCACATCGAACTTTCCAAATTCGTTCCTTTCCAACTCAAACGACGTATTCGTTATATACCCCCTAACCGTCCCTTTCCAGGTCGATTGTGCGACCACGGTTCCTGCCGGTCCGTTGCCACTGATAACGAACGTGATAGTCTCTCTTTCTCCAAGCCACGGGATGACCAACATCGAAGCGCTTATCAACCTTCCAAGCACCACAGTGGGAAGGTACGATAGCTTGTGTCTTTCCCTCAACTCCTGAACAACATCCTTTGAATCGGTGACTGAAAACCTAATCATTCCGTCGTACGCAGTCCCGTAGATCAACCTTGCCATCCTTTCGCCTCCCCTTGGACTTCCTATTTTCTAAAACAAGTTTAGCAATTTCCATCGAAAATAGCAAGTGTTGATAAACTCTTATCATAGAACCGAAAAAAACTGGCACCTTTTCAGAAAGCGTGTGGTATAATTCAATCAGAGCGAAAAAGCTCACTGTCCCAGAATGGGGGGTATAACATGCCGGTGGTAGATGCTGTCAAAATCGAAGAGTTGATATCTAAAGTTCCCGGTGTAAAAGCGGTTAAAGTTGTGGGAGACGGAGCAGGATTGCACGAAATTCACGTGATCACGACGAGCGATAAAAGTCCAAAACAGCTTGTCAGGGACATTGAAACCGTTGTCCTTGCAAGCACAGGCATCAGGCTCGACAGAAAAATCATCTCGATAGCCCAGGTCGAATCGGATGTGAAGACACAAAAAGTCCTTCCTTACCAAATTTCAAACCTAAAGGTCGAGCACGTAGACGAGCGAAACATCCGCGTAACGGTCACGATAGAACACGGTGAAGAGGAGTTCTACGGCGAGTACAGTGGTCCTAAGACATCGCGAAACATCCCGAGGGTTATCGGCAACGCCGTTCTCAACGCCCTTTCGGAAATTCACGATTTTGCACTCTCATTCGA